>NZ_JBIRSJ010000010.1:0-453975 GCF_044334165.1 Streptomyces sp. NPDC020845 | reverse complement strand
TGGCGTCGCAGATGCGGCCGGCGCCGGTGATCTTGGTGTCGTCGGCGACGAAGAAGCCCTGGTTCCCGACGGTGTGCTTGCCGGGGGCGAGGTAGGCGAGCTCACCGGAGAAGGTGCCGTTGGCGGACCTGCTCTCCTCGGGGCCCTCGTCGCCGCCGGTGCCACCGTCCGCGGTGTACTCGGTGATGCTGGTGGCCATGCCGCTCTTGATGACGACGGTGGCCATGATGCCGTTGTCGTTCTTCAGTACGGTGTCGAGCTGGTCGGGGGTGCAGGCTGTGTTGGCGTCGCAGATGCGGCCGGCGCCGGTGATCTTGGTGTCGTCGGCGACGAAGAAGCCCTGGTTCCCGACGGTGTGCTTGCCGGGGGCGAGGTAGCGGAGCTCACCGGAGAAGGTGCCGTTGACGGGCTTCCCGGCAGGGGCGTCGCCACCGTCCGACGAGCCGCCGCCCGGGGCGGACGGGGTGGAGGACGAGCTGCCGGGCTTCGAAGCGTCGGCGTCGGACGGCTGGCAGGCGGTGGCGAACAGGGCCCCGGTCACCAGCAGGCTCATGGCGGCGAAGGTACGGACGCGGGAGCGGTGGGCACGCATGATGAGAGACCTTCTTCGTCAGTCGAGTGAGTCGAGGGAAGAGACCCGGGGAGGTGTCTCTCCCGGTGTGCTTCTCATCCTGCGGGCCACCGCTGCCGTGCCATTAACGTGCCGCTAACGAACCGCTGTTGCCCCGGGAGCGCGCCGCCCGGCCCTTCGGGGGAGGGCGCTCGGCCTCCCCCGAAGGGGCCGAACGCGATGGCCTACGGCAGACCGTGGACCTTCGGCCCGACCGCGTTGGACCAGGCGTTGCCCGCCAGCGCGTCCCAGTTGGTCGACCAGGTCATCGCGCCGCGCAGACCCGGGTAGGTCTTCGCGGGCTTGAACGAGCCGCAGCCCGTGCCCCCGGCCAGGCAGTCCAGGGCGTTGTTCACGACCGTCGGGGAGACATAGCCGCTGCCCGCGCCGCGCGTCGAGGCGGGCAGGCCGAGGCCGACCTGGGAGGGGGACAGGCCGCCTTCCAGCTGGATGCAGCCGGCGCCCGGGGCGGACGGGTCTGCTTCGTCTACTCCCGCCGCGTCTGCCGACGGCAGGGGCCTGACCGCAGGACCGGCCGGAGGCCGTCCAGGCGGTGGGAGAAGGCCAACCGCGAGCGCAGCAGATTACACCACCGGGTGGCAAACCTGCGCGCTGATGCGCTGCACAAGTTCACCACCCGTGTGCGTGCCGAGTACGGCACGGTGGTGGTCGAGGACCTCAACGTCGCCGGAATGCTCCGCAACAAACGGCTCGCCCGCCGTGTGGCCGATGCCGGGTTCGGGGAGATCCGGCGCCAGCTCACCTACAAGGGCCAACGGAACGCTTGCCCCACCATCGTGGCGGACCGCTGGTACCCCAGCTCCAAGACCTGCTCGAACTGCGGCGTGGTGAAAGCCAAGCTGCCGCTGTACGTCCGAGTTTTCACCTGCGACGTCTGCGGCCTGGTCCTCGACCGGGACGAGAACTCAGCCCGCAACCTGGTCGCTCTCGTGGCGGCCTGTACCACTGGTACCGGAGTGGCCGGAGACCAGGACACGCCACGCGTGTCGAAGCCCCGTGGAGCCGACCGCAAGACCCGCCGCCAACGCCCCGGCCGGAACACCGGCCGAGGCGGGCGGGCAGGTGGCGCAAGCCTGCCGCATCCGCGGCGGAAGGAAACGGGAGACCGTCGTCAGGACGCCGAAGCGCAACTCGCGCATCGGTGACACCGTCACGGACTTCGGAACTGTTCTCTCGCGCGGCTTTCGTGGATAAAGTGCTGATGCACCAGGACAGCAGCAACGACCTGCGGCCGCCGCTCTCCCCGGCGCCGACGTGAGACGGGGTAGCCGACGTGCCCACCGCGATAGCAGTCACCAGCCGTGAGCTGGTGCTTCCGCCGCCCGACGGCCAGACCCCGTCGGCCGTCGTGCTGATGCCGCCCGACGCCGAGCCGCTGGACGACGCGCTGGCCGAGACCGCCGCCCTGCTCGACCAGCAGGGCTATCTCATCGTGCTCTACCCCGCGGCCACCCCCGCGCCCTTCGTCCGCCGGCTGCACACCGTACGGTCGGTCCTGGAGAGCGACCGGATCGCGCTGCTGCCCCTGGAACTGCCGCCGCTGGCCGTCGCCGTGGTCGCCCGTCAGCTGCGCCAGCTGTCGGTGTGCGACTTCAGCCCCGGCGTCCTCGCCTGTGCCGCGCGCCTGCTGACGCACTACGTCCACGCGGGCGCGCTGCTGGGCTCCGTCGCCAAGCTGGACCGGGTGCCCGTCAGCCTCACCTCGCACGTCAAGTCCTGGGTGCCCGGCGCCCAGTTCGCCGTGCTCGCCCACCCCACCCCGCAGCTGGTCAAGGTCGGCAACGAGGCCGCGCTGCCCGGACCCGGGTACGCCACCCACCTCACCGTCGCCCGCGGCAACCTCAACAGCCACGGTCACGGCCACGCGGGCGGCGACTGGGTCAACGTCAAACTCGCCCCCGGATGGGGGGCGCAGGGCGTCCAGGAGGTGCCGCTGCCGCATGAGTCGGCCCAGTGGTGGGGCACCCCCAAGCTGATCGAGTTCGCCGCCGCCATCCCCGATCTCTCCGTCCTCTACCAGCTGGTGTCGTCCGTACGGAGAGAGGAGTGCCACTGGTGCGGCTTCGAACTCATCGGGGATCGCTGTGCGTTCTGTTCCGCCCCGGTGCCGCGCGGCGATGACATCCTTGCCCTGACCCAGACCGAGCGACCCGCTCTGATGAGCCGGTAACGTCCCCGAACGAGGTTCACGCGTCCATGAATTCACGCCAGCGCCGCGGAGTCATTCTGCTGCTCCTGTCGGTCCTGTGCGCCGGCGGCGCGTTCGCCGGAGTGCTGTCCGTCATCCGCGACGTGGAGTCGAAGGTCGGTCCCGAGACCACCGCGTACAAGCTCAAGTCGAACGTTCCGGCCTACCAGGCGCTGGACGCGGGCCAGTTCGAGAAGATATCGATGCCCAAGCGCTGGCTGCCGTCCACGGCCGTCACCGATCTCGCCGACGTACGCGGCAAGATCGCCGTCACCCCGCTGCGCAAGGGTTCGCTGCTCCAGGACGACATGATCGTGGAACGCCCGGCGCTCAAGCCGGGGCAGCAGGAGATCGCGATCATGATCGACGCGGCCACCGGCGTCGCCGGCAAGATCAACCCCGGCTCGAAGGTCAACATCTACGCGACCTTCGAGGGCCGGAGCCAGCGCGACGATCCGGTCTCCAAGATCATCGTCGCGGGCGCGGAGGTCATCGATGTAGGCAAGCTCACCGCGCTCGAACCGGACCAGGACGACACCCGGCGCCTCAACAAGGCGGTGCCCATCACCTTCGCGCTGGACACCGGGGACGCCCAGCGTGTGGCGTACGCGGAGTCCTTCGCCACACACGTACGGCTCGCCCTCGTCGCCCCCGGCGGCGACGACCGGATCGCCCCCAGTGACCGCACCTATTCCCTTGACAGCGACGACGGCGACAGATGACAAGCGGCACGACGACCCGACCAGCGGTGTGCCGCAGGAACATGAGTGAGGCGGTGCCCCGGTGACGATCAGAATCCTTCCGGGCGTCGGCGACCCCGACGCCGCCCGCGCGCTCAGCGGGCTGCTCGGCCAGCTGCCGGGCGCCGAACCGTCCCCGCCGGTCGGTGACTCGACCCGGCTGCTCGACACCCTCGCCGCGCTGGCCGCCGCCTCCCTGGAGGACCTGCCCGAGGTCGTCCTGGTCCATGAGCGCATCGGCCCGGCCCCCGCGCTCGAACTCATCCGCGAGATAGCGCTGCGCTTCCCGGCCGTGGGCGTGGTGCTGGTGACCGCGGACGCCGGGCCCGCGCTCTACTCCGCCGCCATGGACTCCGGCGCCCGCGGCATCGCCGGGCTGCCGCTGTCGTACGACGAGCTGGCCGCCCGCGTCCAGGCCGCCGCCCAGTGGTCCACCGGCGTACGGCGCCACCTCGGGGGCGGCGGCGAGGCGCTGGCCGCCGGGCCCGGCGGGAAGCTGGTCGCCGTCGCGGGCGCCAAGGGCGGGGTCGGCACGACGGTCACCGCCGTACAGCTCGCGCTGGCCGCGCAGGCGGCGGGGCGTCGGGTCGCGCTCGTCGACATGGACCTTCAGTCCGGCGATATCGCCTCCTACCTCGATGTGCAGTTCCGGCGGTCGATCGCCGACCTGGCGCAGATCAACGACATCACGCCGCGCGTGCTGCAAGAAGCGGTGTTCACCCACCAGACCGGCCTCGGGCTGCTGCTCGCCCCGGGCGAGGGCGAGCGCGGCGAGGAGGTCTCCGACCGCGCGGCGCGCCAGGTCGTCAGCGCGCTGCGCTCGCGCTTCGAGGTGGTGATCGTCGACTGCGGTACGCAGATGACCTCGGCGGGCGCGGCCGTCGTCGAGATCGCCGACCTCGCGCTGCTGGTGACCACCCCGGACGTGGTCGCGGTGCGCGCTGCCAAGCGCATGGTCCGGCTCTGGGACCGGCTCCAGATCCGCAAGGCCGAGGACACGGTCACCATCGTCAACCGCCACACCCGCAGCGCGGAGATCCAGCCGCAGCTGATCGAGCGCGCGACGGGCACCCGGATGGCCCGTACGGTCGTCCCGGCCGGCTTCAAGGAGCTCCAGCCGGCCGTCGACTCGGGCCGGATGCAGGACCTGGACGCCAAGTCGGCCGTCAAACAGGCCCTGTGGGGCCTGGCCGGGGAGCTGGCCCTGGTGGAGCCGCCCGGCGGCGGCGCGGGCCCCGTCGGGGGCGGCCGGGTTCCCCACGGTGGACACCCCGGCCCGGCGGACCACCGCACGCTCTCGGGCATGCGGCGGCGCCGTGCCATAGGAGCGGGCGGCGACGCCCCGGCCGCCGGGGGCGGCGCGGGCGCGGCCGACGGCGGTACGGGCACCGGTCCGGAGTCGCTGCGGGAGGTCCCCTCCACACCCTCCAGGCGCTTTCAGCGCAAGCGGGGCGGCGACCGCGGCCAGGTCGCGGTCGAATTCCTCGGCGTGCTGCCGCTGGTGCTGGTGGTGCTGGCCGTCATCTGGCAGTTCGTGCTGCTCGGCTATACGTACTCCCTGGCGGGCAACTCCGCCGACAAGGCCGCCCGAGCGGGCGCCGCGGTGGGCGGCGACGCGGGAGCCTGCCAGGAGGCGGCGCTGAAGGACCTCCCGAGCGCGTGGCAGGAAAGCGCGGAGATCACCTGCGGCCAGGGCGCGGACGGGGTCTGGAAGGCCACGGTGAAGGTCCACGTCCCGGTGCTCTTCCCCGGGGCCGCGGACTTCCCGTGGCCGGTGACGGGGACCGCGGGCGCGGTGGATGAGCAGGCGGAGGGGGTGTGAGGCGATGGCCGGGCGCGGGGCGGTGAGCGGGCGCGAGGTGGTGAGCGGGCGCGCGGCGGTGGCCTCTGGTGCGGGGGCCGGGCGCGTGGTAGTGGCCGGGCCTCCTGCGGCCGTCGGGGGTGAGGCGCGCGCCGGAGGCGTGGCGGTGGCACCCGAGGCGCGGGGGCGTGAGACGGCGACCGGGCGCGCGGGGCGTGCCGGGCGCGGGGTGGCGGCGGTACGGCGCGGGGCGGCGGCTCGCGCGGCGGGTGCCGCGCGCGACCGACGTCGCGCCCAGCGTCGCGATCGGGGGTCGGCCTCGATCGAGTTCCTCGGCTTTCTGCCGGTTCTGATCCTGGTCGCGCTGGCTGCCGTTCAGCTGGGGCTTGCCGCGTACGCCGTGCAGCAGGCGGGCACAGCGGCCCGCGCGGCGGCGCGTACGGCCTCGCTCGACGAGGTGAGGACCAGCCCGGCGGCCGCGGGGCTGGCGGCGATGAGCGGATGGCTGGCGGACGGGACGGACGTCGGCGTCACCCCGTGCGGGGACGGGCAGACGCGGGCGACCGCCACGGTGGACATCCCGTCGGTGATTCCCGGCGTGGACTTCGGGAGCGCGAAGAGGAGCGCGACGATGCCGTGCGACGACGGCTGACCGGCGGCCCGTCAGGGGACCGGCCCCCGTCAGGGGACCGGCGGTCGGAGCCCATCACGCGGCGGAGCCGCATACCAGCACAAGGAGGACACCGATGAGCCTGCGGGCACGCATCACCGCGCCCGAGGGGCCCGGTGAGGGGCGGGAGGACGGGCATCTCGTCTCCGTCTACCGCGCCAAGCTGCTCGAGGAGATCGACCTCGCGGAGATGTCCTCGCTCGCCGCCGGCGAGCGGCGTTCGCGTCTTGAGCGCGTCCTCGGGCACATCATCAGCCGCGAGGGCCCGGTGCTGTCCACCGCCGAGCGGTCGCAGCTGATTCGCCGGGTCGTGGACGAGGCATTGGGCCTCGGCGTACTCGAACCGCTCCTGGAGGACGCCTCCATCACCGAGATCATGGTCAACGGCCCGGACCAGATCTTCGTGGAGCGTGCGGGCCGGGTCGAGCTCGTCCCCGTGCGCTTCGCGTCCGAGGAGCAGCTGATGCAGACCATCGAGCGCATCGTCTCGACGGTCAACCGCCGCGTGGACGAGTCGAATCCGATGGTGGACGCGCGGCTGCCGTCCGGCGAGCGGGTCAACGTGATCATCCCGCCGCTCGCGCTCACCGGCGCCACGCTCACCATCCGCCGTTTCCCGCGCGCGTACACCCTCCATGAGCTGATCGGTATGGGCACGCTGGACGAGCAGACGCTGCTGCTGCTCGCCGCGCTGGTGCGGGCGAAGTTCAACGTGGTGGTGTCGGGGCCCACCGGCTCCGGGAAGACGACGCTGCTCAACTCCCTGTCCGGGCTGATCCCGGAGGGCGAGCGGATCATCACCGTGGAGGACGCGGCGGAGCTGCAGCTGCAGCAGACGCACGTCATCCGCCTGGAGTCCCGCCCGCCCAACGTCGAGGGCAAGGGCCGGATCACCATCCGCGACCTGGTGCGCAACTCACTCCGTATGCGCCCCGACCGCATCATCGTCGGCGAGGTGCGCGGCGGGGAGACCCTGGACATGCTGCAGGCCATGTCGACCGGTCATGACGGTTCGCTGGCGACCGTGCACGCCAACAGCGCGGAGGACGCGCTGATGCGGCTGCAGACGCTCGCCTCGATGTCGGATGTGGCGATTCCGTACGAGGCGCTGCGCGACCAGATCAACAGCGCGGTCGACTGCATCGTGCAGCTCGTCCGGCACGCCGACGGCTCGCGGCGGATCAGCGAGGTCGCGCTGCTCGACAGCCATGGCCACGAGGAGTACCGCATCGCGACCGTCTGCCGGTTCGACGCCGAGCCGATGGGCGCGGACCGTATCGTGCACGGGCGGTTCTCGTACTTCCCGCTGCCGGAGCGGGTCGCGGACCGGCTGCGGCTGGCGAGCGAGTCGGTGCCGCCCGCGTTCGGTGTGGCCGCGTTCCCGGCGCAGCTGAGCGTGCGCGGGGCCGTGTACAGCCCGAGTGAGCGGAGGTAGCCGGGCATGGACCAACTGGCGGTGGTGACGGTCGGGGCGACGCTGGTGTGCGGCGCGCTGGGCGTCGCGGGCGTGCATACGTACGCCCGGGGCAAGGCCGCCCAGCAGGCGCTGTTCGACCGGCTCTCCGATACGGGGTCGCTGCCGCTGTCCGGCCGGCCGCGCCGCTTCGCGCGGGTGGACCGGCGGCTGCGCTCCACCCGGCTCGGGCGGAAGCTGGAGCTGCGGCTGGCCTCGACGGGTCTTGACATCACCCCCGGTGAGTTCTTCGTCTACACGGCGGGCGCGGCGATCGGCCTGTGGGCGGTGGCGGCGTCGCTGCTCGCGGCGTTCTTCGGGCCGATCGCGGCCGTGGTCGCCGTCTGGTCGGCGTTCGCGTTCCTCAACTGGCAGCGGCAGAAGCGGATCGAGAAGTTCATCAACCAACTGCCCGAACTGTCGCGGATCCTGGCCAACGCCACGCAGGCGGGGCTGGCGCTGCGTACCGCGCTGGGCATGGCGGCCGACGAGATGGAGGCCCCGGCGGGGGAGGAGTTGGGGAAGGTCGCCGACAAGCTGGCCGTCGGCCACTCGATCGACGACGCGCTGGGCGAGCTCGCCGAGCGCCTGCCGTCCCGGGAGCTGGTCGTGCTGGTCACCACGCTCGTACTGTCCAACCGGGCGGGCGGAACCGTCGTCAGCTCGCTGCGCAATCTCACCCAGACGCTGGAGGAGCGCAAGGAGACGAGGCGCGAGGTCCGCACCCAGCTGTCCCAGGTCACCGTCACCGCGTATGTGGTGCCGCTGATGGGCATCGGCACGCTGCTGCTGATGAACCGGATCGCGTCCGGCTCCCTGGACCGGATGACCTCCAACTTCTGGGGCCAGGCCGCGGTGGTGGTGGCCTTCGCGCTGTACGGGGTCGGCTTCTTCCTGATCCGCCGTATGTCGAAGATCGACGTCTGAGTTCGAGTTCGAGTCTGAGAGAGGGGCGGCGGACATGGCGATCGGTGTGCTGCTGGCGCTGGTGGCGGGGGTGTCGGTGGCGGGCGTCGCGTACGGCATAGCGCTCTACCGCAGCGAGGCCAAGCTGCCCAGCGACCTGGCGGTGGCGCTGGAGGTCGGGGCGACGCGTACGACGGTGGTCGGCTCGGCCGTCGACCGGCTCGGTATGCGCTACGCCCCGTTCGTGCTGCGGATGATGGGCGAGAAGCGGGTCGCCAGGGTCCGGCGGCGGATCGATCTGGCGGGCAACCCGGGCGGGCTGACGGTCGACCGCTATGCGGCGCGGCGCGCGGTGTACGGCATCCTCGGCTTCGGCGGCGCGCTGGTGATGCTGATGAAGGGGCAGCTGCTGCTCGCCCTGGTGCTGGTCGCCTTCGGGCTGTTCTGGATCGAGGTCGGCATCTGGGCGGCCGTACGGGAGCGCCGGCACGCCATCGAGCGGACGCTGCCGGACTTTCTGGATGTGCTGGCGGTGGTGGTGAGCGCCGGGTTGAGCTTCCGTCAGGCGCTGGACCGGGTGGCGGAGAAGTACGAGGGCCCCTGGGCGGATGAACTTCGCATCACGCTTCGGCAAATGGACATGGGGGTGAGCCGCAGACAGGCGTTCGAGGAATTGCGGAAGCGGAACGACTCCGAGCAGGTCGCTCAGTTCGTCACCGCGCTGCAGCAGGGCGAGGAGCTCGGCGCGCCGATCGTCGAGACGTTGATCGCCATTGCGAACGATATGCGGCGCACCGATGCGCAGAACGCCCGGCGGCGCGCGGCCCGTGCGGTGCCCAAGGCGACCATGGTGGTCACGACCTTTATGGTGCCGGGCACGATGATCCTGCTCATCGCGGGCTTCTTCATCGGCTCGGGCACGGATTTCGGCTCCATCACCGGGGATTGACCGGCTGGATTCGGCGAAGTGTCTTCGCGATTGCAATCGAATATGGGACAGTTGGACACGGAGACTCCTCGGGGCCGGGAGGGGGTGAATCGTATGGGCCGCGCTAGCCGGAATACCGATCTGAAGGTCGGCCGGAAGATGACGACGCGGTTCGAACGCCTCGAAATGGGCATGCAATGGTGCCGTAGGCACTGTTCCCGGGCAGGTGTTTCGGCGTACTTTGCTCGTGTCGCGAGCGGCACCACGGGGGTTGAGTCGCCGGACCGGAGCGGTACGGCCACCCATGGAGGGGAACACAATGGGGAAGCGCGTCATGCGGAACGACCGGGGGCAGACCTCGATCGAGTACCTGGGCATCATCGCCGTGGTGGTCGCCATCGTCCTCGTCCTGTCGACGACGGACTTCGGCAGCATGATCGCAAACGCCATCTCCGACAAGATCTCCGAGGTCGTCGGCATCTGACCGGCCTCGTGACCCCTCGCCGCTTTCGTTGCCCCCGCTTGGCCGGTGACGCGGGGCAGGCGTTCCCGATTTACATCACCGCAGTGGCGGGCCTGCTCTTCCTGGCGCTCGCCCTCTTCGCGGTCGGCCAGGCGGGCGCCACCCGCAACGGCGGCCAGACCGCGGCCGACGCGGCGGCGCTCGGCGCGGCCGAGGACTTCCGCGCCCAGTTGCGCAAGGGCCTGCTGGACGCGATCACCGACGAGCAGACCTGGGAAGACCTGCTGAACGGCCGGGGTTTCCATCCACTGCGCGACCCGTGCGACCAGGCCCAGTGGTTCGCCGGCAAGAACGGCGCGGACGTCACCGACGGAGGGTGCGTCCCGGGCTATCTGCCCGTCTCGTTCACCGTCACGGTCGAGACCCGCAAGGCGGTCGGCAAGTCCGTCATCCCCGGTACGGAGACCAAGCACGCGACCGCGCGCGCCAAGGCGGTCGTCGAGCCGCGCTGTACGTACGAGGCGCCGGCTCCGCTGCCCGACCCGACCGACGACGGCAAGGGCGACGGCGGCAAGGGCGACAACGGTAAGGGCGACGACGACAAGGACAACGGCGGCAAGGGCGAGGGCGGCAAGGACGAGAAGCCCGTCATCGATCTGGTCTGCGAGGGCAAGGACATCACCATCGACCCCGAGCACCTCGATCTCTTCCCCGACGCCAAGGACCTGTTCTCCGTCCATCTCGCCGACTGACGACTGCGAACGAAGCATCAACGAAGAGTGAGGGACACCGAGCGATGAGCATTCGGCACACGACGAAGGCCCGGAGGGGGGCCGCCGTGGGGGCGCTCGCGGCGGCCCTGGCCCTCGCCGTGGCCGGGTGCGGCAGCGACGACGGCAAGAAGCCGGACGACGGCGCGGGCCAGAAGTCCACGGCTGCCAAGGACAGCCGGGCCGGGGACGACGGCGACGGCGAGGACAGCGAGCCCGCGGCCGACTCCGACAAGACCATCGGCGAGATCAAGGGCCCGAACGGGATCGTGGTCACCGTGCACTCCGCGGTCCGTGACAGCGGCGGGTTCGTCACCGTGAACGGGACGGTGACCAACCGCGGCGATCAGCTCTTCAACGCGGTGGACTGGCGCTCCAAGGAGACCGAGATGAAGTCCCGGTCGTCCGTGTCGGGCGCCTCGCTCGTCGACTCGGCCGGCAAGAAGCGCTATCTGGTGCTGCGGGACACCGACGGGGAGTGTCTGTGTACGACGGGGCTCTCGGGGATCAAGCCGAACGAGAGCCGCCCGCTGTTCGCCCAGTTCCCGGCCCCGCCGTCGAACGTCACCAAGGTCGACTTCCAGATTCCGACCATGCCGTCGGTCAGCATCGAGCTCACGGGATGAGCCGGCGATGACCACACTCGACGACCGCCGCGCCTCCGGGCGCCGCCCCGCCGACCGCCGCGCCCGCGTCCGCCGGGGCTCGCTGATCGCCGCCGCGCTCGCCTCCACCGCGCTCCTGGTCACCCCCGCCCCGGCGGCCCACGCCGACAGCGGCCCCGGCGCCCCCGCCGACACCACCCCACCCGTCAAGATCGACGCCAAGGACCCCGATCTGCGGCTGCCCGGGAGCGCGAAGCTGGCCCCCGGCCGGGTGCTGGACATCAAGTCGGTCGTCGAGACCGACGACGGCGACGAGCGCCGCGAGGACACCAACGCCAAGGTCAAGTTCGCCCTCCAGGCCGAGGTGCTGTTCGAGAAGGACAGCTCCAAGCTCGGCGGCGAGGCCAACGCCCGGATCAGGGCCATCGCCCAGGAGATCGAGAAGCAGAACGCGACCAGCGTCCGCGTCTTCGGCTTCACCGACGACCTCGGCTCCGCGCTGCACGGTCTCAAGCTCTCCAAGGAACGGGCCAACGCCGTCCAGCACGCGCTCTCCGCGAACCTGGACTCCTCCGTCCAGTACCAGATCCGCGGCTACGGCGAGCAGTACCCGATCGCGGACAACTCCACGGAGGAGGGGCGCAAGAAGAACCGCCGGGTCGAGGTCAGCTTCGCCCGCTCGGGATAGGGCCCGGGGCAGTAGGGCACGGGGGCCGTGGCGGTCCACTTCGGCGCGTATCCCATAATGGATGTGTTTGTCGCATCTGGACCGGGAGCCCCCCTGAGCACCGCCCTCACCGAGATAGTTTCCTTCGCCCTGCTGCTGGGCGTGCTCGCATTCGCCGTCGTACGGCCCCGGGGGTGGCCCGAGGCGGCCGCCGCGGTGCCCGCCGCGGGGCTGCTGGTGGCGGTCGGGGCGGTGTCGCTTCCGGATGTGTGGCAGGTCACCCGCAGGCTGCTGCCGGTCGTCGGCTTTCTGGCCGCGGTGCTGCTGCTGGCCCGGATGTGTGCGGACGAGGGGCTGTTCGAGGCCGCGGGAGACGCGGTGGCGCGGGCCTGCCGGGGCCGTACGGACCGGCTGCTGGCCGGGGTCTTCGCGGTGGCGGCGGTGGTCACCGCGGTGCTCAGCCTGGACGCCACGGTGGTGCTGCTCACACCCGTGGTGTTCGCCACCGCCACCCGGCTCGGCGCCCGGGCGCGCCCGCATCTGTACGCCTGTGCCCACCTGGCGAACTCCGCGTCCCTGCTGCTCCCCGTCTCGAATCTGACCAATCTGCTGGCTCTGGAGGCCAGCGGTCTTTCGTTCACGCGGTTCGCCGTGCTCATGGCGCCCGCGTGGCTGCTGGCCGTCGGCATCGAGTATCTGGTCTTCCGCCGCTATTTCGCCGCCGACCTGGCCGCCGGGACCTCTCAGGCGCCGCCGGCCCGGCGCCCCGAGGTGCCGGTGTTCGCCCTGGCCGTGCTCGTGCTGACCCTCTGCGGATTCGTCGCCACCTCGCTCGTCGGCGTGGATCCGGCCTGGGCGGCCTGGGCCGGCGCCCTGGTCCTCGCGGTGCGCGCGGTGGCGCGCGGACGGGAGACGGTGCGGGGTGCCGTGGCCGCCACGGGGCCGCTCTTCTGCCTCTTCGTGCTCGCGCTGGGGGTCGTGGTCCAGGCCGTGCTGGTGGGCGGGCTGGGGGCCGGTCTTACGCATCTGCTTCCCGGCGGCGCCGGGCTGCCCGCGCTGCTGGCGATCGCCGGGGTCGCGGCGGTCCTGGCCAACCTCGTCAACAACCTCCCCGCCACGCTCGCACTGCTGCCGATCGCCGCCGCGGGCGGGCCGGGCCCGGTCCTCGCCGTGCTGATCGGCGTCAACCTGGGGCCGAACCTCACCTATGTCGGCTCGCTGGCCACCTTGCTGTGGCGGCGCGAGATCCGCGGCTACGGCATGGACACCGGCTCCGCCGGCACCCGTACCGGCTCCGGGCTGGGGGACTTCACCCGGCTCGGGCTGCTCACCGGGCCGGCCACGATCGTCGCGGCGACGGTCGCGCTCTGGGCGATGCTGACGGTCACCGGGGCCTGAACCGGGGCCTGAACCGGGGCCTGAACCGGTGCCCGAACCGGGGCCCGAAAAAGAACCGCCGCGGCAGGGGCGATGCCCCGCGCGGCGGTTCGGTGTGGCGCTCCAAGCCCCTTAGGACTCGATCCAGTTGTGCGCCTGAGCCAGTTCGAGCACGCGTCTGCGCACCTGCTTGATCTGGTCGGCGGTCAGCGTGCCGCCCACCTCGACCAGCGCCTCGGTCAGCTCCTGGCGGAACTCGGAGATCGACAGCACATCGCACATGGTGTCGTCGCCCGAGTCGGCGGCCGGTCCCGGCGTGTGGGTCCGGACCACGGCGGCCCGCTGGACGATCCGTACTTCGGACGCCTTGGGACCCTTGTCACCGTACTCCGGGACGAACTCCACCTTGCTGCCCGGCTGGAACAGATGCTTCTCGTCCAGCAGGTCGTTGGCGTGCATGAAGACGTCCTCGCCGCCGTCGTCCGGAGCGATGAACCCGTAGCCGCGAAACTCGTCAAACCGCAGAATTTTGCCCGTGATTGTCACCGTGCAACCCCTACCCCTGTACCTCTACCTCAATGACCCCGATACGCGATCGAGGGTGCCCAACCATGACACCGGTGCCACAGCGTACAGCTCGGACCTTGCCGCGGCTATGCGCCCGGGCACCGGATCGTGACACGGGCGCCGGTCCGCAACCCCCAGCGCTCCATGGCGCCCGCCTCGGCCTCCAGGACATGGCGGGCGCGGGGCCGGGGCAGCCCGAGCCGGCCGGGGCGCATGGTGCGCACGGCCAGAACGGTCAGCCTGCGGTCGAGGTAGGCGACGTCGATGGCGAAGCGCATCCCGAAGGTGTGGACGCTGCTCGCGGGGGTGAGCAGCAGCGCGCCCGTCACCCCGTCCCGGCCGAGCAGCCCGCGGGTGCGGGCCCGGTAGGAGGCGGCGACCTCCAGGGGGACGTCCAGGGGGACGTCCGCGTCGAGCACACCGCCAGGTACGTCGCCATCCGTGCCATCGCGTACATCGCCGTGCACGCCGCCGCCTACATCGCCGTACAAGTCCTCGCGTACGTCGTCATGCGGGCCGCCCCGCACGCGCAGCGTCCCCGTGCCGTCCCGCCAACGGCCCATCCCCGCCCCGCCCTTCCGTCCATCTCCCATCCTGCGTCCGGTGCCCGATGCGAGTGTCGCACCCGGCCCCGCTTCCGTAGGCTCGGCCCGTGTCCGTGCCCCTGATCATCTTCGCCGCCGCGTACGGCGCGGCGGCCGGAATGCTCGTGCCCCGCGCCCGCTACCGGCTGGCCGTGGAGCCCGAGGAGCCGTGGCGCGGGGCCTGCCCGCGTGGGCACGCGCTCACCGGGGCGGCCCGCGGCTGGCTGGGGCTCGCCCGCTGCCCGGGCTGCCGGGCGGGGGAGCGGGACTACGGTACGGGCGCCGCCCTGACCGCGGCCCTCACCGGGCTGGTGTGCGCGGTGCTGGCGGCGGCCGTCGGCGACCGCCCCGAGCTGGCGGTGTGGCTGCTGCTCACGCCGCCGGCGGTGCTGCTGGCGGGCGTGGACCGGGCGGTGCACCGGCTGCCTGACGTGCTGACGCTGCCGCTGGCGGGCGGGGCGGCGGTGCTGCTCGGCGGGGCGACGCTGCTGCCGCACAGCGCCGGGTCGTGGCGGCGGGCGCTGCTGGGCGGGGCGGCGCTGGGCGGCGCGTATCTCGTGCTCCATCTGATCAGCCCCGGCGGGATGGCTTTCGGCGATGTGAAGCTGGCCCTGGGTCTTGGGATCGCACTCGGCTGGTACGGCTGGGCGGTGCTGGTCCTGGGCGCCTTCGCGGGGCTGCTGCTGGGCTCGTGCTACGCCGTCGTGCTGCTGGCGACACGCCGGGCGACCCGTGGAACCGGGATGGCGTTCGGCCCCTTCATGATCCTCGGGGCCGGTGCGGGGCTGGTGCTCGGGGGGCTCACGGCCTGACGCGGCCGGCTGCATTCCCGACGGGATTCTCGGCGACATTCATTGTCACCCTCGTCGATGCCTGGACTATCCCTCACAAAGCGTTATGGTGGAAGCCCCCCCTCGGGCCGGTCCGTATCCCCCCCACGGACCGGCCCGCTTCTTTTCCGGGCGATTCCGGGGCGTACCGGCCATCGACCCGGACAGAACGCACACCGGTCGACTACGGAGCGTGATGTTTTGCGGGATGGGTGCGGCAATCAGGGGGCGCACCCGGTTCGCCAGCGCCCCCCTACCGCAGTAGGGTGCGGCCTTGGGCGGACCGCCATCGCAAGCCATGCAAGGCACTGAGGGGCTGGAAGACGTGAAGTTGCGCGACCTGGTGTACGGGCTCTACGCACGCCGGGTGGAAGGCCGCCTCGACCACGCCCAGGTGCCCAAGCACATCGGTGTCATCCTCGACGGCAACCGCCGCTGGGCCCGCGCGGCCGGGGGGACGACCGAGCAGGGTCACAAGGCCGGCGCGAGCAAGATCCAGGAGCTGCTCGGCTGGTGCAACGAGACGGACGTCGAGGTCGTCACGCTCTGGATGCTGTCCACCGACAACCTCGACCGCCCCGAGGAAGAGCTGATCCCGCTCCTGGGCATCATCGAGGGCGCGGTGCGCGACCTGGCCGCCGACGGCCGCTGGCGGGTGCACCACGTCGGGAACCGCGATCTGCTGCCCGCCCGGACCCAGACGGTCCTCAAGGAGGCCGAGCGGGACACCGAGCACATCGACGGGATACTCGTCAACGTCGCCATCGGCTACGGCGGCCGGCAGGAGATCGCCGACGCGGTGCGGTCGCTGCTGCTCGACCACGCGAGCAAGGGCACCAGCTTCGAGGAGCTTGCCGAGGTCGTCGACATCGACCTGATCTCCGAACACCTGTACACGCGCGGCCAGCCCGACCCGGACCTCGTCATCCGCACCAGCGGCGAGCAGCGGCTGTCGGGCTTCATGCTCTGGCAGAGCGCCCATTCGGAGTACTACTTCTGCGAGGTCTTCTGGCCGGCCTTCCGCAAGGTCGACTTCCTCCGCGCGCTGCGTGACTACGCCGCGCGTCACCGGCGGTACGGCTACTAGTCCCGTACGCGGTACGGCAGTCGGGCCCGGACGGCTGATGCGTCCGTACGGTTTCGGCTACGGCCTCATCCCGCCCCGAAACGTGCGGGTTTCACAACGTTCATGTGCGCGCCGTCATATGCCATTGCATGGCTGCGCACGTTCGAGGGAATATCCCTTCCAGGTCGACGCCCTGCCCCAACTGTCCTAGGGGTGTCGAACTGCCAGCGGACGGCATGTGCTCGTTCGCCCGGGAGGCCCTTTGCACACGGACGATGCGGATCGTGCGTATGACGCGGAGGGCCGGCGCTCGGCCCTTCCGCTTGGGCCTGAGCCCGGTCCGTCCCCCGCCTGCGGGCCGGGGGACATGTTCCCGCGACGCCGTCGCACCCCAACCTCTCCCGAGGGGGTTCGTCCACCCGTGGTGACCAGCAAGAAACGCCGCGAGCACGACCGGCGCACCTATGTCCTCGACACCAGCGTCCTGCTCGCCGACCCGAACGCCATGGCCCGCTTCGACGAGCACGAAGTCGTGCTGCCGGTCGTCGTGGTCACCGAGCTGGAGTCCAAGAGGCACCATCCGGAGCTGGGTTACTTCGCCCGGCAGGCGCTGCGCCTGCTGGACGAGTACCGGATCCGGCACGGCCGTCTGGACGCCCCGATCCCGATCGGCGATCTGGGCGGCACCTTGCGTGTCGAGCTCAACCACTCCGACCCGGGCATCCTGCCGGCCGCCTTCCTGACCCATGGCGGCCGGGTGGGCGACAACGACTCGCGGATCCTCGCGGTCGCCAGGAACCTCCAGGCCGAGGGGTATGACGTCACGGTCGTCTCGAAGGACCTCCCGCTGCGCATCAAGGCATCCTCGGTGGGGCTGCTGGCCGAGGAGTACCGCGCGGAGCTGGCGATAACCGACTCGGGCTGGACCGGGATGGCCGAGCTGGCCGTCACCGCCGAGCAGGTGGACGACCTCTTCGCGGCCGAGACCGCGTATGTCCCCGAGGCGGCGGAGCTGCCGGTGCACACCGGTCTGGTGCTCCAGTCGGAGCGCGGCAAGGCGCTGGGCCGGGTCACGCCCGACGGGCAGGTGCGGCTGGTGCGCGGCGACCGCGAGGCGTTCGGCATCCACGGGCGGAGCGCGGAGCAGCGCATCGCGCTGGATCTGCTGCTCGACCCGGACATCGGGATCGTCTCGATGGGCGGCCGGGCCGGTACGGGCAAGTCGGCGCTGGCGCTGTGCGCCGGCCTGGAGGCCGTGCTGGAGCGCCAGCAGCACCGGAAGGTGATGATCTTCCGGCCGCTGTACGCGGTGGGCGGGCAGGAGTTGGGCTATCTGCCGGGCACCGAGGCGGAGAAGATGAGCCCGTGGGCCCAGGCCGTCTTCGACACCCTGTCGGCGGTGACCACCTCGGATGTGATCGAGGAGGTGGTGGGGCGCGGGATGCTGGAGGTGCTGCCGCTCACCCACATCCGGGGCCGCTCGCTCCATGACGCCTTTGTGATCGTGGACGAGGCGCAGTCCCTCGAACGGAACGTTCTGCTGACCGTTCTGTCCCGTATCGGCTCCAACTCCCGGGTGGTACTCACCCATGACGTGGCACAGCGGGACAATCTCCGCGTCGGGCGCTATGACGGCGTCGTCGCGGTGGTCGAGAAGCTCAAGGGGCATCCGCTGTTCGCCCATGTCACCCTCACCCGCTCCGAGCGGTCGCCGATCGCCGCCCTGGTGACCGAAATGCTCGAAGACGGTCATATCTGAGGTAGTTGAGGGGGGAAGCGCGACCCGGGCGCCGCGCGGCTGAGCCGAAAGAGCTTAGTCGTGCGGCGTCTTGGTGCGCTCGGATTTCCGGAAATCCCAGGGTGTAAACGGGGTGTGAGCTTTCACACTCAACGGAGAATTGCCTCCGGGCGTCCGCTTCCGGCAGTGTGTGGGTCCTGTCAGGCCCCGCATACGGCACACCAGTACCCCCAGCGGTACGGAGCAACAGCAGTACCAGAACTAAACAGCGTTCGCCGTATGCCGCCCGAGCACCTTGCGGCTCTCCCGAGGGAGGGTCCACCGGGCCAGTGCCTCCCGTGACCAGCCATCCCCATGTGCAACAGGGGGACGGAACAAGGGGAGGTCAGCGCCAGGGGCACGATTGCGTCCGCGAGGTCACCTAAGCGGGCGATGCTGGAAGGAAACCGTGTGAGCCGGATTTCGGTCCGGGGATTCGCAGTGGCCTCCGCCACCGCGGTCACCACTGTGGGCGCTGTCGTTGGCGTTGCCGCGGGCGGAGAGCAGAGCTCGACCGACCCCGTCGAGGCGACCGCCGCCGACACGACGCTCCTTGCGGACATACCCGCCGGCCAGCAGGCCGTGGCGCAGACCGCGTCCCTGACGCAGCAGGCGGACGTGCAGTCCACCGCGGCGGACGCGGAGGCGAAGAAGTCCGCTGAGGAGTCTGCTCGCAAGCAGGCCGCCAAGGACGCCAAGGCCAAGAAGCTGGCCGCCGAGAAGGCGGCCGCCGAGGCCAAGCTCGCCAAGGAGCGCGCGGCAGCCAAGAAGAAGCTCGAGGAGGCGGCGAGCCGTTCGGCCACCCGCGACGCGAGCAGCTTCCCGCAGCAGGCCTCGTACACCGTCGCCGAGGTCCAGGCCATGGCGCGGCAGATCGTCCCGGCCGACCAGTTCCAGTGCTTCAGCAACATCGTGAACCACGAGAGCACCTGGAACTACCGCGCCGAGAACCCCTCCTCGGGTGCGTACGGTCTGGTGCAGGCGCTGCCGGGCTCCAAGATGGCCTCCGTGGGCGCCGACTGGCGCACCAACCCGGCCACCCAGATCAAGTGGGGCCTGAACTACATGAACGAGCGCTACGACAGCCCCTGCGGCGCGTGGTCGTTCTGGCAGGCCAACAACTACTACTGATGCCTTCGGCCTCACTCGGTCGCCTCCGGCGTCCCACTTCGCGAAACCCCCGACCGCAACCGGCCGGGGGTTTCCCGCGTCCTCAGGCTGTAACGTCTTCCCCACGACCAGGGGGGAACTGGGGGTAGGGGAAGCGAAATGTCCGCATTGCCACACTGGGTCGGCAGAATGGGGGCCGGCCTGACCCGGCTGTCCGAGCGGCTGGAGCGCCATGCCGAGGCCGACGCCGCCGACCCGGACGACGCGCACACCGACGACAGCAGGAGCGAACGGGCCGACAGGGGGCAGGGCGCCGACAAGACCCCGGGCGACGGCAGGGCCGAGGGCGTAAACGGCCCCACCGATCCCGCCGATCCGGCTCTCGCCGATCCTGAGGGCTCCGCCGACCCCTCTGACTCCAACGGCTCCGCCGTGCATGGCTCCGGCCCGGCCCTCCCGGCCCTGGAACCCGCGATCGCGGCGGACGCAGGCCCCGACGGCGCGGCTCCGGCCCGCCGGGAGCCGGCCAGCGTGCCCGCCCCGCCCGCCTACGCCCCCGCCATCTCCGCCAAACCCGACCCCGTCGCCGCCGTCCCCTGGGGCGTCCGGGTCGCCGCCGAGGTCGGCTGGCGGCTGCTGGTGCTCGCGGGGACGGTCTATGTGCTGATGACCGTCATCAGCGCCGTCGAACTGGTCGTGCTCTCCTTCACCGTCGCGCTGCTGATCACCGCGATGCTGGAGCCGACCGTCACCCGCCTGCGGAACCGGGGCGTCCCCCGCGGCCTGGCCACCGCCATCACCTTCATCTCCGGCTTCATCATCATGGGCCTGGTCATCTGGTTCGTGGTCTGGCAGGTCATGGAGAACATCGACGACCTGTCCAGCAAGGTCCAGGCAGGCATCGACGATCTGCGGGACTGGCTGCTCAACAGCCCCTTCCACGTCACCGAGAAGCAGATCAACCAGATCGCCAACAACCTGCGCGACGCGATCGGCGCCAACACCGAGGAGCTCACCTCCGCCGGGCTCGAAGGCGTCACCGTCATCGTGGAGGTGCTGACCGGCATCCTGCTGGCGATGTTCAGCACGCTCTTCCTGCTGTACGACGGACCGAAGATCTGGGCCTGGTTCCTCAAGCTCGTCCCGGCCCCGGCCCGCGAGGGCGTGGCGGGCGCCGGCCCGCGGGCCTGGACCACGCTCACCGCCTATGTGCGCGGCACGGTGATCGTGGCGTTGATCGACGCCATCTTCATCGGCGTCGGCATCTTCTTCCTCGACGTCCCGATGGCCGTCCCGCTCGCCGTCTTCATCTTCCTCTTCGCCTTCATCCCGCTCGTCGGCGCCGTCGTCTCCGGCGCGCTGGCGGTCGTGGTCGCACTGGTCACCCAGGGCGTGTGGACGGCGGCGATGGTGCTCGTGGTGGTGCTGGCTGTGCAGCAGATCGAGGGCCACATCCTGCAGCCCTTCATCCTGGGCCGGGCGGTGCGGGTGCATCCGCTGGCCGTGGTGCTCTCGGTCGCGGCCGGCTCGCTGATCGGCGGGATCGGCGGCGCGGTGGTGGCCGTACCGCTGGTGGCGGTCGCCAACACGGTCGTCGGCTATCTGCGGACGTACAACAAGGAGGCCGCGCTGCGCGCGACGCAGGGGCCGCACGGCTCCACCGTGGCGGAGATCGCGCCGAGGCGGCACGACGGGGGCGAGTGAGCCGCCGGTCGTGGTGCCCTGACCGGGGCGCCCCGGCCGGCCTTCACTCCTCGGCGCGTTCGCCTTCCCCGTCGAAGTGCACCCGGCCGCCGACGCGCACCGGCTGTCCGGTCGGCAGGCACCTGCCGGGCGGCGGCTCTTCGAGGGCCACGGCCGTCCAGTCCACCGTCGGTGGCCCGGAGGGCGTGGGGCGCAGCGCTTCGTAGATGTCGACCGTGCTCGGCGGCCGGCCCGGGGCGTAGGTAATCAGGCTGATGCCGCCGTCCCGTACGGAGGGCAGATCGGGGTTGTACCGCGCCTTGTCCGCCACCACCGTCTCGATCGCGTCCCGCACGTCGGCCGGGTCGCCGAGGCGCCAGTACGCCACTTCCTCGTCACCGGAGTTGCTGGTCCATACGCTGTCGCGGAGCAGCCAGAAGTGCCGGGAGTGCGGATTGGGGTCCGGCCCCTCGTGGCGCGGCGGGTCGTATGCGTCGTCGAGCGCCTGGGCGCGGTCCTTGGCCACATGGTCCCAGGGGTCGAGCTGCACGGCGCGCAGATAGCGGTCCAGCGCCTCGTCGTGCGCGCCCCCGCACTCATGGGCCAGCGCTTCGAGGTAGACGGCGAGGTTGTTGTCCGGCTCCAGGGACAGGACGTGCCGGGCCGCGCGGATCGCCTCGGCGACGAGCCGGCGCCCGGTCTCGTCGTCGGCCGGTATCTCGGTGAGAGGGCCCGAGTCCTCTTCCCACCAGGACCCGTCCACGTGGTTGACGATATGGAAGCGGAGCTCGGCACCGGCCAGCACGGCGAGTCCCGCGGCCGCCTCCAGGCTCTCCGGGTCCATCCGCAGGGCGCGGGTGTACGCCTCGCGGACGGTGCGGGCGCCGTCCGCCCACTCCTCGTCCTCCTCGCCGACGTACTCCGCGTCATTGGCGACCTCGGTCAGAAGCCGACGCGCCTCGGCCAACGGGTCGGTGTGGTCCGTGTCTTGAGCCATGGCCCGTGACCTTACCGGCGGGGTCGGACATCCGGCGGAGGCATACGGGAATGCGCGAGGGGCGTCCCCACCGGTTCGGTGGGAACGCCCCGTATGCGGCTATGCGCTATGCGCTATGCGCCTTGGGCCGGGTGCCGTCAGCCGTTCGCGGCCAGGGTGGCCTCGGCGTCGAGCGTGGTGCCGACCGCCTGCACCACCGCGGCGATCTTGAAGGCTTCCTGGACCGTCTCCCGGTCCACGCCCGCCTTGCGGAGCACCTGCTCATGCGAGTCCAGGCACTGGCCGCAGCCGTTGATCGCGGACACCGCCAGCGACCAGAGCTCGAAGTCGGTCTTCTCCACGCCCGGGTTGCCGATGACGTTCATCCGCAGACCCGCGCGCAGGGTGCCGTACTCCGGGTCCGACAGCAGGTGCCGGGTCCGGTAGAAGACGTTGTTCATCGCCATGATGGCGGCGGCCGACTTGGCGGCGGTGTAGGCCTCGGGGCTCAGATTGGCCTTGGCCTCCGGCTCCAGCTCCGCCAGCACACGCGGCGAACGCGAGGCGATCGCGCAGGCCAGCACGGTGCCCCACAGCTGCTGCTGCGGCAGGTCGGAGTTGCCGATGACCGAGCCCAGGTTGAGCTTGAGGTCCTTGGCGTAGTCCGGCAGGGCGGACTTGAGGTCGTCGAGTGCCATATCGGTCAGCTCACTCGCCCGAGAGGAGCTTGACCGGGTCCAGGGTGTCCTCGCCCTTGCTCCAGTTGCAGGGGCACAGCTCGTCGGTCTGCAGGGCGTCGAGGACCCGCAGGACCTCCTTGGGGTTACGGCCCACGGAACCGGCGGTCACCATGGTGAACTGGATCTCGTTGTTCTGGTCGACGATGAAGACGGCGCGCTGTGCGAAGCCGTCCTCGCCCTCGACGCCGCAGTCCCGCATCAGCTCGTGCTTGGAGTCGGCCAGCATCGGGAAGGGCAGGTCACGCAGGTCGGGGTGGTCCTTGCGCCAGGCGTGGTGGACGAACTCGGAGTCGCCGGAGACGCCGAGGATCTGCGTGTCGCGGTCGGCGAACTCGTCGTTCAGCTTGCCGAACGCGGCGATCTCGGTCGGGCACACGAAGGTGAAGTCCTTGGGCCAGAAGAAGATTACTCGCCAACCCTCGTAGGACTTGTGGTTGATCTGCTCGAACTCCTTGCCGCTCTCCAGCGACACGCAGGCGGTCAGGTCATACGTGGGGAACTTGTCACCGACAGTGAGCACGCGCTCTCCTTGCAGCTTTCAGCGGAGGAAACCGTTATGTGGTGGTTTCCCCGGGGTTGGACTGGACCACCCTGGCACACAAGGCATTGATCAGTGAAATAGCTAGACTGGGTGCTGTTGATCGGAGGTGGTTATCAGTTGGCTGCGGCAGTCATACCCGGGGGGCCCGGAGGGAAGTCACCCGTGCCCGGAGGCAAGCCACGTCAGCCCAGTCTCTCCCAGCTCAGGGCGTTCACCGCGGTCGCCGAGCAGCTGCACTTCCGCGATGCCGCCGCCGCCATCGGCATGAGCCAGCCCGCGCTGTCGGGGGCCGTCGCCGCGCTGGAGGAGGCGCTCGGGGTGCAGCTCCTGGAGCGTACGACGCGCAAGGTGCTGCTCAGCCCGGCGGGGGAGCGGCTGGCGGTGCGCGCCCGTACGGTGCTGGAGGCGGTGGGCGCGCTGATGGACGAGGCGGCGGCGGCGCGGGCGCCGTTCACCGGGGTGCTGCGGCTCGGGGTGATCCCGACCGTGGCGCCGTATCTGCTGCCGACCGTGCTGCGGCTGGTGCGCGGCCGCTATCCGCTGCTCGACCTCCAGGTGCACGAGGAGCAGACCGCCTCGCTGCTGGACGGGCTCGCCCAGGGCCGGCTCGACCTGCTGCTGCTCGCGGTCCCGCTGGCCGCCCCCGGGGTGGTCGAACTACCGCTGTTCGACGAGGACTTCGTGCTCGTCACGCCCCAGGACCACTGGCTCGGCGGGCGGAGCGACATCCCTCGCGCGGCGCTGAAGGAGCTGGATCTGCTGCTGCTGGACGAGGGCCACTGCCTGCGCGACCAGGCCCTGGACATCTGCCGCGAGGCGGGCCGTACGGAGGGCGCCCCGGTGACCACGAGCGCCGCCGGGCTCTCCACGCTGGTGCAGCTGGTCGCGGGCGGCCTCGGGGTGACGCTGCTGCCGCGTACGGCGCTGCGCGTGGAGACGGGGCGCAGCGACCAACTGGCCACCGGCTATTTCGCGGACCCGGCACCCGCACGCCGGATCGCGCTCGCGATGCGGGCGGGGGCGGCGCGGCAGGAGGAGTTCGAGGCGTTCGCGGGGGCGCTGCGGGAGGCGATGGGGGTGTTGCCGGTGCGGATCGTCAAGGGGTAGCGGGTCAGCCTTTGCGCTCTCCTGCCGCCAACAGCTCGGACACGTCGAGGGTGACCTTGGCGCCGATCGAGTCGGGCAGGGTGATCTGCTCGCCGGGGGCATGGACGCGGTGCGTGTCGTATCCGCCCGCGCCGGGGTCGGTCAGCACATGGACCCGGCCGTGTTTGCGGTTGACGATCAGGTACACCGGGATCTTGGCTTCGGCGTACGCGGCGACCTTGTTCTTCAAGTCGTTGTTGTAGTTGGACGAGGTGACCTCGAGGACGAGGCGGAAGGCCACGGGGTCGTAGCAGCTGTTCTCGACGAGGTGCTCGTCGATGTCGGCGTCGACCACCACCAGGTCCGGGATGGCATAGTCCTCAGGCCCGGTCGGCAGCCACACGCCGACCCCCCAGCCGACCTCGGTTTCCTCGCCGTCCAGGCCCGCCGCCAGGAAGGGCCTCATGAGCTTGGTCAGCACCCTCGAATGAGGAAAGTCCGTTGGTGGGGCCACGGTGATTACTCCCCCGATGATCTCGACTCGATAGCCCGGGTGCTGCTCCATGAGCTTGTTGGCTTCCTCGAGCAGAGTCAGCGGCTCGGGGCGGTAGGGCCCCTCGACTGCGGCAGCAGACATAGCTGGTCTCCCGGTGGTTGGTGTCGAGGCAATCATCGTAGGCCGCGCCACCGCCATGTGTCCCGTAAGACGGGATTCACTCCAACGGGTGGCATAAACCCCGAAACACCCGACCGCCGGGCCCTTTCCGCAGGTGGGAAGGGCCCGGCGGCAACAAGCGCGCCGATCGCGCGCTACTCCGTACGGAGCCCTTCCGGCCGCATCATGCGCCACAGCGGCCCCATGCTGACCAGGGTCACCAGCAGGATCACGCCCGCGCCGATCCCGGTCATCGTGGTGACGCTCGCCCAGTCCACGGCGATCGGCATGTCGACCATCTTGAGCAGGATCGCCCCCAGGGCGATGCCGCCCGCGACCGACAGGGCCAGGCCCAGGACCACCGGGATCGCGGTCTGCCACAGGACGGACCAGCCGAGGGTGGTGCGGCGGGTGCCGAAGG
Organism: Streptomyces sp. NPDC020845; assembly: GCF_044334165.1. Lineage (NCBI taxonomy): Bacteria > Bacillati > Actinomycetota > Actinomycetes > Kitasatosporales > Streptomycetaceae > Streptomyces > Streptomyces sp. NPDC020845. Next base: position 428,740 of record NZ_JBIRSJ010000010.1, on the reverse strand, counting down.
CGACCAGGACCGAGAGGAGCTTCTTGCGTTCGCGCAGCTGCTCCAGCATGGAGACGATCATGCTCGCGCCGATCAGCAGCAGGGTGGCCGAGGCGCCGATGAACAGGCCGCGCTTGATGGTCCGGAACTCGTCCGACTGCTTGGTGCTCTGCAGCTCGTAGGTGTCCGACTGGGAGGAGACCCGGGCGGCCGTGTTGCGGGCGTACTCGATGGCGTCCGGGACCTTCGGGTCGAGCCGGAGCATCATCTGCACCGAGGGCTCGTCCAGGTCGGCGATGTCCAGCGCGCCCGGGGTGGCCAGGATGCCGGAGTGCTCGCTGCCCTGCGGGTCCTTCTTGAGGTCCACGACGGGCGTGGACTTGGGGATCGTCCACAGCCGCGTCTTGCTGCGGGAGGGGTTGTAGTCCTCGTCGAAGCTGAGGTTGACCGTCGCGCCCGGTTTGGTGAAGTAGGTGTCCTTGTCGTCGAACTCGGCGGGCTTGGTGACGAAGACGTCGCCGTCGCGGCAGTCGCCGATCCGCGCCAGCTCCTTCAGCGTGCGGCAGTCGCCGACCATCACGCTCTGGACCGGGATGTCGCCCGGGGCCTTGGCCTTGCTGCGCGGGTCGCTGACCATTCCTTCGGTGACGCCGAGCGCGTCGCGCACGCCCTTGGTGCCGGTGTACTGCGCGATGGCGTCCCGCGCCTGCGCGCCGGTGTCCACCGGGATGTACGCCACCACATCGGCGCGGGTCGGGTCCTGTCCGGTGGAGGTGGTGTTGTCGCTCTCCGCGGCGGCGAAGAGCATGGTGATCGCGATCGCGCCGGCCACCGCGACCGTGATGCCGCTGACCGCGCGCGAGGCGGCGCCGCTGCTGAGCTGGAGCCGCCGGGTGGCGAGCTGCCAGGGGACGGGGCCGCCGCCGAAGCGCTTGACGACGGCTTCGACCAGCCACGGCAGCAGCGCGGTGATGCCGACGAGCACCAGCACCGCACCGGCCGCGACCTGGTACATGTCGCCGTTGCTGCTCCCCGTTCCCGAGCTGAGGCGCGGCAGCAGCAGCGCGAGGCCGAGAGCGGGGAACAGCAGCCGCCACCACAGGCGGCGCGGCTTGGGCGCGGTGTTGCGCACGACGCCGAGCGGTTCGATGGTGATACTGCGCAGCGCGATCTGGGTGACCACGACGGCGCAGGTGGGCACCGCGATCATGATCAGCGTGGTGATGGCGGCCGAGGGCTGGACGTCGGAGGAGAAGACGCTGGTGCCGAACACCGCGACCCCGCCGATGAACTGCCTGACCAGCAGGAAGATCCCGGTGCCGACCACGAGTCCGAGGAGGGAGCCGACCAGTGCCTCGCCGGCCGCGATCCGCCGCGTCATCCGGCTGTCGGCGCCCACCAGGCGCAGCGCGGCGAGCCGTCGGTCGCGGCGCTCGCCGCCGAAGCGTACGGCGGTGGCGATGAAGATGGCCACGGGCAGCAGTAGCACCACACAGCCCACGACGATCAGCATCAGCAGGACCGGGTCCAGCTCCTGCTCCTGCTTCGGGGAGTTGTCACCCCAGTGGTCGAGACGGTTGCTGACGCCCTCGACGGCGTCGGGGGCGACGCCCGCGTAGTAGAACAGCTCGGCCGGTCCGGCCAGCCCCTCGTCGCCGATGGTGCCGACGATCTTGTAGTCGAGGCGTTCCCTGAGCAGCTTGTTGTCACCGTCGGCGAGCAGCTTCTTCAGGGCGGGGGAGACCACCATCTCGCCGGTCGCGGGGATCCGGTCGACACCCGGGGGCAGGGCCGGCCGGTCGCCGTCGGGCGCCAGCAGGAGGCCCGTGATGTCGGAGCCGCGGAAGGTGGTGCTTCCAAAGCCGAGCCGCACGGTGTCGGGGCCCGGTTTGACGTCGCTGGAGTAGCTGCTCGCGTAGGAGCGGGCGCTGGTGCGGTCGTCGCGCGCCGAGACGATATGCGGGACGGCGGCGGCGATCAGCAGCAGCGCCACGCCGAGCCCGACGCCGACCGCCGTCAGGAGCGTCCTGGCCCAGCTCTCCCGGCCGCCGGAGACCGCGAACCGCGCCCCCGTCGCCAGATCGGCGGCCCAGCGGGCCGGGCCGACCCGCTGGCGGGGCTCCGGGCGGGCGGGGGGCGCCTGGGGCGCCTGCCCCGTCCCGGGGGCGTGCTCCTGCGCCCGCTCCTCCGCACCCCGCAGCGGGGTCACGTTTCCGGTGCCGCTCACCGCACGCCCGCCATGTCCCGCGCCTTGCCGTCCCGTACGACGACCTCGCGGTCGGAGTACGCGGCGACGCGCGCCTCGTGGGTCACCAGGACGACGGCGGCGCTGGTCTCCCGGGCGGCCTCGGTCAGCAGCTCCATCACCCGCTCGCCGTTGAGCGAGTCCAGGGCGCCCGTCGGCTCGTCCGCGAACAGCACCCGCGGGTTGGTGACCAGGGAGCGGGCCACGGCGACGCGCTGCCCCTGGCCACCGGAGACCTCGCCGGGCCGCTTGGCGCGTACGTCGGCGACCTCCAGCCGCTCCAGCCAGGCCAGGGCGCGGCTCTCGGCCTCCTTGCGACGTACGCCGTTCAGCCGCAGCGGCAGCGCGACGTTCTCCACGCAGCTGAGCTCCGGGACCAGCTGGCCGAACTGGAAGACGAAGCCGAACTCGCCGCGGCGCAGCGCGCTGCGCTGGGAGTCCGGCATCGCGGACAGCGCCCGTCCGCTGTAGTTGACGGTGCCGGAGTCCGGGGTGACGATCCCGGCGAGGCAGTGGAGCAGGGTCGACTTGCCGGAGCCCGAGGGGCCCATGACGGCGACGACCTCACCCGGGTGGATGGAGAAGTCCGCGCCGTCCAGGGCGGGGGTGGGCCCGTAGGACTTGTGCAGCCCTTCGGCTATGAGGAGCGAGCCCGCGGGGGTCATGGGGTTACCGCCTTGGCGAGTTGGCCGAGGCGCGCGGCGGTGAGCTCCAGCCAGCGCAGGTCGGCCTCGAGGTGGAAGAGGGCGTGGTCGCAGATGAGCTGATCGCTGAGGTCGCCGGTGCGCTTGCGCTGGGTCAGCTCGCGCATCAGGCGCAGATGCTCTGCGCGCTGCACATCGAGCAGGTCCGCGGCGTTCCGGCCGGTCATCAGCGCGAGGACGACCTTGGTGTAGAGGACGGACTGGAGGTACGGCTCGGGCTTCTCGGGCTGCCTGAGCCACTGCTCCACATCGGTGATGCCGGCCTCGGTGATGGCGTAGCGCTTGCGCTCGGGGCCGCCACCGTGCTCGATGCCGTCGACCTCGACGAGGCCGTTCTTCAGGAGGCGGGACATGGTCGAGTAGACCTGTCCGTAGTGGAGCGGGCGGTCGTGCCCGAATCGCTCGTCGAAGGCTCTCTTGAGGTCGTAGCCATGGCGTGGGCCGGACTCCAGAAGTCCGAGCAGGGTGTGGCCGATTGACATGCGCAGCACTCTACACCATGCGTATACCTCGTGTGTATAGATGCATGAGGCTGGGCGTTTCCGCAGGTGAGAGGCGTTTCTCTGGCCTGTCCCTGCTAAGTCTCGGAAGGTGGTTCCGGGGGATGGGGGTTACGGGGCGGGCGGCCGCGGCGGGGGATGGGGGCCGCGGCGCGGGGCAGCCGGCCCGCCTCCGCGAGCGCCTTCCGCAGCAGGAACTCGATCTGCGCGTTGGCGCTGCGCAGCTCGTCCGCGGCCCAGCGGGCGAGCGCGTCGTGGACCGCGGGGTCGAGCCGCAGCAGCACCTGCTTACGCGGGCGCGGAGCCGGCCGCGCGCCCTCGCGCGCGGCCGGCTCCGCTGCCTCGTCCCGCTCGTTCGGCTCCGTCACTGGTAGAGCGTGCCCGTGTTGAGGACCGGCTGCGGGGAGCGGTCGCCGCACAGCACGACCATCAGATTGCTGACCATCGCGGCCTTGCGCTCGTCGTCCAGCTCGACGATCTGCTCCTCGGCGATCCTGGCCAGCGCGGCCTCGACCATGCCGACCGCGCCGTCCACGATCTCGCGCCGGGCCGCGACCACCGCGCCCGCCTGCTGGCGCTGGAGCATCGCGGAGGCGATCTCGGGGGCGTAGGCGAGGTGGGTGAAGCGCGATTCGACGATGCGCACCCCGGCCGCCTCGACCCGGGCGTGCAGCTCGGTGGCCAGCTTCTCGGTGATCTCCTCGGCGTTGCCGCGCAGCGACAGCGCGTCCTCGTCGTGCGCGTCGTACGGGTACTCGATGGCGATATGGCGCACCGCGGCCTCGGTCTGGGTGGAGACGAACTCCAGGAAGTCGTCGACCTCGAACACCGCCTGCGCGGTGTCCTCGACCCGCCAGACGACGACGGCGGCGAGTTCGATCGGGTTGCCGTAGGCGTCGTTGACCTTGAGCACCGGGGTCTCGTGGTTGCGCACCCGGGTGGAGATCTTCTTACGGCTGCTGAAGGGGTTGACCCAGCGCAGCCCCTCGGTGCGGAGGGTGCCCTTGTAGCGGCCGAAGAGCTGGACGACCCGGGCCTGGCCCGGTGCGATCGAGCACAGTCCGCGCATCGCGATGAAGGAGGCGATGATCACCACGACGCCGAGGATGATCAGCGCGGGGTTGCTGTTGTCCTCGTAGTCGTACTCGGAGGTGTCGGTTCCGGCCGCGATGAGCAGCGGGCCCGCGATCAGCCCGGCCAGGCTGAGCAGCAGCGCGAGACCGCCGCCGATGCTGCGCGCGGGCCGCTCGCGCACCTGGGGCCGGGGCGGGGCCGGTATGTCGGGTGTGGTTGTGATGTCGGTCATGTCAGGCATGGAGGTTCCCCCGTTTTCGCTGGTACGTGGTGGTGCGCGGCTGTCCGGCCTCTAGCAATGTGTTAGCACTTTTTGGCGAGAAGGCAACCCCTGGCCGCGGCCGGACGTCAGTTCCTACAGAGCGGGTGCTCTTTGTCACCTTCGGAAAAAGCTTGATCGATGAGTATTTGACGTCAGTTGCGGTGTTAGCTTCGTGAGCTGGGTTGGGGGCTGACGTACAGGAGCAGCGGGAGAGATGGGCAGAGCGGAAGAGCGGCGGGCGCGGCAGAAGAGCGCTCGCAGAGCCAAGAAAGGCGCCGATAAGAGCGGCAAGAGCGGCAAGAAGACCGGCATACGCCGCTTCTTCACATGGAAGATGGTCCTGGGCTACTTCCTTTCGATGGGGCTGCTGCTCATCGGCGCGTTCCTGGTGCTCTACTTCATGGTCGATGTGCCCAATGCCAACGCCCTCGCCACGGCCGAGGCCAATGTCTACAAGTACAGCGACGGCAGCATCATGGCGAAGACGGGCAAGATCAACCGTGAGTCCGTGCCGCTGTCGAAAATCCCCAAAGAGGTGCAGCACACCTTCGTCGCCGCCGAGAACAAGGACTTCTACACCGACCCCGGCGTCTCTTTCACGGGCACCGCGCGCGGCATCATCAATACCCTTCTGGGCCGCGGCAAACAGGGCGGCTCGACCATCACCCAGCAGTACGTCAAGAACTACTACCTCAGCCAGGAACAGACCGTCAGCCGCAAGCTGAAGGAGCTGGTGATCTCCCTCAAGGTCGATCAGCAGCAGTCCAAGGACGACATCCTCGCGGGGTACATCAACACCAGCTACTACGGGCGCAACGCGTACGGCATCCAGGCCGCCGCCCGCGCGTACTACAACAAGGACGTCGGGAAACTCACCGTCGCGCAGGGCGCCTACCTCGCCGCGCTGCTGCAGGCCCCCAGCCAGTACGACTACTCGGTGGCCGGCCCCAACGGCAAGCGGCTGGTCAAGCAGCGCTGGAACTACGTCCTGGACAACATGGTCGAAAAGCACTGGCTGGACGCGAGCGAGCGCAAGGGCCTGACCTTCCCCGAGCCCATCGAGCCCCGTGCCACCTCCGGCCTCGACGGCCAGACGGGCTACTTCGTCGAGGCCGCCAAGCAGGAGCTGTTCAAGGCCGGGGTGAGCGAGGACGAACTCGCGGCCGGCGGCTGGACGATCACCCTCAACATCGACAAGAAGAAGCAGAAGGCCCTGGAGAAGGCCGTCCACACCCAGCTGACCTCCAAGCTCAAGCCGAAGACGCGCGCGGTCGACGGGCACGCCCAGGTCGGCGCGGTCTCGGTGAACCCCAAGAACGGCGCGATCGTGGCGATGTACGGCGGTGCGGGCGCCACCAAGCACTGGACCAACAACGCCACCCGCGAGGACTACCAGCCCGCCTCGACCTTCAAGCCGCTCATCCTCGCCGCCGCGCTGGAGAACGACTCCACCACCCAGGACGGCCGGCCGATCAGGGCCAACACCGTCTACGACGGCGACAGCAAGCGTCCGGTCAAGGACGACGGCGGCGAGGTCGGCTTCGCCCCGCCGAACGAGGACGACAAGGACTACGGCCCGATCAGCGTCCAGACCGCGATGAACAACTCCGTCAACTCGGTCTTCGCGCAGATGGCGGTGGACGTCGGCCTGGACAAGGTCAAGAAGACCGCCACCGCCCTGGGCATGAACTCCAAGGCGGGCGGCTTCGATGTGGCCCCCGCGATGTCGCTGGGCGTCATGGGCGCCAGCCCCAAGGACATGGCCGGGGTCTACGCCACCCTCGACAACCACGGCGAGAAGGTCACCCCCTCGATCGTGAAGTCGGCGGAGAAGGGCGGCGAGAGCGCCCAACTGCCCGACACCACGGGCGGCGAGGTGATCAGCCGTACCGCGGCGGACTCCGTGACCTCGGTCCTGACCGGTGTGGTCGACGAGGGCACCGGCTCGGCCGTACGGCAGAAGGGCCAGGCCATGGCGGGCAAGACCGGCACCTCCGACGAGAACAAGTCCGCCTGGTTCACCGGCTACACCCCGGACCTGGTCACCTCGGTCGGCATGTTCGGCGAGGCCAAGGGCGGTAAGCAGGTGACGCTGACCGGCACCGCCGGCGGCGGACGCGTCAACGGCGGTGGCTTCCCGGCGGAGATCTGGGCCGCGTACATGGGAGCGGCGCTCGACGGAGCGGGAGCCGCCAAGTTCGACCTGGACACGGACATGGGCGCGGCCGTTCCGCCGCCGTCGAGCACCAGCCCCAGCAGCACCCCGCCCACCAGCAAGTCGACGGAACCGACGACCTCCGCTCCGCCGACGAGCGAGAGCCCGACGGAGTCCTCGTCCCCGCCCACCACCCCGCCGACGACGCCCCCGACCACGGGCGGCGAGTCGCCGACCGACACCACCACGCCGCCGACGACTCCGCCGACCTCGCCCTCCCTGGACACGCGCGGTCTGCGCACCAAGCAGCGCGGCAACGGGTGATCTGACACCGGGCAGACAGACAGCAGCGGGCGGGGCCTTCGCGGCAGAAGGCCCCGCCCGCTGCTGTGTGCCGCGCTTTAGACCGGACGGTCTTGGGACTTCAGGACCGCGGCGGCATCGCCAGCTCGAACCACACGACCTTGCCCGTGCTCAGCCGCGTCGCGCCCCACCGCCGCGCCATCCGGTTGACCAGATACAGCCCGCGCCCGCCCTCGTCGGACGGCCGGGCCTGGCGCAGCCGCGGCAGCTGCGGCACATCGTCCCCGACCTCGCAGCGCAGTACGTCCGTCCGCAGCAGACGCAGCGTCACCGGCCGTTCCGCGTACCGCACGGCGTTGGTGACCACCTCGCTGACCAGCAGCTCCACCGCGTCCGTCAGATCGTCCAGGTCCCACCGGGCCAGCGCCCGCCGCGCCAGCCGGCGCGCCTGCCCGGCCGTCTGCGCCTTGGGGTCCAGGAACCAGTAGGCGACATCACTCGGCGCGATGCCCTCGAACCGGGCCGCCAGCAGCGCCACATCGTCGTCCCGGTCGCCCGGGCCGAGCATGTCCAGCACCTCGTCGCACAGCGGCTCCAGCGGCGGCGGGTTGGGACCGGTGAGCCGGGCGGTCGCCGTCAGGCGCTCGCGCAGCTGCTCGATCCCGGTCCACACATCGCGCATTCGCGACTCGACGAGACCGTCGGTGTAGAGCATCAGGGTGGCGCCCGCGGGCGCGTCCAGCTCGACCGCCTCGAAGTCGACGCCGCCGACACCGATCGGCGCGCCCGGCGGCACCCGCAGCACCTCCGCACGGCCGCCGCGGTGCAGCAGCAGGGGCGGCGGATGGCCCGCGTTGGCGACCACGATGCGGTGCGCGACCGGGTCGTAGACCGCGTACAGGCAGGTCGCCATGCGGTCCGTGCCCAGCCGCTGGGCCTGCTCGTCGAGGTGGTGCAGCACCTCCTGCGGCGGCAGGTCGAGCCCGGCCAGGGTCTGCGCGGTGGTGCGCAGCTGGCCCATGATCGCGGCCGAGGTCATGGAGTGGCCCATCACATCGCCGACCACCAGCGCGACGCGGTTGCCCGGCAGCGGGATCGCGTCGTACCAGTCGCCGCCGACCCGCGCCGTCTCGGCGGCCGGGAGGTAGCGGCTGGCCAGCCGTACGCCCGTGGGCTGCGGCAGCGAATCGGGCAGCATCGTGCGCTGGAGCTCGTCGGCGATGTACACCTCGCGGCCGTAGAGCACCGCCTTGTCGACGCCGAGCGCGGTGTGCGTGGCCAGCTGGGCGGCGACCAGCAGATCGTCCGGCTCGAACGGCGGCCGGTCCGGGCGGCGTACGAACACGGCGGCGCCGATCACCCGGCGCCGCCCCCGCAGCGGCGCCAGGACCGTGCGCTGGCCCGTGGCCACCGACGTGTGCTCACCGAGCAGTTCGGGCAGCGCGGCCCGGGCGGCCGAGGAGTCGCCGAAGACCGGCCGCACCCCGCGCAGCACCTCGTTCAGCGGACCGCCCGCCTCCACCTCGCACAGCTCGGCCGCCGGGCCGCCGCCCACGGCGGGCGACAGATCCGGCTGCGAGGGCAGCAGCGGCAGCCGACCGCTCTCGGTGTCCGGGTCGAGCGGGATGCGGTCGGTGCGGCGCAGCCGCAGCACGACCGGGCCGACCGGGCGCTCGTCGCCGACCGGCAGCGGATCGCGCAGATAGACCAGGATCGCGTCGGCGAAGGTCGGCACGGTGGCCCGGCACAGGCCCAGCACGATCTCGTCCAGGTCGATACCGCGCGCGATCCGCCGGGTCGCCGCGCCGACGAACCGCAGCCGGTCCCCGCCGCGGTCCCGCGCGGAGGCCGCCTCGGCGGCGACGGTGCTTCCCGGGGGTGGCGCGGCCGGCACCGCGGGCGCCCCGCCCTCGGGCGCGCGATAGCCGACCTCGGCCGCGGCCCGGGCGTCGCCCGCGTCGGCCGGCGGGTGCTCGCCCGCGGCCGGGCCGCGCCGGGCGGCTCCCCGGCCGTCACGGCCGCGCCGCCCGCCCGTGCCGTCGCCCCCGGCGGCCGGGGGTTCGGCGCCGAGGCCGGGATCGCCGTCCCGCGCCCCGGGCCGGCGTGCCGCGCCCCTGGCGGCATTGTGGTCCGCGTCCCACACAGGCTCGCCCTCCGGTGTGCCGTGCTCCGGCTGCGCCGGGTGCTCACTTACCGCGTCACTGGCCGAATCGCCGGCCGCCGGGCCCCGGCGGCCCGAGTCCGCCCCGGCCCGCCGCCCCGCCGTACCGCCACCGCGCTGCCCGCCCGCCGTGGATCCGCCGCGCCGGCCTGCCGCACCGCCACCGCGCTGCCCGGCGGTGCCGCCCCCGGCCGTACCGGCGCCGCGCTGTCCGCCCGCCGCGCCCGAGCCACGCTGCGCGGCCCCCCGGCCGCGACTCCGCTGTCGGCCCGTGGCGGGCTGCTCCTCGGGCGTGGCGTCGCCGCGCGGGCGGGCAGCGCCCGGCTCCGCGGCCCCGGGGCCCGGGTCAGCGGCCGGGCCCTGGCCGGAGGCCGGGCCGCTCGCCGGTCCGGCCGCGGGAAAGGCGGGGCGTGGCCGCCCGCCGTCCGGCTCCTGGCCGGGGGCGGCGGCCCCTCGCACGGCGGTCCGCGGGTCCGGGACCGCGCCGTGCGCGTCCTCGGGCGCGCCCGAGGCGGCGGCTGGGCTGGTGGCCTGCCGCTCATTGTGGGAGGTGGGGTGCTCCGTCACGCGTGGGTTTCCATCCGTCCGGGGCCATGCGCCCTGTTCCTCCGGGCGCACCGAGTGTCAGACACTTCGTCGGCAGTGCAGATAGAGCTGGATCTCGGGTGGTACGTCGATGCTGGCCGGGGCGTACGAGTGCGAGTCCTCCCCGGTGATCTCGAAGCCCGCGTCCTGCACGACCCGCCGCAGTTCTTCCCGCAGGTAACCGGATACCCGCACCGAGTTGCCCAGGAACGGGATCGCGAAGTCGTCCACGTCCGCCTCGACCATGGCCAGGGCCAGCAGGCCCCCGGGTCTCAGCAGCCCGCGCAGCGCCCGCAGCGCGTACGGGATCTCCGGGCGGGGCAGCATCAGCAGCGCGAAGAAGGCGACGACGGCGTCGAATTCGCCCAGTTCGCGCGATCCGCCCGGCCCGTAGCGGCCGCCGGAGCGCAGGTCGACGATGTCCACCTGCTGGAAGGTGGCGGTCGGGACGTTGCTCCGGGCCAGTTTGAGCATGCCCGGGGAGATGTCGATGCCGACCACCTCGTGTCCGGCGTCGACGAGCTGACGGGCCGTGGGCAGGCCCGTGCCGCAGCCGACGTCGAGCACCCGGGAGCCGGGCGCGAGGGCGCCGGCCAGCCATCGGCCGGCCGCGAGCTGGCCGTCCTTGTGCGGGAACGCCTCGTCGTAGCGGTCGCCGATCGCGTCGAAGGCCTCCGCCTGCCCGCTGCGGTCCAGCGCCAGACGGTCGAAGTCCTCGAACCCCTCGTAGTCGTCGGCGTACTCGTCGCAGTCGCCATTCGCGCGTTCAGCGCCGCCAGTGCCGCCTGCGCCGCCTGTGCCTTGTGGGCCTTCTGGGCTTTCCGTCACCGTCACCGGCCCCCCGTCTCCCGCCGCGCCGTGGACGTGCCGGCCTCCCTCACCGCTCACGCCTCCGCCCCCTCCTGTGACCGCGTCAGATGTCACGCCTCATTCGTGAGTTGCGCCGCTGTCTGGTTTCCACGAGTTTTCACGAGTGCAGTCTTCCGGACGACGATCCTACGTTTGAAACACAGGGGCGCAGCAAGAGGTTCAGGACCTCGAGTGCGCCGACGTGCGATACCGGCCGGTACGGTGCCAGTCGGCCGGCAGCGCGGGGACGGTCCACGCCGGGTCCGGACGCCAGTCCTCCCAGCCCTCCCGGAACGGCGCTCCCCAGGATTCGATGAGACCGACGGCGGCCCGGCCCGCGGCCCGTACGCGCTCGGCCTGCTCGGGGGTCATCAGGCCGACGCGCTGGGCCTGCGCGAACTCGTCCTCGTCCTTCCATTCCCAGCTGCGGTCCGGGTAGACCGCGATGTCCAGGAAGTGGTCCTCCGAGTCGATGCCGCCGCTCCAGCGCAGCCGCGGCTCCTCCAGGTTCACGTACCAGTTCTTGAACCGCCAGTCGTGCTCCCAGAACAGCCACACCGACCACGGCTCACCGGGCCGGGCGAGCTTGAGGACGCCGGTGCCCAGCCAGGTGGACAGCGCGGTGGTGCGCGGCTTGGTGTAGCGGGTGGACAGCGGCTCGCGGTGGACCGAGGTGCCGTCGGTGAGCTGCGGTTTGACGCAGGCGGTGCCGGCTGCCAGCCAGACGGCCAGCAGCTCGGCGGTGTCCTGGACGACGGTTACGGGGCGACAGATGTGAATGCTCTCGGCGGCGTTGGCGCGGTAACGCCACAGGATGTGGTCCCCCGGCGCCCATCGAGCGGTGTCCGCCGTCTCCGTCGTCTCCACGATGTCCGCTGTCATGAGCAGATCTTAGGTGGGCCGACCGCACCACGCCGTGACCGGTACCGCAACACCGCGTTACGGGTGGGTCATCCGCAACACGTCCAGCGCCTCGTCCAGCTGCTCCAGGGTCAGCAGCCCGCGCTCCACGTACCCCGACTCCAGGACCACCTCGCGGATGGTCTTCCGCTCGGCCAGCGACCTCTTGGCCACCTTCGCGGCCTCCTCGTAGCCGATGTAGCGGTTGAGCGGGGTGACGACGGAGGGGGAGGACTCCGCGTACTCGCGGGCGCGCTCCACGTTGGCGGTGATCCCGTCGACCGTACGGTCCGCCAGCAGCCGGGAGGCGGCGGCGAGCAGCCGGACGGACTCCAGCAGGTTCTTGGCGATGACCGGGAGCATCACATTGAGCTCGAAGTTCCCGGCCGCCCCGGCCCAGGCCACGGTCGCGTCGTTGCCGGTGACCTGGGCGGCGACCATCAGCACCGCCTCGGGGATCACCGGGTTGACCTTCCCCGGCATGATCGAGGAGCCCGGCTGGAGATCGGGCAGGGCGATCTCGGCGAGCCCGGTGCGCGGCCCGGAGGACATCCAGCGCAGATCGTTGGCGATCTTGGTGAGGGAGACCGCGAGGGTACGCAGCTGACCGGAGGTCTCCACCAGGCCGTCACGCGCGCCCTGCGCCTCGAAGTGGTTGCGGGCCTCGGTGAGCGGCAGCCCGGTGGCGCGTGCCAGCTCGGCGATGACGGCAGCGGAGAAGCCCGGCGGGGTGTTGATCCCAGTGCCCACGGCCGTGCCGCCCAGCGGCAGTTCCGCCAGCCGCGGCAGCGCGGCGCGCAGCCGCTCGACCCCGTAGCGGACCTGGGCGGCGTATCCGCCGAACTCCTGGCCCAGCGTCACCGGCGTCGCGTCCATCAGATGCGTACGGCCCGCCTTGACGACATCCGCGAACTCCGCCGCCTTGCGCTCCAGCGCCGCCGCGAGGTGGTCCAGCGCCGGGATCAGATCGGCGGTGACGGCCGCGGTGGCCGCGATGTGGATGGAGGAGGGGAAGACGTCATTGGACGACTGGCTGGCGTTGACGTGGTCGTTGGGGTGTACGTCACGGCCCAGGCGCTCGCTCGCGAGGGTGGCCAGCACCTCGTTCATGTTCATGTTGGAGGAGGTGCCCGAGCCGGTCTGGAAGACGTCGACGGGGAAGTGCTCGTCCCAGCGGCCCCCGGCGACCTGCGCCGCCGCGTCCGCGATCGCCTCCGCGACGTCGGCGTCGACCACGCCGAGCGACGCGTTGACCGTGGCGGCCGCCGCCTTGATCCGCGCCAGCGCCTCGATATGCGCGCGCTCCAGACGCTGCCCGCTGACGGGGAAGTTCTCCACCGCCCGCTGGGTCTGGGCGCGCCACTTGGCATGCTCCGGGACCCGCACCTCACCCATGGAATCGTGCTCGATGCGGTACTTCTCGTCGGACATGACCGTCCCACCTCCACTGACCACAGCGCCCGCCGAGCCCGTCCTGTTCCCGCCCTGGCCTCAGTGAACGCGTGAGCCAGGTCACCGTACGGCCTTGGGCTCCGGCGTACGGGGGGCGTCGACCTCGCCGGTGCGGCGCAGCTTCTGCCACGGCAGCAGGGCGCCGGTCGCCGCGGTGACACACGAGTGCAGCAGCACCAGATACATCAGCTGCCGGTAGGCGATCTGCTGCAGCGGCAGCGCCAGCAGCGGGCCGTACCGCTCGCCGTCCAGCCGGAAGGCGTACGCCGCGCCGAACAGCTGCGCCAGCATCAGCGCCGACCATGCGAGCAGCGCCTTCACCGGGTCGATGAAGACCGCCCCGTACAGCGTGAACAGATCGATCAGCGGTGCGCACAGCGGCGCGACCACCTGGAAGAGGACCACCAGCGGCATCCCGACCCGGCCGAAGCGCCCCGAGGGGCCGTGGTCGACCAGCGAGCGGCGGTGCTTCCACAGCGCCTGCATGGTGCCGTAGCTCCAGCGGTAGCGCTGCCGCCACAGCTGGCCCACCGTGCCGGGCGCCTCGGTCCAGGCGCAGGCGCTGTCCTGGTAGACGACGCGCCAGCCGGCCCGGTGCAGGGCGATTGTGATGTCGGTGTCCTCGGCCAGGGTGTCGGCGCTCATACCGCCCACGTCCAGCAGGGCGCGGCGGCGGAAGGCGCCGATCGCGCCGGGGATGGTGGGCATGCAGCGCAGCAGGTCGTACATCCGCCGGTCGAGGTTGAAGCCCATCACGTACTCGATGTGCTGCCAGGCGCCGATCAGACCGGCGCGGTTGCCGACCTTGGCGTTGCCCGCGACCGCGCCGACGCCCGGGTCGGCGAAGGGGCGGACCAGCTCGCATACGGTGCCGGGCTCGAAGACGGTGTCGCCGTCCATCATCACGATCAGGTCGAAGCGGGCCTCGGCGATACCGCGGTTGAGGGCCGCGGCCTTGCCCGAGTTCTCCTGGCGCAGCACCCGCACGTTCGGCAGGCCGAGGGCCTGGACGATATCGGCGGTGCCGTCGGTCGAACCGTCGTCCACGACCAGGATCTCGATCGGATGGGTGCTGGCGGCCAGCGAGTTCACCGTGTTGGCGATGCACTCCTTCTCGTTGTACGCGGGCACGATCACGCTCACCGGCTCGTCCACCGCCCGGCCCCAGGTGAAGCGCCGCAGGTCGCGGGCGCGCCGGTGCCACCAGGCCAGCACCACCATCATCAGCAGCCGGGCGAGCACCGCCAGGCCCACCACGGCCAGCAGCCAGGCCAGCCCCGGCATGGCGAACTGGGTGACCGCCGCCGCCCAGATCAGGGCCCGGCCCTGCCAGACGCGTGCCCCGTCGGCAGGGTGGACGGCGGCCTCGGCGCCGAGCGCCCCGGTGACCGTGGTGAAGGTGTAGCCCTTCGCCTTCATCCGCTCGATGTACGTCCCCAGCGCCCGCACGGTCCGCGAGCGGTCGCCGCCCGCGTCGTGGAAGAGCACGGCGGCGCCCTTCCCGGCCTTCGGGGTGGCGTTGCGGACGATCCGCCCGACGGCCGGGCGCTGCCAGTCCCGGCTGTCGACGTCGATGAACGCGCTGATGTAGCCCCGGTCGCCCAGATACCGCTGGACCGGCCAGGTCCGGTCGTCGAGCGCGCCGAGGGTGGAGGCGTACGGGGCGCGGAAGAGCGAGCTGTTGATACCGGCCGCACCGGCCAGGGCCAGTTGGGACTGGGCCAGCTCACGGTCCACCCGGTCGCGGTCCTGGTAGGCGAGGTCGGTGTGGGTGAAGGTGTGCACGCCGATCTCATGGCCGTCGGCCCGGAGCCGGCGCACCAGGGAGGGGTTGCGGACCACCATCTGGCCGAGCACGAAGAAGGTGCCCGGCACGTCGTGGTCGCGCAGCACCTTCAGGACCTCCGGCGTCCAGCGGGGGTCCGGGCCGTCGTCGAAGGTCAGCGCGATGGTCCGGGCCGGGATGCGGTGGCCGGTGGGCCTGCCGCGGTCGTCGAAGGTGAGCACCGGGCCGCCGGTGCGGACCCGGTGGGGGACGTCGTGGGCGTGGTACGAGCGGTGCACCCGGGCGTCGTTGCCGACCTCGGCGTGCAGATAGCCGTCCAGCAGCATCCCGCAGACCACCGCGACCAGCGTGGCCACGCCGAGCACGATGCGCAGCCGGGGGACGGCGTGCCGCCCGGCGGCGGCCATCCGGGACACCGTGTGCCGGGAGACCCGGCGGGAGCGGGGCTGCGGCGGGGGCGCGGCCGGGTGTCTGCGGCGGCGCGGGCGCGGCAGCCTGCCGCTGCTCATCGCGCCCCGGCCTCCGTCCGGCGGTCGGCGTGCCGGGCGGCTCCGGCCTTGGCTGAAGGCTTACGGGTCGAGGGGTGGCCGCGCCGGGTGTCCTTGGCGTCCCGGCCGGCCCGGTCGGCGACAGCGCCGGGGGCCAGGGTGTCGGGGGCGACGGCGGTGCCGCCCGAGAAGCCTGTTCCCAGGAGGGCCGTGTATCCGATGACCGCGGCACCCGCGACCACGCCCGCGTGCCGCAACAGGCGGGCACGGCGCCCGGAGAGGTCCACGAACACGGGCCCCGCGTCTGACTGAGGGTCCATAAGCCAGAGGCTAATGCAGCAAATAGGATTTTCCGCATATAGGTGAAGGGTGCGGTGTGTCATAGCTCATGACGGTTCGTTCGGTATGCGAGCTTTGAAGAGCGGCCGAAGCGCCGCCGCTGAGCTGAAGGGGCGCGCCCGGCTGCCCGTACCGGAAGGAGAGCACATCGCGTGAGGGCCATCTCCACCCCGCGCCTGGGCGGCCGCACCATGCTCGCCGCGGCGGTCTGCGCCGCCGTCGCCGCCTGGGTCGGCGGCGAGCGCCCGCCCCCGCGGCTCGCGCCCCCGACCGCCCACCCGCCCACCCACTCATCCGCGCCCCCACCCGCGCCGCCGGTGGCCCGCCCCGATGTCCCGTTGGCGCCGTACGTCAGCGCCTGGGCGGCCGGATACGACATGAGCGCGGCCGCCGCGCGCGGCGTCAAGGAGTTCACACTGGGGTTCGTCATCGCGGGCGGAGGCTGCGTCCCCGTCTGGGACGGTGGGATCCCGCTGGCCGACCGGGCGCTGACGGCCCGGATCGCCGCCGTGCGCCGGGCCGGAAGCGATGTACGGGTCTCCTTCGGCGGCGCGGCCGGGCGGGAACTGGCCACGGTCTGCGCCGACGTACCCGAACTCGCCACCGCCTACGCCGCGGTGATCGACCGTTACGGCTTCACCAAGGCCGACTTCGACATCGAGGGCGCCACTCTCGCCGACCCCGTCTCCGCCACCCGCCGGGCGCAGGCCATCGCGCTGCTCCAGCGCGCCCGCCCCGGTCTGGAGGTCTCCTTCACCCTGCCCGCCATGCCCTACGGCCTGACCGACGACAGCAGCGCCCTGCTCGCCAACGCCCGGGCCCAGGGCGTCGATGTCTCGGGCGTGAACATCATGGCCATGAACTACGGCGGCGAGCACACCGGCGATATGGGCCGGTACGCCGTCCAGGCCGCCATCAACGCCCACGGCCGGATCCGAGGCGTCCTCGGCCTCTCCGAGGCCGCGGCCTGGAAGACCCTCACCGTGACCCCGATGATCGGGGTCAACGACGTCTCCGGAGAGGTCTTCACACTCGAGGACGCCGCCGGGCTCGCCCGGTTCGCCGCGGCCAAGGGGATCGGCCGGCTGTCCATGTGGTCCGCGGAGCGCGACCGCCCGTGCCCCGCGGGCGAGGGCGCCCCGGGGCCGGACCCCGCCTGCAGCGGCGTGGTCCAGCGCCCGGGGGCATTCGAGGCGGTGCTGGCCGGCTGAGCGGGCCCGGCCGGGCGCGTGGATCAGCCCTGCGGGCGGACCGGGATGCTGGTGACGAACGGCTGGGACGGGCCCGGGTCGGTGAAGAAGTCGTTCCCCTTGTCGTCGACCACGACGAACGCCGGGAAGTCCTCGACCTCGATCTTCCAGACCGCCTCCATGCCGAGCTCCGCGTACTCCAGGACCTCCACCTTCTTGATGCAGTCCTGGGCCAGCCGCGCCGCCGGGCCGCCGATCGAGCCGAGGTAGAAGCCGCCGTGCGCCTGGCAGGCGTCGGTGACCTGCCGGGAGCGGTTCCCCTTGGCCAGCATGACGTACGAGCCGCCGGCCGCCTGGAACTGCTCCACGTACGCATCCATACGGCCCGCCGTCGTCGGCCCGAAGGACCCGGAGGCGTAGCCCTCGGGGGTCTTGGCCGGGCCCGCGTAGTAGACGGCGTGGTCGCGCAGGTACTGCGGCATCTCCTCGCCCGCGTCCAGCCGCTCCTTGATCTTCGCGTGTGCGATGTCGCGGGCGACGACCAGCGGGCCGGTGAGCGAAAGCCGGGTCTTGACCGGGTACTTGGTCAGCTCCGCCCGGATCTCGTCCATCGGCCGGTTGAGGTCGATGCGGACCACGTCGTCGTCCGACAGGTGCTCATCGGTGGTCTCCGGCAGGTACCTGGCCGGGTCGGTCTCCAGCTGCTCCAGGAAGACACCCTCGGGCGTGATCTTCGCCAGCGCCTGGCGGTCGGCGGAGCAGGAGACCGCGATGGCCACCGGGCAGGACGCGCCGTGCCGGGGCAGCCGGACCACCCGTACGTCATGGCAGAAGTACTTGCCGCCGAACTGCGCGCCGATCCCGATCCGCTGCGTCAGCTCGAAGACCTTCTCCTCCAGCTCCTTGTCGCGGAAGCCGTGACCGGTGGGGGAGCCCTCGGTGGGCAGCTCGTCCAGGTAGTGCGCCGAGGCGTACTTCGCGGTCTTGAGCGCGTACTCCGCGCTGGTGCCGCCGACCACGATCGCCAGGTGGTACGGCGGGCAGGCCGCGGTGCCCAGTGAGCGGATCTTCTCCTCCAGGAACTTCATCATCGAGCCCTCGTTGAGGACCGCCTTCGTCTCCTGGTAGAGGAAGGACTTGTTGGCCGAGCCGCCGCCCTTGGCCATGAAGAGGAACTTGTACGCGCCGCCGTCGGTCGCGTACAGCTCGATCTGGGCGGGCAGGTTGGAGCCGGTGTTCTTCTCCTCCCACATGGTAAGCGGGGCCATCTGGGAGTAGCGCAGATTGAGCTTGGTGTACGCGTCGTACACGCCGCGCGACAGGGCCTCCTCGTCGCCGCCCTCGGTCAGCACGTTCTGCCCGCGCTTGCCCATCACGATGGCCGTGCCGGTGTCCTGGCACATCGGGAGCACGCCCGCGGCCGCGATGTTGGCGTTCTTCAGCAGGTCCAGCGCGACGAAGCGGTCGTTGGGGCTCGCCTCGGGGTCGTCAAGGATGCGGCGCAGCTGGGCGAGGTGCGCCGGGCGCAGATAGTGCGAGATGTCGTGCATCGCCTCGGCCGCGAGCTTGCGCAGCGCCTCCGGCTCGACCTTGAGGAACGTACGCCCGCCGGCCTCGAAGGTGCTCACGCCCTCGGAGGTCACCAGGCGGTACGGCGTGGTGTCTTCACCAAGGGGCAGCAGGTCCGAATAGGCAAACTCTGGCATCGCGGCCATTCCTCACTCGACGGGGCTACGGCTGACTTCGTCGACAGCGGACACCAGCGTAGAACGGGGCGGGACGGCGGGACCTGTGAGGTCGGGCATATGAAGCCTTCGGTCGGCCGCGCCGGACTCCGTCCGTCGAGTCGGTCCGCCCCCTGGTCGCGATGTAGCCCCTTTGGGATGGCCGTCCTCGCACTGTTCGGCCCTGGGGGCCTCCCAGGCTTCGGTCGGCCGCGCCGGACTCCGTCCGTCGAGTCGGTCCGCCCCCTAGTCGCGATGTATCGCGACTGGGTATTCTGGCCGGGTGACTGAGCAGCAGCCGGTGCCTTTGACGAAAACCGCCGCGCCCACGAAAACCGCCCCCGCGCCCGGGCCCGTGTCCGCAGGGGAGCTGCGCGCCTCGGACGCGGATCGCGACCGGATCGCGGACATCCTGCGCGAGGCCCTGGCCGAGGGCAGGCTCGACCCCGAAGAGCACGCCGAGCGGATCGACGCGGTCTACCGGGCCAAGACGGTGGGTGAGCTGGACCCCCTGGTCCGCGATCTGCCCGCGGCCGGGGCGGCCGGCCGCGCCGCCGTCCCGGCGCCGGGCGATTTGGGGTCGTGGGGGCCCCGCGCCCTCCCCGCTTCCGACAATCTGATGGCGGTCTTCGGTGGCGCGGCGCGCAAGGGCCGCTGGCGGGTCAGGCGCACCACCAATGCCTTCGCGTTGTTCGGCGGTGTCGAAATCGACCTGACCGAGGCGCTGTTCGAGCATCGGGAGATCGTCATCAACGTCTGCGCCATCTTCGGCGGAGTCGAGATCAAGGTCCCGGAAAACGTCACGGTCAGCGGCGACGGCGGGGGCATTTTCGGTGGATTCGACATCAAGACGTTCGAGTCGCCGGATCCGGACGCCCCGGCCATCGTGGTGCGGGGATTCACCCTCTTTGGCGGTGCCGAGGTCAAGCGCAAGCGCGGAAAACGCCTGAAGAACCTACGTTCATATTGAATTCCCGGGCGGGGCAACGGTGTGCATAAGCACGCGCACAGCGGGTAAGGCTTGGTGCATCGTCTCTCGTACGGCTGATGGGGGTGCTAACGGGCCGTACGGGCCAGGCGGGCAAGGGTGACCACCGGAGCCGTCGTCAGGAGTAGACCGTGCTGCAACCGCATCAGCCCCTGCTGGACGCCGTCGTGCCCCCGCAGCGCATCCCCGCTCGGGATCAGGCAGGCCCCTGGCACTCGGAGGCGGTGTGTCGCCGGGACGAGGCCGGGCTGTTCTTCGCTCCCTCGAAGGAGCCCACGGCTGCGCGGCTGTCGCGGGAGGAGGCCGCCAAACGCGTCTGCGCGCGCTGCCCGGTCATGGTCGAGTGCCGCGAGCACGCCCTGCTGCAGCCCGAGCCGTACGGTGTGTGGGGCGGGCTGACCGCGGCCGAGCGCCGCGTCGTACTGGCCCGCCGCCGGCGCCGCGAGGCGGAGCTGCAGCGCGCCGTACGGGTGGCGGCCGCCGGCTGACTCCTGGCTGACCTCCGGCGGGGAACCTCCCGGCGGTAGCTGGGGGCGAGCGAAGGGGCACGGTCGACCGTCGACGGGGGCTGTAGCGCCCCCTGGGGGCACCTCCCGGCGGTAGCTGGGGGAGAACCGAGCCCTTAAATAAGGGGCCGGGCCCCGCCGGGGAGGAGGGGCCCGCCCGTAACCGCAGCGCGTACTGGCGGCTAGCGCGCGCGGTCGAAGTCGACCGAGGCGTAGGCGCGCAGCTTGGACAGCCGGTGGACCGAGTCGATCTGCCGGATCGTCCCCGACTTGGAGCGCATCACCAGCGACTGGGTGGTCGCGGTCTCCGCGCGGTACCGCACCCCGCGCAGCAGATCGCCGTCGGTGATGCCGGTGGCCACGAAGAACACGTTGTCGCCGCTGACCAGGTCGTCCGTCTCCAGCACCTGGTCGAGGTCATGGCCCGCGTCGATCGCGCGCTGCCGCTCCTCGTCGTCCTTGGGCCACAGCTGGGCCTGGATCGTGCCGCCCAGACACTTGATCGCGCAGGCCGCGATGATGCCCTCCGGCGTACCGCCGATGCCCAGCAGCAGGTCCGCGCCGGCGCCCTCGCGGGCGGCCATGATCGCGCCGGCCACGTCGCCGTCGGAGATGAACTTGATCCGGGCGCCCGCCTCCCGGATCTCCTTGACGATGTTCTCGTGCCGGGGCCGGTCGAGCACGACCACCGTGACGTCCTCGGGGCTGGACTTCTTCGCCTTCGCGATCCGGCGGATATTGACGCCGGGCGGTGCGGTGATGTCGACGTACTCGGCGGCCTCGGGGCCGGTGGCCAGCTTGTTCATATAGAAGACCGCGGACGGGTCGAACATGGTGCCGCGATCGGCGACGGCCAGGACGGATACCGCGTTCGCCATGCCCTTGGCGGTGAGCGTGGTGCCGTCCACCGGGTCCACGGCCACGTCGCACTCCGGGCCGGTCCCGTCGCCCACGCGCTCTCCGTTGAAGAGCATGGGCGCTTCGTCCTTCTCGCCTTCGCCGATCACCACGACACCGTTCATGGACACGGTGTGGACGAGGGAGCGCATGGCCTTCACAGCGGCGCCGTCGGCGCCGTTCTTGTCGCCGCGTCCCACCCAGCGACCGGAGGCCATGGCACCGGCCTCGGTGACCCGGACGAGTTCCAGGGCGAGGTTGCGGTCGGGGGCCTCGGGGCTGACTTCCAGCTGGGACGGCAGATGATGCTCGGTCATCGGATCGCACCTTTCTGTACGGCGACGGCCGGATGTGAGGGTGATTCGTGCATTGTGCGGGAGCTGGGGACAGCCCCCCGAAAAGCACAGTATCCGCTGATTAGGAATGTGAGCAGAGGGCCCCACGCATGAGCGCGACAGTCATGAGGGACGATAGGGGGCGTGGCAGGTATGCGAGGCAAAGAGACGGTGCGGGACATGGTGCTGTCGGTGGCGGCAATAGGCGCCGTCGCAGCGGGCATCTACGTCTTCGCCATTCCGCACGACGACAGCAAGAATCCGCTGAAGACGGTCGACTACAGGGTAGAGCTGATCACCGCCCGGCGCGCGGCGCCGTATCCGGTGGCGGCGCCGGAGCCCGGCAGCCTGCCCAAGGGCTGGCGCGCGACCTCGGTGACGTACGGGCCCGTGCAGTCGTCGCAGGCGGAGGGCACGGCGTGGCACCTCGGCTTCCTCACCCCGAAGGAGGACTACGTCGCGGTCGAGCAGAGCGACGCCAAGGCGGGGCCGTACATCGCCGATGTCACCCAGCAGGCGAAGAAGACGGACAAGAAGCAGCGGATCGACGGCAAGGAGTGGATCCGCTACGAGGGCGACAAGTACGACGCGCTGGTGAGCGCGGAGCCGGGTGTGACCACGGTGGTCACCGGCACGGCGTCGTTCGGGCAGCTGACGGAAATGGCCGCCGCGCTCAACACGGGGAAGGGCTGAGCGCGGCGGCCAACCGCGCCCCCTTTTGTGGCTCGGTTCGCCTCCGGCGGGAGCGGGGCGGACCGAGGCCCCGGGCAGGGGCCTCGGGCGAGGGTCTCAGACGGCGGTCACGACCTGGTCGTAGGCCAGTCGCGGGCCGCGCGGGAACGAGGCGTCCTCGCCCGGCTTGCCGATGTTGACGATGATCAGCGGGGTGTGGTCGTCGTCCAGGAACTCCTTCTGCACACCGGCCGCGTCGAAGCCCGTCATCGGGCCGGCGGCCAGACCGGCGGCGCGGATGCCCAGGATGAAGTAGCCGGCCTGGAGCGAGGCGTTCAGCGCCGCGGCCTGCTCGCGGGCGGCGCGCTCGCTGAAGAACACGTCCTTGGCCTGCGGGAAGTGGGGGAAGAGGGCGGGCAGCTCCTCGTGGAACTCATTGTCCGCGGCGAGGATCGCGACCAGCGGGGCGGTGGCGGTCTTGGCCTGGTTGCCCTCGGCCATATGCGGGACCAGGCGCTCGCGGGCCTCGGCCGAGCGGACCAGCACGACCCGCAGGGGCGACTGGTTGAAGGCGGTGGGGGCGTACTTGATCAGGTCGTAGATCGCCTGCACCTGCCCTTCGGTCACCGGCTCGTCGGTAAAGGTGTTGGCGGTGTGGGCCTCGCGGAAGAGGAGGTCCTGGGCGGCGGGGTCGAGGGCCAGAGACATGAGCGTGAACAACCTTCTGCTTGCTGTGGGGGGTGTGCTTACGGAGCCCCACCATACGCGGCTTAGGTTAATGTTCAACTAAATGGCGGGCGGGGTGCTCCGAATCACAGCACCCGAGCCCGCCGACCGCTGCCGACAGTACCCAAGCCCGCCGACAGCCGCCCGCAGACCGCCGGACCGCGTCAGCTCCCGCCGTTCCCCCTGCCCCCCTCGTCTCCGTCCGCCCCGCCGTCGTCCCCCTCCGCCGTCTCGGCCAGCGCCGCGTCCAGCCGCGCCCGGGCGCCCTCCAGCCAGCGGCGGCAGACCTTCGCCAGCTCCTCGCCGCGCTCCCAGAGGGCAAGCGACTCCTCGAGGGTCGTCCCGCCCGCCTCCAGGCGGCGCACCACCTCGACCAGCTCGTCGCGGGCCTGCTCATAGCCGAGCGTGGACGCCTCGGCCGGGTCCCCGGCCGACTGCGCGGCCTTCGCCTTCCCCGCCTTCTCTTCGGTCTTTGCCATGTCGCACAGCCTATTCAGAGGGGCTGACAACGGCGCGGACCGTGAATTCGCCCTCGGCGACCCGCGCCCTGAGCTCTTCGTCCTCGCTCACCTCGGCCGCCGCCCGGACCACCGACCCGTCCGCGCGCTGCAGCACCGCATAGCCGCGCCGCAGCGTCGCGGCGGGGGACAGGGCCACCACCCGGGCGTGGGTGTGCGTCAGCTCCGAGTCCGCCCGGTCCAGCAGATGGCCGAGGCAGCGCCGGCCGCGGTCCAGCAGCCCCGAGACCTGCTCGGCCCGCTCGTCCACCATCCGGTGCGGCTGCCGCATACAGGGCCGGGCCAGCGCCGCCGCGAGCCCTCGCTCCTCCCGGTCCAGCAGGCCGCGCGTGCTGCGCAGCGCGCGCTCGCGCAGCTGCTGGATCCGCATCAGCTCCTCGCCCACGTCCGGGACGACCTTCTTGGCCGCGTCGGTGGGCGTGGAGGCGCGCAGGTCGGCGACGAGGTCCAGCAGTGGCGAGTCCGGTTCGTGCCCGATCGCCGAGACAACCGGGGTGGCGCAGTCGGCCACGGCCCGTACCAGCTGCTCGTCGGAGAAGGGCAGCAGATCCTCCACGCTGCCGCCGCCGCGCGCCACGATGATCAGGTCCACCTCCGGCAGCGCGTCCAGCTCCTGGACCGCCTCGATCACCTGCGGCACGGCATGGACGCCCTGCACCGCGACATTGCGCACCTCGAAGCGGACCGCGGGCCAGCGCAGCCGCGCGTTCTCCAACACGTCGCGCTCGGCCGCCGAGGCGCGCCCGCAGACCAGCCCTATCAGCTGCGGCAGGAACGGCAGCGGCTTCTTCCGGTCGGCCGCGAACAGCCCCTCCGCCGCCAGCGACTTCTTCAGCAGCTCCAGCCGGGCCAGCAGCTCCCCGACCCCGACCGGCCGGATCTCGGCGGCCCGCAGGGACAGCTGGCCGCGCGGCGCGTACCACTCCGGTTTGGCGTGGACCACCACCCGGGCGCCCTCGGTGACCGTGTCCGCGACCTTGTCGAAGACGGCGCGGAAGCAGGTGACGGTGAGTGAGATGTCGTACGAGGGGTCGCGCAGGGTCAGGAACACCACCCCGGCGCCGGGGCGCCTGGACAGCTGGGTGATCTGCCCCTCCACCCATACCGCCCCGAGCCGGTCGATCCACCCGCCGATCAGCCGGGACACCTCGCCGACCGGAATCGGCGTCTCCGCGGACGTGTTGACAGCCATGTCCGCGAGCGTATCGGCCGCCACTGACAAAGCCCCGGGGCCATGGCCCCTACCATGGGGAACATGACCGCAACGACAGCCCGCCGGGTCCTGCTCGCGGCCCCCCGCGGCTACTGCGCAGGCGTGGACCGTGCCGTAATCGCCGTCGAGAAGGCCCTCGAGCAGTACGGGGCGCCGATCTACGTGCGCAAGGAGATCGTCCACAACAAATACGTCGTGCAGACCCTCGAGAAGAAGGGCGCGATCTTCGTCGACGAGACGGAGGAGGTGCCCGAGGGATCCATCGTGATCTTCTCGGCCCACGGCGTCGCACCCGTCGTCCACGACGAGGCCAGGCAGCGCCGGCTCGCCACCATCGACGCGACCTGCCCGCTGGTCACCAAGGTCCACAAGGAAGCCGTCCGGTTCGCCAAGGAGGACTACGACATCCTCCTGATCGGTCACGAAGGCCACGAAGAGGTCATCGGCACCAGCGGCGAGGCACCGGACCACATCACCCTCGTCGACGGCCCGCAGGACGTGGGGAACGTCGAGGTCCGCGACGAGTCCAAGGTCGTCTGGCTGTCCCAGACCACCCTCTCCGTCGACGAGACGATGGAAACCGTGGACGCGCTCAAGGAGCGGTTCCCGGCGCTGATCAGCCCGCCGAGCGACGACATCTGCTACGCCACGCAGAACCGCCAGACCGCGATCAAGCAGGTGGCCGCCGAGGCCGACCTCGTCATCGTCGTCGGCTCCAAGAACTCCTCCAACTCGGTACGGCTGGTCGAGGTCGCCCTCGGCGCCGGCGCCAAGGCCGGGCATCTGGTCGACTTCGCCAGCGAGATCGACGAGTCATGGCTGGAGGGCGTCACGACGGTCGGCGTGACCTCGGGCGCCTCGGTGCCGGACGTGCTTGTCGAGGGCGTGCTGGAGTGGCTGGCCGAGCGCGGCTTCGGGGATGTGGAGGTCGTCCAGCCGATGCAGGAGAGCCTGACCTTCTCGCTGCCCAAGGAGCTGCGCCGCGACCTGAGGGCCGAGGCGGCGGCCGCGGTGGCGGAGGCCGCTCCTGCCGAAACCCTCTAGCCTTCTGATCATGGAACCGACGCACACCGCACCGCAGCAACAGGCGCCGCAGCAGGCGCGAGCGCAGTCGCAGCCCGAGGCCGTCGTCCGTCCCGGCGACGCCGTCAGCGTCCTGGGCGTGGACATCGGCGGCTCGGGCATCAAGGGCGCGCCGGTGGACCTGGCGCGCGGGGACCTGGCCGTGGAGCGCTTCAAGGTCCTCACCCCGCAGCCGTCCACGCCCGAAGCGGTGGCGGAGAGCGTCAGCGAAGTCGTCGACTCCTTCGGCTGGTCCGGGCGGCCGGTCGGGGTGACCTTCCCGGGCGTGGTGACCAGCGGTACGACGCGCACCGCCGCCAACGTCGACAAGAGCTGGATCGACGTCGACACGGCGGCGCTGCTCGGCGAGCGCCTGGGCTCGCCGGTCACGGTGGTCAACGACGCGGACGCGGCCGGTATCGCGGAGATGACCTTCGGCGCCGGACGCGGCCGTACGGGCACGGTCATCCTGCTCACCTTCGGGACCGGCATCGGCAGCGCCGTCTTCATCGACGGGCGCCTGGTGCCCAACACCGAACTGGGCCATCTGGAGCTGGCCGGTCACGAGGCGGAGAAGCGGGCCTCGACCAAGGCCAAGGACGACCACAACCTGAGCTGGCACAGCTGGGCGCACCGGGTGCAGAAGTACCTCGAGCACGTGGAGATGCTGTTCTCGCCCGAGCTGTTCGTGATCGGCGGCGGGGTGAGCCGCAAGGCGTCGAAGTTCCTGCCGCTGATCGAGGGGATCAAGGCCGAGATCGTGCCTGCGCAGCTGTTGAATAACGCGGGGATCGTGGGGGCCGCGATGGCTGCCCGGACCGCGATGGCCGCCCAGGCCGAGACGGCTGATCGGGCCGAGACGGCTGGTCCGGCCGCGACGGCTGATCGGTCCGCGCCCCGCGACTCTGCTGCTGCTCCCACTGCTGGCGCTGGTTCCGCCGACTGACCAGGGCGCCCTTGCGCGCCAGCACGATCAGCGAGGTCAGCAGCGTCCCGGCGTAGAGCCAGCCGGCGGTCAGCGACAGCGAGGTGAACACGCCCATCGTCTGCCCGGCCAGGCCCGCCGTCCCTTCGTTGATCGGCAGCAGCCCGAACGCGAACGCGATCGGCACCCCGACCGGCCCCGCGGCCAGGTCCACGGGCCGCACCCACAGCCCGCAGGCCGCGCTCACCAGCAGGAAGATCACGCCGTACGAGGTGGTGGAGCCGGAGAACAGCAGCGCGTCCAGGCAGCCGAAGCCCAGCATGGCGACGGTGGCCAGCAGCCCCGCCCCGAAGCCGGTGAGGCGCGGGGTGGGATAGCGCAGCCCGGCCACCGCCCGCCGCACGGCCGGCCCCACGGCGCCCGCCGCGGTCGCGGGCGCGGGCGCCGGCCGCCGCGCCGCCTCGCTTCTCTCCTTGTCCCGGCTCTCCCGGCTCTCCTGGTTGTCCCGAGTCTGCTGGCTGCCTCGGCTCACGTCTCTGTCGTCCGCCGCCGGGCGGGGCGACGGGGCATATGAACGTCGCGGGGGACGGGTGCTGTATGGCTCCACCCGACCAACGTAGGTCGAGGGACGGCGAGAATCCGGCGTTGGACACGCCCTTCGCAGGACCTTGGCAGTGTGTTCGACCGATTGTCAGTCCGGCCGGGTGACGCGGAGCGGCCCCGTAGACTGGTGCATCGGCCCCGCAGCGGGCCTCGTCCCTGTCGTCACATTCTCGCTATGGGAAGTTACGGGAAGTCGCCAACGTGTCGCTCACGATCGGAATCGTCGGTCTGCCGAATGTCGGCAAGTCGACCCTGTTCAACGCCCTGACCAAGAACGACGTGCTGGCGGCCAACTACCCGTTCGCCACCATCGAGCCCAACGTCGGCGTGGTCGGCGTCCCCGACCCCCGCCTCGACACCCTCGCCGGGATCTTCGGCTCGGTCCGTAAGCTCCCCGCCACGGTCGACTTCGTCGATATCGCGGGCATCGTCAAGGGCGCTTCCGAGGGCGAGGGCCTGGGCAACAAGTTCCTGGCGAACATCCGTGAGTCCGATGCGATCTGCCAGGTCATCCGCGCCTTCAAGGACGAGAACGTCGTCCATGTCGACGGCAAGGTCTCGCCCAAGGACGACATCGAGACGATCAACACCGAGCTGATCCTCGCCGACCTCCAGACCATCGAGAAGGTGCTGCCGCGCCTGGTCAAGGAGTCGCGGATCCAGAAGGACAAGCAGGCCCAGGTCAAGGCCGTCGAGGAAGCCAAGGCCATCCTCGACGAGGGCCGCACCCTCTTCTCCGCCGGCATCGTCCAGGGCACCGAGCGCGCCGCCGTCCTCCACGATCTGCACCTGCTCACCACCAAGCCCTTCCTCTACGTCTTCAACGTCGACGAGGACGAGCTCACCGACGACGCCTTCAAGGACGAGCAGCGCACCCTCGTCGCCCCCGCCGAGGCGATCTTCCTCAACGCCAAGCTGGAAGCCGACCTGGCCGAACTCGACGATGAGGAAGCCCTCGAACTCCTCCAGTCCGTAGGCCAGGACGAACCCGGCCTCGCCACCCTCGCCCGCGTCGGCTTCAACACCCTCGGCCTGCAGACCTACCTCACGGCCGGCCCCAAGGAGTCCCGCGCCTGGACCATCAAGAAGGGCGCGACCGCCCCGGAGGCGGCCGGTGTGATCCACACCGACTTCCAGAAGGGCTTCATCAAGGCCGAGGTCATCTCCTTCGAAGACCTGGTCGCCACGGGCTCGGTCGCCGAGGCCCGCGCGGCGGGGAAGGCCCGGATGGAGGGCAAGGACTATGTGATGCGGGACGGGGACGTGGTGGAGTTCCGCTTCAACGTCTAGTTCCTCCCCGAACTCGCCCCCTGATCTGCATTTGCGCAGTTCAGGGGGCGATTCGCTGCTCGGATTCGTGTGTTGCGGCGGAACGTTCAAGGTCTGGGTTCGCGAGATGCGACGCGGTGTTTGTGCAGGTCAGGGCGTGGCCGTCCGGTTGTTGAATCCGGGCGGGGTTTCCGGTTGCTGGATTTTTGCTGGTTCGGTCGGCGTGGCTGGAAGGCCAGGATGGGCAGGGCAGGCGACGGCTTGGAGTCCCGCCGATGCCCGGGCCGGTCGTCGGCGGGTGCTCAGGTGCGGGCGGCACCGCCACGCACGGGGCCTTCGCCGTGGCTGATGCCACTAGGGTCTGGCCGGTATGCGGCAGGGTCGCTGAAGTTCTCGCCCGCGGCTTGCGACGATGCTGCCGGTCGGTTTGTCTGAAGCTCGCCAAGGCGACGGCGAGCGCAGCGCGAGACGTACCCGTTACCCGGCAACTGCTCGACGAGCTGCTTGGCCGCTCAGGATCTTCAGCTGTCGGTCGCTTGAGTGATCGATGGGCCATCGTCCGTCCGAATGCCCACCAACCTATCGGCTGTTTGGCCACGAGGAGTCCGTCTAAATGACCATTGATCTTGGCGGTGGTGGCACTCTGTAATGCATGGCAACTCGCAATGATCTGGTTCGGCGCCATGCCGAGAGCCTTGTCGCGGAAGCGCTCGATGACACACGCGTGGTGCTGGTCAACGGCGCCCGTCAGGCGGGGAAGTCGACCTTGACCCGACTGACCGCCGCGCGTCGCCGCGATCCCGTCCTGCGTCTGCTCGACGACGCGGCGACCCTGCGTGCCGCCAT
This sequence comes from Streptomyces sp. NPDC020845, assembly GCF_044334165.1. NCBI lineage: Bacteria > Bacillati > Actinomycetota > Actinomycetes > Kitasatosporales > Streptomycetaceae > Streptomyces > Streptomyces sp. NPDC020845. The sequence continues at coordinate 399,484 of NZ_JBIRSJ010000010.1, read as the reverse complement.
GGACGATCCCACGGGATTCGTCGAGCACGACTCGATGATGCTCATCGATGAGATCCAGCTTGCGCCGGAACTCCTCCGTGCGATCAAGGTGGCCGTCGACCTCGATCCGACGCCGGGGCGCTTCCTGCTGACCGGATCCTCGCGGATCCTTGCCATGCGGACGCTGCCGGATGCGCTGCCCGGCCGTATGGAGGTCATCGAACTGTGGCCGTTCTCGCAAGGGGAGATCAGCGGGGGTCCGGACCGGTTCGTCGACGCGGCGTTCGCTCACGGCCCCGGCCTCAGCCGCACCTCCGCTCTGCGTAAGCGCGATTATCTGGACCGTGCGGTCGTCGGCGGATTCCCCGAGGCCGTCAAGCGCACGCCCCGGCGCCGGACCGCGTTCTTCAACGCCTATCTTTCGACGCTTGTCGAACGTGATGTGCTGGAGCTCGCCAGTATCGAGCGGCACGGCGAGATCCTGAAACTCCTCGGTCTCCTTGCCGGGCGGACTGGAGGGCTGCTGGTCCCTGCGGCGCTCGCCACCGCCTCGGGTATTCCCCGCACCACGCTGGTGCGCTACCTGGAACTGCTTACCTCGGTCTTTCTGATCAAGACCATTCCGGCCTGGACCTCCGGGCTGACGGGAAGGACGGTGGGGACTGGCAAACTCGCCTTCGTCGACACCGGGATCGCCTGCCATCTGACGGGCCAGGACGCCGCCCGGCTCGCTGAGCCCGACGGCGCGGCCGGTGCCATGTTGGAGAACTTCGTCGTCATGGAGCTCGCCCGCCAGCTGACCTGGTCCGAGCAGCAAGGCCGCCTCTTCCACTATCGGACCAAGGACAAGGTCGAGGTGGACGCGGTCATCGAGACGCCGCGAGGCGACGTGATCGGCATTGAGGTCAAGGCCGGGGCCACCGTGCGCACCGAGGACCTCTCGGGGCTGCGCAATCTCGCCAACTTGCTCGGGGACCGGTTCGTCGCCGGCTACGTCCTCTATACGGGACAGCAGACCTTGCCGTTCGGCGACCGGATCCGGGCTCTGCCCATGGACGCCCTGTGGCAGCTGAGCCCCTGACGGGCGGTGGGGCCGGTGGGGTGATCCAGCGATTCCGTGCTTGTTGCTGGATCGGCGCTGGATGGTCCGGCCGGATTTGCCGTTTCCACAGGTGACTGCGCTGTTCCCGACGTTCCGCTTCAACGTCTGACATACGAAGAGGGGCCGCACTCGGCGCGCCGGGGTGACGCCTTACGGTGTGAGCTTGTCGAGATCCAGGCTGATCTCGAACGGCACCGGTCGGCGGAGGCTGCTGCGGAAGATGCCGGCGGGGGCGTAGGCGCCAGTCGGTCCATCGAGCTCATAGACGTGGACGACGGGTGAACCCTCTTCCTCTTCGATGCACCAGTAGTGCGGGATGCCGGCCTCCGCGTACTTGCGGTGCTTGACCGTGCGGTCACGGTGGGCTGATTCGGGGGAGACGACCTCGACGACGAGCTGGACTTCGCCAGGGGCGAACCACGTGCGATCGCCCTTGAAGTCGGCTGTCGTCAGCAGGAGGTCCGGTTCGGGACGGTTGCGCTCGTCGAGCTTGATCGTCATCTCGCGACCGACCCTGGTACCGGCGGGTGCCTGCTCCATGAGGGCAAGCGTGAGCATGGTGACGAGGTGGCCGTGCCACCACCTCTGCGGCGACATCATGAAGACGAGAGCTCCGTCGATCAGCTCGGTGTGGCGTGGCGCCTCGGGCAGGCGGTCCAGATCCTCCGCGAACCAGCCTTCATCGCGCGGCGGGCGCATCCAGTCGGGCAGGGCGGTCATGGCACCACCGTACAGCCGCCGGACCCGACCTCCAGGCAGCAGTTGACAAAGTCCTGGACGACCGGGTTGTCGTCGTCGGCCGGGGTCCAGGCGACGGCGACCCGGCTCGGGCTGACTCCGGTGACGGAGCGGTAGACGATGCCGGGGCGGGCGTAGAAGCGGGCGGCGGATTCGGGGGCGAGGGCGATGCCGTAGCCGTTGGCGATGGCGTTGAGCCAGTCGTCGGGCTGGTCGGTGACGGCGCCGATGCGGACGGGGTGGCCTGCGCGTTCGTCGGCGGCCAGCCAGTAGTCGCGCCAGGGGCCCGATTCGGCGGGGGCCGCGACGAAGGGTTCGTCCCAGAGGTCGCGGAGGGGGATCACGTCGCGGGCGGCCAGCGGGTGCGCCGCGGCGAGGGCGACGCAGCGGGGTTCGGTGAACAGGGGCGTCACGCGCAGGGTGTCCTGGCCGGGGAAGGGGAGGCGCACCAGGGCGACGTCGGCCTCTCCGTCGGCCAGGCCCGCCGAGGGGTTGGCCCAGGAGGCTTGGCGCATCTGGGCGCGCCAGCCCGGTCGGCGGCGGGAGAACTCGGCGACGATGGGCTGGGTCGCCTCGTTGGCCCCGCTGGCCACGAAGCCGACGCGCAGCACGCGGGCGGCCCAGCTCGCGGCGGCCTTCGTCTCGCGCAGGATCCGGTCCCAGTCGGCCAGCAGGGCGGGTGCCCGCTCGGCCAGGGCGCGGCCCGGTTCGGTGAGGGTCATACCGGACCGGGCCGCGGGTGAACAGCGCCGTGCCGAGCTGGGTCTCCAGCTGCTTGATCTGCTTGGTCAGCGCGGGCTGGGAGACGAACAGCCGCTGGGCCGCGTGGGTGAGGTTGCCTTCCTCCGCCACGGCGACGAAATAGCGCAGCAACCGCGTGTCGATGTCCATGCCGTCAGGTTATGGAGGCATGCATTGGACGGCGCTCCGAGCCCTGACGAGGCTGGTTGGCGGGGACGGACAGGAAGGGGCGCGAGTGTTCAGCGTGTATGCGGCCATCACCGTCGTCGCGATCGTGGCGAACGCCGGGAGCGCGGTGGCGGACCTGTCGAAGGCGGAGTTCGTGCTCGCGAACTCGGCGGAAGTGGGCGTTCCGCGGGGCTGGATCCCCTGGCTCGCCGCGCTCAAGGCCGCTGGGGCCGCCGGGCTGCTGCTGGGGTTTGCAGGCGTCCGGTTCATCGGGGTGGCTGCCGCGGTGGGGCTCGTGCTGTTCTTCGTCGGTGCCGTCGGGGCGCATATGCGCAAGCGCGTCTTCCACAACATCGCGTTTCCCGTGGGGTATCTGGGGCTGGCTGTCGCGGCTCTCGTCCTTGCCCTTGTGCGATAGGCGGCAGGGGCTACGTCCCCTGCCGCAGTGGCACGCCGTCAGATCTTGATGACGGTGGCGCGTCCGCCGCACAGTGCCATGAGGTCCTCGGGATCGGAGGTGAGGACCGTAGCGGGCCCGGGGGCGGCGAGGGCAGTGGCGCTGAGCATGGCGTCGATGGCGTACTTGTGTCCGTGCAGGCCGGTGTCGGCCAGCAGAGCGGCGGCGTGGCGGGCGACGGCCTCGGTGACCGGCTCGACGACGATGCGGGACAGCGTCCACTCCAGCGCCGGACGGTTGATTCGGGGGTGGACCACTTCCGCGAGGGTGGCGGCGCTGGTGATCACCCGGAGGTCGTCGGTGCGGGCCAGGGCGAGCCATCCGGTGACCGCGCGGTCTCGCAGTACGGCCTTGGCCAGTCCTTCGCTGTCGAGGACCAGGGTGCCGCCAGGTGCGGCAGCGGATCGTGTCACGCGGCGTTCGTTTCCCCGTGTGTCTGCTGCCTGCGGGCCTGCTGGAGTTGGTCCCGGAGGGACTGGACTTCCTCGTCGGCGATGGGGCCGTGCTCTGCCTCGGCGACCGCGATGAGTTCATTGAGGTTGTCGCGCTCGATCTGACGGGACACGGCCGCGGCGACGTATGCGGACAGCCCGGACGGCCCGCTGCGTGCGCGAGCGGCTTCGGCGATGTCTCGCGGCATCGTGATCGAGTACTTTTGAGTAGGCTCGCTCATGCTCTCTATGCTACCGCGCATGCTCCTGGCTGAGCCGAGTCCCCGCTCCACGGGCGCCTTCGACGGGGAGAAGCTGCCCGGTGAGCAGCCGACCCGCGTCACGGCTTCTTCGGCTTGCCGTCCGCGTACAGCCAGACGTCGAAGAGGTCCTTGAGGTCCTTGCCCGACTTCTTCTCGCACAGCGCGATGAACTGCGCGGTGTCGACGTTGCCGTGGCGGTGGTCCCGGGTCCAGGCGCGCAGGATGGCGAAGAAGGTCTTGTCCCCGACGGCCTCGCGCACCTTGTGCAGCACCATCGCCCCGCGGCCGTAGACGGGCGGGTCCGAGACCCGGCCGGCGCTGGGCGGGGCGGCGGGCGGGAAGTCCCAGATGCCCTCGCTCTCGTCGTCCGTGCCGTCGTAGAAGTCGTCGAAGATCTCCTGGGCGGTGCGGCCGGCACCGTCATGGCCTTCCTCCCACAGCCACTCCGCGTAGGTGGCGAACCCCTCGTTGAGCCACATGTCCTTCCAGGTCCGGGGCGTCACGGAGTTGCCGAACCACTGGTGGGCGAGTTCGTGCACGATCAGCGGCTCGCTGGGCGGGGACGGGTAGAGCGGTTTGGTCTGGGTCTCCAGGGCGTAGCCGAGGTCGGGCAGGTCGGCGACGATCGCGCCGGTGGAGGAGAAGGGGTACGGGCCGAAGGTCCGGGTCTCCCAGTCGATGACGTCGGTGACCTGGTCGGGGACGTCGGCGGCCCGGTCGGCCAGTTCGGGTTCTACGGCGACGTACTGGGGGAGCGTGCCGTCGGTGGTCGTGGTGTGGATGTCGAAGTCGTCGATGGCGACGGTGGCCAGATAGCTCGCCATGGGCTCGCCGGTGTGCCAGCGGAAGGTGGTGTGGTCGCCGTGTTCGCTGCGCTGCGTCAACTCGCCGTTGGATACGGCGGTGTAGCCCTGGGGGACGGTGATGGTGATGTCGTACGCGGCCTTGTCGGAGGGGTGGTGGTTCCCCGGGAACCAGGCCATGGAGCCGGTGGGTTCGCCGACCGCCACGGCCCCGTCGGCCGACTTGATCCAGCCCTCCTCCGAGCCGTCCGGGTCCGTGATGGTCTTCGGCTTGCCGTCGTAGACGACCGTGGTCTTGAACGTACGGCCCTTGGGGAGGGCGGCGGCGGGGGTGAGCGTCAGCTCCGTGCCGCTGCGCGCGGTCTTCGCGGGCCGGCCGTCGACCGTGGCCTCGCGCACCCGCAGTCCGGCGAGGTCCAGGTGGAAGGAGGTCAGGGCGCGGGTCGTACGGGCGGTGAGTTCGGCGGTGCCCTTGAGGCGGTGGGAGTCGGGGGCGTAGTCGAGGGTCAGACGGTAACGGGACACGTCGTAGCCGCCGTTGCCGAGCTTGGGGAAGAGCGGATCGCCGACCCCGGCGGTGCCGGGCCGTGCCCCGGAGACCCCGGGGACATGGTCGGCGGCGTCCTTGGCCCCCGCGCCACCGGTGCACGCGGCGCACAGCAGCAGGGCGAGGGCGGCGGGCAGTGGCCGCAGGGTGGGGCGAGTGCGCACGGCGGGCTCCTGTGGGGGACCGGCGGATGAACGGCGGTTGGCGGGCTACAGGGCTTCAGGGCTTCGGGGACACCGGGCTTCAGGGCTACAGGGTGATGAGGTGCGAACGGCGGTGTACGGGCGTGTACGGCTTTGCACGGTGGTGTCGCGGTGATGCACGGCGGTCTTACGGCGATGCAACGCTGCCTTACGGCGATGGTCAGGCGTTGATCGCCATTGATACCGACCTTATGCGTCGTTGTCGAAGTAAACGTCTCTGAGCTGCAGTTCACCACTTCCGGTGAAGCTCTGGCCCTCAGTTGCGGATGACAACCCTCGGTTGCGAAGCTGTTGCCGATTGTCAACCATTGGGAGCGCTCGTGGCCTTTGGTGATCAGCCCGCATATCTCCGAGTCGCCGACGACCTCCGGAAGAAGATCACCACCGGCGAGCTGCCACCGCACACCCGCCTCCCCTCCCAGGCCCGGATCCGCGAGGAGTACGGGGTCTCCGACACCGTCGCCCTCGAAGCGCGCAAGGTGCTGATGGCCGAGGGGCTGGTCGAGGGCCGATCCGGCTCCGGTACTTATGTGCGCGCGCGGCCCGTCCCGCGCCGTCTGGTCCGTACCGGCTTCCGTGACGGCGACCGGTCCAATCCGTTCCGTCAGGAGCAGGCCGACGACCGGATCATCGGCACCTGGGAGTCCAGCAGCGAGCGGGAGGAGGCCGGGCGCGAGACCGCGCTGCGGCTGTGTATCGCGCCCGGGGAGCGGGTCATGCGCACCCGGTATGTGTTCCGGGCCGCGGGGGACGCGGTGATGATCTCCACCTCCTGGGAGCCGCTTGCCCTCACCGGCCGCTCGCCCGTGATGCTGCCCGAGGAGGGGCCGCTGGCCGGGCGCGGTGTGGTCGAGCGGATGGCCGCGATCGACGTCGTGGTGGACAACGTGACGGAGGAGGTCTCCGCGCGGCCCGGCCGGGCGGAGGAGGTGCTGACGCTGGGCGGGGTGCCGGGCCACTCCGTACTCGTCATCTCGCGTACGTACTTCGCGGGCGGCCGCCCCGTGGAGACCGCCGATGTGGTGGTGCTGGCCGAGCGGTACCGCGTCGCGTACCACCTTCCGGTGCGGTGACGGGCCGGGCCCATCCGCCTGCGGGACGCGCCGTTCGCCGACGCGGGCGCCGCCGCAGACCATTCCTCGACTTCGCTATTCACAAAAGGATTTGAGCTGAATTTGAGCTCAGTGGAATTTGAGGTAGATTTGAGCTCCGTGCCTGCTACATGAAAAGCGGCACATCGTGCTCAACTCGCGTCACTCAGCCATCCGGGTTCATTCGCGGCAGCTGGGCACGAACTTTACGGAAGAGTCGCCTCTTCCCCGGTGAGTTACCGGCGATTACGGGCGGGATTAATAAGTCCCGTGCCCGGCTCGTAAAGATTCGGCGAAGGGTCCGCCAGACCCGCCTTGACTTATGCTTCTCATTGATTTTACCAGTGGTTGACCTGCGCTGATGCGCTCCAGAGTGCATCTGTTGGAGCCGGACCTCAAACTCAGCTCAAACCCGCGAGGCACCCCTTCAATTCGTATGTACGATGACGGCCGTTTGCATCAGGTACAGCTATGGGGGACGAAGGGAGTGTCAGGGACGTTGAGCAATGAACAAGGTTCCCACTCGCATTACAAAAGGTCGCTCGGAACGGTGTCGCTCACCGCGGTCGGCCTCGGTTCCATCATTGGCTCCGGCTGGCTCTTCGGTGCCGAGCGAGCCGCGTCACTGGCCGGCCCCGCCGCTATTCTCGCCTGGGTGATCGGCGCCGCGGTGGCCCTGACCATCGCCCTGACCTACTCCGAGCTCGGCTCGATGTTCCCCAAGGCCGGCGGCATGGTCCGGTACGGGCAGTACTCGCACGGCTCGCTCGCCGGCTATCTGGCCGCCTGGGCCAACTGGATCGCCATCGTCTCGGTGATCCCGGGTGAGGCCACCGCCTCCATCCAGTACATGAGCTCCTGGGACTTCGGCTGGGCGAAGCAGTTGTACGACGGGAAGGAGCTGACCGGCACCGGCGTCATCCTCGCCTCCGTCCTGCTGGTCTTCTACTTCTTCCTCAACTGGTTCGCGATCACCCTGTTCGCGAAGACCAACACCGCGATCACCGTCTTCAAGCTGGTCGTCCCGGCGCTGACCGCGGGCGCCCTGCTGCTGGCCCACTTCGACAGCGGCAACATCAGCGGCAACGGCGGCTTCACCCCCAACGGCTGGAGCTCGGTGTTCACCGCCGTCGCGGTCTCCGGCATCGTCTGGGCGTACAACGGCTTCCAGTCCCCGCTCAACATGGCGGGCGAGGCGCGCAACCCCGGCAAGTCCCTGCCCAAGGCCGTCATCAGCTCGATCCTCATCTCGCTGGTGATCTACGTCGCCCTGCAGGTCGCCTTCCTGGGCGCGGTCCCGGCCGCCGATCTGTCGCACGGCGGCTGGTCGAGCCTGTCCTTCAACTCCCCGCTCGCCGACCTGGCCACCGCCTGGGGCCTGAACTGGCTGGCGCTGCTGCTGTACGCGGACGCCTTCATCTCCCCGTCCGGCACCGGCATGATCTACGCGGCCACCACCTCCCGCATGATCCACGGCGTGCAGGAGAACGGCCATCTGCCCAAGGTCTTCGGCCGGGTCGACCCCAAGACCGGCATCCCGCGCCCGGCGCTGCTGCTCAACCTGGTGATCGCCTTCGCGTTCCTCGCGGTCTTCCGCGGCTGGGGCTCGCTCGCCGAGATCGTCTCCGTCGCGACCGTCATCTCGTACATCACCGGCCCGGTCGCCGTGATGTCGCTGCGCCGCCTCTCCCCGAACCTGCCGCGCCCGGTGAAGCTGCGTGCGATGCCGATCGTCGCGCCGGTCGCGATGGTCTTCGGCTCGCTCGTCCTGTACTGGGCCCGCTGGCCGCTGACCGGCAAGGTCATCTTCATCATGGCGATCGGTCTGCCGATCTGGGCCTGGTACGAGCTGCGCAAGCCGTGGGCCGAGCTGAAGCCCCACCTGATGGGGGGTGCCTGGATGGTGTCGTACCTGCTGGTCATGGCGACGGTCTCGTGGGCCGGCAGTAAGAAGTACGGCGGCCACGGCCATCTGGCCGACGGCTGGGACTTCGTGATCGTGGCCGTGATCGGTCTGGTCTTCTACGCCTGGGGCGTGGGCAGCGCCTGGCGCAACCCGTCCCTGGTGCAGGCCGAGCAGGAGCTGGCCGCCGAGGCCGCGGAGGCCGCGAATGAGGCCGCGGGCGAGGCGGACGACGACCGGCGCGAGAAGGCGACCGCGGGCGTCTGACACGGTGCGGGCCGGACGAGGTGCCGCCTTCGCGGGGCGACACCTCGACCGGCCACTCCGCCGATGACCGGCGGCTGGCCGGATGAGTACCTCGTTGTAAGAAGGCGTATCCGGTGCGTGAAGGTTGGGCGTAGGCTCGGGCATATGCGGATCGGGAATTCCTTACCGGAGTCACGGAGGCGTGCGCGGGGGCGCGCCAGATTGGAGGGGGCGGACCGATGAGTGACAGCAATGCCGTCCTGCCATGGCTCGTCATCCGCCAGGACGACAACGGCAATCGCTATCGCGTCGGCCGTTACGCCACCAAGACCGAGGCCCAGGAAGTGGCCGACCGGCTCGACTCGCAGAGCAAGGAGCAGCTCTACGTCGTCGAGCGGACCGCGGCCTCCCGACAGGCCCGCTGAGCGGCCCCCGGCCCTCGCTCCCGCCGCCTTTCACCGTCATCGCCCGCGCCGCATCCCGTGGGACTCCCGTAAGACCGTCCGGCAGTAGGGAGCGCGGGAGAAGGAGGGGGCACCCGCCAGGGCCTGGGGGGAGGGTCGAGGGGCAAGCATGGGCGTGCCCCGTGAGGAGAGCGCAGGGGGCACCTCCCGTGCGGAGCTACGGGGGAGCCGCCCATCGGCACGCGACGCCGCGGGCCTACTGCCGGACGGTCTAAGGTGCGGCACATGACGGTGCGCATGGTGGTGGGCGGAGCGGTGTTCGACCAGGGGCGGCTGCTGGCCGCGCGACGCAGCGCCCCGCCCGAGCTCGCCGGCCGCTGGGAGCTGCCCGGTGGCAAGGCGGAGCCGGGTGAGACGCCGCAGCAGACCCTCGTGCGCGAGCTGCGCGAGGAGCTGGGCGTCGAGGTGCGGCCGCTGGAGCGGCTGCCCGGCGAGTGGACCCTCAAGCCGGGGTACGTCCTGCAAGTGTGGACCGCGGAGCTGTGCTCCGGTGAGCCGCGCCCGCTGGAGGACCACGACGAGCTGCGCTGGCTGCCGCCCGACCGCGTGGACGAGGTCGACTGGCTGGACGAGGACCGTCCGGCGGTGGCCGAGGCGGTACGGCGGCTGCTGAGTGCGTAGGGCCTGCCCTGGCGGCCCGCCTCCGGTCCCGCGCTCATGTACCCGGCGAGACGGTCGACGATACCCCGCCCGGATATCGGGTATGTACTGATTAACCTCCCTGAATCCATGCATTCCGGCAGGGCTTGGACATGTCGGGGGAAGTGATCGGCGTGACGGACGGCGCAGGAGCGGCTGGTTCCGGGCCCGGCCGGCCCGGCTCCGCCGAGTGGGTCCTCCCCGCCGAGCCCGGTGCCGTCCGGGTGGTCCGTTCCCAGGTGCGCGAGGCGCTGGAGTGCTGGGGTCTTGCGCCGCTGGGCGATATGACGGTGTTGCTGGTGAGCGAGTTGGTCACCAATGCGCTGCGGCATGCCAGCGGCCCGATCGGCGTCCGCATGTACGCCCGTCGCGAACGCGCCGCGGGGGGCCCGGTCCTGCTGGTCGAGGTCTCCGACCCGCTCACCGATCCGCCGCGCGAGCGTGTGGCCACCCCGGAGGACGAGAGCGGCCGCGGCCTGCAGTTGGTGGCCCGCTCCGCGCTGCGCTGGGGCGCCCGGGCCGGCGCCACCGGGAAAACGGTGTGGTTCGAGCTGGCTCTGCCCGGTTAAGAGTGTGAGTGAGCGCTGATCTTGAGCGCTTGTCAAAAAGCCAGGACGGAACCTGAATGCGGGCTGAGATAGTGCTGTGATCGTGAAGACCGTACTCCGGATGGCCGAGGTGCTGGATACTCGCTATCTGAGAGCCGGTCGGAGCACCTGAGCCGGAGGGGACGGGCGCATGAGCGAGAAGCCAGCGGGGGCGGATATGCCCGAGGAGGCGGTTGGTTCGCAGATGTCGCCAAAGTCCCGTACATCCTCATCGTCGCGTTCGCCTATCGTGCCCGCCTTGCCTTCCTCGTCGTCATCTTCGTCTTCTGTATCCAGCTCGTCGTCTTTGCCCGTGCCATACCGATCGTCGGAATCCTCACTGTCCTCCGCCCCGTCGGTCTGGCAGAGCAGCCCGCCCGGCTCGATTTACGACTACATCCGGGTCGCCTCCTTCTCGCTGGGGCCCGACGGCCGGATCGCCCAGTGGAGCCGGCGCGCCACCGAGCTCCTTGGTCTGAGCCATGAAGAGGCCATCGGCAAGGACCCGGTGGAGGCGTTCGTACCGCCCGAGCTGCGTGAGGCAAGCCGCCGGACGGTCGCCGACATCCTCGACGGCAGGGAGTGGACCGGACTCGTCCCGTATCACAACCCGCAGGCGCCGCAGGCACATGGCATCGCCGAGGTCTATGTGATGCCGGCCGAGACCGAGCACGGTGAGCGGTCCGCGCTGTGTATCGCCGTGGATGTGACGGCTCTACGGGGGTTGGAGACCGACCTCGCCGCGTCGCAGGCCGTTTTCGGTCAATCTCCGCTCGGTTTCTTTCTCTTCGGCACCGATCTGCGCATGCTTCGCGTCAATGAGCGGTTTGCCACGGTTTTCGGCCGCCCCGCCGAGGCGTATCGCGGCGCCTCCGCGTACGACCTGCTGCCGCGCGGCGAGGCCGACCGGCTCGCCGCCGCCCTGCGCCAAGTCCTCGACAGCGGGCAGTCGCTGACCGATATGCCCATTGTGGGTACCGTGCCCGGCAACCCCGAGCGGCGCCGCTGGTCCATCTCGCTGTACCGGCTGCACAGCGGCTCGGGCCGGCCCATCGGCGTCGCCGGTCTTGCCACCGATGTCACCGGCCGTCGCCGCGCCGAACAGGAAGCCGCGGGCGTACGCCGCAACCTGGCGCTGCTCAATGAGGCGGGGGCCCGAATAGGTACCTCCCTCGACCTGGAGACCACCGCGCGCGAGCTGCTGGACGTGGCCGTACCGCAGTTCTGCGACCTGGCCTCCGTGGACCTCTACCAGGGGCTGCTCGTCGGCGACGAGACCCCGCCCGGACTGGCCGACGGCAGCGCCGAGCTGCGCCGGGTGGCCTTCGCCAGCGCCGTCTCGGCCGGGCCGGTCGGCTTCGGCGACAGCTATCTGTCCAGTGGCGGACCCGGTGGCGACGGAGCCGACGGCGCCACCAAGCCCGTCCAGGTCGGCGAGGTGCACCGCTACCCCTTCAACTCGCCCAGCGCCGTGGCCCTGCGAACCGCCCGCGCCCGCGTCATCCCCGGCCGGGACGGCGGCGAGAGCCTGGAGATGGGCACCATGCTCCAGTCCACCCTGGTGGTGCCGATGGTCGCGCGCGACACGGTCGTCGGCCTCGCCCAGTTCTCCCGCACCAAGGGCAGCGAGCCGTTCGGCGAGCGGGACACCGCCCTGGCCGTGGAGCTGGCCGCCCGCGCGGCCGTCTCCATCGACAACGCCCGCCTCTACCGCAGAGAGCACGAGCGTGCGCTGATACTCCAGCGCAGCCTGCTACCGCCCGGCGACCCGGAGGCCGCCGGGCTCGATATCGCCTGCCGCTATCTGCCGGGCAACACGGCGACCGAGGTGGGCGGCGACTGGTTCGACGTCATCGAACTGCCCGGCCACCGCACGGCCCTGGTGGTCGGCGATGTGATGGGCCGCGGTCTGCGCGCCGCCGTCGCCATGGGCGAGCTGCGCACCGCCGTACGGACCCTCGCCATGCTCGACCTGGAGCCCGCCGAGGTCCTGTCCGCGCTGGACGAGATCGCCGCCGGGCTCGGGGCGCCCGGCGGATCGCACGCCGGAGGCCGGGCGGGCTCGCGCGCCCTCGCCCGCGGCAAGGCCGCCGACGGCTCCTCCGACCTGTCTGGCCTGGCTGAGGTTTACCTGGCCACCTGCGTCTACGCCGTCTACGACCCGGTCACCCGTCGCTGTACGTTCGCCAACGCCGGTCACCCGCCCCCCGTCCTCGTCGAACCGGGCGAATCCGCCCTGCTGATGGAGGTCCCGCCCGGGATGCCGCTGGGCGTCGGCGGCGAACCGTTCGAGGAGATCGAGGTCGAACTCCCCGACGGGGCGCTGCTGGCCCTCTACACCGACGGCCTGGTCGAGTCCCGCGACCACACCCTCGACGAGGGGCTGCAGGCCCTGCGCGCGTCCCTCAACACCCCGGACAGCGTGGTGTCCCTGGAGGACGTCTGCGACCACGTGCTGTCCACCCTGGACACCCACCACGGCGAGGACGACATCGCCCTGCTGATGGCCAGGATGCAGGGTCTGTCGGCGGAGTCGGTCGGGGACTGGCAGCTGCCCAGCGAGCCCAAGTCGGTCGGCCGCGCCCGTGAACTGGCCCGGCAGCAGCTGGAGTCCTGGGGCATGGACGAACTGGTGGACACCACCGAGCTGCTGGTGAGCGAGCTGGTCACCAACGCCCTGCGGTACGGCGAGGGCGAGATCCGGCTGCGTCTGCTGCTGGACCGCACGCTGGTCTGCGAGGTCTGGGACAGCGGCCTGGTCCAGCCCCGGCGCCGCCGCGCCCGCGACACCGACGAGGGCGGGCGCGGGCTGCAGCTGGTCGGCCTGCTCAGCGCGGGCTGGGGCAGCCGGCGCACGCCGCACGGCAAGACGGTCTGGTTCGAGCTGGCGCTGCCCAACGGGCAGTCGTCCGGCCCGGACTCGGTGGAGGCGCTGCTGAGCATGTGGTGACGGGCCGGGCACCTCTTTTTGTGGCTCGGTTCTCCCCCAGCTACCGCTGGGAGGTGCCCCTGCCCGGGCCCGGCCCGTCCGCAAACAATCAGGACTCGCGGCGGCGGATCTTGTTGCCCAGCCAGACCAGCGGGTCGTACTTACGGTCCACCGCCCGCTCCTTGAGCGGGATCAGCGCATTGTCCGTGATCTTGATCCCCTCCGGGCAGACCTCGGTGCAGCACTTGGTGATGTTGCAGTAGCCCAGACCGTGCTCCTCCTGGGCCGTGCGCTTGCGGTCGAGACCGGTCTCTGCCGCCCCGTCCAGCGGATGCATATCCAGTTCGGCGACCCGCATCAGGAACCGGGGCCCGGCGAAGACCTGTTTGTTCTCCTCGAAGTCGCGCACCACATGACAGGTGTCCTGGCACAGGAAGCACTCGATGCACTTGCGGAACTCCTGGGACCGCCCCACGTCCTCCTGCCACATCCGGTACTCGCCCGGCCCCAGGCCCTCCGGCGGTACGAAGGACGGCACCTCGCGCGCCTTCTCGTAGTTGAACGACACATCGGTCACCAGGTCCCGTACGACCGGAAAGGCGCGCAGCGGGGTGATGGTGAGCGTCTCGTCGCGGCCGAAAACCGACATCCGGGTCATGCACATGAGCCGGGGCCGCCCGTTGATCTCGGCGCTGCAGGAGCCGCACTTGCCCGCCTTGCAGTTCCAGCGGACCGCCAGGTCCGGGGCCTGGGTCGCCTGGATCCGGTGGACGATGTCCAGAACGACCTCCCCCTCGTTGACCTCGACGTGGAAGTCCTTCAGACCGCCGCCTTCCACATCGCCCCGCCACACCTTGAAGTGGGCCTCGTACGCGCTCACTGGCTCAGCTCCTCGTCCGTCAGGTACTTCGCCAGCTCGTCCTTCTCGAACAGGCCGAGCAGATCGGGCCGGATGGGCGGGGTCAGGCGGCGCTCCAGCCGGATCTGGCCCTGGCGCGCGTCCGGCGCGGCCGGCTCGCCGGAGGGGTCGGCGAGTCGGCACACCAGGTTGACCGGCCGCCACTCGCGGTCCATCTCCGGATAGTCGTCGCGGGTGTGCCCGCCGCGGCTCTCGGTCCGCTCCAGCGCGGCGCGCGCCACGCACTCGCTGACCAGCAGCATGTTGCGCAGATCGATGGCCAGGTGCCAGCCCGGGTTGAACTGCCGGTGCCCCTCCACCCCGGCGCGCCGCGCCCGCACCCGCAGGGCGGCCAGGCGGTGCAGCGCCTCCTCCATCTCGCCGGCCTTCCTGATGATGCCGACCAGGTCGTTCATGGTCTGCTGGAGCTCCTGGTGGAGCGTGTACGGATTCTCGGCCGGAACCGTGGACTGAGGTGCCCGGCTCGAGGGGTCGCCGCCCTCCGCGCTGAACGGGCGCAGCGCCTCGGCCGCCGCCAGGTCGATCTGCGCGTCGTCCGGTGTCGGTCGCCGCTCCGCCGTGGCAGTCTCCGCGGCCGTCTCGTCCGCGTACCGGGCCGCGTGCAGCCCCGCGCGCCGGCCGAAGACCAGCAGGTCGGAGAGGGAGTTGCCGCCCAGCCGGTTGGAGCCGTGCATCCCGCCCGCGACCTCGCCGGCGGCGAACAGCCCTGGCACTCCGGTCGCGGCCGTGGTGTCCGGGTCGACGTCCACGCCGCCCATCACGTAGTGGCAGGTCGGGCCGACCTCCATGGGCTCGGCGGTGATGTCGACGTCCGCCAGCTCCTTGAACTGGTGGTGCATGGAGGGCAGCCGCCGCTTGATGACCTCGGCGGGCATCCGGGTGGAGACATCGAGGAAGACCCCGCCGTGCGGGGAGCCGCGGCCCGCCTTGACCTCGGAGTTGATGGCGCGGGCGACCTCGTCGCGGGGGAGCAGTTCGGGCGGGCGGCGGTTGTGGTCCGGGTCCTCGTACCAGCGGTCGCCCTCGTCCTCGGTCTGGGCGTACTTCTCCTTGAACACATCCGGGATGTAGTCGAACATGAAGCGCTTGCCCTCGCTGTTGCGCAGCACCCCGCCGTCGCCGCGCACCGACTCGGTCACCAGGATGCCCTTGACCGAGGGCGGCCAGACCATACCGGTCGGGTGGAACTGCACGAACTCCATGTTCACCAGCGGCGCCCCGGCCAGCAGCGCCAGTGCGTGGCCGTCGCCGGTGTACTCCCATGAGTTGGACGTCACCTTGAAGGATTTGCCGATGCCGCCGGTGGCCAGCACCACCGCGGGGGCCTCGATGGTGAAGAAGCGGCCGGACTCGCGCTCGTAGCCGAAGACCCCGGCGACCCGCTCGCCCGCCTCGTCCTTCAGGACACGGGTGACCGTGCACTCCTGGAAGACCTTCAGCCGCGCCTCGTAGTCGCCGAACTCGGCCTTGTCCTCCTGCTGCAGGGAGACGATCTTCTGCTGGAGGGTGCGGATCAGCTCCAGGCCGGTGCGGTCGCCGACATGGGCGAGGCGCGGATACTCATGGCCGCCGAAGTTCCGCTGGGAGATCTTTCCGTCGGCGGTGCGGTCGAAGAGCGCACCCCAGGTCTCCAGCTCCCAGACCCGGTCCGGGGCCTCCTGCGCGTGCAGCTCCGCCATCCGCCAGTGGTTGAGGAACTTTCCGCCGCGCATGGTGTCTCTGAAGTGCACCTGCCAGTTGTCACCCTCGTTGACATTGCCCATGCTGGCGGCGATGCCGCCCTCGGCCATCACGGTGTGGGCCTTGCCGAAGAGCGATTTGCAGATGACGGCGCAGCGCTTGCCCTGTTCGCGCGCTTCGATCGCGGCCCGTAGCCCGGCGCCGCCGGCGCCGATCACGACCACGTCCCACGACTGCCGTTCGACTTGGGTCATCTTGTTGGGCACCTCTCCTAGAAAAAGCGCGGGTCGTCGAAGGCGCCGCTGGCCACCAGATAGACGTAGAAGTCGGCCACGGCGACGCTCACCAGCGACGCCCAGGCCAGCTGCATATGGCGGGCGTTGAGCTTGCTGACCCAGCCCCATAGGCGGTAGCGCACCGGATGCCGGGAGAAGTGCTTGAGCCGGCCGCCGACGATATGCCGGCAGGAGTGGCAGGAGAGGGTGTACGCCCAGATCAGCGCGATGTTGACGAGCAGCACCAGGGTGCCGAGGCCCATATGGCCCCACCGGCCGTGCTCGTCGCGGAAGCCGAGCACCGTGTCGTAGCTGAGGATCCCGGCGACGATCACCGCGAAGTAGAAGAAGTAGCGGTGGATGTTCTGCAGGATCAGCGGGAAGCGGGTCTCGCCGGAGTACTTGGCGCGTGGCTCGGGGACCGCGCAGGCCGGGGGCGAGGCCCAGAAGCCCCGGTAATACGCCTTGCGGTAGTAGTAGCAGGTCAGCCGGAAGCCCAGCGGGAAGATCAGGATCAGCAGGGCGGGGGACAGGCCCCACCACGCGCCGAAGATCTCCCAGTTCGCGCCGCCCTTCATGGGCACGCAGTTCTGCGCGACGCAGGGCGAGTAGAACGGCGAGACATACGGCTCGGCGTAGTAGTCGTCTCCGGAGAAGGCCCGCCAGGTCGAGTAGACGACGAAGGCGAAAAGACCGGCGGCGGTCGCCGCGGGCGAGAGCCACCAGCGGTCGGTGCGCAGATGGCGGGCCGGGACGGCGGCGCGCGACGGCGCGTGTACGCCGTGCGTGGCGGGGTCTTTTCCGGAGGCCGTACGGGCCTGGGGGTCGGTGCCTGTGGCCAAAGGGGACTCCGTGGTGGAGTGTGCGGGTGGGTGATGGGGCGGCACTCACGCGGCGTGAGGGCGGGACACCTCGGGGAGAGCGCCATGCGTCAGCTGCCGGGTCGCCTCGTGGCGCGTCGCCCGCTGGGGCCTGGCGCCGGGTGCCGGGTCGCCCCGTGGGGCGGGTCCGCCTGGTGGGGCGGGTCCGCCTGGTGGGGCGGGGCGCCGGTTACGCCGCGTGCGCGCCTCAGGGCGCGTGGCGGTCGCGCGCGCCGAGCCCCTCGTCGTCGACGTCCAACCAGAGCGCGCTGTTGTACGGCGCGTCGGGGACCAGCACCATCTCGGGGCTCGACCGCTCGCCGGGGGTGGTCGCGCGCAGCAGGGCCAGGCTTTCGCGCAGATGGTCCGCGTCGGTACGGACGCGACGTATCTCCAGGCCCCCGGGGCCGACTGCCTGTTCCAGCCGGTGGACGGAGCGGACCAGATCGTCGAGACAGCGCTGGACGGCCGTCAAGTCGTCGTTCAAGGACATGACTTGCCCTCACTTCCGCGGTTGCGGTTGGCGACGCTCATGCGACAGCGAGTGTTACGCGTCATGGTCGCGGTTGGGAAGGGATCTGTCGGGATTGGCGCGGCCACCGGAGCGAAGGCACCTTCGCGCGCGGGGGTACGCGCCCACCGGATTGACCCGCTCGGGTGATCCTTTCCCCTCCATGGCCGTCTCGGCGTGCTGTTTCCTGAACCGTCGCTTTGAGTGAGGAGTATATGCGATGAGCGTCACAATATGCCAAATATGCACAATTCCGGCTCGCCCGGCCCGTCCGGCCGAGCAGGCCCACCCCGGAGGTACCGCGCCATGTCCATCGCCAAGCGCCGCCGTGTCGTGCTGCTCGCCGCGGGAGTGCTGCTGCCGCTGCCCTGGGCGAGCGGATGCAGCTCCGGCGGCGACGACAGCTCGCCCGCCGCCGCCCGACGGGACGTGGGCACGGCCGCCCGCGACCGGGTGGCCGATACGGGGACGCTGCGCTGGGCCCTGGACGCGGCGCCAGGGACGTTCAACGCCTTCCAGACCAACGCCGACAGCGGCACCCAGCGGATCGCCGGCGCCGTCCTGCCGTCCCTGTTCACCCTGGACGGCCAAGGCCGCCCGCAGCGCAACTCCGACTATCTCCAGGCCGCCGACGTGGTGGACCGCGAGCCCAAGCAGGTCGTGCGCTACAAGCTCAACCCGAAGGCCGTGTGGACCGACGGGCGCACGATCGGCGCCGAGGACTTCACCGCCCAGTGGAAGGCGCTGCGCGGTGCGGACGGCGCGTACTGGACGGCCCGCAACGCCGGGTACGACCGCATCGCCAAGGTCGAGCCCGGCGACGGGGAGCACGAGGTCGAGGTCACCTTCGCCAAGCCGTACGCGGACTGGCGCTCGCTGTTCACCCCGCTCTACCCGAAGAGCGTGATGAGCGACCCGACGGCCTTCAACGACGGGCGGCGCCGGGGGCTCGCGGTCAGCGCGGGACCGTTCATGATGCGCAGCATCACGGGTGGTACGAAGAGCGTCACGCTGGTGCGCAACCCCCGCTGGTGGGGTGACCGGGCCCGGCTCGACAAGCTGGTCTTCAAGGCCGTACCGGTCAAGGACAGGCCCGCCGCGCTGCTGGCCGGGAAGCTCGATCTGGCCGAGGTCGACCGGGCCATGGCCGAGCGGATCCAGGACGCGGCCGAGGTGCCCAAGAAGAAGGGCAAGACGGAGGGGAAGGCACAGAAGGCGGAGAACGGGAAGCGGGGGACGGACAAACAGGCGGCGGCCGAGCCGTCGGCCCAGCACGGGGCCGAGGCCGGGACGGACCTGGCGGCGGGCGGCCGGAACGCGGCCGACGCGATGCGCGCCTGGGCGGAGGAGAACTCCTCCAAGGAGGCGCGGGCCGAGAAGGCGGCCCTGCGCAGGCTTGTCGTGCGCAAGGCCCTGGAGCCCGCGTACACCCAGCTCGCCCTGAACGGCGCCAAGGGCCCGCTCGCCGACGAGCGGGTGCGCCGCGCCGTGGCCCGCGCGATCGACCGCAAGGACCTCGCGAAGCTGGTGCTGGGGCCCCTGGGGCTGCCCGCCAAGCCGCTCGGCAACCATCTGCTGATGGCCGGCCAGCAGGGCTACAAGGACCACAGCGGCGCCCTCGGCGGCAAGGACACCCACGCCGCCCAGGCCCTGCTCGCCGACGCCGGCTGGCGCGCCGCCCCGGCCTCGGCCCGGCAGAAGGCGCTCGGCGCCAAGACGGACGACCAGGGCCACGACGCCGCCCGGGACGGCGGGAAGCGCGACGGTGGCCGGGGCGCGGGCCCCGACGCGGGCGACGCGGGCCGCTCCGGGCGCGCCCCAGCGGCCGTGGTGCGCAAGCACGGCCAGCCGCTCGAGCTGCGCTTCGTGGTGCCGACCGGCGCCGGCACCGCCCCGCTGGGCAAGGTCAGCGCGCGCATCGCGCGGATGCTGGAGGCGATCGGCGTCCGCGCCAAGATCACCAAGGTTTCGGGCAGCGGCTACTTCAAGGACCACATCGCCTCCGGCAACTACGACCTCGCCCTCTACTCCTGGCCCGCCAGCGCCTACCCCGCCACCGACGCCCGCCCGATCTACGCCAAGCCGCAGCCCGCCGCCGACGGCTCGCTGGTCGTCGAGCAGAACTACACCCGGGTGGGCACGGACCAGATCGACCAGCTCTTCGACGAGGCCGTCGCCGAGCTTGACTCCGGCTCCTCCCGGACCCTGGTCAGCCGCGCGGACGCGCGGATCTGGGCGGCGGCCGGGTCCATCCCGCTCTACCAGCGCCCCCAACTGGTCGCGGCCGGAAAGACGGTGGTCAACGCGGGCGCCTTCGGCTTCGCCACCCCGCGCTACCAGGACATCGGCTTCCGCAAGTAACCCTCAGGACTGTCTCAACTCCCTTGTCCGGTACGCCGGTCGACGCGAAGTATGGTGCGTGATCACGACACCGGACACGCGGGGGAAGACGACATGAAGCGTGGATTGACCACGGCGGTCGCGGCCGTAGCGATCATGACGGGGGCCGCGGGCTGTACGTCGGGCGGCTCCGATGATGCCGCCCGCGGCGGCTCTCAGAACACTGCGGCCAAAGGGCAGAACATCGCGGCCCAAAAGGCGTGCGCCGACGGCACGTACACCTGGCTGAACGTCTCCCGGCGCCCGGCGGTGACCGATATGGCGGTCGCCACCAAGGTCAAGAGGGGCGGCAAGGTCAGTACCGATGGTGTCGAGACGGTGGCCCGCTACACCGTGTCCGTCCGGACACAGGGCGCGACCCTGCCCGAGAAGCAGTCGATCCGCAGTCTGGCCCAGCAGGCGAAGCCGGTCGTCCCCCTGGCCGACCGTATCGGGCAAACGACCGCGTACGACAAGGACAAGGACTCCTCCTACGGCGAGGCCGGCCTACCTGGCCGCTATGTCATGGCCCGCGCGTACGACCTGGTCGAGGCCGATTTCCGCTATGCCTGCGGGGACGAGACGGTCAGCTCCGGCCACGTGGTGACCTGGGACGACGCCGCAATCGAGATCATCCTGGCGTGCGGCGAGAAGCTGGACAAGAAGGCGAGCGGCGGCGCGCGCGAGGCCGCCAGGCTGGGCTGCCGCGAGGGCGACCGCGCGCGGGCCTGAGTCCGATCCCCCCCGGCCCGGGTACGGGCGGGGCGGGCGTTACCGCCCCGTCCACGTACCATGGGGTGAGGCCGTGGCGTGATCTGCCCGGCAGGCGGGCGTGCCGGACCCGGCGCGCCGCCATCCACGATTCCGGGAGAAGCGCCGCAGTGCCCACGCGCCACGACATCCGTAACGTTGCCATCGTCGCCCACGTCGACCACGGCAAGACGACCCTCGTCGATGCCATGCTCAAGCAGGCCGGCGCGTTCGCCGCCCACCAGCACGTGGACGACCGGGTCATGGACTCCAACGACCTGGAGCGCGAGAAGGGCATCACCATTCTCGCCAAGAACACCGCCGTCAAGTACCACCCGGCGGACGGCGGGGACCCCGTCACCATCAACATCATCGACACCCCCGGCCACGCCGACTTCGGCGGTGAGGTCGAGCGCGGTCTGTCCATGGTCGACGCGGTGGTGCTGCTGGTGGACGCCTCCGAGGGCCCGCTGCCGCAGACCCGCTTCGTGCTGCGCAAGGCGCTGCAGGCCAAGCTGCCGGTCATCCTGTGCATCAACAAGACCGACCGCCCGGACGCCCGGATCGACGAGGTCGTCAACGAGACGTACGACCTCTTCCTGGATCTGGACGCGACCGAGGAGCAGATCGAGTTCCCGATCGTCTACGCCTGCGCCCGCGACGGCGTGGCCTCGCTGAACAAGCCGGAGGACGGCACCGTCCCGGCCGACAGTGACAATCTGCAGCCGTTCTTCTCCACCCTCCTGGAGACGATCCCGGCCCCCGAGTACGACGCCAGCGCCCCCCTCCAGGCCCATGTCACCAACCTGGACGCGGACAACTTCCTCGGCCGTATCGCGCTGCTCCGCGTCGAGCAGGGCGAGCTGAAGAAGGGGCAGACCGTCGCCTGGATCAAGCGTGACGGCTCG
Organism: Streptomyces sp. NPDC020845; assembly: GCF_044334165.1. Taxonomy (NCBI): domain Bacteria; kingdom Bacillati; phylum Actinomycetota; class Actinomycetes; order Kitasatosporales; family Streptomycetaceae; genus Streptomyces; species Streptomyces sp. NPDC020845. The sequence goes on along the minus strand of NZ_JBIRSJ010000010.1, from coordinate 377,911 downwards.
GTCTCCAACGTCCGGATCACCGAGCTGCTGATGACCGAGGCGCTGACCCGTAAGCCCGCCGAGGTCGCCGGGCCCGGCGACATCTGCGCGGTCGCGGGCATCCCGGAGATCATGATCGGCGAGACCCTGGCCGACCCCGAGAACCCGATCGCCCTCCCGCTGATCACGGTCGACGAGCCGGCCATCTCGATGACCATCGGGACCAACACCTCGCCGCTGGTCGGCCGGGGCCCCGGCGGCAAGGGCGCGGACAAGTCGGCCGTGAAGGACCGCAAGGTCACCGCGCGCCTGGTCAAGGACCGCCTGGAGCGCGAGCTGATCGGCAATGTCTCGCTGCGCGTGCTGCCCACCGACCGCCCGGACGCCTGGGAGGTCCAGGGCCGGGGCGAGCTGGCGCTGGCGATCCTGGTGGAGACCATGCGCCGGGAGGGCTTCGAGCTGACCGTCGGCAAGCCGCAGGTGGTCACCCGGGAGATCGAGGGCAAGGTCCACGAGCCGATCGAGCGCATCACCATCGATGTGCCCGAGGAGCACATGGGTGCGGTCACTCAGCTCATGGGCACCCGCAAGGGCCGGATGGACAATATGTCCAACCACGGCTCCGGGTGGGTCCGTATGGAGTTCATCGTGCCCTCCCGCGGTCTCATCGGCTTCCGTACGGAATTCCTGACCCAGACCCGGGGCACCGGTATCGCGCACTCCATCCACGAGGGCCATGAGCCCTGGTTCGGCGAGCTCAAGACCCGTAACAACGGCTCGCTGGTGGCCGACCGCTCGGGCGTGGTGACCGCCTTCGCGATGACCAACCTCCAGGAGCGCGGCACGCTGTTCGTCTCCCCGGGCACCGAGGTGTACGAGGGCATGATCGTCGGCGAGAACTCCCGCTCCGACGACATGGACGTGAACATCACCAAGGAGAAGAAGCTCACCAATATGCGGTCCTCGACGGCGGATGTGACCGAGTCCCTGGTCCCGCCGCGGATGCTCTCGCTGGAGCAGTCCCTGGAGTTCTGCCGCGACGACGAGTGCGTCGAGGTGACCCCGGAGACGGTCCGTATCCGCAAGCTGGTGCTGGACCAGAAGGACCGCGCCAGGACGGCCGCCCGCGCGAAGCGCTAACGCAAAAGCACCAGCAAAAGTAATACCGGCCGATTACCTGGAGTAATCGGCCGGTAAGGCGTCCTGCATATGCCAACAGCCCGGAATTCCTGCCCATGGAGGGCGGGATCCGGGCTCTTGTCATGTCAGCAAGATGTCAGTCAAGCTCTTATTCGGCGATCATCGTCCGATTATCGGTGACTGCGCTCCGCATGATGTGTTAACAGTCCGTTTCGCGTGTGTCTGTCTGCGGCAGTTTTGTCCGGATTTCGAAGCTCCGCGCGTAGATCTCGTGACCAAAGCGAGACCCTTTAAGTGTGGTTTACGGGACTGTCGTGCTCAATTATGGGGTCCGTTGGGCTCGGGTCGATGGGTCACGCGCTGTGGGGAGCGCCGGCCTGCGAGCACACGGGGGGGTTCCGGTCCCTTTCGCTGTCAGGGGTGTCAGCGTGTCTCCGGCGGCCCCTTTTTTTCGTAGTGACAGTGGACTCCTGAGGAGGCAAACCCATGCGCGGTGCGATGAGCGCCAAGTGGGTCGCGATGGCGGCGGTTGTGGCGCTGGCCGCAACCGCCTGTGGCGGCGGCGACGACGGTGACAGCGGCAGCAAGGACATGAACAAGGGGACGGCGGACCCGAAGGGGATCCTGACCGCCCAGCTGAGCGAGCCGCAGAACCCGCTGCAGCCGGCGAACGCCAAGGAGAGCCAGGGCAGCCGCGTCATCCGCGCGGTGTTCTCCCAGCTGGTGGGCTATGAGCCGGGCACCGGCAAGCTCACCTACGTCAACGCCGAGTCCGTCACCCCGAACAAGGACTCCTCGGTCTGGACCGTCAAGCTCAAGCCGGGCTGGAAGTTCCACAACGGCGAGGCCGTGACCGCCCAGTCCTACGTGGACTCCTGGAACTGGTCGGCCAACGTCAAGAACAACCAGACCAACTCCAGCTGGTTCCAGGACATCAAGGGTTACGCGGATGTCCACCCGGACAAGGGTGACCCCAAGTCGGACAAGATGTCCGGCCTGAAGGTCATCAACGACAACGAGTTCAAGATCGAGCTGTCCAGCTCGGTCTCGTACTTCGCCTACAAGCTCGGCTACGACGTCTGGTCCCCGCTGCCCAAGGAGTTCTTCAAGGACCCCAAGGCCGCCGGTGAGCACCCGATCGGCAACGGTCCCTACAAGTTCGTCTCCTGGGACCACAAGAAGATGATCAAGGTCCGGTCGTTCGCCGGCTACCAGGGCCCGGACAAGCCCAAGAACGGCGGCATCGACTTCGTCAACTACACCACCGCCGACGCCGCCTACTCCGCCCTGCGCTCCGACACCCTCGACTGGATCGAGCAGATCCCCACCACCGCGCTCACCAACTACAAGAGCGACCTGGGCGCCCGCGCGATCGACCAGGAGTACTCGGCGGTCCAGTCGATCGTCCCGGCCTTCTACACCAAGCAGTTCAAGGACATCGACCCCAAGGTCATCCAGGGTCTGTCGATGGCGATCGACCGTGACACGATCACCAAGACCGTGCTGCACGGCTCGCGCACCCCGGCCGACAGCTATGTCGCCCGCGGCGTGCTCGGCTACAAGGCGGGCGCGCTCAAGGAGCAGGTCACCTACGACCCGAAGAAGGCCAAGGAACTGGTCAAGGAGGGTGGCGGCGTCCCGGGCAACAAGATCTCCATCCAGTACAACGCCGACCAGCCGCACAAGGAATGGGTCGACGCGGTCTGCAACAGCATCCGCAAGGCCCTCAGCATCGAGTGCGTGGGCGACTCCAAGCCGGACTTCCAGGCCGACCTGAACGCCCGTGACAAGCACCAGGTCAAGTCGATGTACCGCGGTGGCTGGGTGCTCGACTACCCGGTCAACTCCAACTTCATGCGTGACCTGTACGGCTCCACCGCCGCCGGTAACACCAGCGGCTACTCCAACAAGGAGTTCGACGAGCTCTCCTCGAAGGCCGACAAGGCCGCCACGCTGGACGAGACCGTCAAGCTGTACCAGCAGGCAGAGCAGGTCCTCGCCAAGGACATGCCGGCGATCCCGCTGTGGTTCTACAAGGTCAACAGCGGCCAGTCCAAGAACGTCCTCGGGAAGATCCCGTACGGCCAGGACGGTGACCCCATCTTCACCAACGTCCAGGTGAAGAAGAAGTAAGCATCGGGACCGCCGGCCGGTGTCGCCGCTCCCCCTCACCCCGGGGAGCGGCGACACCGGCTCGCAGGCGTCAAGGCCCCGCCCCTTGTCCCCCCACCCGGTGGCTGTAGACGAGACGAGGCCTTCGCCGCCCCCCAACGGCATGGAGGCATAATGGGGCGCTACGTCCTCAGACGACTGCTCCAGATGATCCCGGTGTTCATCGGGACAACTCTGTTGATTTTCCTTATGGTCCACGTTCTCCCCGGCGACCCCATCAGGGCGATGTGGGGCGACAAGGCCGCGGACCCCGCGCAGGTCGTGCAGCTGCGCCACAAGTTCGGACTCGACAAGCCCCTGTGGCGGCAGTACGTCGACTACATGGGCAACCTGTTCCAGGGCGACTTCGGTGAGACGTTCGGCGGCCGCCCGGTCCTCGACGAGATCACCCAGGCGTTCCCGGTGACCCTCCGCCTCGCGGGGGTGGCCCTCGCCATCGAGATGATCATCGGCATCGGGCTCGGCGCCTGGGCCGGGCTCAAGGCCGGCAAGGCCGTGGACACCGGCGTGCTGATCTTCACCCTCATCGTCATCGCGATGCCGGTGTTCGTCCTCGGCTACCTCGCCCGGTTCCTCTTCGCGGACGAACTCCAGTGGCTGCCGCCCAACGTCCAGGACTCCACCAACCTGGAGCAACTGCTGCTGCCAGGCTTCGTCCTCGGGATGCTGTCCATGGCGTATGTGGCCCGGCTGACCCGCACCACCTTCGCGGAGAACCTGCGCGCCGACTACATGCGCACCGCGCTCGCCAAGGGCCTGCCGCGCCGCCGTATCGTCGGCGTCCACCTGCTGCGCAACTCGCTCATTCCGGTGATCACCTTCCTCGGCACCGACGTGGGCAGCCTCGTCGGCGGCGCGGTCGTGACCGAGGGCATCTTCAACGTCCAGGGTGTCGGGAACCTGCTGTACACCGCTCTCGTGCAGCGCGAGGGCGTCACGATCGTCGGCATCGTCACTGTCCTCGTTCTCATCATCCTGTTGATCAACCTGCTGGTCGACCTGCTGTACGCGGTCCTGGACCCGAGGATCCGTTATGCCTGACGTGACCAAGACCAAGCCCGAGAAGGGCACGACGCTCGACGCCGCGCCCGCGCATACCCGCGCGGACGCCGTCCTGGCCGCCGGGCCCGCGCCTCAGGGCAAGCCGCGCTCCCTGTGGGGCGACGCCTGGTACGAGCTGCGCCACCGCCCGATGTTCTGGGTCTCGGCGGTCCTGCTGGTGCTGCTGCTCCTGATCGCCGCCTTCCCCGGTGTTTTCACCGGCGCCGACCCGCGCGACGGCGATCTGACCAAGCACTTCCTGACCAAGCCGGAGCTGACGCACTTCTTCCAGGCGGACTGGTTCGGCTACGACGGCCAGGGGCGTTCGATCTACGCGCGTGTCATCTACGGCACCCGCGCCTCGATCCTGGTCGGTGTCGGCACCACCCTCGCCGTCACGATCGTCGGCGGGGTGCTCGGCATGCTGGCGGGCTACTTCGGCGGGTGGATCGACACGATCATCTCCCGGGTCACCGACATCTTCTTCGGCCTGCCGTTCCTGCTCGGCACCATGGTCGTGATGAACGCCTTCACCGAGCGCAAGGTGTACGTCGTCATCGGCGCCCTGGCGTTCCTCGGCTGGACCACCATCGCACGCGTCACGCGCAGCTCGGTGATCACCGCCAAGCAGGCGGACTACGTGGTGGCGGCGCGCGCCCTCGGCGCCGGTACGCCCAGGATCCTGCTGCGCCATGTGCTGCCGAACGCGATCGCCCCGACGATCGTCGTCGCGACGATCGCCCTCGGTGCGTACATCTCCGCCGAGGCCACGCTGTCCTACCTGGGCCTGGGCCTCGCCGATCCGACGGTCTCCTGGGGCGTCGACATCTCGTCGGCCAAGGACGCCATCCGCGACAACCCGCATGTGATGCTGTTCCCGGCCGGGATGCTGAGCCTGACGGTCTTCGCGTTCATCATGCTCGGCGACGCGGTGCGCGACGCCCTCGACCCCAAGCTGCGCTGAGGAGGGCGTACGTGACCACCATCGAAAAGACCGCGAGCGCCCCCGCCGGGCAGCGTGAGGCCGACGACGGCACCCCGCTGCTGGAAGTCCGCGACCTGCATGTGGAGTTCCACACCCGGGACGGCATCGCCAAGGCCGTCAACGGCGTCAACTACAGCGTCAGCGCGGGCGAAACTCTGGCCGTGCTCGGCGAGTCCGGCTCGGGCAAGTCGGTGACCGCCCAGGCCATCATGGGCATCCTCGACATGCCGCCCGGGAAGATCCCGCAGGGCGAGATCCTGTTCCGCGGCGAGGACATGCTCACCATGTCCAACGAGGAGCGCCGCAAGATCCGCGGCCGGAGGATCGCCATGATCTTCCAGGACGCGCTCTCCTCGCTGAACCCGGTGCTCTCCGTCGGCTACCAGCTCGGCGAGATGTTCCGGGTCCACCAGGGCCTGTCCAAGAAGGCAGCCAAGGCCAAGGCCATCGAGCTGATGGACCGGGTGCGCATCCCGGCCGCCAAGGAGCGGGTGGGCGACTATCCGCACCAGTTCTCCGGCGGTATGCGCCAGCGCATCATGATCGCCATGGCGCTGGCCCTGGAGCCCGACCTGATCATCGCCGACGAGCCCACCACCGCGCTGGACGTCACCGTCCAGGCCCAGGTCATGGACCTGCTCGCGGAGCTCCAGCGCGAGTACAACATGGGCCTGATCCTCATCACCCACGACCTCGGCGTCGTCGCCGACGTCGCCGACAAGATCGCGGTGATGTACGCGGGCCGGATCGTCGAGACCGCCCCGGTCCACGAGCTCTACAAGCGCCCGGCCCACCCGTACACCCAGGGCCTGCTGGAGTCGATCCCGCGCCTGGACCGCAAGGGCCAGGAGCTCTACGCGATCAAGGGCCTGCCGCCCAACCTGCTCAACACCCCGACCGGCTGCGCCTTCAACCCGCGCTGCCCCAAGGCGCAGGACATCTGCCGCACCGACGTCCCTGTGCTGGAGCCGGTCACCGAGCAGGACGGCACCCCGCTGCCGGGCCGCGGCAGCGCGTGCCACTTCTGGAAGGAGACGATCCATGGCTGACACCGAGAAGACCCCCGAGGCCGTGGACGCCACCCCCAACGTCACCGAGGTCGAGGTCGTCGAGGCCGCCACCGAGGAAGCGGCCGTCGCGGCCATCGACGCACCCGTCGAGCGCGGTGAGCCCATCCTCCAGGTACGGAACCTGGTCAAGCACTTCCCGCTGACCCAGGGCATCCTCTTCAAGCGCCAGATCGGCGCGGTCAAGGCCGTCGACGGCGTCTCCTTCGACCTCTACCAGGGCGAAACCCTCGGCATCGTCGGCGAGTCCGGCTGCGGCAAGTCGACCGTCGCCAAGTTGCTGATGACCCTGGAGACCGCGACCGCGGGCGAGGTCTTCTACAAGGGTCAGGACATCACCAGGCTGTCCGGCCGTGCCCTCAAGGCCGTCCGGCGCAACATCCAGATGGTGTTCCAGGACCCGTACACCTCGCTGAACCCCCGTATGACGGTGGGCGACATCATCGGTGAGCCCTTCGAGATCCACCCCGAGGTGGCCCCGAAGGGCGACCGCCGCCGCAAGGTCCAAGACCTCCTGGACGTCGTCGGCCTCAACCCCGAGTACATCAACCGCTATCCGCATCAGTTCTCCGGCGGTCAGCGCCAGCGCATCGGCATCGCGCGCGGGCTGGCCCTCAACCCGGAGATCATCATCTGCGACGAGCCGGTCTCCGCGCTGGATGTGTCGGTGCAGGCACAGGTCATCAACCTGATGGAGAAGCTGCAGGACGAGTTCAACCTCTCCTACCTCTTCATCGCCCACGACCTGTCCATCGTGCGCCACATCTCCGACCGCGTCGGCGTGATGTACCTGGGCAAGGTGGCCGAGATCGGCACCGACACCGAGATCTACGACCACCCCACCCACCCGTACACCCAGGCTCTGCTCTCCGCGGTCCCGGTCCCCGACCCGGAATCCCGCGAGGGCCGCGAGCGCATCATCCTCGCCGGCGACGTCCCCTCCCCGGCCAACCCGCCCAGTGGCTGCCGCTTCCGCACCCGCTGCTGGAAGGCCGAGGACCGCTGCGCGAAGGAGGCCCCCCTCCTCGCCATCCCCGAGCGCTTCGCGGGCTCGGACTCGCCTGCGGCGCACGAGTCGGCGTGCCACTTCGCGGAGGAGAAGGACGTGGTCCACGCGTAGGGTTTTCTTCTTGGCCACGACGAGGGCCGCCTGGACTGTGCTGACGGTCCCGGCGGCCCTCGTGGTTGTTCAGGACCCGGCCACCTCACGGCAGGCCGCGTCCAAGGTGCCCATGGGGACGGTGCTGTCGATTGCCCGGAGCGCCTGCTCATCGGGTGGCGGCATGGGGAACAGCGGCTTGTCGACGTCGGCCAACGGGCCGCGTTGGCTCCGGAGGCCCGGAGGGCGAAGGACCCACGCGACGACCCGGAGGTCGTCATAGCCGCGACCCCGGCCGCGCTCCGCTCGTTCCCGCGGGCGGCGAAGGCTGGGGAGTCCGACCGGATGATCTAGTGCCCGATGACGGTCACTTCATGACGCAGACCTTGTGGCCCTCAATCCAGACCTTGTACGTCTTGCCGTTATGGGTGACCGTCTTGGTCTTGGACGACATCTCCTTGCAGTGTTTGCCCGTCATGGTGGGCGAAGGCGTGGGCGATGGGGTCGCGGAAGCGGTACTCGTGGAGGTCACTGCCGCTCCACTGGCCAGCAGGGCCGCCGCAGCACCGGTGGCCAAGGTGCGTACGATCGAGTTCCGCATCACTGTCACCTTCTCAGATCGACTCTGAACTGCCTTTATTTCAATTCTTCGCTCGCTCTCGGCGAGGACGCACGTCGATCACGCGCGCGGCTGAGCGGCATTCGGCGTGTGGCCCGCGCACAGGCGCCCGCGTCATACCTCGGCGGGCGGCGCACCGACCGTGCTCGTGGCCGCACCGATTCGGCGCCGCTCCGCCCGCATCCGGAGGAGTTCCGCCGTGGCCTGGTCGGCGGGCAGAAACGCCTCCAGGTGGAGTTCGGCGAGGGTGATGTCCGTCGCGGTGGCGAAGGAGGTCAGCGTGGTGATCAGGCGTAGCTCACCGTCCGCCGACGCCAGCCGCATGGGGACGGAGAAGCCGAGGTGGTCGGGGCCGATGGGGGACTGGGGGACGTAGGCGGCCAGTTCGTCGGTGAACGCGTCGAGGCGGGGGTCCGGGCTGCGTCGGGCCCGGGCGCGGAGGTTTTCGATGACGTGACGGCCCCACTCGGGGAGGTTGCGGACGCGGTGGGCCATCCCGTCCGGGTGGAGCATGAGCCGGAGCATATTGACCGGGGGCACGAGCAGTTCGGGGTCCGCGTCCTCGGTGAAGACCTCGACGGCGTCGTTGGCCGCCACCACGCGTCCGTACGGCGCGATGACGAGCGCCGGGTAGGGCAGATGGCCGTGCAGGATCTGCTCGAGGGCGGTACGGACCGGCCGTAGTGCGGACTCGTCCAGGCCCGACTCGGCGAACACGGGGGCGTAACCGGCCTTGCCGAGCAGGTCGTTTCGCTCCCGTAGGGACAGGCGGAGCGATTCGGCGAGCCGGATGAGGATCGCGCGGCCCGGCTGGGAGCGGCCGCTTTCGATAAAGCTCAGGTGGCGTTGGGTGGTGTCGGCCAGCGCGGCCAGTTCGAGCTGGCTGAGCCGGCGCGCCCGGCGCCAGCGTCTCAGCTCGGCGCCGACACCCGTTTGCTCGATTCTGCTGCTCACCCTCGTAGTTGTATCCGGAGGTGGTGGCAGGCGGCGATTCCCTCCAGGGAATTGCCGCACGGCGGGCCGCCTCGCAGGATCGCTCGGCACAACCACCGAACGACTGCGAAAGGCCGTTTTATGAAGAGCTACCACCTTGTTCCGGGCCACGGCCTCGCCGGGCTGACCGTCCAGGACCGGGACGAGCCCGAGCCGGGACGTGGACAGGTCGTGGTCAGGATGCGCGCGAACTCGATCGGTTTCCGCGATCTGATGGTGCTGGCCGACAACTATCCGCTGCCGATCACGCCCGGCGTGGTGCCTGGCTGTGAGGGAGTCGGGGAGGTCGTGGCCGTCGGCGAGGACGTGGGGCGGGTGAAGGTGGGCGACCGGGTGGCCGCCGCCGTCTTTCCGCGCTGGCACGACGGCCCGTTCCTGCGCGAGAACGCCGCACAGCTCGGCACCATGATCGACGGCATGTTGACCGAGTACGCGGTGCTGAGCGAGGACGGCGTCGTGCCCATCCCGGAGCATCTGTCGTACGAGGAGGCCGCGACGCTGCCGCTGGCGGCGGTGACCGCCTGGAACGCCCTGACCACGGGCGCCGCGCCGCGCCCCGGCTCGACCGTGCTGACCCTCGGCTCGGGAGCCGTCTCGCTGTTCACCTTGCGGTTCGCGAAGCTGGCCGGCGCCCGGGTGATCGTGACCACGTCCAGCGCGGCCAAGGCCGAGCGGCTGAGGGCGCTCGGGGCCGACGAGGTGATCAACTACCGGGAGAGCCCGCAGTGGTGGCAGGACGTACGCGCCCTGACCGATGACCACGGCGTCGATCGGGTCGTCGATCCGTCGGGCCCACTGGAGCAGTCGCTGAAGTCCGTCGCGGTCAGCGGCGAGGTGGCGCTCGTCGGCCGCTGGCTGTCCGGGGCCGAGGGAGCCAAGCCCCTCGACCCTGCGGTCCTGTTCGGCGCGGGCGCGGTGCTGCGGCGGGTCGCCACGGGGAGCCGGGCCCATTTCACCGAGCTGAACCGGGCGGTCGCGGCGCATCGGGTGCGTCCGGTGATCGACCGGGTGTTCCCGTTCGACGAGGTGCCGGATGCCTTCCGGTACGTCCAGTCGGGCGGCGGCTTCGGGAAGGTCGTCATCAGCCACGGCTGACCCCGGCAGACGGAGGCGAGTCACCCTCCGAGGGCAGAAGTCTCGGGGAAGAAGCCGGCGCCCTGGACGTACGCCATCGCCTCGGTCCACTTCGGGTCGCCGAAGAAGAGGTGCGTCACCTCGGTCACGGACGTGCCGCCGGCCGCGACGGCCCTGCGGTGCGTGGCCTCGGCGTCCTCGACGTAGAGGCGCAGGAAGGCGGGCGTCGGCGGCCAGCCGGGCGGAGCGTCGAACGGCATGACGATCGAGTCGCCGATCCGTATCTCCGCGTGTCCGATCCGCCCGTCCTCCCCCCAACCGTCAGCGCAGCGTACGGAAGAACGCCCGTACGTCGCCGATCAGCAGCTCCGGCACCTCCATCGCCGCGAAGTGCCCGCCCGCGTCGAACTCCGACCAGTGGGTGATCGTGTGGTGTGGCTCGGTGAGGCGGCGGATGGCGCCGTCTCCGTGGAAGACCGCCACACCCGTGGGGATCTTGGAGCGCTCCGGGGGTGTGGTCCACACCGACGCCGCCTCCTTGTAGAGCCGGGCGGCAGATCCGGCCGTATTGGTGAACCAGTAGATCGAGACGTTGGTCAGCACGGCGTCGCGGTCGAGCGCGTCCGGCTTGTCGCCGTGGGCGGCGAACCAGTCGAGGTTCCAGGCGAGTTGGCCGGCGGGGGAGTCGGCGAGGCCGTAGGCCAGGGTCTGGGGGCGGGTGCCCTGGATGGCGGCGTAGCCGGACAGGTCGCGGCGCCAGCGCTGGGTCCCGGCCAGGCGGGTCTGCTCCGTGGGGGTGAGTCCTTCCAGTTGGGCGGGGTCGCCGGAGGGGATCGTCACCAGCGCGTTGACGTGCACGCCGATGACCTCGGACGGGGCCACCCGCGCCACCTCGGGGGAGATGAGCGAGCCGAAGTCGCCGCCCTGCGTCCCGTAGCGCTCGTAGCCCAGGCGCCGCATCAGCTCGTGCCAGGCGGTGGCGATGCGACGGATGCCCCAGCCGGGCTCGCGGGTCGGGCCGGAGAAGGCGAAGCCGGGGAGGGAGGGGATGACGAGGTGGAAGGCGTCCGTTGGGTCGTCGCCGTGGGCGCGGGGGTCGGTCAGCGGGCCGATGATCTCCGTGAACTCGGCGACCGAGCCGGGCCAGCCGTGGGTGATCAGCAGCGGCAGGGCGGCCGGCTCGGGGGAGCGGATGTGGAGAAAGTGCACCCGCTGCCCGTCGATGTCCGTGGTGAACTGCGGAAACGCGTTGAGCCGAGCCTCCTGCGCCCGCCAGTCGAACTCCCCGGCCCAGTAGTCGGCCACCTCGCGTACGTAGTCGAGCGAAACGCCGTAGGACCAGCCGACGCCGGGCAGCTCATCGGACCAGCGGGTGCGGGTCAGGCGCTCACGCAGGTCGTCGACGTCGGGTTGGGGGATGGCGATGCGGTAGGGGTGGATGGCGGGGCGGGCGCCGTGCGTGGTGTCGTTCATGGGGCGCACGGTAGAGCTGGTTGCGGTCAGAGAGTGTCCCCATCGCTCCGGTGTCAGCGCTGACGTGGTCTAACGGCGGCAGCACGACGGGCTTCGGGCCGGATCCACGGTGTCGACGTGGATCGCGCCTGCGGTTCGTAGTGCCTTCTCCACTTTCTGTTCCATGCCGGGCCGTATCTCTTGGACGAGAATGTGCAGATGGTTGTCTTCGTCGCGGTGTGAGGAATAGCCGTGGCGGACGCTGCATCCCGCTATGGCCGCCAGCAGCGACAGGTAGAACGACCTGTCCCCTTCGACGTCCGGGTCGAAGACCGCGGCGATGTCGGACAGTCCACCGACGTCGACCTTGCGCACGGCGATCCCCTCGTCCGTGGCGGTGGCGATGCGAACGGACGTGGTGCTGCTCATCGTGCACGAAGACCCCGAGGCGTGCGCGGCTCGCACCCGGCCCGCGCCCGCCGACGCCGAGGTGATGGTGTTGCCGCCGTGGTCGACCAGCGCCACCTCGAAGTCCCCGACCAACCAGAACCGGTTGTCATCCGCCGGTATGGCGAACGCGCCGTAGCTGTTGAGCAGATGCTCCGGTCCGTCGGGCGTGAGCCATCCGACGTGGGATTCGCGTGCCGCCCAGCGGGCGGTGACGAGGATGCCGCGCGCCGTGGCGTAGCCCGTCAGTTCGGTTTCGTCGGCGCCACCGGCATGCCAGAGCCCCAGCGGTTCGAGGTCGTGGGTGAAATGTGCCACGACTCCTCGCCGGCCGTCAGCGACGACCAGCCCGTGCTCGGTGACGGTCAGAGTCGGGTCGCCGCCGATCGCGCGGGTGAAGGGGTGCTCGCCGGTCGCCGCGAGACCGGGCACCGCCTGGCCGAGGTCGTCCAGGGTCACTTCACGCTCCCACCGGCCCGGCTGCCCGACGGCCAGTCGGCACACCCCGTCGGCGGAAGGGAGGACCGCCGCCAGCCGGCCGTCGCCGAGCCCGGCCACTCGTAGGACCGGCCCCTCATGGGTAGCGACCGAGGACATGTCGCTCAGCCGGAACTCCTGGAGGCGATGGCCGGCCCAGATACGGTCGGCGCCCGTATCGACCGCCAGCGGGGTCCTCCGGCCCAGGGGGTGTTCGGCCGTCGACTCGCCGATCACCGCGGAGTCGCGGAGGACACGAACGGTGCCTGTTTCCTCGCATGCCTGGACCACCAGCGTGCCGTCGGTCCAGATCTCCATGAGCCCTCCGTGCCGTCCTGCTCGATGCCGGGTTTGAGCCTACTGGGGCCCACCGACAGTCCCCTCGATGAGGCTCACCCCGCCCCCTCCGAACACGGATGGCTGTCGCGCGGATGCGGAACGTCATCTCATGGGATGTCATATGGGCCTAAGGCGGAACTCGGACCCACCCTCGGGAGGCACCCATGCGCATCGCCGCGCGCGCTCGGTGCCTTCGGTGTGGATCGCGGGCCGTCTGTGTGCCGGTGGGCCCCGCCCTGCCGGTTCTCGGCCTGCTGGTCCTGGCCCTCGCCGCGACCGGCTGCGGCGGCGGCGACGCGCCCAAGGGCGTCGTACGGTCCTCCTGGGGCGACCCGCCGAACCCGCTGGAGCCGGCCAATATCAATGACGTCCAGGGCGGCAAGGTCCTGGACATGATCTTCCGGGGGCTCAAGCGGTACGACCCCGTGACCGGTGAGGCCAGGAACGCGCTCGCCGACCGGATCCAGTCGGCCGACCAGCGGACCTTCACCGTCACCATCAAGGACGGCTGGCGGTTCGGCAACGGCGAGAAGGTCACCGCCAAGTCCTTCGTGGACGCCTGGAACTACGGCGCGCTGCTCGACAACAAGCAGCGCAACGCGTACTTCTTCGAGTACATCCAGGGCTACGACAAGGTCCACCCGGCCACCGGCCGCCCCACCGCGAAGACGCTGTCCGGACTGCGGGTCAAGAGTGAGCGGACCTTCACGGTGAAGCTCACGCAGAAGTTCTCCAGCTGGCCCAAGACGCTCGGCTACAACGCCTACGCGCCGCTGCCCCGCGCCTTCTTCGACGACCACGCCGCCTGGCTGCGCAAACCCGTCGGCAACGGCCCGTACGAGGTGGTCTCGTACGCCAAGGGCTCGGTGATGAAGCTGCGCGCCCGCGACGGCTACCCGGGCCCCGACAAGCCCCGCAACAAGGGCGTCGAGTTGCGCGTCTACACCGACAGCAACACCGCCTACACCGATCTGCAGGCGGGCAATCTCGACCTGGTGGACGATGTGCCCGCCGCCCAGCTGAAGTTCGTCCGCTCCGACCTCGGGAACCGGTACATCAACCAGCCCGCGGGCATCATCCAGACCCTCACCTTCCCGATGTACGACCGCCGCTGGCGGGGGCCGGGCTCGGCGAAGCTGCGGCGCGGTATCTCCATGGCGATCAACCGCCCGCAGATCACCGACCGGATCTTCCACGGCACCCGGACCCCGGCCACCGACTGGACCTCCCCGGTGCTGCGCCACCAGGGCGGCTACCGGCCGGGCCTGTGCGGCGACGCCTGCTCCTTCGACCCGGTACGGGCCAGGGCGCTGATCAAGGCGGGCGGCGGGCTGCCCGGCGGCCGGATGACCATCACCTACAACGCCGACACCGGTTCCCACAAGGACTGGGTCGACGCGGTCTGCAACAGCGTCAACAACGTGCTGCGCAGCGACCGGGCCTGCGTCGGCAGACCGGTGGGCACCTTCGCCGACTACCGCAACAAGATGACCAACAAGCGGATGACCGGGCCGTTCAGGGCCGGCTGGCAGATGGACTACCCGCTGATCCAGAACTTCCTGCAGCCGCTGTACTACACCGACGCCTCCTCCAACGACGGCCACTGGAGCGACACCGCCTTCGACCGGCTCGTCGACCGGGCCAACGGTGAGTCGGGAGACGGAGCGGCCATCGCGGCCTTCCAGGACGCCGAGAAGATCCTCGCCACGCAGATGCCCGCCATCCCGCTGTGGTACCAGAACGGCAGCGCGGGCTACTCGCCGCGGCTCGCCGATGTGGCCCTCAACCAGTTCAGCGTCCCGGTCTACGACCGGATCAAGGTCGGCTGAGCCATGGGCCGTCATGCGCTCCGGCGGCTGCTCCAGATGATCCCCGTGTTCCTGGGCACGACCTTCCTGATCTTCTTCATGGTGTACGCGCTGGGCGACCCCGTCGCAGCCCTCTTCGGCGACCGGGCCCCCGACCCGGCCACCGCCGCGCGCATCCGCAAGGACCTCTACCTCGACGAGCCGCTGTGGCGGCAGTACGCGCACTACATGGGGCAGGTCTTCAGCGGCCACTTCGGCACCGCCTTCGACGGCCGGCCCGTCACCGACCTGATGGCCGACGCCTTCCCCGTCACCCTCCGGCTGACCGTCGTCGCCGTGCTCTTCGAGATGGCCCTCGGGCTCACCCTCGGCGTCGCGACCGGGCTGCGGCGGGGGCGCGGCCTGGACACCTCGGTGCTGCTGCTGACCCTGGTCGTGGTCTCCGTCCCGACCTTCGTCAGCGGCTCGGTGCTGCAGTACGTGATCGGGGTGAAGTGGGGCTGGACCACGCCCTCGGTCGCGCCGGACGCGCCTTTGGGCCAACTGGTGCTGCCGGGCGTCGTGCTGGGCCTGGTCTCCCTCGCGTACACCACCCGGCTCACCCGTACCTCCATCGTGGAGAACGCCCACGCCGACTATGTGCGCACCGCCGTCGCCAAGGGGCTGCCGCGCCGCCGGGTGATCGTCCGCCATCTGCTGCGCAACTCCCTGATCCCCGTGGTGACCTTCCTCGGCACCGATATCGGCGCGCTCATGGGCGGTGCCATCGTCACCGAGCGGATCTTCAACATCCATGGCGTGGGATACCAGCTCTACCAGGGCATCCTGCGCCAGAACTCCCCAACGGTCGTCGGCTTTGTGACCATCCTCGTGATCGTCTTCCTGCTGGCGAACCTGCTTGTCGACCTCCTCTACGCCGTGCTCGACCCGAGGATCCGGTATGCCTGAGCCGTTTGACACCCCCCAAGCCATCGCCCCGGCCGGCGGCGGCGCACAGGCCCTGGCCGCGACCGACACCCAGGCGCTGCGGGGCGCCCCCGCGCCCACACCCGTGGTGCCCGCGGGCAGACGCGGCCCGGGGCGCCCCGCGGGGCGGGCCGCGGCGCCCCGCGGGCTGTGGTCCGACGCCTGGCGGGACCTGCGCCGCAATCCGGTCTTCGTGGTCTCCGCCCTGGTCATCGTCTTCCTCGTACTGATCGCGATCTGGCCGGAGCTGATCACGGACGGCAATCCGTACCGCGGCGATCTGTCCAAGGCGCAGGACGGCCCGGCGCCCGGCCACCCCTTCGGCTACGACCTCCAGGGCCGCGACGTCTACACCCGCACCGTCTACGGGGCCCGCGCCTCCATCGCCGTCGGCATCTGCGCCACCGCGGGCGCGGCCCTGCTCGGCAGCGTGCTGGGCGGGCTGGCCGGGTACTACGGCGGCTGGTGGGACGCGCTGTTGTCACGGATCGCCGATGTCTTCTTCGGCATCCCGATCCTGCTGGGCGGGCTGGTCTTCCTGTCCGTGGTCACCAGCGGGTCGGTGTGGCCGGTGGTCGGCTTCATCGTGCTGCTGGGCTGGCCACAGATCTCCCGTATCGCGCGCGGGGCCGTGCTGACCGCCAAACGGCACGACTACGTCCAGGCGGCGCGGGCGCTCGGCGCGAGCGACACCCGGACGCTGCTGCGGCATATCGCGCCCAATGCCGTGGCCCCCGTGATCGTCGTCGCCACCATCGCGCTCGGCACCTACATCTCGCTGGAGGCCACGCTGTCCTTCCTCGGCGTGGGGCTCAAACCGCCGACCGTCTCCTGGGGGATCGACATCTCCTCCGCCTCCACCCAGATCCGCAACGCCCCGCACATGCTGCTCTGGCCGGCCGGGGCGCTGAGCATCACCGTGCTGGCGTTCATCATGCTCGGCGACGCGGTGCGCGACGCGCTCGATCCGAAGCTGCGCTGAGGAGCGGGGAATGAGCGCACCATCCGGGTCGCAGCCCGCCGTGCCGCGGCTGCTGGACGTACGGGACCTGCGGGTCGAATTCCGCACCAGGGACGGCGTCACCGAGGCCGTGAGCGGGGTCAGCTACGGGGTGGACGCGGGCCGGACGCTCGCGGTGCTGGGTGAGTCGGGCTCGGGCAAGTCGGTGACCGCCCAGGCGATCATGGGCATCCTGGACTCGCCGCCCGCCTTTGTGACCGGCGGGCGGATCCTCTTCCAGGGGCGGGACCTGCTGGAGCTGGGCGAGGAGGAGCGCCGCCGGGTGCGCGGCGCCCGCATGGCGATGATCTTCCAGGACGCGCTCTCCGCGCTGAACCCCGTGGTGTCGGTGGGCGCCCAACTCGCCGAGATGTACGAGGTCCACCAGGGACTGTCGCGCCGCGCCGCGCGTGCCAGGGCCGTCGAGCTGATGGACCGGGTGCGCATTCCGGCGGCGAGGGAGCGGGTGGGCGACTATCCGCACCAGTTCTCCGGCGGTATGCGCCAGCGGATCATGATCGCCATGGCGCTGGCGCTGGAGCCGGACCTGATCATCGCGGACGAGCCGACGACCGCGCTGGATGTCACCGTCCAGGCCCAGGTGATGGACCTGCTCGCGGAGTTGCGGCGCGAGTACGACATGGGTCTGATCCTGATCACCCATGACCTGGGTGTGGTCGCCGATGTCGCCGACACCATCGTGGTGATGTACGCGGGCCGGATCGTCGAGACCGCGCCCGTACGCGACCTCTACCGCCGCCCGGCCCACCCGTACACCCGGGGGCTGCTGGACTCGGTGCCGCGACTCGACGGTGGGGGTGCGGACAGGGGCCGGGAGCTGTACGCGATCAAGGGCCTGCCGCCCGGTCCGGCGGACCTCCCGCCCGGCTGCCCCTTCACCCCGCGCTGCCCGCGCGCCCAGGACATCTGTCGCACCGAACGGCCGCCGCTGTACGTGGTGACGTACGGGGACGCGGCGTACGGGGACGCGGCGTACGGGGACGCGGCGTACGGGGACGCGCCCGCGAAGCGGACCAGCGCCTGCCACTTCTGGAAGGACGAGCTCGATGCCCGCGATGCCATCGCAGCCCCCTGAACACGCTCGCGAACCGGTATTGGAGGTGCGCGACCTGGCCAAGCTCTATCCGCTCACCCAGGGCGTCGTCTTCAAGCGCCAGGTCGGCGCGGTCAAGGCCGTCGACGGCGTCTCCTTCGAGCTGCGGCGCGGCGAAACCCTGGGCGTCGTCGGCGAGTCCGGCTGCGGCAAGTCCACCCTCGCCCGGCTGCTGGTCAACCTGGAGCGGCCGACCGCGGGGGAGATCCGCTACCGGGGCGAGGACATCACCAAGCTGTCCGGGCGGGCGCTGAAGGCCGTCCGGCGGAATATCCAGATGGTGTTCCAGGACCCGTACACCTCGCTGAATCCGCGGATGACGGTGGGCGACATCATCGGTGAGCCCTTCGAGATCCATCCGGAGGTGGCTCCGAAGGGGGACCGTCGCCGCAAGGTGCAGGAGCTGCTGGATGTGGTCGGCCTCAATCCTGAGTACATCAACCGCTATCCGCATCAGTTCTCCGGCGGTCAGCGCCAGCGCATCGGCATCGCGCGCGGGCTGGCCCTCAACCCGGAGATCATCATCTGCGACGAGCCGGTCTCCGCGCTGGATGTGTCGGTGCAGGCCCAGGTCGTCAATCTGCTGGCGCGGCTCCAGGAGGAGTTCGCCCTCTCCTACCTCTTCATCGCCCACGATCTGTCCGTCGTCCGCCATATCTCCGACCGGGTGGCGGTGATGTATCTGGGCCGCTTCGCCGAGCTCGGCACCGACACCGAGATCTACGACCACCCGACCCATCCGTACACCCAGGCATTGCTGTCCGCGGTCCCGGTGCCCGATCCCGAGCCCCGCGAGGGCCGTGAGCGCATCCTCCTGGCCGGTGACGTCCCCTCCCCGGCCAACCCGCCCTCCGGGTGCCGCTTCCGCACCCGCTGCTGGAGGGCCGAGGACCGCTGCGCGGTGGAAGTGCCCCGGCTCGTGGTGCCCCCGGCCTTTCAAGCTCCGGGCGGCCCGGCCGCACACCCCTCGGCCTGCCACTTCGCCGCAGAACGGCTGCCCGCGCCCAGCGGCTGACGACCCACCCTCCTGACCCCGCGCCGGGCACCTACGATCCCTCCATGCCATCGAACGATCTCCACCGCGCCACGGCCTTCCGGCTCTCCTTCGCGCGCCGCCAGGCCGCCGAGGTGAGGGAGGTGCCCGGCGGCTTCCTGGTGCTGGACGACGACTATGCCCGCTCCCACGAACACAACCAACTCCACCTCGACGGGTCGGTGTCCCCCGCAGAGGTCCCCGACCTCGCCGAGGCGTCCATGGCCGCCCTGCCCCACCGCCACCTCACCATCCACGACGACGCCCTGGGCGCCGCCTGCGCGCCTTACCTCACCCGGGTCGGCTATGGCCACGGCACCGAGCTCGTCATGACCCACACGGGCCCCACACCACCCGCCGCCCCGGCCCGCGCCGAGCCCCTGGACCTGCCGGCACTCGCCCCCGCGCTCGCCCGGCAACAGCGCCGCTGGATGCCGCACGCCGACGACGAGACGATCCGCCAGCTCGTAGAGCGGCGCACCGCCCGGCTGCGCGGGGCCGAGCGGGTGCAGTTCCTCGGCGTGTACGCCGCGGGCGGCGACCTGGCCTCCTGGGCCGACCTCTACCTGGCCTCCGCGGACGGCATCGCCCAGGTCGAGGACCTGGTCACCGCCGACCCTCACACCCGCCACGGCCACGCGGACACCCTCCTGGCCGACGCCCTCCACCGCTCCGCCGCCGCGGGCTGCACCCTCCGCTTCCTGGTCGCGGACGGCGACGACTGGCCCCGCCGTTGGTACGCTCGCCGGGGTTTCACGGTGGTGGGGCGCGTGCACACCTTCACTCGCTACACCGCATAGCCGGGCACGGACGGCCAGCGGACTGTCAGCACCACCGACTCCTCCTCCGCGAACCAGGAGTGGTCGACTCCGCGCCCCCATACGACGTAATCGCCCTGCTCTTCCAGGAGAACGCTGCGGCCGGGCAGCTCGACGCGGAAGCGGCCGCTGATGAGGACCAGGAGCGCGGTCCGCTCCTCGCCGCGCACCCACTCGGCTCGTTCGTCACCCGGAGGGTGCACACCCCACTTGATCTCCACGGCATCGCTGTGTCGGGGATCGTCGGCGTCCTTGAAGTGTCCGAGGATCCACCCCCGGTCCAGTGCGGCGTCCTTGCCCGCGTTGCCCACGTACACGCTGTTGTTCACGCGCTCGGACGCTACCAGTCCTGGGGCTCGGCACCCCGTACTGCCGCTCTCAGACGGTCGCCACCAGCAGCTGCTCCGCGCTCGACGGCCGGAGCCCGTCCGTCCGGTCGGCGAAGTAGCGCTGGGCGAGGTCGGCCGCCGATACGTGCCGGGCCTGGCCGAAACCGGATTCACGGGCCAGCGCCAGCATCTCCGGCGGGGCGAAGTGGCTGAGGAAAGGCGTCCCGGCCGCGCGCGCGAATTTCTCTGTCGCCTCTTGCCGGGGACGCTCCTCCGCTTCCATGAGTTCCAGGGGCAGCATGAACGTCATGGCCAGCGTGGAGCCGGGGGCCAGCGCCGCGATCTGGCGGAGGGTGTCCGTGATCGCATCCCGGGTGAGGTACATGGCGACGCCGGTGGAGGCCACGACGGCCGGCCGGGCTGTGTCGAAGCCGGCGGCGGTCAGCCGCTCCCACCAGGACCCGCCCGCCTCGAAGTCGACCGGCACGAGCCTCAGCCACTCCGGGACGGCGAAGCCGAGCTCGATCAGGCGCTGCCGCTTCCAGGCCTGGGGTCCGGACTGGTCGACCTCGAATACCCGCAGGCGGGAGGCGATCTCAGGGCTGCGCTGGGCGAAGGTGTCCAGGCCGGCGCCGAGGATGACGTACTGGCTGACGCCGTGGTCGGCCTCTGCCGCGACCAGGTCCTCGATGAAGCGGGCTCGGGCCACAATGGATGCCCGGTTGCGGCTTGTAGCGTGCGGATCCATGTCCGGGCGGTGGCGCCAGCCGTCGTCCGGGGCGGCCAGGCGCAGGCCGATCTCGTCTTCGAGTACATGCGGCGCGGGGTCGGCCTGGGCGTGCAGGGCCCGCCACAGGGCGACCCGCACCGCCGTGCTCTCCGCCGCGGCGGTTGGCTCATCAGGGGTGCTGTTCTCGCTCATCGGTTACCGCCGCTGGGTCAGACTGAACACGTTGCCGGAGTCGTCGCGGAAGACGGCCTCGATGCCGTAGGGCCGCTCGGCGGGCTTCTGGAGGAAGACCACGCCCCGTTCGCTGAGCTCGGCATACGTCTTGTGGCAGTCGTCGGCAGCCAGTACGCCGGCGCCGAGCGCACCCTTGGCGACCAGGGCCCGGATCTGCTCGGCGCTGTCGGGCGCGTGGCCCATGCGGCAGTCAGCGAGGATGAACACGACCTCCGGCTGGCTCGGCGGGCTGACGGTGAGCCATCGGAAGCCCTGGCCGGAGCCCTCGAACTCCTCTCCCATGACGATGTCGTTGTGTACCTGGAAGCCGAGCTTGTCGACGTAGAAGCTCTTCGCCGAGTCCTGGTCGAGGACGTAGATGGTGGTGTGCGTGAGCCTGGTGATCATGTCCACTCTTCCGTCTGTTCCTGTGCGGTGTGGACTTTCACGCTAGGGCCGACGCCGGGCGGGCCGCTTATCCGCGATTGCTGGGATCGGGCACGGGCCGCGCCCAGGCCATTACGAAGCATCCCGGGATCGTCGGTGGGCCACCGCGGGCGGTCATGCGCCGCCGGTAGACAGAGGGCGAGCAGCCGACCAGCTCGGTGAAACGGCGGGAGAACGAGCCGAGGCTGCTGAAGCCAACGACCATGCAGATCTCGGTGACGGTGAGGTTGGCCGAGGCCAGGAGGTCCTTGGCGCGCTCCACCCGCCGTCGGCTGAGATAGCCGCCCGGTGTCTCGCCGAACGCTGTCCGGAACTGACGCGCGAAGTGGTACCGGGAGAACCCGGCTTCGGCGGCCATCGCCGCCAGGTCGAGCGGCTCGGCGTAGCGCGCGTCCATGAGGTCGCGCGCTCGCCGCAGATGGACCAGGGTCTCCACGTCGGCGAAGCTACCACTCGTGCCGCACGTGACTGGTGCCCTCAGGCCTTGTGGATGTCCTCCGCCGCGATCAGCGCCGGGTCGAGGATGACGTCCTGCTCGCGGGCCGCGACGCTGGGGGCCTCGGGGAAGTGGCAGGCGGACAGATGGCCCTCGTGGTTGCCTTCGAGGCGGATCAGCGGGGGCTCCTCCCGCGCGCACTTGTCCTGGGCCTTCCAGCAGCGGGTGCGGAAGCGGCAGCCGGAGGGCGGGTTGATGGGGGAGGGGACGTCGCCGGCGAGGCGGATGCGCTCGCGGCGCGCGGTGCCGCTCGACTCGGGGGCCCCGGCTCCGCCGTCGTCCAACTCCTCGTCCAGCAGGACGGCCTCGGGGACCGCGGAGAGCAGGGCGTGGGTGTAGGGGTGACGCGGGCGGTGGTAGATGGAGTCGCGGTCGCCGACCTCGACGATCTTGCCGAGGTACATGACCGCGACGCGCTGCGAGAAGTGGCGCACGACGGCGAGGTCATGGGCGATGAAGAGGAAGGCGATGCCCAGCTCGCGGCGGAGCTCCTGGAGAAGGTTGACGACCTGGGCCTGGATGGAGACATCGAGCGCGGAGACCGGTTCGTCGGCGATGATGAGCTTGGGTTCGAGGGCGAGCGCGCGGGCGACGCCGATGCGCTGGCGCTGGCCGCCGGAGAACTCATGGGGGAAGCGGTTGTAGTGCTCGGGGTTCAGGCCCACGGTCTCCAGCAGCTCGCGCACCCGGGCCTCGCGGCCGCCCGGCGGCTCGATGCCGTTGATCTCCATCGGCCCGGAGATGATCGAGCCCACCGTCTGCCGGGGGTTCAGCGAGGAGTACGGGTCCTGGAAGATCATCTGGATCTCGGAGCGGATCGGCGCCAGCTGTTTGCGGTCCGCGTGGGTGATGTCCTGGCCCTGGTAGCTGATGGTCCCCGCGGTGGGCTCCAGGAGCCGGGTCAGCAGGCGGCCGGTGGTGGACTTGCCGCAGCCGGACTCGCCGACCAGGCCGAAGCTCTCGCCCGCCCGCACGGTCAGATCGATGCCGTCCACCGCCTGGACGGCCCCGACCTTCCGTCTGAAGGGGAAGCCGCCCATGATCGGGAAGTGCTTGGTCAGCTTCTCCGCGACCAGGAGGGGTTCCCCGGACGCGGCCGACGCGTTGCTGCTCATGGTCCGTCTCTCCTAGGCCAGCCGGGGCTTGATCTGCTCGATGAAGATGGTCTGCTTGCGGTCGGCGGCCAGATGGCAGGCCGCGCCCCGCCCGTCGGGCAGCGAGGGGCGCTCGGTGGCGCACCGGTCGCCGTCGACCTCCTGGGTGTGGGCGCAGCGCGGGTGGAAGGGGCAGCCGGGCGGTGGGGACAGCAGGCTGGGCGGGGCGCCGGGGATGGGGCTCAGCGGCTCGTCGACGGCGGAGTTCAGCCGCGGCATGGAGCCCAGCAGCCCCCAGGTGTACGGATGCTGGGGGGACCGGAGCACTTCGCGGACCGTGCCGCGCTCCACGGCCCGGCCGGCGTACATGACCAGCAGATCGTCGGCGGTGTTGGCGACCACGCCCAGGTCATGGGTGATGAGGATGATCGCGGAGCCGAACTCCTGCTGGAGATCCTTGAGCAGGTCGAGGATCTGGGCCTGGACGGTGACGTCCAGGGCGGTGGTCGGCTCGTCGGCGATGAGCAGGTCGGGATCGCAGACCAGGGCCATGGCGATCATCGCGCGCTGCCGCATACCGCCGGAGAACTGGTGCGGATAGTCGCGCACCCGCAGCTTGGCGTTGGGGATGCCGACCTTCTCCAGCATCTCGATGGCGCGCTCCCACGCCTCGCGCCTGGAGGCCCCGGTGTGCTTGCGGTAGGGCTCGGCGATCTGGCGGCCGACGGTGTAGTAGGGCGAGAGGGCGGTGAGCGAGTCCTGGAAGATCATCGCCATCTTGTTGCCGCGCAGCTTCTCCAGGGAGCGCTCGGGCGCCCGGGTCAGCTCCTGGCCGTCGAGCGCGATCTCGCCGCGGATCTCGGTGTTGCGCGGATCGTGCAGGCCGAGGACGGCGAGGTTGGTGACGGACTTGCCGGAGCCGGACTCGCCGACGATGCCGAGGGTGCGCCCGCGCTCGAGGTTGAAGGACAGCCCGTCCACGGCCTTGACGACGCCGTCCTCGGTGGCGAAGCGCACATACAGGTCTCGCACGGACAGAAAGGCGTCGCCTGTGGCGGGGGCCGGGGCGGCCTCGGACTTGGTCAGGGTGGTCACGTCGGTCGTACTCCTAAGACTTGTCCCGTATGTGTGTACGGGGGCGGCCGGTGTGCGGTCGTGTCGTTCCGGCGTGGGCCTTGGGCCGCTCGGGTGCGGGTCGGGTCTCATCCGGGGTTGCCACGGTGCAGGGTCCGGCGTTTCGCCGAGCAGAGGCCGTCCGTTCCCGGGGAAGGGTGTTCCGGCGGGGTTCGGCTGCCGCGCGGGTCCGGCCCGAGGGCGCGGACTTCGGTGCGGTTGACTCGGACAGGGCTTCTTGCAGCCCTTCGGCGAAGAGGATCTGGGCGGTGCGGGCGCGGGTGTGGTCCAGGCGGGCGGTGGTGGGGTCGTCGGGGTCGGCGAGGGTGGTGAATGCGGCCGGGGAGGCCGAGACGAGGTCACGGTCGCCGCGCAGCCCGCAGCCGCCTTCGGCCGGGTCACAGTCATGGGTGCGCTGCCGCAGGGACTTGGGTACGCGTCGGCCGCACAGGCACTGCTGGGACAGGGCGGTGGTGAAGGTCGGGGCGCGCAGGAGCCGTCCGCCGGTGGCGGTGCACTCGGCGGCCAGTTGGGTGATCAGCCGCCCGGGGGTGGTGGCCGAGCAGGCACGGCCCCACAAGCGGAACCAGGTGCGGATGTCGCAGTCCTCGACGGTCAGGCTCGGGCCGTGGGCGGCGACCAGTACGGCGGCGATGCGTCTCGCGCGGTGGTGTTTGGCTTCGGCTTCGCGGGCGGCGGCCATCGCGTGCCGGGCTCGCAGGGTGCGGTAGCTGGTGCTGAGCTGGTCGTGGCGGTAGGGCTGGGCGGGCTTCCTGGCGGTGGTGGTGCGGCGTGGTCCTGCGGGGGTGGCGGTGGCCCTGGGCGGGAGCCCGGCGGTGTGGCGGCGCTCGTCGCGGGCCTGTTGGCGGCGGGAGGGCCGGTACTGGGCGGGGTTGGTCGAACGGCGGGAGCGGTCCAGGGCGCGCTGGCGGCGTTTGGCTTTGCGCCGCCGTACCGTCAGGGCATGCTGCT
Source organism: Streptomyces sp. NPDC020845 (assembly GCF_044334165.1). Lineage (NCBI taxonomy): Bacteria > Bacillati > Actinomycetota > Actinomycetes > Kitasatosporales > Streptomycetaceae > Streptomyces > Streptomyces sp. NPDC020845. Next base: position 352,894 of record NZ_JBIRSJ010000010.1, on the reverse strand, counting down.
CGGCTTCGGTGAGGGTGATCGTGTCGGCGCGGACGGGGCCGTGGTCGGGATGGCCGGTGGCGGGGAAGGAGACCACCAGCACCTGGTCCCCGTCGGTGCTGTTCGGGCCGCCGGCGAAGACCACGGTCAGTGGTCCGGTGTAGTCGAACCAGGTCGCCGCCCGGGTACGAGCACGCCCGGGGGTGTTAGCGCTGTCGCTGCCGTTGCTGGTGGGGATGCGGCCTGTGGGGCGGTGAGGCGTGGGGAGGTTGTGGGGCTGGGCGAGGACGGAGGCGCCCGGGGGCAAGGCCGCGGTCTGCGTGGGGGTGGTGATGTGGCCGGGCAGTGCGGGGTGCCGGAAGGCGTTCAGGTGGCCGGTCAGGGTTCCGTGCAGACGGAATGTCTCCCATTTTCGCTCCACTGTGTGGGAGCGGGCCCGGCCGGGGATACGGGTGTACTCCCACCAGCTGCCGGTGCGCGGGCGTCCGGCCCGCTGCCCGGAAGCGTCAGGGTGCAGGCTCCGGGCCACACCGGCCCACACCTCATCAGCCTGATGCATCGCCAGAGCCTTGGAAACATGGTCGCCCAGCCGGCCTGAGCGCTCCACATGAGCGTAGGCGCGCTGCTCCAGCCCGGTACGGGACAGGCCCAGTTCCGCCCGCCACGCCATCGCATCGCTCTCGCGGCGCACGTCACCGGCCCAGTAGGCGTCCACCACTGCCCGGGCGTCGCGCTGAAGAGCCCGCTTGACCTGCCACATCGCCGCGAACAGCAACTCCATCCGGCGCCGGGCCGCCGGGTCGTCCACCACCAGCGGCAGCCGGATCACCGACACCGCGGCATCCTTCTCCCGCCGCCACGGCTCGGCCTTGTTCGACCCTCGAAACCGCCGACCCTCCCCCGAAGCAGAAACAGGCTGCTGTCGCGGCGGCATCTTCATCTTCCCTCCTCTCCGCGGGCCAGCGTCAGGTATAACCACGGCTCGTCAGTTCGAGTTACGGTCTGATGTGTGCATCTTTGTGTGGTCTCCTGCTCCAGTTCCGAACCGCGGGCCTGGACCGGCCTGTCCGGCCCACAGTTGAAGATGCTGATCACCCGGCTGTGGCACCGCCGCCCCGACCGCGGCCGGGGACGCCCATGGCCTCTGGCCTATGCCGACCGGGTGCCGCTGGTCACACTGGCCTGCCGCACCAACTTGACCATGCTGCAACTGGGCTTCCTGATCGGGACCTCCGACTCCGCCGTCCACCGCGCGATCGCTGACTTCGCACCCCACCTGGCGGCCTTGCTCGACCCGTCGCCCACCGACCGGCGCGAGCTGTGGCTGGTGGACGGCACGCTGATCCCCGTTCACCACAGGAAGGGCACCGCGAAGTCCAAGAACTGCCTGCGCGCCTGAGTGTTGTGCCGGGCCAGGTACCGGCGCGTGGTCGCGGTCGGCAGGGCACGGCCCGGCAAACACCACGCCACCCACACCGGGACAGGACATCTCATCTGGCATTACGGGACATCTCCTAGGCGAGGCGCACGCGCGGGTCGATGACGGCGTACAGCGCGTCGACGATGATGTTGGCGATGACGATCGCCGTGCAGCTGAAGAGCATCACGCCCATCAGCATCGGGAGGTCCTTCTCGGTCACCGACTCCACGGCGAGCCGGCCCAGGCCGTGCAGGGTGAAGGTGAACTCCGTGATCATCGCGCCGCCGAACAGCGAGCCCAGGTCGATGCCGACGATGGTGATGATCGGGGCGATCGCGCCGCGCCAGGCGTAGCGGAAGAAGACCGTACGCCCTGACATCCCCTTGGCCCGTGCGGTGCGCACATGCTCCTCGTTGAGCTGCTCGACCATCTGGGAGCGCGTCATACGGCTGTAGTTGGCGATGAAGATGATGGAGAGCACCAGCCAGGGCAGCAGCAGCCCGCTGAACCACTTGGCCGGATTCTCGGTGATCGGCGTGTACTCGGGCCGGTCGATCAGGCCCCAGGTGTCGACCAGCAGCCACAGCGCGATGACGCCGACGAAGTAGATCTGCAGCGAGTTGCCTATCAGCGACAGGGAGCTGAAGAACTTGTCGGTGAAGGTGCCGCGCTTGGCCGCCGCGATCATGCCGATGGACACCCCGATGATCAGGAACACGGCGGCGCCGCCGACGGCGAGCGAGAGCGTCGTGGGGTAGCGGTCCAGGATGGTCTCCCAGACCGGCTGGGAGTTGCGGAAGGAGTAGCCGAAGCAGGGGGCCGGGCAGTGGCCGATCTCGAAGTCCCGGCCGGCGAAGATGCCGACCAGATAGTGCCAGTACTGGAGCGGGACGGGCTCGTCGAGGCCCAGGTTCTTGTTGATGAGGGCGATGGCGTCCGGGCCGCAGTTCTTGCCGCAGGCCAGCTGCGCCGGCTCGGAGGGCAGCGCGAAGAAGAGGAAGAACGTGATCGCGCTGATCAGGAGGATGATGACGATCGCGCCGAGAGAGCGGCGTACGAGGAAACGAAGCATGGCGTCGCGGGTCTTCCGGTACGGGCGCCTTGGGCGACCAGGGCGGATCGGACGGGCGGCGCTGTCCGCCACCCGCGGAGGGTGGCGGACAGCGTGCCCTGGGGGCTGATGGGGTAACCGACTGCTACTTCACATACACCGCGGTCGGGTCGGCAGTTCCATACACCGAGTGGTACTTGATGCCACCGAGGCCCGAACCCCAGATGTTCCACTGGCGGTTGTAGAAGAGCGGGACGGCCGGCACATCGTCGGTGAGGATCTTGTTGGCCAGCGTGACCCACTCACCCGACGCCTTCTCCACGTCCGTGATCTTCAGGATGCGGGCGATCTCGGAGTCGACCGTGCTGTTCTTGAGGTGCCAGTAGTTCTGCGAGCCATCGGCGACGTTCTTGCTGTCGAACAGCGGCGGGACCACGGTCGAGCCGACCGGCCAGTCGGCGCCCCAGGAGGCGCGGTAGATGTCGAAGCCGTTGTCGACCTTGGCGATCTCGGTGGTGTAGTTGTTGGAGTCGATCTCCTTCTTCTCCACCTTGAACCCGGCCGCCTCCAGAGCCTTGACGACGACCACGGAGACGTTCTGGTACTCCGTGGTGTTGGGGTAGGCGTAGACGATCTCCTGCCCCTCCTTGCCCGCCTCCTTCAGCAGCTCCTTGGCCTTCTTGGTGTCGCCGCCCTCGTTCCCCTTCTTCGTCTTGCCGAAGGGATCGAAGTTCTTCCACCCGGCGAGCGAGGGAGCCAGCAGGTTGCCCGCCACCTGCCCGGCCCGCTTGCCGCCGAACTGGCCGAGGATCTGGTCGTTGGGCATGGCGTAGGCGAGCGCCTGCCGGACCTTCTTGTCCTTGATCCGGTCCATGTTGATCGCCATGTAGTCGACGTACGGCTGCACCTCCAGGAAGGTGCGCGACTTGGCGCCCGCGTCCTTGGCGACTTCCTGGGCGGCCTCAACCGTGACCGCGTTGGTGAAGCTCATCGCCTGCTTGTCGCTGCCCCGCTCGGCCAGCAGCCGGCGGGCGGAGTCGGGCTCCTGGATGCCGAAGCGGATGTCGAACTTGTCCGGGTACTGGTGGCGGACCGCGTCCGTCTGCGGGTCCCACTTGTCGTTGCGCACCAGGGTCAGCGACTTGCCCGGGTTCAGCTTTTCGATCTTGTACGGGCCGGAGGAGACCGGGTGGTTGGTGTACTTGTCGGCGGTGTCCTTCTTGCCGTCGGAGGGCACCGCGCCGACGTTCGGCATGGCTACCGCGTAGGGGGTGTCCGCGTGCGGCGCCTTGAAGTGGAAGACGATCGTCTTGTCGTTCGGGGTGTCGAGCACGTCCTTGGGCAGGTGCTTGCCCTTGTACGGGCCGTCCGGCAGCGCCTTGCGGAAGCTCTGGCCGTCGCCCGAGAGCCACTGCGGGATGTACAGCGGACCGTCGGTGGCCCACTTGGCGTAGAGCCGCTCGATGGACTGCCGGACATCGGCGGAGGTGATCGGGGACCCGTCCTCGAACTTGAGGTTGTCCTTGAGCGTGTACGTCCAGGTCTTACCGCCGTCCGAGGACTTGCCGGTGTCGGTGGCGAGGTCGCCGACCAGCTTCACCTGGCCCTTGTCGTCGACCTTGTAGGTGGTCAGCGACCGGTTGTAGAGCATCTGGACGGTCAGCATGTCGGCGTAGTAGATCTGTGCCGGGTCGAGATAGGTGAAGGCGTCACGCTGCAGGACGTTGACCGTCCCGCCCTTCTTGGCGCCGGGCACGTCGGCCGCCGGCCCGGTGGAGTCGGTCGCGGTGCCGAGCGAGTAGTTCTCGGCCCTGGCCTTGTCGGGCTTGTTCTCGACGGGATCCTCCTCGTTGCCCCCGCCGCTGCTGCAGGCCGAGAGCACGAGGGCCCCGATCGCCAGAGAGACGGCCGCGAGCCGCCCTCTGCCCCGTGTGGATGAGGTCATGTGTCGTTGCACCTGCCTAGCGCTTAGTCTTCGGATCGAATGCGTCCCGGACCGAGTCCCCGAGCAGGTTGAAGGCCACCACGAAGATCACCATGGCCACGCCCGGGAAGAACATGTACGTGATGTCGTTCTGGTAGTGCCTGGCGCCGGTGGCGAACATCCGGCCCCAGTCGGGGGTCGGCTCGACGAGCCCGACTCCCAGGAAGGAGAGCCCGGCCTCGGCGGTCACGAAGGTCGGCAGCATCAGCGTCGACTGCACCAGGATCGGCGTCCACAGATTGGGCAGCAGCTCCTTGCGGATGATCCTCCACGGGGAGGCGCCGGTCACCTTCGCGGCCTCCACGAACTCCCGCTCGCGCAGGCTGAGTACCTGTCCGCGCAGCAGCCGCGCCAGGCCCATCCAGCCCAGCGCCCACTGGACCAGGATCAGGGTGATGACCCGTAGATAGGTCGGCGTCTCCTTCTCCGGATTGACGAAGAGCGAGTAGACGACGGGCGTGAAGGCCACGAACGAGAGCTGGGCCGGGAAGGCGAGCAGCAGATCGATGAAGCGGCCGAGGAAGTAGTCGGTCTTGCCGCCCATATAGCCGGCCGTGACGCCGACGAGGATGCCGGTGAGGGTGCACAGGAGGGTGACGGCGACCGCGATCAGCAGCGAGGTCCGTATGCCGTACAGGAGTTGGGTGAACACATCCCGGCCGAGCTGGGGCTGGAGGCCGAACCAGAACTCGCCGTCGATGCCCCCGTTGGGCTTGATGGGGTAGTAGAACTCGTTGAGCAGCCCGGGCCTGTCGAGTCCGTAAGTGGTGTACGGGTTCTTGCCGTACAGCCAGGCGATCACGGGCGCGAGTAAGGCGATCAGAAAGAAGAAGATCACGACGTAGGCCGAAATCACGCCTGTCTTGTCGCGTTTGAAACGCCGCCACATTAACTGGCCGGGCGACCGGCCCACCAACGGCGTGCCGTCCTTGCCGACTTCTGCCGTCGGGACGGCATCCGGGCCGGGCGCGTTCGCCCCGGGCGCGGCGGCCTGGGAAGGACTCGTCATCGCGTAGCGCCCCCCGCACTGATCGCTGTGTCTGTTTCGCGCTGGTCTACTCGCGTCATGTCGTTCCCGTCCGCCGGTGGTCGTGCGCGGTTCGGGATGAGCGGACTTTCGCAACCGATTAACAGCTCAGTCAAGGGGCCAGCGGAAGCGGAAGGGGTGCTCGCGGCAACCTTGAGCGAACATTTTGCAGATCGAGGTCCCGGCGTGCTTGACAGAGATCACTGGATGGCGACAAAGAGTGAGCAAGGCACATCAAACGCGTTAACACGCAAGCAACTTGGCTGACGCGATACCGATATACGGACGCGTCAGGCTGAACTGCGTACGGCCGTGCGGGTGCCGTAGACCGGCCGGGGCGCGCCATGTCGCCCCGGCCGGTCACTTGTGTCGGCACATTGCTGACGCCGGGACGGTTGATCAGGGGCCGGGGCGGGGCAAACCTACAGCCATGGGGCAGGGACGGATACTCAACCGCGGCGCGCGCACCTTCGGGGCGCTGGTATGCGCTGTTCTCGGGCTGGTCTCACTGGCGTGGATCGTCCGGGACTTCAACAAGGCCGACGAGGCCAGCCATGTCTGGTGGACCTGGGCCGGGATACCGTACCGGCTCCCGGACAGCATCTTCGGCACATCCCTCGCCGATCCGCTCCTGCTCGCCGTGTACGTGGCCGCCGGAATCGCGGCGCTGCGGTCGTCGGCCGCCGCCGGGGCGCTGGGCTCGGCCGCCGTCGCCACGGTCGCGCTGCGCCTGCCCAGCCTGTGGAATCTGCACGCCGACTGGATGCAGGGCATCCCCGACGGGCTGAAGACCCGCGCGCAGCTGAGCTCGTGGGCGGCGGTCGTGCTCGGGGGCGTTCTGCTGGCGGTCGTGGCCGCTGCCCGGCGCCCGGCCGATGGGACCGCCCCCGACTACGCTGTCGCGCCCGCCGACAGCCCGCCCGGCCGGCCGAGGCCCGGGGTCGCTGTGACGGCGGCGCTGTTCCTGGGGGCCGTCGCGGTCGTCGAGGGCGCCTGGCAGATCTACTGGGCCCAGAAGCGGGGCTGGGACATCTACGAGCACCAGCTCACCGGCAAATACATGCTCACCACGCTGCTCTCGCCGCCCGGGGCATGGGCGGCCTGGACGGTGATCGCGCTGGCGCTGACGGCCGCCTTCGCGGCGCTCGGCCGGGCGCCGCTGGCCCGGCCGCTGGGGATGACGGCGGCCGCCCTGGTGCTGGGCGACGGGGTCACCGCGATCTCCGCGTACATCAAGTTCGACTACCTCGAGCACTTCGACGACCTGCCGACCGTGGGCGTGCTCTCCGTGCTGACCGGGTTCCTCGAGGGGATCGTCGGGCTGGTCGCGCTGATCGTGCTGGCGCAGCCCGCCGACCCCGCGGACGACCCTCCGCTCGCCGGATGGGGCCAGCCCGCGGCTCAGCCGTACGGGGGCTACGGCGGGTACGGAGGCTACGGCGGCGCGGCGGGCGGCGGTTACGGGCCGGCGGATGGTGGCTATGGGCCGGCGGGCGGAGCGGGCGGTGGCTACGGCTACACCCCGCCGCCTCCCACTCCGCCCACGGCGCCGCCCGGCCCGCCGCCCGCGACCCCGCCCGCCGCCCCGCCGCCGCCCTCCTCGCCGCCGCCCGGCTGGTAGGCAGGCCCCGCTCAGCTCATGCCGAGCGAGCGCCTGAGGAAGTCCACCTGGAGCAGGAGCAGGTTCTCGGCGACCTGTTCCTGCGGGGTCATATGGGTCACTCCGGACAGCGGCAGCACCTCGTGCGGGCGGCCGGCCGCGAGAAGGGCCGAGGAGAGTCGCAGGGTGTGCGCGGCGACCACATTGTCGTCGGCCAGGCCATGGATGATCATCATCGGGCGGTGCGGTTCCGCCGCGCCGTACAGCCCCTCGTCGGTGACCAGCGAGTTGGCGGCGTAGACCTCCGGCTGCTCGTCGGGGTGGCCGAGATACCGCTCGGTGTAGTGGGTGTCGTACAGCCGCTGATCGGTCACCGGAGCGCCCACGACGCCCGCGTGGAAGACATCGGGGCGGCGCAGCACCGCGAGCCCCGCCAGAAGGCCGCCGTAGGACCAGCCGCGGATGGCGACCCGGGAGAGGTCGAGCGGATAGCGCTCGGCCAGCGCCGCCAGCGCGTCGACCTGGTCCTGAAGGCTCACGCCCGCCAGGTCGTCGCGGACCGCCTTCTCCCAGGCGGGGGAGCGGCCGGGGGTGCCGCGGCCGTCGGCGACGATCACTGCGAAGCCCTGGTCGGCGAACCACTGCGAGGTCAGATGGGCGTTGTGGGAGGCCAGCACGCGCTGGCCGTGCGGGCCGCCGTAGGGGTCCATGAGGACGGGCAGCGGCCCGTCGTCCGCGGTGTGGCCGGCCGGCAGCAGCACGGCGCAGGGGATATGGCGCTCGCCCGCGTGGACCAGTTGCGGGCGGGCGGCGATGACGGGCCGCTCGGCGTACGAGGCGATCTCGGCGAGGCGGTCGGCCGAGCCGTCGGCGGTGAGCCCGAACACCTCCACCGCCGCGCCGGGCCGGTCCGGTTCCGCGCACGCCAGGACGATCACCTCGCTGCCGCGCACCGCGGACCGTACGGCGGGGCCGGGCCGCTTGTCGACCGCCTCCCAGCCGCCCTGGTCGCCGCTGCCGCGGTACCACGCGCGGAAGACCCCGATATCGCCGGGCTGTTCGGGCAGTTCGGCGTCCGCGCCCGGCGAGGCGGAGAAGAGCACGTCCTCCTCGCCGATGTCGAGGACCGCCCGGACGTGCAGCGCGCCCGAGGTCAGCTTGCGGTCGCCGACCATCAGCACCCGGGCGCCGCCCTCGTCCGCGATGCGCACGAGCCGCCCGTCCGGCGTCCACCCCGGTACACCAGGGAAAAGATCAAGCCAGACCGCGTCCTCGTCCACATGGACGGTACGGGTGCGCCCGGTGGTGGTGTCCACGGCCAGATAGACCTGGCTGCGCTGGTCGCGGGCCTGGACCAGCAGCAGCGGCGGGCCGTAGGAGGACCAGTGCACCCGCGCGAGATACGGATGGCGCCGCCGGTCCCATTCGATCTCGGTGCGGGACCCGTCCAGGCCCAGCAGCACCAGCCGCACCTCGGCGTTTTCGGTGCCCGCGGCCGGGTACGCGACCTCGGCGGGCTCCCGGTCGGGGTGCGCGGGGTCGGCGATCCACCAGCGCCGTACGGGTGCGTCGTCGACCCGGGCGACCAGCAGCGCATCGCTGTCCGGCGACCACCAGAAGCCGCGCGAGCGGTCCATCTCCTCGGCCGCGATGAACTCCGCGAGCCCATAGGTGACCGTCTCGCCCTCCGGTTCGGCCAGCGCCCGGTCGCCGCCTCCCTCGGTATCCGTGACGCGCAGCGCGCCCTGCGCCACATAGGCGATGCGGCGTCCGTCCGGAGACGGGCGCGGGTCGATCACCGGCCCGGGCACGGGGAGTTCGCGGGTTACGCCGGCGCGCAACTCGGAGGCGAACAGCCGGCCCGAGAGTGCGAAAGCAGCCAATTCGGCAGTCAAGTCGGTGGCGTAGCCGATGACGCCCCCCGAGCCCTCCCTGCTGCGCTCGCGGCGCGCCCGCTCCTCGGCGGACAACTGCTCGTCGGCGCCGCCGAGCAGGGCGGCCGGATCGGCGGCCGGGTACTCCCGCCGCTCGGTCAGGTCGTGCACCCACAGGAGGTTGGCGCGGTCGGTGCCGGAGCGCGAGCGCAGGAACACCACCCGCGAGTCGTCGGGCGCCACGACGAAGGCGCGCGGCGCCCCGAGGGTGAAGCGCTGGGTGCGGGCGTGCTGCCGAGGGAACGAGAGCTGTCCGGTCATAGGCCGAGCCTACGACCTGGGGCGTACCGCCCCGGCCCGTTGCCGCGGGCATGTTCCGCCCGCGACGGCCGCGGAGATCAACTCGCCGAATGTGGCGAGAATCAGGCCAGATGACGAGGCCAATGGTGCGAACAGGCATGCGCCCCTGTCATGCTCCCGTGCACCGAGTCGTGCGCGCGGGCCCATAGTTATGATCGATTGCGCATAGTGGGTAGGCCCCCTGTGGCATGAATATGTTGTCCGTTCGAGCGCGTGTACCTGGAGGTGAGCCGCTGTGGCGCTCTCGATTTCGTTGGTCGTGCTGCTGCTGATCATCGTCTTCATGCTCGTCCAGAAGGCTGGGCTGAAGTCGGGGCACGCGGTCCTCTGTGTGCTGCTCGGCTTCTACCTCGCCAGTTCGTCGATCGCCCCGACGATCGACGACCTCACGACGAACGTGGCGAACATGATCGGGGACGTGGATCTCTGATGCATGGCTGACCCGCGGCTCCGGCCGCGGGGCTCGTAGGCTGTGCTCATGACCCCGGTCCTTCCCGCCCGTCGCCTGCTCCTGGTACATGCACATCCGGACGACGAGTCGATCAACAACGGCGCGACCATGGCCAAGTACGCCGCCGAGGGTGCGCAGGTCACACTGGTGACCTGCACGCTCGGCGAAGAGGGCGAGATCATCCCGCCCGCCCTGGCGCACTTGGCCGCCGACCGCGACGATGCGCTCGGCCCGCACCGGATCGGCGAACTCGCCGTGGCGATGAAGGCGTTGGGGGTCAGCGATCACCGCTTCCTGGGCGGTGCAGGACGGTACCGCGACTCCGGGATGATGGGCGCCCCGCAGAACGCCCGCCCGGAGTGCTTCTGGCGGGCGGAGGTGGACGACGCCGCCGCCCACCTGGTCGAGGTGGTCCGCGAGGTGCGCCCGCAGGTCCTGGTCACCTACGACCCGCACGGGGGCTACGGCCACCCCGACCACATCCAGGCGCACCGCGTCGCCATGCGCGCGGCGGAGCTCGCCGCGGAACCGGCCTACCGCCGGGACCTGGGCGATCCGCACCAGATCGGCAAGATCTACTGGAACTGCGTCCCGCGCTCGGAGCTCGAGGAGGGCTTCGCCCGGCTGCGCGCCCAGGGCGATGGGGCCCCCTTCCCGGGGATCGCCTCGGCCGGCGATGTGCCCGGCGTGGTCGACGACGCGCGGGTGACGGCGACGGTGGACGGTGCCGCATACGCCGAGGCGAAGGCGGAGGCCATGCGCGCCCACGCCACCCAGATCACGGTCGACGGGCCCTTCTTCGCACTCTCGAACGATCTGGGGCAGCCGCTGTCCGCCATGGAGCACTACCTGCTCATCAGAGGGCAGGCGGTCGCCGCTTCCGGCTCGGACCGGGGCCGTGAGGACGATCTGTTCGCGGGGGTGTCGGCGTGACGGCCGCGCGCCTGGGGGCGTATGCGCTGCTCGGCGTGGTGGGGGTGCTGGTCGCCGCCGCGGGCGCGCTGGTCCAAGCGGCCTGGTTCCCCGGTGGGTTGCTGCTCGCGCTGCTCGCGATCGGCGCGCTGTGCTACGGCGGGGCCAAGGCGACCGACACCCGGGCGGGCGGGGTGGTGCCCGCCGGGGCGTGGGTGGTCTCCGTGTTGTTTCTCACCGTGAGCCGTCCCGAGGGGGACTTTCTTTTTGGCGCCGGAGCGGGCTCCTATGCTTTTCTTCTGGGCGGAATGTTCGCCGGTGTGATGTGCGCCACGATGCCGAAGGTGTCGCAACCGGGCAGCGGCCCGGCCCGACTTGGTAAGTGACGTCACGTTTTCGCCTGGGCGTCCGCCAGGACGACAGACCGTGCCCGCCGGTGTGCGGGATGTGCTGTTACAGCGGTCGTCAAGTGCCTGCCCGCGGGGCCCAGTAAGGTGGTGCCGCCGCCGAGCCGCCCGCGCGAGTCTGACGGGCGGCGGAGCTAACTGGGAGAACCTGCTTTGAGCCGTGAATCTGACAGTTCGTCCTCCGGGACCCGCAAGGGCAGTGGCGCCGCCGCCTACCCGCCCGGCACCCCGCCGTACGGATCCCGCCAGTACCCCTCGCCGAACCCGGCACAGGAGGCCCAGGGCTCCGGTGACGGCGAGGCGCGTGCCGCGGCCAAGCCGGAGGAACCCAAGACCGAGACCACGCTGACGACCCGGATCCGGATCAACATCCCCGGGTCGCGGCCCATCCCGCCGGTGGTCATGCGCACCCCGGTCGGCGAGGAGGGCGTGCCGAACCAGCGCTCCGCCGACGACCCCGAGGGCGCCGACGGCCCGGCCCGGCCCGACGCCGCCCCGGCGGGCCCGGGCGCGGCCGGACCGGCGCGGGGGGAACACGGGGAGCCCCCGGCGAACAAGCCGGAGAAGAAGAAGGAGGACCGGACCAGCGACTGGTTCGCGCCTCGTAAGGGCAAGGGCAACACGTCGACGGGGAGCACGCCGCAGCCCCCGGTGCCGCCGGCCGCCACGCCACCCGCCCCCGGGCCCGCCACGGCCGAGCCGTTCGCCGCCGAGCCCTTCGGGGCCGGGGCGTTCGCGCCCGAGGCCTCCGCCGCGCCCTCGGCCGCGGAGACCACGCAGCCGTTCCCGGCTCCCGACTTCTCCGCCCCGGAGAGCCCGTTCTCCGCTCCGGAGACCACGCAGCAGTTCCCCGCCCCGTCGCTGGGCGGCGGGGCGGGTGCCGACCTGCCGTACTTCACCGACACCCCGCAGAGCGGCTTCCCCGGGGTGGCGGAGCCCAGCGGCCCGACGACCGGCCCGGTCACCGGCGAGATGCGGCTGCCCACACGGACCCCGGGCGTCACCCAGCCGCCGCTCGGCGGCGGCGCCGGGCTCGCCGGGCAGCCGCCCACCCCGCCGAACGGCTCGCCGCTGTCCGGCAGCCTCGGCGCCACCACCGGCGCGAGCCCCGTGCCGTCGGCCGGGCCGTTCGACGGCCTCGGTGGCAAGCCGGGACTGGACTCCGCGGCGACCCCGCCGCTGTTCCGCGACCCCGACCCGACCCCGGGCGGGGGCGTGCCGGCCGAGCATGTCTCCGGAGAGACGCTGGTCAGCGGCATCCCCGTCGTCCCGCCCGCCGAGAACCGGCCCGGCTCGCCCTTCCCGCCCCCCGGGACCGGCTCCGCCGCACCCGCCCCGTCCGATGAGGCCGGCGCTCCGGCGAGCAGCCCCAAGCCGCCCGCCGCCCCGGCGGCCGCCCGCCCCAAGAAGAAGGGGCGCTCCAAGCTGGTTCTGGCGGTCGGCGCGCTCGTCTTCGTCGGCGGCGTCGCGTACGGCGCGGGCCTGGTGATGAACCACGCCGACGTCCCGAACGGCACCACCGTCCTGGGCGTCGACATCGGCGGCACCTCCAAGGAGACGGCCGTCCAGAAGCTGGACACCGCGCTGGAGGGCCGTACCACCGCGCCGCTGAAGGTGTCCGTGGACGGCCAGCAAAAGCAGATCAAGCCGTCCGTCGCGGGCCTGACGCTGGACACCGAGGCCACGGTCCGCGGCGTCGCCGGCCGCGACTACAACCCGATCACCGTGATCGGCTCACTGTTCGGCGGCACCCACCAGGCCGATCCCGTCGTCACGGTCGACGAGGAGAAGCTCAAGGACGCGCTGGAACGGCTGGCGGGCACCTCGGGCACGGCGCGCGAGGGCACCATCGAGTTCAAGCCCGGCAAGGCCGTCGCGGTGTACGGCAAGGCGGGCAAGGCGCTGGACGTCGACAAGGCGGTCGCGGCGGTGGACGAGGCGTTCCGGCAGCGGGCGGCCACGGGTGAGAACAAGGTCATCACCCTGCCCGTCGTCACCAAGCAGCCGCAGATCAGCAACGCCGAGGTCGACCGGAAGATGCGGACCTTCGCCCAGCCCGCGATGTCGGACTTTGTCAAGGTCCAGACGGACCCGGCGCACTCGCTGCCGCTGAGCCCGCAGAACTCCCTGTGGAAGGTCCTGTCCATGCGGGTGGTGGACGGCAAGCTGGTGGAGCACTACGACCTGAAGGCCCTGAAGGAGCTGTACGGCGGCTTCTTCGACGGCGTGCTGATCCAGCGCGGCAACGGCAGCAAGCAGCCCGTCGCCCCGACGGACGTCGCGGTGGCGCTGGGCCAGGCGCTGAAGGGCAAGACCCCGGCCGAGCGGATCGGCATCATCGAGACCAACGGCAACTGAGCGAAGCGCGTACGGCCCCCGTCCGGCACCGGGCGGGGGCCGACGTATGCCCGGCACAGGGTGCGCGGGCGCGGCTTGGTGTGCCCGGCCCGGACCATGACATCTGTCATGCCGAGACCACGACCGCTGACACTGCCGGGACGAGCCGCGCTGGGCGAAGCTTGGGCCATGACCGCTCAGTCCGCTCCCGGCACGGCCGCCGGATCCGGCCGCGCCGAGGCGTCGGCGTCCGCGCCCGTGGTCGCCTTCGGAAAGGTGCACAAGAGCTACGGCAGCGTGCGCGCCGTGGCCGACCTGGACCTCACGCTGCACCAGGGCGAGACCGTCGCGCTGCTCGGGCCCAACGGGGCGGGGAAGTCCTCGACCCTCGATCTGCTGCTGGGGCTGCGCACCCCGACTCCGGCCTGGTCCGGATCTTCGGCACCACCCCACGCCAGGCCATCGAGGGCGGCCGGGTGGGCGCGATGCTCCAGAGCGGCGGGCTGATGGAGGAGGTCACGGTCCAGGAGCTGGTGCGGCTCGCCTGCGATCCGCACCCCCGGGCCCATCCGGTGCGGCAGGTGCTGGAGGAGGCAGGCATCACGGACATCGCCGACCGGAAGGTGAACAAGCTCTCCGGTGGCCAGGAGCAGCGGGTGCGCTTCGCGCTGGCCACCGCGGGCGCCTCCGACCTGATCGTGCTGGACGAGCCGACCACCGGCATGGACGTCTCGTCCCGGCAGACCTTCTGGGCCGCGATGCGGTCACAGGCGCGGCAGGGCCGCACCATCCTCTTCGCCACCCACTACCTCGAAGAGGCCGACGCGATAGCCGACCGCGTGATCGTGCTGCACCGCGGGCGGGTGCTCGCCGACGGTGCGTCCGCGGAGATCAAGGCGATGGCCGGGGCGCGGCGGATCTCCTTCGAGCTCGACGAGCCGGCCGATGAGGCGGCGCTGCGCGCACTGCCGGGCCTGACCGGGATCGAGAGATCGGGGCGTACGGTGCGGCCGCGCTCGTGGACGGGGTGTGCCCGCTGACCGAGCGGGAGCGGGAGGTGCTGCGGTCCTCGGCGGACGGCTCGACCAACGCGGAGCTGGCGCGCAGGCTGAACCTCTCGCAGGGCACGGTCCGCAACTACCTGTCCACGGCCATCCAGAAGACCGCCGCCCGCAACCGCGCCGACGCGGTGCGGATCGCCCGCGAGAAGGGGTGGCTCTGACCGCTGCCGAAGGCCGTCCCGCCGCCCGCGGCGGCGAAGGGCCCGGCCGACCCGGTGCAGTGGCCGTTCCGGTTCGCGGCCGTCCCGGTGCGTTGGCTGACCTGGCGCGGTGCGCTGCTCAGTTCAGCCTCGCCCGGGCGGCCCGCGCCCGGCGCCGTACGGCCTCCGCCGCGTTCGGCTCCATGGCGGCCACGACCTCCGCGTACTCCTCCATCTCCTTGGCGCCGGCCACGAAGTCCCCACGCTCCACAAGCAGTTTGGCCCGCTCGTAGCGGAGCCGGGCCGGGTGGCTGGGCAGCAGCAGGGACAGCTCGACCGCCCACAGCTGGACATCCGTGCGCTCGGGACGGGCGGCGGCCCAGGCGCGGATGTTGTTCAGGATCCGCAGCACGATCTCCAGCGGAGTGGCCGGGGCCGCCACCGTCGCGGCCGACGGGACCCCCAGCGCCCCCGCCACCAGCAGCGCCGCGTCCTCGTCGGACAGCACCCGCCCGCCGTCGAAGGGATCCGCCAGCACATGACGCCCGTACGGATCGCCGAAGCCGACCACGAAGTGGCCCGGCAGCGCCACCCCGTACACCGGTGCGCCCGCCCGCCGCGCCACCTCCAGCCACACCACGGACAGCAGGATCGGCAGTCCGCGCCGCCGCCGCAGCACCTCGTGCAGCAGCGAGGACTCCAGCCGCCGGTAGTCGGCCGCGGAGCCGCGGAAGTCGAGGCGGTCCCCGAGCAGACCGGCCAGCGCCGCGGCCCAGTCGCCGGGCCCGCCGGGGGAGTAGGGCACCAGACCCGCCAGCCGGTCGAGTTCGATCTGTACGGCGTCGATTCCGTCGTCGTCCAGCTCCGGGTCGGCCTCCTGGGCCACCAGCAGGCACAGCAGCGCCAGATCGGGGCGCTCCTCGCGGGCCGCCTCTGCGAAGCGCCGGCGCCGGGCCGGGGTGTCGTCTCTGCGTGGCATAGGTGCCTCGTACCCGATCAGCGGTGGTTCTCGTGGGGTGCGCGCCAGTGGTGGTAGCTGTGGTGTGTGCTGAAGCCCATGCCCTCGTAGAGCGCTCGGGCACCGTCATTGTCCGCCTCGACCTGCAGATACGCAGCCGAGGCGCCCTCGTCCAGGGCCTTGCGGGCGAGCGCCGTCATCACGGCGGTGGCCAGGCCCTGCCGGCGCAGCAGCGGATCGGTCTCCACGGCCGTGAACCCGGCCCAGCGGCCGTCCACCACGCACCGTCCGATCGCGGCCGGGACGCCTGAGGCGTCGTCTGCTGTCGTTATGGTCGCGAACCACACCGACGGGCCGCCCCGGAGCACCCGCAGCACCTCGGGGGAGGGCTCGCCGGAGGAGAAGCGCTGATAGCGGGCCAGCCAGGCATCGTCGATATCGCGGGAGAGGGTGACCCGGGAGACATCGGCGTCCTTGTCCGCGATGGGGGCGAGGGCGGCGATCCGTATGTCCACGGAGACCTCCCGGACCCAGCCGTGCGCCGCGAGCTCCGCGGCCAGCAGCTCCTGTGTCCCCTCGGCGCCGGTGCTGGCCTGGATATAGGCGGGCAGCCCGCGCTCGGCGTACCAGGCGGTCACCCGCCGCAGCGCGTCCTCGACCGGTACGCCCGGATCGCCGAGCGGCAGCGCGGAGTTGGCGCGCCGGGTGAAGCCGCCCGCCGCGCGCAGCTCCCACTCCCCGAGCCGTACGCTCTCCACCGGCGGCCAGGCGCGGGCGGCGGCCCGGTCCAGTTCGGCCGCGGTCGCCGCCGGCCCGCGGCGGCGAGCCGGAGCCGCGGGCACGACCTTGCCCGCCACCAGCGAGGATTCCGCGATGCGGACCTCCTCTCCCGTGCGCCGAGTGACGTACAGCACACCGTGTGTCCACGATGTGAGCACGCCGACCACGTCCGTGAACCGCGCGCCGCTGTCGCCACCCTCGATCGTCAGCCTGACGGACACGCGTCTACCCACGTCAGACGGGGTAATCCGGACCTCAAGTCGTCCGCCAGTGGTGAAATCCACAGCTCTGCTCGCCCCTCACGTGCGTCTGGTGCCCAAGAACGGAGATACTAGGTGCGGGCATCGACGACGCCGCGCTCCCGCGCGATAGCAGCCCTAAGAGGAGGAACGACAGCGTGACCTACGTCATCGCGCAGCCTTGTGTCGACCTGAAAGACAAGGCGTGCATCGAGGAGTGCCCCGTCGACTGCATCTACGAGGGCCAGCGGTCCTTGTACATCCACCCGGACGAGTGCGTCGACTGTGGGGCCTGTGAGCCGGTCTGCCCGGTCGAGGCGATCTTCTACGAGGACGACACTCCCGAGGAGTGGAAGGACTACTACAAGGCCAACGTCGAGTTCTTCGACGAGCTGGGCTCGCCCGGTGGCGCGAGCAAGCTGGGCCTGATCGAGCGTGACCACCCCTTCATCGCCGCCCTGCCCCCGCAGGAGCACGACGAGTGACCTCGCGGCGCGCGGGCGCGTTCTAGAAGACGCCCCAGCACCGCGCAGCCCTCGGTCCCGCATGCCACCACGGCCTGCGGGGCCGGGCTGTTTTTCCCAAGAAAGCGAGCCAGTTGTGCCACCCGTCTCCGCCCGTCTCCCCGTCTTCCCCTGGGACCGGCTCGAACCGTACAAGGCGACCGCCGCGGCGCATCCGGACGGCATCGTCGACCTGTCGGTGGGCACCCCCGTCGACCCGGTCCCCGAGCTGATCCGCACGGCGCTGACCGGCGCCGCCGACAGCCCCGGCTATCCCACCGTATGGGGCACCGCCGCGCTGCGGGACGCGCTGACCGGCTGGGTGGAGCGGCGGCTGGGCGCGACGGGCGTGGACCACACCCAGGTGCTGCCAGTGGTCGGCTCCAAGGAGCTGGTGGCGTCGCTGCCCACCCAGCTCGGCATCGGCCCCGGCGACCGGGTCGCCTTCCCGCGTCTTGCCTACCCGACGTACGAGGTGGGCGCGCGGCTGGCGGGTGCGGAGCCCGTGCCGTACGACGAGCCTACGGAGCTCGACCCCGCGGGGCTGAAGCTGCTGTGGCTCAACTCCCCGTCCAACCCGACCGGCCGGGTGCTGGACAAGGACGAGCTGCGGACCGCGGTGGCCTGGGCGCGCGCGCACGGCGTGCTGCTGGCCAGCGACGAGTGCTACCTGGAGCTCGGCTGGGACGCCGACCCGGTGTCCGTACTGCACCCCGAGGTCTCCGGCGGCAGCTTCGAGGGCCTGGTGGCGGTGCACTCGCTCTCCAAGCGCTCCAATCTGGCGGGCTACCGCGCGGCGTTCCTCGCCGGTGACGCGGCGGTGCTCGGCGAGCTGCTGCAGCTCCGCAAGCACGGCGGGATGATGGTGCCCGCGCCCGTCCAGGCCGCCACCGTCGCCGCGCTGGGCGACGACGCGCACGTGGCCGAGCAGCGCGAGCGCTACGCCCGCCGCCGCGCCGAGCTGCGCGAGGCGCTCGAAGGGTGCGGCTTCCGTATCGAGCACAGCGAGGCGTCGCTGTACCTGTGGGCGACGCGGGACGAGCCGTGCTGGGACACCGTCGGCGCGCTCGCCGAACTGGGCATCCTGGTGGCGCCGGGCGACTTCTACGGCGTGGCGGGGGAGCGGAACGTACGGGTCGCGTTCACCGCCACCGACGAGCGGGTCGCGGCGGCGGTCCAGCGGCTGGGCGGCGGTCTGCCCAGCCGCTGAGCGCGCGGCTACACGGCCATACGGACAGGTGACGGGCCCGGGGAGCGGATGCTCCCCGGGCCCGGGTGTATCGCGCGTGGGCCCGCGAGTGAGCCGAAGGGGCGCGGCCGCCCGCGCCGGAGGCGCTGATGTCACGGTGAAAGGGAGAGCGCGCGGAGGCCCCGAGGCTGCGATCGCCACGCGGCGGAGCCGCATATCGATGGCAGCCGGCTACCGCCGCGTGGTCGACCGTCGACAGGGGCTATAGCGCCCTCCGGGGCACCTCCCAGCGGTAGCTGGGGGAGAGCCGAGCCCTCAAAAAAGGGGGCCCTCAGCCGCCGAGGATCGGCAGGCCCTTGACCGGCAGGCCGTCGGTCAGGGAGCTGGTGGGCAGCGTGCTCGGGGCGGCCGGGATGGCCTGGGCGGGCTCGCTCGCCGCGGCCTTTCCGGCGGCGGCCTTGCCGACCTTCCTGGCCTTGCCGGCCTTGCCGGTGACAGCCTTGCCGACCTTGCTGGCGACGGCCTTGCCGCGGCTCGGGGCGGCGTGGCGGCCCTTGCCACCCTTGGCCTTGGTCTCGGTCATGGACTTGTCGGCCACCGCCTTGCCGTGGTCGCCCTTGTCGGCCTTCGCCGCCCCCACCTTTCCGGTCACCTTTCCGGTCTTGCCGGCGACCGACTTCGCCCCGGAGGCCGCCTTGCCGGAGGCCGCCCTGGCCTCGGAGGTGGCCTTGCCCGCAGCGGCCTTGTCCGCGGGCCGGGCGACCGGAGCGGTCTGCTCCGGGCCCCGGAGGGCACGCGTGACGGTCCCGCCGGCCTTGCCGCCGACCTCGCCCGCCGCGCTTCCGACGTGCTGCGAGGCGGCGTCCGCGAGGCCGCCGACCGCTGCGGTGTCGAGCGCGCTCAGCCCACCCAGCTTGGGGGCCTGCGTCAGGGACAGGTCCGCTGCACTCGCGGCGCCGGCGGCACCGACCACGGGAGCGGCGCCCGCTGCGACCAGCAGCGCGGTCCGGGCGATCCGACGCGTGAGGGGGAGGGACATGATGCTCCTTTGACGGAGGGACATTTGGCGTGGATGTCCGGCAGCCGGACGCAGTGAATACCGCGTGAGAAGCGGGAAGGTTGCGGTGCGTCAAGGTAAAGAATTGGCAATGCGTCGCATAATCCGTTTCGGATGTGAGCGAGCATCTATAAATGTCACCGGACCCGCTCTGACCCGCCGTCACCAGCGGTGATCTGCCGCGTTATCGGGCGATGGCGATACGAACTTCCGGTCCGGAGTCCTCGTCGGTGGTATGCCAGCCGGCCCGCAAATTCCCTGCGGTCCATACATGGTTGCCATAAGAAACGCGTTCGATGCGCAACTCGTCCGAGTGGGCCACCGCCCAATAGGCCAATTCCCAGCCGTTGCGCTCCGCCCCGCCGCGGGCCCGGGTCGCCCCGGTCGACACCCGCACCATATGCGCGGTCGCGGCGCGCCCGCCGCCCTGCCCGGCCGGCCGTACCGCCGCCGCCACCTCGGTGCCGAACTCCCGCTTCAACTCCGCCCGGACCCGCGCCGGGTCGCCCGGAACCCCGTCGTCCGGCGGGCCGGGGCAGGAGAAGGCGGCCGCCGAACGCCCCGTCAGCGCACCGGTCAACACCACGGCCTCGGTTTCGTGCTTCGCGTACGCCTGCGGGTAACCGCTGTACTGCACCCGCTGGGCGGCCACCGTGAGCGGGAGCCGCGAGTAGCCGGGGACCTTCACCAGGTGGTCGTAGAACCGCCCCGTGGCGTAGACCGGATCCTGGATCTGCCGCGCGGTGCCCCAGCCCTGCGAGGGCCGTTGCTGGAAGAGCCCCAGTGAATCCCGGTCGCCGTGGCGGATGTTGCGCAGCCCCGACTCCTGAAGCGCGGTGGCCAGCGCGATGGTGACGGCCCGCTCCGGCAGCCCCCGGGAGGCGGCCACCGCCTCGATCGTGGCCGCGTTCACCGCCTGTTCGGGGGTGAGCGCCAGATACTCGCCCTCCGCCCGTACGAAGCAGCGGGGCGGGCCCCAGCCGCCGGTCGCGATGTGTACCGCCACATATCCGACGAGGGCCAGCAGTACGGCGCAGGCGATCGCGGCGCGTGTCCGACGGGCGCGGCTGGCGAGGACGGGCAGGGGCACGGCGCACACGTTACTTGAGGGCCGCCCGGCCCGGACCGACATGTGTCAAGAGGCACGTCACCGGCCCGGGAGGCCCCGCCGCCACCGCCCTGCCCGGCCGCCGTGGCCACCGCACCGCCACTGCCCGGCCGCCGTCGGCGAGGACGGGCTAGGGTCGGTTCCATGGCACATCCCGCACTTGATCTGTCCCTGGACGCCGCCCGGCTCACCGCCCAGCTCGTCGACTTCCCCTCGGTCAGCGGCGACGAGAAGGCGCTCGCCGACGCCGTCGAGGAGGCGCTGCGCGCCCTGCCGCATCTGACCGTCGACCGCGACGGGGACGCCGTCGTGGCCCGGACGAACCTGGGGCGGGCGGAACGGGTGGTGCTCGCGGGGCACATCGACACCGTGCCGATCGCCGACAACGTCCCGTCCCGGCTTACTGGTGACATCAGTGGCTCCGCCACGGGTCAAGGCGTGCTGTGGGGCTGCGGCACCTCCGATATGAAGTCCGGCGTGGCCGTACAGCTGCGCGTCGCCCAGGCCGTGCCCGCCCCCAACCGCGATCTGACCTTCGTCTTCTACGACCACGAAGAGGTCGCCCTGGAGCTCAACGGGCTGCGCCGGCTCGCCGAGCGGCACCCCGAGTGGCTGGCCGCCGACTTCGCGGTGCTGCTGGAGCCCACCGACGGCAAGGTCGAGGCCGGCTGCCAGGGCACCCTGCGGGTGCGGGTCACCACCAGCGGCAAGCGCGCCCACTCCGCGCGCAGCTGGCTCGGCGAGAACGCCATCCACAAGGCCGCGCCCGTCCTCGACCGGCTGGTCGGCTACCAGCCGCGCCGCGTGGACATCGATGGGCTCACGTACCGTGAAGGGCTCAACGCGGTGCGTATCGAGGGTGGCCACGCGGGCAACGTCATCCCGGACTTCTGCGCCGTGACCGTCAACTACCGGTTCGCCCCCGACCGCTCCGAGGCCGAGGCGCTCGCGCATGTGCGAGAGCTCTTCGACGGGTTCGAGGTGGAGGCCACGGACAGCGCGCCCGGCGCGCTGCCGGGCCTGTCCCACCCGGCCGCGGCCGCCTTCGTCGAGTCGATCGGCACGGAGCCGGCCCCCAAGGACGCCTGGACGGACGTCGCCTTCTTCTCTGCGCTCGGCGTGCCCGCGATCAACTACGGCCCCGGCGATCCGCTCCTCGCACACACCCGCGAGGAGCATGTGAACACCGCGGCGGTGCTGGAGGCCGAGCAGCGGCTGCGGGCCTGGCTGACCGCCTGACCGCCCTTTTAGCGCCCTTTTGAGGGCTCGGTTCGGACTTGGCTGACGCGCCGAATCCAGGGGCCTACGCTGAACGACAGATCTGCGGCTGATCGGAGGCAGATCGTGGCGAAGGGAGCACACATGGGCAACGCCGAGGACGAGCGGACGCTGCAGGAGCAGCGCGAGGGCCCGGTCGTGCGCCGACGCCAGCAGGTGCGGCCCGGCACGACCGACCAGCGGCTGCTGGACAGCCAGGGAGCGACCCACTGGGTGCACGAGGACCCGTTCCGGGTGCTGCGCATCCAGTCGGAGTTCGTCGAGGGCTTCGGCGCGCTCGCCGACCTCGGCCGCGCGGTCAGCGTCTTCGGGTCCGCCCGTACGCCGGAGGGGTCGCCCGAGTACGAGGCGGGGGTGCGGATCGGGCGGGCCCTCGCGGAGGCGGGGTTCGCGGTGATCACGGGCGGCGGCCCGGGGGCGATGGAGGCGGCGAACAAGGGCGCGTGCGAGGCGGGCGGGGTCTCCGTCGGGCTCGGCATCGAGCTGCCGTACGAGCAGGGCCTCAACCCGTACGTCGACATCGGCGTGAACTTCCGCTACTTCTTCGTCCGCAAGACGATGTTCGTGAAGTACGCGCAGGGGTTCGTGGTGCTGCCCGGCGGGGTCGGCACCCTGGACGAGTTCTTCGAGGCGCTGACCCTCGTGCAGACCAAGAAGGTGACCCGCTTCCCGATCGTCCTCTACGGCAGCGCCTACTGGCAGGGCCTGGTGGCCTGGGTGAAGGACACGCTCGTCGCGCAGGGCAAGGCGAGCCCGATGGACCTGGAGCTGTTCCGCCTCACCGACGACGTGGACGAGGTGGTCGAGCTGATGACGAAGGAGTCCGGCGGCTGACCCACCGGCCGATCCGCCGGGTCACCCGTCGGACGGCCCGTCGCCCGTCGCCCGTCGCCCGTCGCCGTCAGGCCACGCCGCGCCGGGCGACCGCCGGGGGCCGGTGACCGGCGATGGAGGACACCATGTCCAGCACCTGGCGGGTCTCGGCCACCTCGTGCACCCGGTAGACCCGCGCGCCGAGCCAGGCCGAGATCGCGGTTGTCGCGAGGGTGCCCAGCAGCCGCTCCTTGACCGGCCGGTCCAGCGTCTCGCCCACGAAGTCCTTGTTGGACAGCGAGACCAGCACGGGCCAGCCGGTCTCCGCCAGCTCGCCGAGCCGCCGGGTGGCCTCCAGCGAGTGCCGGGTGTTCTTGCCGAAGTCGTGGCCCGGGTCGATCAGGATCGACTCGCGCTCCACGCCCAGCTCGACGGCGCGCCGCGCGAGCTCCAGTGTGACCCGCAGGATGTCGGCCACCACATCGTCGTACGCGACCCGGTGCGGCCTGGTGCGCGGCTGGGCGCCGCCCGCGTGGGTGCACACCAGACCGGCGCCGTACCGGGCGGCGACCTCGGCCAGCTTGGGGTCGACCCCGCCCCATGCGTCGTTGAGCAGATCCGCGCCCGCCTCGCAGACCGCCTCCCCGACCTCATGGCGCCAGGTGTCCACGCTGATCACCACGTCCGGGTGGCGTCGGCGCACCTCGGCCACGAAGCCCACCGTGCGGCGCACCTCCTCGGCGGCGCTCACCTCGTCGCCGGGACCGGCCTTCACCCCGCCGATGTCGACGATGGCGGCGCCCTCCGCCACCGCCTGTTCGACACGGTCCAGGGCGGGCCCGTCGTGGAAGGTGGCCCCCCGGTCGTAGAAGGAGTCCGGCGTCCGGTTCACGATCGCCATGATCACTTGTTCGTTCTCGCCGAACTCACGCCGTCCGAGCCGTAGCATCCGCACTTCCTCTCGCTTCCTCCCCAGAGGGGCTGCGAGCGACGATAACTGTCGGTGGGGCATGGCACGATCGAGGCAGACTGGTAGGACGTACGCGCGCACCCGGGGAGACGATCGTCGTGTTTTGGTTCTTGCTGATCGCGCTGGTCGTGGTGGTCGGCGCGGTCACGGTCGCGGTCGTCGGAGGTGGCGACGGCGGCGCGCTGGCCGAGGCGCCCCCCGACCGGCTCGATGACGCGCTGCCCGCCGACCGGCCGCTGGGCCGTGCCGATGTGGAGGCCCTGCGCATCCCGATGACCGTGCGGGGCTATCGCATGGCCGATGTCGACGATGTGCTGGGCCGGCTCGGCGCCGAGCTCGCCGAGCGCGACGCCCGGATCGCCGAGCTGGAGACGGCCCTGGCCGGGGCGCAGGCGTCGGCCCACGGCGGGCCCGGGCTGCTGCAGCAGCCCGGCGGTCTCCCGCCGCACGACATCGCTCCACCAGGTCTCCCGCCGCACGACGTCGCGGCGCCCGGTCTCCCGCGCGACCTGCCGCCGCCCGGGCTGCCTGCTCACGACCTGCCTGCCCACGGCCTGTCCCCGCACTCGTACGACCCGCCCCCGCAGCATCCGCCCGCGCCGGACGTCCCGCCGCGCGGGCCGGAAGGGGACGGCGCATGAGCGAGCGAGCAGTGACGAGGGAAGCTCGCGCGTTGGAGCGCGCCGGGACTGAGCGGGAGGGACCGGTATGAGCGTGTCTTGGGGTGCTGTGCGGGCTGGACTGAGGAGCCGCGCAGCGACGGAGGAGCGAGCGGTGACGAGGGAAGCTCGCGCGTTGGAGCGCGCCGGGACTGAGCGGGAGGGAGGTGCATGAGCGCCGGGGAAGTGGTGCTGGGGCCGGACGGGCTGCTGCGCTGCCCATGGGGCGGGCTGGAGACCGAGAACATGGCCGACTACCGCGTGTACCACGACACCGAGTGGGGACGCCCGGTCCATGGCGACGACGCCCTGTTCGAGCGGATCTCCCTGGAGGCGTTCCAGTCCGGTCTGTCCTGGCTGACGATCCTGCGCCGCCGCGAGGGCTTCCGTGCCGCGTTCGCCGGGTTCAAGATCGCGGCGGTCGCGGAGTTCACGGAAGCGGATGAGCAGCGGCTGCTTGGCGACTCCCGCATCATCCGCAACCGGGCCAAGATCTCGGCCGTCGTGTCGAACGCGCGGGTGGCCGCCGAGCTGGCGCCGGGCGAGCTGGACAAGCTGATCTGGTCCCACGCTCCGAACGCGGTCGGCCGCGCGGCGCCGCGGACCTTCGAGGACATCGCCCCGATCACCCCGGAGTCGACGGCGCTGTCCCGCGACCTCAAGAAGCGCGGCTTCCGTTTTGTCGGACCGACCACGGCCTATGCCCTGATGCAGGCGTGCGGCCTGGTCAACGACCACCTGGCCGACTGCCATGTCCGGGGTGCCTGAGTTCGTTCCGGGCTCGGTTCTCCCTCAGCGGTAGCCGGGGGAGAGCCGAGCCCTCGGGAGAGGAACCTCACCGGCCGGTGAAGGTGGGTTTCTCCTTCTTGACGAACGCGTCCACCGCGGCCAGGTGGTCCTCCGAGGCGCCCGCGCGCCGCTGGAGCTCCTCCTCCTTGGCCAGCGCCTCGGTCAGGCCGTGCCCGGCCGCGTAGGCGAGGGATTCTTTGATCGCCGCATAGGCCGCGGTCGGGCCCTCCGCCAGTTGCCTGGCCACCGCCGCCGCCTCGGCGGCCAGCTCCGCGGCCGGGACGACCTTGTTCGCGATGCCCAGGTCGTAGGCGTCTTGAGCGCTGATCGAGCGCGGGAAGAGCAGAAGGTCGCCGGCGCGGCCGTGGCCGATCAGCCGCTGCAGGGTCCAGGAGACGCCGGAGTCGGCGGTGAGGGCGACCCCGGCGAAAGAGGTGTTGAACGAGGCGGTGTCGGCGACGAGGCGGTAGTCGGCGGCGAACGCGAAGCCCGCGCCCGCGCCCGCCGCGACCCCGTTGACCGCGGCGACGACCGGCTTCGGCATTCCGGCGATCGCGGTCACGATCGGGTTGTAGTGCAGCCCGACGGTGCTCATGGTCGAGCCCTCGCCCTTCCCCGCCCGGTCGGCCGCCAGCAGCTCGATGTGCTCCTTGAGGTCCTGGCCCACGCAGAAGGCGCGGCCGGTGCCGATGAGCAGCACGGCCCGTACGGCCGGGTCCCCGGCGGCCTGTTGCAGGGCGTCGCGCAGGGCGACCTTGGTGGCGATGTTGAGCGCGTTCATGGCGTCGGGACGATTGAGGGTGATCGTCGCGACTCCGTCGGTCAGCTCGTAGAGCACGGTGTCGGCCATGGTGGGTCCTCCGGTGCGGCTGGGGCGCGGCTCGGGTGGCGCCGCATCGGCGGCCCGGTCCGGGCCCCGGCACGGCGGTCAGCGCTCAGCATGCCGAAAGATCGGCGAGACCGACATGTGACCTGCGTCAAAGAATCCGGTGCTTCGTGAACCGCCGCCGGGACGCGCCCCGGGCATCGGCGCCCGTACGGTATCGCGACCCCTCCCCGAATTGGGTGGTTTTGGGCGAGCGCGTTGTGCAGGGGTTGCCGACTGATGTTGGTCATCGGGTCGTGCCATGCGGGATAATGACAAGGAAGCAACGTGTTCGATGCCGGTGACACCTGGGTTGTCGGCTGCGATGAGCTGGTTTCAGGAAGGGGAACGAGCATGGCGGCCATGAAGCCGCGGACGGGCGACGGCCCGCTCGAGGTGACCAAGGAGGGGCGGGGCATCGTCATGCGCGTTCCGCTCGAAGGCGGCGGTCGGCTCGTCGTCGAGCTGACACCGGACGAGGCCGACGCGCTCGGCGACGCCCTGAAGAAGGTTGTCGGCTGAAGCCATCGGTCCCACCACCACCCGTGTGCCGCCCCGGCGGCCGGTATGGACATATACCGGCCGCCGGGGCGGTGCTTTGATACGAGGCCCCGACTGGTCTCTGCCTGTCCCCGCGTCCAGCCGCGGCTAGCCGCGCTTGACCGCGCAGAGCAGCCCGTCGCCCACGGGCAGCAGGGACGACTGGAGCACGGTGGACTCCCGTACGGTGCGCAGCAACTCGCGCAGGCGCAGCACTTCGGCCGGCTGCACCGCGGAGTCCACGGTCCGCCCGTTCGCGAAGACGCCCTCGAAGCAGACCAGTCCGCCGGGCCGCAGCAGGCGCAACGATTCACCGAGGTAGTCAAGGCACTCGGAGCGGTCGCCGTCGCAGAACACCAGGTCGTAGCCGCCATCAGCGAGCCGCGGCAGCACGTCCAGCGCCCGCCCGGGGATGAAGCGCGCCCGGTTCCCGGTGAAGCCGGCGGCGCGGAACGCCTGCCGGGCGAACTGCTGCATCTCCGGTTCGGAGTCCACGGTGGTCAGCACGCCGTCCGGCCGCATGCCGTTCAGCAGGTGGATGCCCGAGACCCCGGTCCCGGTGCCGATCTCGGCGACGGCCTTGGCGTCCGCGGCGGCGGCGAGCAGGCGCAGCGCCGCGCCCGTGCCGGACGACACCGAGCGCATCCCCGCCTCCCGGGCCCGGTCACGGGCCCAGCGCAGGGCTGCGTCCTCGGCGACGAACGCATCGGCGAACGCCCAGCTCGTCTGCCGGTTGGCGGTAATGGCCCTCTCCTGTCCCCGTAGTTGACGCAAGCGTGACTGTAGCCGCTGCGCCGGGGAACCCGCAGATGGGACCGGGCGTTGGAAGGGGAGGGGGGGAGCATATGGATCACGAACAAATGCAGGTCAAAAATGCTTATCCGGAGCTAACGGGCGAGGTGGATATGGTAGGGGCTCTACTGGACACCACCAGAGCCGACAGGGGAGGTGCGGCTGCGGCCGGTGACCGGAGAGTGCTGAGGCGCTTTCGCAGGTCAGCGGGCGAGCCGAAATCCGTGACCGACATTGCTGACCGTCCTCGTTCCGTCGATACCGCTACGACCGCGACCTTCGCCACCGACGCGGACGCTCCGGCGTGGACACCTCCTACCTGGGAGGAGATCGTCAGCACGCACAGTGCACGGGTCTACCGCCTCGCGTATCGCCTCACCGGCAATCAGCACGACGCCGAGGATCTGACCCAAGAGGTCTTCGTCCGGGTCTTCCGCTCGCTGTCCACCTACAGCCCCGGGACCTTCGAGGGGTGGCTGCACCGCATCACCACCAACCTCTTCCTCGACATGGTCCGCCGCCGCCAGCGCATCCGCTTCGACGCGCTCGGTGAGGACGCGGCCGAGCGGCTGCCCAGCCGTGAGCCTTCTCCCCAGCAGCATTTCAACGACACGCACTTCGACGCCGATGTGCAGCAGGCCCTCGACACCCTCGCGCCGGAGTTCCGCGCGGCCGTCGTGCTCTGCGATATCGAGGGGCTGTCGTACGAGGAGATCGCCGCGACCCTCGGTGTGAAGCTCGGCACGGTGCGCAGCCGGATCCACCGTGGTCGCTCGCATCTGCGCAAGGCCCTCAAGCACCGCTCGCCCGAGGCCCGGGCCGAGCAGCGCACGGTGACGGCGGTGCCCCGCCCCGCCACCGCGCCCCGGTTGAGCGGGGAGGTCGGAATCGCGTGACCCGGTCAGGCGGTCAGTCCCCCGCCGAGCAGCATCTCGGCGACCGCCTTGCAGCTCTGGTCGATGGCGAGCTGGGGCACGACGCGCGTGAGCGTGTGCTCGCACACCTCGCGACGTGCTGCAAGTGCAAGGCGGAGGCCGACGCTCAGCGGCGGCTGAAGAATGTATTCGCGCAGACGGCGCCTCCCGCTCCCTCGGAGGGCTTTCTCGCGCGGCTCCAGGGCCTGCCGGGCCTGTCGGCGGATGAGGCCGACGGCGGCGGTGGCGACAGCTCGCCGTTCGGCGGCTCAAGCGTCTTCGGCGTCCCGGACACCCGGGGCGTTCGTGGCGTGCACGAGGCGCGGGAGCAGGCGTTTGCGTTTTTGCCCACAAGCCGGGCGGTGAGCCCGGCCGCCTCGTCCGCCGCCGTCCCGCGTGAGCGCGGGTTCCGGATCCATGAGGTCGGTCGCCCCGCCCCGCGCCGGCGGTTCGCCTTCGCGGCCGCGGGAGCGGTGTCGCTGGCCGCTTTCGCGCTCGGCGCCGCCCTTCCGCTGGACGCGGCGGTCGACTCGCCCGGGAGCCAGGCGGAGGGCTCGGACAGTGCGGTGAGCCCGGTCGGCGTGAGTTCCGCGGTCGCGGAGACCGAGACCATGGGGTTGCGTGAGCGCACCCGCCGTGAGGTGGGGCTGCTGGATGTGGCCGCTCCGGTGGACACGACCTCCCCGAGCACGACGCACTCCCGGACCCTCAGCGAGGCCTCCGGCGGCGTCCCGGACCCGTTGATCCAGCCCATCCTGGCGGCCACCCGGCTGCTGCGCGCCGCCGCGGCCACGCCCGCGCCGACCCAGATGGCGGACCCCTCCCAGCCGGCGACGCGGACCCCGCCGTACCACGGATTCAGCGCGCCCCCGAAGTAAGCCCTGTCTCCCCGATCTCTGTGACGGTGACATCAGCGGCTGACGCCGCGGGGGCCGTGGCGTCAGGTGGCGCGTGCCAGGCGTTGCGGACCCACAGAGCTCGGGGAGACAGGGCCGGGGGGCCGCTGGGCGGCGCGCCCCGGCCCGTGCGGCGGGTGCCGGGCGGCTCGTGGCGTACGCGCTGCGCGGGCGTCGGTGGACCTGATTGAATCGGCTACTGGGCAGCGCCACCCGGTGGCGGTGGCGGCTGTCCCGAGGCGGCGCAGTCCGCGCCGTGTCGCGGGAAACCTGGGGAGATCATGGACGAGGGTAAGGCCACCGGGCCCAAGCCGAAGTGGTGGAGCCGCCCGGTCACACGACCCGGTCGCCGTTCTTCATCCGAGGCCGATGCGCAGCCCGCGGGAGACACCACGGCCGGGGATTCGACGGCGGCGTCGGGCGCGGCCGACGGCGGCGTCGGGCACGCGCCGGGCACAGCTGACGGAGCGTCGGCCGCCGCGGCGGTGGGCGATACGGGGGCGGTTGACTCGGTGCCGGGCGAGGCGATGGCCGCCGGGGCCGAGTCCGGACCGGCGCCCATGGCCCAAGCCCCCATCGACAACCCTGTCGGTGACGGTGTGTCGGACCAGCCGCCGTCACCCGCGGCCGGTGGCCACAGCGGCGAGGGTGAGGGTGGCGGGGACGGAGCCGCGGCGGGAGCCGAGTCCGGTGCGGAAGGCGGGCAGACCGCCCATCCGCTGCACGCCCCCGACCCGTACAGCACACCGCCCTACGGCGGTCCCGGCCCCTGGGCGCCCGCCCCTCCCGTGCAGCGGCCCATGCCGACCCCGGCCCATGGCACCACCCTTCCGCCCGGCATCCACCCCGGCGCGACCCCCGCGCACGGCACCCAGGTGCCGCCCGCGGCGGCCCAGGCCGTGCCGCCACCCGGGATGACCCCGGCCCAGGGCACCCAGATGCCCCCGGCCGCGATGGCCCCGGCCGGGATGACCCCGGCCCACGGCACCCAGCTCCCGCCGGGCACCCAGCTCCCACCGGGCGCGCAGGGGGACCCGGCCGCCGCCACCGCCCAGCTGCCGCAGCAGTCGGGGCAGCCCCTGCAGTCCCAGCCGGGGCAGGCCGCGCAGTGGCAGCACTACGACCCGTGGACCTCGGCGCCGGACGTGCCGCGGAAGCCCTCGCGCCGCCGCGGGCTGGTCGGGGCCGTGCTGATCGCGCTGATCGCGGGCTGCCTCGGCGGCGGCATCGGCGCGTATCTGGAGCATGAGCGGACCACCGAGGACGGCGCGGTGCACCTCCCGCAGGCGTCGGCCGACCAGGGTGCCGTCGACCCGGACAGCGTCTCGGGCATCGCCGCGCGGGCGCTGCCGGGCGTGGTGACCATCCATGTCAGCGGCGGCACGGAGCAGGCCACCGGCACCGGCTTCGTGCTCGACGAGCAGGGCCATATCCTCACCAACAACCATGTCGTGGAGCCCGCCGGTTCGGGCGGCGCCATATCGGTGACGTTCAGCGGCGGCGAGGTGGCGGACGCCAAGGTGATCGGCCGGGACAGCGGCTACGACCTGGCGGTCATCAAGGTCGACGGTGTCTCAGGACTGCATCCGCTGGCCCTCGGCAACTCCGACTCCGTGCGCGTCGGCGACCCCGTCGTGGCGATCGGCGCCCCGTACGACCTGGCGGGCACCGTGACCTCCGGGATCATCAGCGCCAAGGAGCGCCCCATCACCGCGGGCGGTGAGCAGGGGGACGGCAGCGATGTCAGCTATGTCGACGCGCTCCAGACCGACGCCCCGATAAACCCGGGCAACTCCGGCGGCCCGCTGGTGGATTCCAAGGCGCGGGTCATCGGCATCAACAGCGCGATCCGCGCGGCCGACGACGGTTCGGGGCTCGGCGGCAGCCAAGGCGGCAGCATCGGCCTGGGCTTCGCGATCCCGATCAACCAGGGCAAGCGGGTCGCCGAGGAGCTGATCAACACCGGCAAGGCCACCCACCCTGTGATTGGTGTCACGCTCGACATGGAGTACGCGGGGGACGGCGCGCGGGTGCACACCCGGGGCGCCGACGGCCCGCCGGTCAACCCAGGCGGCCCGGGGGACAAGGCCGGGATCAAGGCCGGCGACATCGTCACGGAGGTGGACGGCGTACGGGTGCACAGCGGCCAGGAGTTGATCGTCAAGATCCGCAGCCACCGCCCTGGCGACCGGCTCCGGCTGACGCTGCGCCGGGACGGTCGGGACCGGACGGTGGAGCTGACGCTCGGTTCGGCCAGCGGCAGCGGCTGACACGCCCGGCTGGTGACGCCGGGGGCACCTCCCAGCTAGC
The DNA here is from genome assembly GCF_044334165.1 of Streptomyces sp. NPDC020845. NCBI lineage: Bacteria > Bacillati > Actinomycetota > Actinomycetes > Kitasatosporales > Streptomycetaceae > Streptomyces > Streptomyces sp. NPDC020845. The sequence continues at coordinate 321,631 of NZ_JBIRSJ010000010.1, read as the reverse complement.
TGGGAGGAGGGTGATGTCAGGGGGCACCTCCCAGCGGTAGCTGGGGGAGGGTGACGTCCGATGTTGGTCCGGGCGTCTCCCGCCCTGCCCCTGCCGACAGGTACCGTGTTCAGTGGCCTGGACCGTGGCCACAGACGTCCCTAGGAGCTGCAAGGTGTTCTTCGACATAGGACCCCTCGAGCTGATCGCGCTCGTCATCCTTGCGGTGCTCGTCTTCGGCCCGGAGAAGCTTCCGAAGGTCATCCAGGATGTGTCGCGGTTCATACGCAAGGTGAGGGAGTTCTCCGACAACGCCAAGGAGGACATCCGCTCCGAGCTGGGCCCGGAGTTCAAGGACTTCGAGTTCGAGGACCTGAACCCGAAGAATTTCGTCCGCAAGCATGTGCTCGACTCGGACGACATGGGCCTCAAGGAGATCCGTAACGGCTTCGACCTCCGCAAGGAGATGGCCGAGGTCGCGGACGCGGTGAACGGCCGGGAGAGTGACGCCGCACACGGCTCTTCCGGTTCTTCCCCGACCTCGAAGTCCGGCGGCGGGTCCGGCTCCGACAGCGGCTCCAGCACCCCTGACCTGCTGCGCAAGCGCGAAGAGCCGGGGCGCGAGGAGCGTCCGCCTTTCGACTCCGACGCCACTTGATCCCCCCGTATGCCCGGCCTGGTTGACCCGTATGGCTATCCTCCCTTTGTCCGGGGTGAGGTCGCCTGAGGGGGGCGGGCCGCCCACGACGCAGGGCAACGAGGAGGCTCCGCGCAGATGGAGACGACGAGTCGGCTAGGGGAGCAAGGGGTGGCTGATACAGCGGGCGCGTCCGCCGAGGAGGCCGCGTCGGCCGCTCAAGGGATCCCCGCCGACGCTCGGCGGAGGGTCGACGGCTATCTGATGGCCGCCTTCCCGTGGTACGGCCTTGACGAGGCGTTCACGGGGCGGCGCCGGCTGATGCAGGTGGGCGCGGCCGCGGACGGCACGGTCGAGCACGGCTCCACCGGGCACGGCGACGAGCCGTCGCTGCGCGCCGAGACCGAGCCGGACCAGCAGCGCTTCGCGGTCGTGGTGACCGTGGCCAGCCGCCCGGTGCGGGACAGCGCGGACGGTACGGGCGTGCTGGAGGCCACCTCGGTCTCCTCGGCGGCCTGGCTGGCCGGGTCCGGCCTGCTGTCGTCGACCTGGCCGACGCGTATGGAGCGCGCGCTGCGCCAGGACTGGCTGGACCAGCAGACCGCGATCGCCTGGGAGCTCGCGGACGACCTCGACGGCCCGGGCTGGTCGCAGCTGTCGCTGCCGGTGGACGGGGTGCCGACCGACTTCCACTACCGCGAGTCCGAGTACGGCTGGGTGCTGGCCGGATCGGCCCGCGAGGGCGTGCACATCGGCGCGTACGGGCGCGGGATGAGCGCGTACGGGCTGGGCTTCGCGGTGATCAAGGACATCACCGCGTACGAGTAGCCGACCACCGCGTACGAAGAGCCGAGAGCGGGCAGCCGGCCGAGAGCAGGCAGCTGCCGAGGCAGAACAGCCGGACAGCAGGCAGTACGAAAAGACCGGGCGGCCCCCCTGAGGAGGCCGCCCGCAGCTCTTCTTGCCCGCTCGCTGAGCCCGCTTAAGGCTCGCTCAGAACTTGTTGCGCGGAGTGATGCCCAGCGACATACCCGCCAGCCCGCGCTGCCGCCCCCCGAGCTTGCCTGCGATGGCCCGCAGCGCGCTGCCCGCCGGGGAGTCGGGGTCGGTCAGCACGACCGGCTTCCCCTCGTCGCCGCCCTCGCGCAGCCGCACATCGATCGGGATGGCGCCGAGCACCGGCACCGTGGCACCGGTGGCCCGGGTCAGGCCGTCGGCGACCGTCTGGCCGCCGCCCGTGCCGAAGACGTCGACCATCTCGTCGCAGTGCGGACAGGGCAGTCCGGACATGTTCTCGACCACGCCGACGATCTTCTGATGGGTCTGGACCGCGATCGAGCCCGCCCGCTCGGCGACCTCGGCGGCGGCCTGTTGCGGCGTGGTGACGACCAGGATCTCGGCGTTGGGCACGAGCTGGGCCACGGAGATCGCGATATCGCCGGTGCCCGGCGGCAGGTCGAGCAGCAGTACGTCCAGGTCGCCCCAGTAGACATCGGCGAGGAACTGCTGGAGCGCGCGGTGCAGCATCGGCCCGCGCCACACCACCGGGGCGTTGCCCGGGGTGAACATGCCGATCGAGATGACCTTCACGCCGTTGGCCGACGGCGGCATGATCATGTTCTCCACCTGGGTGGGGCTGCCGTCGGCGCCCAGCATGCGCGGCACCGAGTGGCCGTAGATGTCCGCGTCCACGACGCCGACCTTCAGACCGTCGGCGGCCATCGCCGCGGCCAGGTTGACCGTCACCGACGACTTGCCGACGCCGCCCTTGCCGGACGCCACCGCGTACACCCGGGTCAGCGAGCCCGGCTTGGCGAAGGGCACCTCGCGCTCGGCCTGGCCGCCGCGCAGCGAGGTGGCCAGCTCGCGCCGCTGCTCGTCGCTCATCACATCCAGCTCGACGGTGACGCCCGCCACGCCCGCGACCTTGGACACCGCGTCCTGCACCCGAGCGGTGATCGTCTCGCGCATGGGACAGCCGGCGACCGTGAGGTAGACCGCCACCGCGACCGTGCCGTCCGCCGCGATCTCGACGGATTTGACCATGCCGAGATCCGTGATCGGCTTGTGGATCTCCGGGTCGTTGACCGTCGCGAGCGCGGCGCGCACCGCGTCCTCGGTCGGTGTGGGGGCAGTGTCGGTAGCCATAGGGAGATGGTACGGCGCACCGGGTACCGGGCGGTAAGGGCGGTCAGCGGTCGCGTTCGTCACGCGGGGCCGGGGACGGGGCGGGGGACGGGGCGGCGCGCCCCTTGGCCCCCTCCCGCTCCACCTCCCTGATCAGATCCTGGAACTCGGAGCGGATCCAGTCGCGGGTCGCCACCTCGCCCATGCCCATCCGCAGCGCGGCGATCTCCCGGGCCAGGAACTCGGTGTCGGCGATGGAGCGCTCGTCCCGGGCGCGGTCCTGCTCCAGGGTGACCCGGTCGCGGTCGGCCTGCCGGTACTGGGAGAGCAGGATCAGCGGGGCCGAGTAGGAGGCCTGCAGCGAGAGCATCAGCGTCAGGAAGATGAACGGGAAGGAGTCGAACCGCAGCCGCACCGGTGCCAGGATGTTCCAGCCGAGCCATACGGCGACGAAGACCGTCATCCAGACGATGAAGCGGCCGGTGCCCAGGAAGCGGGCGATCCGCTCCGACGCCTTGCCGAACGCCTCCGGGTCCCACCGCGGCAGCCGGACGCGGCGGCGCTCCCTGGGCCGGTCGAGCCGGGCTCCCTCACCGGCCATCGGGCACCTCCGGCCAGCCGCCACGGACCGCGGGCCGGCTTCCGGGGACCGTCGGCGGGCCTCCGGAGACCGTGGGCGCGGCCATGCCGTACAGCTCCCGCTCCCGCCAGTCGGGCGGCAGCAGGTGGTCGAGCACATCGTCGACGGTCACCGCGCCGAGCAGCGAACCGCTCTCGTCCACGACCGGCGCCGTGACCAGGTTGTACGTGGCCAGATAGCTGGTCACACCGGGCAGCAGGGCCTCGGGCCGCAGCGGCTGGAGATCGGTGTCGACGACCGAGGCGACGAGCGTGTACGGCGGCTCGCGCAGCAGCCGCTGGAAGTGCACCAGGCCCAGATAGCGGCCGGTCGGTGTCTCGTCCGGCGGCCGGCACACATACACCTGCGCGGCGAGCGCGGGGGTCAGATCTTGGTTGCGTACGCGCGCGAGGGCGTCCGCGACCGTCGCGTCGGGGCGCAGCACGATCGGGTCGGGCGTCATCAGCCCGCCCGCCGAGCCCTCCTCGTACGACATCAGCCGCCGCATGTCCGCCGCGTCCCGCGGTCGCATCAGGGCCAGCAGCCGCTCCTTGTCCTCCTCGGGGAGCTCGGAGAGCAGATCGGCCGCGTCGTCCGGGTCCATCGCCTCCAGGACGTCGGCCGCGCGCTCCTCCTGGAGCTTGCCGAGGATTTCGACCTGGTCGTCGTCCGGCAGCTCCTCCAGGACGTCGGCGAGCCGTTCGTCGTCCAGTGCCGCGGCCACTTCGCCGCGGCGCTTCGCCGAGAGGTGGTGCAGCACATTGGCGAGGTCGGCGGGGCGCAGCTGCTCGAAGGTGGCCAGCAGGTTCTCCGCGCCCTGCCCGTGCTCCTCGAGGGAGAAGCCGGTGACCGCGGACCAGTCGACGGTCAGCGTCTCCCCGCGCCGCCGCAGCGCGCCCGACCTGCCGCGCCGTACGAAGACCTTGTCGATCTGCCAGTCCCGGCGCGCGGGCAGCTGTGCCATGGCCACGTCGAGGACCGTGACCTCCTCGCCCGTCTCCACCATCCGTACGGTGCGGTCCAGCAGCTCGCCGAGCACCAGGGTCTCGGTCGGGCGCTGCTCGAAGCGCCGCATGTTGACCACGCCCGTGGTGATGACCTGGCCGGACTCGACGCTGGTCACCCGGGTCATGGGCAGGAAGATCCGGCGGCGGGTGACCACTTCGACCACCAGACCCAGGAGGCGCGGCGGCCGGCCGCCCAGGCGCAGCATGGCCACCAGATCGCGGACCCGGCCCACCTGATCGCCGTTGGGGTCGAAGACGGGAACACCCGCGAGGTGCGAGACGAACACCCTGGGGGCGCCTGCGGGCATGTCATGCGCCTCCCTGTGTCATGGGCTCTGTCATCGGCTCTTCCGCCGATGCAAATATCAGCTTCATTGGCGTATGTGGTCGTATACGGCTATCGGTTTGAATGCCGGGTTCAGGCTAGCGCGCCCGGCCCTGCCCTGCCGCCGGGGCGGCACCCCTGGACGGCACCGGTACGCTGCCCCTGCATCGGCTTCAGGAGGCAGAGCAGACGTGCGCACCCGGAACCCAGCTGTCGTGGCGGCGATGTGCGCGGGGTTGGCCGCAGCGCTCGCCGGATGTGGCGGCGACGGCGGCGGCGAGGACCCCGACGCGGGCACCAACGGCGTGGGCAAGCTCCCCGCCGCGAAGATCGAGGCCAGAGCCCAGAAGGCCGCCGGGGACGCCGAGGCGGTACGTCTGTCCGGCGAGCTCGTCACCAAGGGGCGCACCTACAAGGTCGACATGCGGCTCAAGGGGGACGGCGGCACCGGCCAGGTCTCCACCGAGGGCAGCACCTTTCAGCTGCTGCGCGTCGGCAAGGACCTCTACCTCAAGGCTGACGCGGGCTTTTGGGCGCACAAGAGCGAGAGCGGCGAGGGCGGCGGCAGCGGACAGAGCGCGGGCGACGCCGCCGCCGCGAAAAAGCTCGACGACAAGTACGTGAAGATCCCGGCCGGCGACCCCTCGTACAAACAGCTCAGCGGGCTGACGGACAAGACCCTGCTGCTCGACGGGCTGCTCGGCCTGCACGGAAAGATCTCCACGGGCGACCGCGGCAAGGTCGACGGCGTACGGACCATCCGGATCCGCGGCGGCGAGGGCAGCGGCGGGGCGCTCGACGTGTCCTTGGAGGGCACGCCGTATCCGCTGCGGCTGGAGCGGGCGGGCCGCGCGGGCGTGATCCGGCTCGCCGACTGGGACAAGGACTTCACGCTGGCCGCGCCCGACAAGGGCGATGTCGTGGACTACGGACAGCAGATCCCCAGCGGTACGTAACGCCCCAGCGGTACCCCCAAGCGGTGCGTAACGCCCCAGCGGTACCCCCAAGCGGTGCGTAACGCCTCAGCGGTGCGTAACGCCTCAGCGGTGCGGTACCGCTGAGGCGTTAACGCAGCGAGATCCCCAGCGGTGCGTACCGCTCAGCGGCCCTTGCGTGCGCGGCCCCGGCGGGCGAGCAGCTTGGGGAGCCCGGCGGGCATCGGGCGGCGGGTGGTGGCCGGGCTCGGCGGCGGGGGCGCGGCCAGGGAGCCGGACGGCAGCTCCTCGACCGGGGCCGACGTCGGCTCCAGGCGCAGCACCCGGCACTCACGGGCCCAGCGCTCGGCGATCCGCTCGGAGTCCGGGGCGTTCAACCGCTTGCCCTTCAGCTCGTCGACGGCGGCCGTCCACGCCTCGCCGCCGGGCGCGAGTTCGGCCACCCGGGCGGGCCAGGTGACGAGCCGTCCGCCCTTGTCCTTGCTGCGCACGGTGACGGTGGCGGCGCCGCCGTCCGCCAGGCCGAGGTCGCTCAGGGGCTGCTCCCCGGGGCCGTCCCCGACCAGACAGACCGCACCCTCGTGCCATACGTGCCACAGCGCGCGGTCGCCGACGGCCTGGGCGTCGGCCGTGCCACGGACCCAGACGAGGGCGGACTTCTTGGCCGCTTCCTCGATGAGGGCGCGGTCCAACGGGGTCTGCGTCATGCGGACAGCCTATGGCCAGGTGGGGCGACCGCCGTACGGACGGCCGTCCCACCAGATGGGCGGACAGTTCCGAAGGGTCCTGATGCCTCCTACCCTGAGGCCGTGTCCAATGCCAGTTCCAGCCGCTCCGGGACCTCCGCCGGTGTCGGTCCGGCCGGTCCGGCCGGACCTCTGGCCCCTGTCCCGCAGGCCCCCGCCGGTCACCCCGCCGTCACCCTCGATGTGGCGCTGCTGGCGCTCGCCGTCGCCTCGGTCTCGTTCTCCGCGCCCCTGGTCGCCGCGACGGCGGCCCCGGCCCTGGCCGTCGCGTTCTGGCGCAACGCCATGGCCGTCGGCGCGCTCACCCCCTTCGCGCTGCTGCGCCACCGGCGGGAGCTGCGCGGGATGGGGCGCGGCGGGGTGATGCTGTCCGTCGGGTCGGGGGCGCTGCTCGCGCTGCACTTCGGGGCGTGGCTGCCCAGCCTGCATATGACCTCCGTCGCCTCGTCGACCGCGCTCGTCACCACGACCCCGATCTGGACCGCGCTGCTGCTGCGGCTGCGCGGGCAGCGCCCGTCCGGCCTGGTCTGGGCGGGCATGTCGGTCGCCCTCCTCGGCGTGGTGCTGCTGACCGGCGTCGATCTGTCGCTGTCCACGCGCGCGCTCGCGGGTGATGCGCTCGCGCTGGTGGGCGGTATCGCGGGCGCGGGGTATGTGGTGCTCGGCGCCGAGGTGCGGCGGACGGTGAGCACGACGGCGTACACCTATGTCTGCTACGGCACCACCAGCGTGCTTCTGCTGATCACCTGCCTGGCCTCCGGTACGGCCCTGGGCGGCTACAGCGGCGCGACCTGGCTGAAGCTGGCCGCGCTGACGGTCACCGCGCAGCTGCTGGGCCATTCGCTCATCAACCGCGTGGTCAAGGGCCTGGGGCCGTCCATCACCTCGACCTCGCTGCTGCTCGAGACGCCGGGCGCGGCCCTGATCGCCGCCCTCTGGCTGGGCCAGACGCCGCATGCGGTCGCCTACCCGGCGCTCGGGGTGATCCTCGTCGGTCTGGCGCTGGTGGTGCTGGCGGACCGCAGGAAGCCGAGCTGAAGGCTGTCAGAGCCAGCCGTTGCGCTTGAAGCCGCGGTGGATCACAAAGCAGATCGAGACCGTGACGACGAGCACCGCCGGGTAGCCGAACTTCCAGCGCAGCTCCGGCATGTAGTCGAAGTTCATACCGTAGATCCCGGCGATCATCGTGGGCACGGCGAAGATCGCTGCCCAGGACGTGATCTTGCGCATGTCCTCGTTCTGGGCCACGGTGGCCTGCGCCAGATTGGCCTGGAGGATCGAGTTGAGCAGGTCGTCGAAGGCCAGCACCTGCTCATTGACCCGCGCCAGGTGGTCCGCGACGTCCCGGAAGTACTTCTGGATGTCCGGGTCCACCACCCGCATCGGCCGCTCGCTCAGCAGCTGCATCGGCCGCAGCAGCGGCGAGACGGCCCGCTTGAACTCCAGCACCTCGCGCTTGAGCTGGTAGATCCGCCCCGCGTCGCCGCCCCGCCGGGAGCTGGCCGCCGAGAAGACGTCGATCTCGACCTCGTCGATATCGTCCTGGACCGCGTCGGCGACCGCGAGATAGCCGTCCACGACCTGGTCGGCGATCGCGTGCAGCACCGCCGAGGGGCCCTTGGCCAGCAGCTCGGGGTCCTCCTGGAGACGGTGGCGCAGCGCGCGCAGCGAGCCCTGGCCGCCGTGCCGGACGGTCACGATGAAGTTCCGGCCGGTGAAGCACATGACCTCGCCGGTCTCGACGACCTCGCTGGTGGCGGTGAGCTCCGCGTGCTCGACGTAGTGGATCGTCTTGAAGACGGTGAACAGGGAGTCGTCGTACCGCTCCAGCTTCGGCCGCTGGTGCGCCTGGACCGCGTCCTCCACGGCCAGCGGGTGGAGTCCGAACTCCTGTGCGATTCCGGCGAACTCGCGCTCGGTCGGCTCGTGCAGCCCGATCCAGGCGAAGCCGCCCTCGGCGCGCACCTGCTTCATGGCCTCTGTCGGGCTGCAGTGGTCGCTGACCCGACGCCCGTCGCGGTAGACGGCGCAGTCGATCACCGCGCTGGAGACGGAGGGGTCGCGGGTGGTGTCGTAGTTGCTGGTGGCGCGGGTGCGGCGCAGGGCGGGGCGGACGGCTGCGCGCAGGTCACGGATCATCGACATGACGGGCTCCTTCACGGGCAGGCCGTCAGCGACGGGCGCGCGGCGCAGCGCGGCCCGGAAGGTGGACGTACGGGCTTCGGTGGCCGTACGTCCGCAAAGCGGGCGGCACTCCGTGCGATGGCGCTGACGGAAGTTCGCGGTAGAAAAGAGACAAAGCGTTACGAAGGCGCTCTACCGTCAAGTGCCCTGGATGCGAATCGACTTCACGTGTTTCACCGCGGAGCGGTGGGGTACGGAAGGTTTCAGATCAAGAACAGCCGCATACCGAGGGGAAGGGGACGGGAGAACTGTCGGTACTGCACGGTCGACTAGGATCCACCGCAGCCCCACCTCCTCCAGTCGGTCCCCCTTGAGGGATGACGTATAACTCCCTGGGCAGGCGCCAAGGCTACCAGCCGTCTGAACCGATAAGTCGCCGCTTTGCCTGTTCGATACGCGATCTATGCTCGCCGCATGTCAGACGTTCTTCAGCTGGTCGAGGCCCGATTGCGGACGGCGCTGGGCGAGCCTGACGCCCGCGCCGCCGTGACCTTCGTCGGTACGGACCGCATCGAGGTGCTGCGCTTCCGCGACGCGGACGTCGTGCGTTACGCCACACTCGGCATGGCCGACCGGCCGATGACCGACCCGACCGCCGTCAGCACCAGTGCGGCGCGCAACCCGCTGCGCGGCCCGCGCGCCGAGCTGGTGCTGACGGTGCGGATCGGCGGCGCGGGCGTGGGCCCCGGGCTGCCCGTACTCGACGAGGTGCTGCGCCCGCTCGCCGTCCTCGCCGCGTCCCCCCAGGTGGAGGGCCTGGTGGTGGCGCCGGGCGCCTCGCTGGACCTGGGCGGGCCGCTGTGGCCGGGCGCGCCCTTCACCTCCGTATTGGTGGCCGAACCGGGCGGGCTGGTCGAGGACTTGGAGCTCGCCCAGCCAAGGGACCCGGTCCGGTTTCTGCCGCTGCTGCCCATGACCGGGAACGAGGCGGCGTGGAAGCGGGTGCACGGCGCGGGCGCGCTGCAGGACCGCTGGCTCAGGCACGGCACGGATCTGCGGGACCCGAGCCGCTCCGGGGTGCCGCTGGCGAGCTGAGATGAGGGGGGCGGCTCGTGTGCCGGCCCGAGTCGCATCCGGACGGGTGATCGTCCTTGACGTGGCGACGCCCGGGGAGGACCGTGGGGCCCTATGAGGGGCGAACCCAGTTGCCCGAAGTGCGGTGGCCGGGTGCGGGCGCCCGGTCTCTTCGCAGACTCCTGGCAGTGCGGGGTGCACGGCACGGTGCATCCGCTTCAGCCGGTCGTCCCGCCGAGCGTCGAAGCACTCGTGGTCGTCACCAACCGTGCCCGTGTGCCCGTGTGGATGCCGTGGCCGCTTCCGGTCGGCTGGCTGTTCACCGGCGTCGCATGCGCGGGCGACGACCGCAGCGGCGGCCGGGCCACCGCCGTGGCCTGCTCAGGACCCGGACCGCTGGGCGGGCCCGGGGAGCTGCTGCTGGTCGCCGAGGAGCTGGGGGTCGGGCTCGGTGCGCGATACGCCGGGATCCGCGGCCCCGACCCGGGGCCCGGTATGCGGGTCGACCGGGCGCCGCAGGTCAAGGTGTTGGCCGCCGGGCGGCCCACCCCGCTGTGGCTGGTCGAGGGCACACCGGACGACCGCGCGGTGTTCGCGGGGGAGGCGTGCGGGCTGTGGCTGTGGGCGATCGTCTGGCCCGAGCAGACCGGTCTGATGATGTACGACGAGATGGTGCTCACCGATCTGCGGGACGCCGGGGCCGAGGTGGACCTGGTGCCGTGCGGGGCGCTGTCGCCGCGCATCCTGGGCTGATCATCTCGGTGGCGGCCGGTTATTCTGAAGCGTCCCCTCCGTTCCACCGCCGCAGCTGGGAGCCCGCGTCGTGCGCATCGATCTGCACACCCACTCCACTGCGTCCGACGGTACGGACACCCCCGCCGAGCTGGTGCGCAACGCCGCCGCGGCCGGGCTGGACGTCGTCGCGCTCACCGACCACGACACCGTCGGCGGGTACGAGGAGGCGAAGCGGGAGCTGCGCGGCGGTTCATCGGGGCTGACCCTGGTGACCGGCGCCGAGCTGTCGTGCCGGCTGATGGTCCCGCCGTCGCCGGGCGCCTCAGGTACTGCCTCAGGTACGTCGGAAGACGGCGCGGCGGGCGTGAGCCTGCACATGTTGGCGTATCTCTTCGACCCGGTCGAGCCGGAGCTGGCGCGCGAGCGCGAGCTCGTCCGCGACGACCGGGTGCCGCGCGCCCGCGCGATGGTCGACAAGCTGCGGGAGCTGGGCGTGCCGATCACCTGGGAGCAGGTGGCCCGGATCGCCGGCGACGGGGCCGTGGGGCGGCCGCATGTGGCGACCGCGCTGGTCGAGCTGGGCGTCGTCGACAGCGTCTCGGACGCCTTCACTCCGCAGTGGCTCGCCAATGGCGGCCGGGCCTACGTCGAGAAGCACGAGCTCGACCCGTTCGAGGCGATCCGCCTGGTCAAGGCGGCCGGCGGGGTGACCGTCTTCGCGCATCCGCTGGCCCTCAAGCGCGGGCTGTGCGTGCCCGAGAGCGCGATCGCGGAGCTCGCCGCCGCGGGTCTTGACGGGATCGAGGTGGACCATATGGACCACGACGAGCCCACGCGCAAGCGGCTGCGCGGACTCGCCGCCGAGCTCGGCCTGCTCACCACGGGCTCCAGCGACTACCACGGCAGCCGTAAGACCTGTCGTCTCGGCGAGTACACGACGGATCCCGAGATCTACGGAGAGATCGTCCGCCGGGCGACCGGGGCGTCCCCGGTGCCGGGCGGGGCCGGCTGAGCGGTCCGGCCGGACGCACAAGCGCCCCCGTGCGACGAGGCACAGGGGCGCCGGAAGCTCCGTACTGCGAGCTACTGCTGCGTACTACAAACGGGGCGTTACCGGGCTGAGCTTTCGGCGGGGCGGATGTAGATGCGCTGACCGATTGCGGCGGCCTGCTGCACGATCCGGTTGACGGAGGCGGCGTCTACAACGGTGCTGTCCACGGCGGTCCCGTCGACATCGTCGAGGCGCATGATCTCGAAGCGCATGGCTTCTCCCTTCGTCTGATCCTCCTGAGGAGAACTGTGGTGTGAGACGGATGCGCGCGGCGCCAGTGCCGCGAGCTTCCGTACGGTTCAACAGAGGGTGCCATGGAAAACATTCCCTACGCTAAAGAAAATTTTCGGGAGCCTAATTACCGTCTCGTACCAGGTCCGGTTGTGTCCTGAGCGCGTCGGCCCGGAGAATGAAGCGCGTATGAGTGACGTCACGCCTCCGGGCCAACCAGACCTCGCCTCGGTCGTCGCAGGCATCGAGCGCACCAATGAGCTGCTGCAGCGTGTGCTCGCAGAGGTCGCGACCACGCCCTCCACCCACGCGATATTCGTGGACGCCGGCTATGTCTACGCGGCCGCCGGCCGACTGGTCGCAGGAACCGAGGACCGCAGAACCTTCGAGCTCGACGCCGAGGGGCTCATCGAGGCGTTCATCGACAAGGCCCGCACGATCTTCCCGGACAGCAGGCTGCTGCGCGTCTACTGGTACGACGGCGCCCGGCGCCGTATTCACACCTCCGAGCAGCAGAGCATCGCCGAGCTGCCCGACGTCAAGGTCCGGCTCGGCAACCTCAACGCGAACAACCAGCAGAAGGGCGTCGACTCCCTCATCCGCTCCGACCTCGAATCCCTCGCCCGGCACCGCGCCATCGGCGACGCGGTGCTGATCGGCGGGGACGAGGATCTGGTCTCCGCGGTCGAGGCGGCGCAGGGGTACGGCGCGCGGGTGCACCTCTGGGGCATCGAGGCCGTCGAGGGGCGCAATCAGGCCGAGCCGCTGCTGTGGGAGGTCGACAGCCAGCGCACCTTCGACCTCGACTTCTGCAAGCCGTACGTCACCCGCCGTCCGGCGGGCTTCGAACCGTACGGAGCCGAACCGGGCCCGGGCGCGCCCGCCCCCAGCCGCGACGACGTCCGCTTCGTCGGGGCACAGATCGCCGCGCGATGGCTCTCCTCGCGCGGCCGGGAATCACTCGCCGAGCTGCTGCCCGGCCACCCCTACCTGCCGGGCTCGGTCGACCAGGAGCTGCTGATCGACGCGGAGGCCCTGCTGCGCCTGTCGCTGCGTACCCATGCCGATCTGCGGCGCGCGCTGCGGGACGGCTTCTGGGAGCACCTACAGGCCCAGTACTGACGCGTCTGCTGTCAGCTGTCGCCGTCGACACCGCGCCAGAAGCCGATCAGGGCCTCGGCGGTGGGGAGCGGCCGCTCCGCGTTGGGGGAGTGCCCCGCGCCCTGGATCACGGTGCGGTGGGCGCCGAGGCGTTCGGCCATCTCGTCCATCAGCGGCACCGGCCAGGCGTAGTCCACGATCCCGGACAGCACATGCTTGGGCAGCGCCACCCCGGCCAGCTCCGCGACCCGGTCCGGCTCGCTGTTCAGCTGCCGCCCGGTGGCGATCAGCTGCTCGGGAACGGTGCCCAGCCAGCGCTGGTGGAGGAAGTCCTCGACGCCCGGCGGCGTGGTCTCCTCGGGCGCCTCCGGCGGGTCGAGTTCGCGCATCGCCTGCCAGACGGTCTCCATATCGGTCACGGCCAGCGCGTCGATCAGCAGCTTGGTGCGGGCCTGCTGCGATTCGGAGATGGCGGCCGGGCCGGAGCACATCAGCGTCAGCGAGGCGAAGGCGTCCGGGGCCATCAAGACGGCGGTCCGTACGACCAGCCCGCCGAGCGAATGCCCGAGCACATGCAGCGGCGTGGAGCCCTCGGCGGTGGCGGCGTCGGCGGTGGTGCCGGCGTCGGCGTCCAGCGCGGCCGTCTGCGCCAGGACGTCCCGGGCCAGCTCCTGCTGCGCGTACGCCGCCTCGTCCCGCGGCCCGCCGGTCTCGTGCTGCCCCCGCCCATCGACCGCGACCACCCGGAACCCGGCGCGGGCCAGCGGCTCCAGCAGCGCGATGAAGTCCTCCTTGCTCCCGGTGAACCCGGGCACCAGCAGCACCGTCCCCCGCACCGCCCCCTCAGGGCGCGCGTCATGTACGGCGAACTCTCCGCGGGCGGTACGAAGACGGTGCGCACGGGCGCACCCGGGCAGCGTGATGAACGGCGGCCTGCTCATGCGCCGAGGCTAGCGCGCACACGGAAAATCCCGGCTAACCCGCCATGACGTGTGCCGCCACGTCCCCGCTTCTCCTGCGTCTTAGCGTGCGCGGGCCGCCACCGGGGGCCGCTCCTGGCGGGCCGTGGCCCGTGGCCCGCGGGGCGGGACTCGTATCCGGCAGACGGTGTCCGGCGGGCGCTTTCGGGACGCCGCGCCCGCCGCGGGCGCGGCGTCGGTGGCGGGTCGGCTTCGGCCGGTGGCCGTCGGGGGCCGGGCCGGTGTCTGGGGCCTGCCCTCCGGAGGGTCCGCATTTGCGCACGGTCAGGCCGCCACGTGGGTGACGCTGCGATTGGCCGCTGCCTCCGGCGGCCGGCCGTGGCTGGTGGCGGGTGCCGCACGCCGTCCCGTCGCCGCCGCCCGGGTCGGCGCTGCCGTTCGGCTCGCCACGCGTCGGCGCCGTACCACCCCCAGGCGCGGTGGTGTCGGTGCCGCGTGCGGTGTCGCTTCCGGCGGGTCCGCGGTCTCCGGACGCGGGACGCGTCCCGGACAGCGCGATCGGAGGACGGCCGGGGAAATCGGCCGGTGCGGCCGGACGACTGTTGCCCCGGCTGGGGGCTTCGGGGACGCCGAAGGGCCCGGTCCGGGGGAGCGGATCGGGCCCTTCGGCGGTGGGGCGGGTGGCGTCAGCTTGCCTCTGTGGCCTCGGCCTTTGACGCTGCCGAGCGGGTGCGGCGACGGCGGCGGACCGGCTTGGCCTCGCCGTCCCCGGCCTCGGCCGGTGCCGTCTCGGCCTGCGGTGCCGGTGCCGTTGCTGCCGTCGCTTCCGCGGCCTTGGCGGTTGCCGCGCCGCGGGTGCGGCGGCGGCGCGGCTTGGCCGGGGCCTCGGCGGCATCGGGGGTCGCCTCGGGCTGTGCGGGGTCGGTCACGGCCGTGGTCGGGCCCTCGGCCGTGGTGACCGCCGCCTCGGCGTCGGAGCCGCTGTCGGCTGCCTTGGCCGTGACCCCCGCGCGGGTGCGCCGACGGCGGCGGGGCTGCCTCGGCTCGGCGGTGGCCTCCGGGGCCTCGGCTGTGGCCTCCGCGGTGTCCACGGCCGCCTCGGCCGCCTGCGTCGAGTCGTCGGTCACCCCGTCGACCACGACGCCGCCGCGCAGCCGGCGCCGCTGGCGCGGCGTGCGGGTGCGGGCCGGGCGCTCCTCGGCAGGCGCCGCCGCCGAGGGACGGCGGCCGCCGCGCGCGGACCGGGCGCCGCGGGCGCCGGTCTCGCCGAGGTCTTCGATCTCCTCGGCGTCCAGGCCCGCCCGGGTGCGCTCGGCGCGCGGCAGGACACCGGTGGTGCCCTCCGGGATGTTCAGCAGCTCGTACAGGTGGTCGGAGGTGGAGTAGGTCTCCTCCGGCTCGTTGAATGGCAGGTCCAGCGCCTTGTTGATCAGCTGCCAGCGCGGGATGTCGTCCCAGTCGACGAGGGTGACGGCGGTGCCCGACGCGCCCGCGCGGCCGGTGCGGCCGATGCGGTGCAGATACGTCTTCTCGTCCTCGGGGGACTGGTAGTTGATCACATGCGTGACGCCCTCGACGTCGATGCCGCGCGCGGCGACGTCGGTGGCCACCAGCACATCGACCTTGCCGTTGCGGAAGGCGCGCAGCGCCTGCTCGCGCGCTCCCTGGCCGAGGTCTCCGTGCACCGCGCCGGAGGCGAAGCCACGGTGGGCGAGCTGGTCGGCGATGTCGGCGGCGGTCCGCTTCGTACGGCAGAAGATCATCGCGAGGCCGCGGCCCTCGGCCTGCAGCACCCGCGCCACGACCTCCGGCTTGTCCAGGGAGTGGGCCCGGAAGACATGCTGAGTGATGTTCGCGACGGTCGCGCCCTCGTCGTCCGGCGCGGTGGCGCGGATGTGGGTGGGCTGCGACATATAGCGCCGGGCCAGTGAGATGACCTGGCCCGGCATGGTCGCCGAGAAGAGCATCGTCTGGCGCTTGGCGGGCAGCATCTGGATGATCTTCTCGACGTCGGGCAGGAAGCCCAGGTCGAGCATTTCATCGGCCTCGTCGAGGACGAGGGTCTTGACGGAGGAGAGCCGCAGCTTCTTCTGGCCCGCCAGGTCGAGCAGCCGGCCGGGGGTGCCGACGATCACGTCGACGCCCTTCTTCAGGGCCTCGACCTGCGGTTCGTACGCACGGCCGCCGTAGATCGACACAACGCGCACGGCGCGGACCTTGCCGGCGGTGAGCAGGTCGTTGGTGACCTGCTGGCAGAGCTCGCGGGTGGGGACGACCACGAGCGCCTGCGGGGCGTCGGTCAGCAGCTCGGGCTTGGCCCGCCCCGCCTCGACGTCCGCGGGGACGGTGACGCGCTCCAGCAGCGGGAGGCCGAAGCCCAGCGTCTTGCCGGTGCCGGTCTTGGCCTGTCCGATGACGTCGGAGCCCGAGAGGGCCACGGGGAGCGTCATCTCTTGGATGGGGAACGGGGACGTGATGCCGACGGCCTCAAGGGCCTCGGCCGTCTCGGGGAGGATCCCGAGGTCTCGGAAAGTGGTCAGGATGCTTGCCTCTTCTGTGAGACGCGGCGTGAGGCGGCGAAGGGGTCGCACGGCGCCCCGAGTACAACCGGCCTTGGGGTGGCCGGTCCGGCGCGGGACCACTGCCCTCGCTCGAGCGCTCATACCGCGAGCGGGTCCCTCCTGCCGTGCGCACGATTACATGCGCGCCGCGCGGAGGGCGGTCGGTTTGGAGCCGATCGGGCCACCGACCGGGCATCCGTATGCGTGGAACGACCCGCCGATACTCGACGGGCGCCTCTAGCACTGTACCCCGAGACCGCGCATCTGTGACCGGGATGCCGGATGCGCCCCGTTGCCGGTCCCGGCTGACCAGGGCCTTCCACGGGGCGCTGGGCGGGCTATTGTGCGCAACATGGAGACGTCTGACACACCGGAGAACGCCCCCGCCGACGGGGAGCGCACCGAGGGACACGCCGACGGGGAGCGCACCGGGATCGCCGCCCAGGACTGGGCGCGGGCGGCCGCCCACCCGCAGTACCGCGCGGCCGTGGTGGACCTGCTCGGCGCCCTCGCCTACGGCGAGCTGGCCGCCTTCGAGCGCCTGGCCGAGGACGCCAAGCTGGCGCCCACGCTGGAGGACAAGGCGGAGCTGGCGAAGATGGCGTCCGCCGAGTTCCACCACTTCCAGCAGCTCAGAGACCGGCTGGCGGAGGTGGGCGAGCAGCCGACGGCGGCCATGGAGCCGTTCGCGGCGGCGCTGGACGGCTTCCACCGCCAGACCGCGCCGTCGGACTGGCTGGAGGGTCTGGTCAAGGCGTACGTCGGCGACTCGATCGCCAGCGACTTCTACCGCGAGGTGGCGGCCCGGCTGGACTCGGACACCCGCGGGCTGGTGCTGAGCGTGCTCGACGACACCGGCCACGCCTCGTTCGCGGTGGAGAAGGTACGGGCGGCCATCGAGGCGGACCCGCGGGTCGGCGGGCGGCTGGCGCTGTGGGCGCGGCGGCTGATGGGCGAGGCGCTGTCGCAGGCGCAGCGCGTGGTCGCGGAGCGGGACGCGCTGTCCACGATGCTGGTGGGCGGGGTCGCGGACGGCTTCGACCTGGCGGAGGTCGGCCGGATGTTCTCCCGGATCACCGAGGCGCACACCAAGCGGATGGCGGCGCTGGGCCTGGCGTCCTGAGCCCGGCGCTCTGAGCCTGGTGCTCTGAGCCGTCGGACGGCGCGGTAGCGCGCGGCCCGCGCCCCTGGAGGGGTGCGGGCCGCGGTGCGTATGGGGGGTGGCTCTCAGACAGGTGGCTCTCAGGCCGTGGCGGAGCGGCGGAGCCTGCGGGCCGGGCGGACCAGCAGCGACAGCAGCGCCACCGAGAAGCCGAGCGCGGCGATCAGCACCGTCAGGGTATGTCCCGGGCCCAGCACGGCGTGGGTGAGCAGGGAGCCGAGAAGCGCGGCGCCGGGGCCGGTGGACAGCAGCAGCCGTCGGGAATGGAACCTTCGAGGCTGCCAGCGGCCCGCCCCGTATGCGATGGCGAGACCGATCAGTACGGAGCCGAGCGCTTCCAAGATCATGGTGCGTCCTCCCGTGCGTGCATCGGGACCGGGCCCTCGTGGTACAGCGGTGCCGAGCCCCGGTCGCAGCCGTCCTACCCCCGGCCGGCGGCGGGCAACCCTGCCCGGCCGACCGAACCTGAAGACGGCCTTCCGCACGGGCGCGAAAGCCTTCCGCGAAGCCATCCGTGCGGGCGCGAAAAGGGGCGGGGCCCGGTGAGGGTTCTCACCGGGCCCCGCCGCGTTCCGTTGGCGCGGACGCTGCTCAGAGCGCGCTGAAGCCGACCTTGCGGGCGGCCGGCTCGCCGATCTCGACGTATGCGAGCCGGTCGGACGGGACCAGGACCTTGCGGCCGTGGTCGTCCACCAGGGTCAGCAGCTGCGCCTTGCCGGCGAGCGCGTCGGCCACGGCGCGCTCGACTTCCTCGGCAGACTGTCCGCTCTCCAAAACGATCTCGCGGGGCGCGTGCTGCACGCCGATCTTGACCTCCACGGCTTTGTCCCTCCGACGGTCAGTTGGGGTGCGCGGCCAGCCGCGCCGTACGCAGCACACATTAGCCCGGTGCGGAGACCGGACGGGCCGTACGGGCGCACGCCCGCAGCGAACACGCGGTCGCCGGGGGCGCGGCGGACACCCGCACACCGCCCCGGCCGCCGCGCGCGGCTCTCAGTTGCCGCCGTCGGCGCCGTGCAGCGGGAAGCCCGCGATGCCCCGCCAGGCGAGCGAGGTGAGCAGCTGCACGGCCGTATCGCGCGGCACCTGACTCTCGCTGGAGAGCCAGTAGCGCGCGACGACCTGCGAGACCCCGCCGAGGCCGACCGCCAGCAGCATCGACTCGTCCTTCGGCAGGCCGGTGTCCTCGGCGATCACCTCGCTGATCGCCTCGGCGCACTGCAGCGAGACCCGGTCCACGCGCTCGCGCACGGCCGGCTCGTTGGTCAGGTCCGATTCGAACACCAGCCGGAAGGCGCCGCCCTCGTTCTCGACGTACGCGAAGTAGGCGTCCATGGTGGCGGCGACGCGCTGCTTGTTCTCGGTCGTCGACGCCAGCGCGGTGCGCACCGCGTGCAGCAGCGCCTCGCAGTGCTGGTCCAGCAGGGCCAGATAGAGGTCGAGCTTGCCGGGGAAGTGCTGGTAGAGCACCGGCTTGCTGACCCCGGCGCGCTCGGCGATATCGTCCATGGCCGCCGCGTGATAGCCCTGTGCCACGAAGACCTCCTGGGCCGCCCCCAGGAGCTGATTCCGTCGGGCTCGGCGCGGCAGGCGCGTGCCCCGCGGGCGCGCCTCGGTCTGCTCGATGGCTGTCACGCCGCCTCCCAATGAGTGTTCTGTACACGGTGTCCACCGCGCCCGCCATCGTACTTTTGGGTAACAGGGCGGCGCGCGGTCCGTACGGAGAATTTCACGGGCCGCACTCCGTGGAAAGTCGATAAAGCTGACAAATGTCGCAGTTCACGAGTAGTCGTCCTCGTCCACTTCGACGATCCGGGCCTGCTCCATGCGGTCCGCCTCGTTCGCCTCCGACATTGCGTCCGCGCTCACGGGCTCGTCCCGGGTCGGCAGGAGGTCGTGGTGCTGCTCCGCGGCGTCCACTTCCGGTGCTTCGACGTCCTCCACGGCGAATTCGGCGGCGTCGTCTTCCTCGAAGGTCTCGGGGTCGCTGGGGTCGACGGACATTTCTCCCCTTCCTCAGGCGTTCTCAGGCGCCCGGGTCCGGGCGTTTCTCCCGCCCGCCCCGGCCCGGAGTGATCGTCCCTGTATTTACGAGCCTAGGAGAGCTCACTTTCGGACGCTACGCGGCCTGTGAGGGCGAACACAGGGCTCCGAGTGTGATCGTCTCGTAACATTGCCGCATGTCTTCGACCGAGCAGCCGGTTCCCCGCATCGTCTCCGCGGTCCCGCCCGCCCGGCCCGTGCGCGTCGGAGCGGGGGAGCGGCTGCGTACGGTGCGCCTCTCCGGTCTCACCCTCACCGTACGGTCCCGCCCGCCGGTCCGGGACGGTCTGCCGCCCGCGCTTTATGTGCACGGGCTCGGCGGCTCCTCGCAGAACTGGTCCCTCCTGATGGAGCCGCTTGCCGAGCGAGTGGACGGAGAGGCCCTTGACCTGCCCGGCTTTGGTGACTCCCCGCCGCCGGACGACGGCGACTACTCGATACCGGGCCACGCCCGTGCCGTGATCCGCTATCTCGACGCGAGCGGGCGCGGACCCGTGCACCTGGTCGGCAATTCGCTGGGCGGCGCGGTCTCCACCCGCGTCGCCGCGCTGCGGCCGGACCTGGTGCGCACCCTCACTCTCGTCTCGCCCGCGCTGCCCGAGCTGCCCCCGCAAATGACAGCGGTTCCCACCGGCCTGCTCGCGATCCCCGGCGTCACCCGGCTGTTCACCCGGCTGACCCGGGACTGGGACGCGGAGCGGCGCACCCGCGAGGCGATGGCGCTCACCTATGGCAACCCGTCGCAGGTCAGCCCGGAGAACTTCGCGCTGGCGGTGCAGGAGTTCGAGCGGAAGCTCGCCCTCCCGTACTTCTGGGACGCGCTGACGCGCTCGGCGCGTGGCCTCGTCGATTCGTACACGCTCGGCGGCCAGCACTCGATGTGGCGGCAGGCCGAGCGGGTGCTGGCGCCGACGCTGCTGGTGTACGGGATGCGTGACCAGCTGGTGTCCTACCGAATGGCGCGGCGGGCCGGTGCGGCCTTCCGCGACTCGCGGCTGTTGACGCTGGTGGACGCGGGGCACGTGGCGATGATGGAGTATCCCGAGGCAGTGGCGCAGGGGATGCGTGAACTGCTCGACGACGTGACAGGCCGAGAAGGCAGAGCAGGCCGGGAGGGCCGGGAGGACGGCGGCCGCCGGGGCGACCCGGGGATGCGGACCGCCCCGGTACCCGGCACGGACGGGAGCGGTGCGGCGCGTGGGTAAACACAGCGCACGTGGCAGCCAGAGCCAGGAGGACCGCGACCGCCGGTCCGGGCAGGCGGGCCCAGGCTCCGCCCCCGGCGGCGGCCGTGGCCCCGGTGCCGGTCCCGGCTTTGTGGAGTACACGCCCTCCGGTCCGGCCGGAGGCCCGGGCACCGGCCGCAGGCGGCGGATGGTGCCGGGACCGGGGCCTGGGGCTGGCTCTGAGCCTGGTGTGGATCCTGGTGTGACGCCGCCGCAGGGTGTGCCGCCGATGCGTCCGCAGGGGCCCGGTGTGCCGCGGGCCAGGGGCGGGCACCCGGAGCACCGTGAGCCGGGCGGCGGTTGGGGCGCCGTGGGCGGTCCGGGCGCGCCGGGCGGTCGTATGGTCCCGGGCGGGCCCGGGGGGCCTGGTGGTCCGGCGGGTCCCGGCGGTTTCGGCGGACCGGGACGGCCTGGCGGCCAGCCGCGTCCCGGAGGTCAGGCCGGTTTTGGCGGTCCTGGCGGTCCGATGCGGCGCGGCGGTTTGAGCGGTGTGCCCGGCGGCCCTGGTGGTCCCGGTGGTCCGGGCGGTATGCCTGGCGGGGCGCGGGCAGCGCGGACCGCCGGCCCTGCGCCGGGCGCGACGGTGGGCGGCCTGATGCCAGGCCCGCGCAAGGAGTACGTCGACGCGTTCGACACCTCCGAAGCCCTCGACTGCGACGGCGAGGACGTCTTCGCCGCGGGCGCCCCGGGGGCGCCGCGCCGAGCCGGGGCAGACGGCGCCGATGGCACGGACGCCGACGCCGACGACGCTGAGGGCGAGCCTCAAGAGGCGGACGGCGCGGCCAAGGGCGGCAAAGGGCGGACGTTCACCGGTGTCGCCGCCGCGGCCGTGACCACCGTGCTGGCGGTCGTGGTCGCCGGGCAGGTGGCCAACGGGCCGCAGGACGGCGGCAACAGCGCGCGCGCCCAAGGCGGCTCGGAGCGCACCGAAGCCGCGGGCGACGACGACGGGAACGGCGACGGGAACGGCGAGCGGGCGGCGCGGTCCGCCCCGACCACCCCGGCCCCGAAGGCCACTTCGTACGCCGCGCTGATGACGCAGAAGTTCCCGCTGGACCCGAAGCTGAGCGGATCCGGGGCGTTCACGACGGTCCCCGGGCAGGACAAGGGGACCGGCCGGGGCCGGGTGTGGCGCTATCGCGTGGACGTGGAGAAGGGCCTGCCGCTGGACGGCGAACTGTTCGCGCAGGCCGTGCACAAGACGCTGAACGACGAACGCAGTTGGGGCCACGGCGGGACCAGCTCCTTCGACCGGGTCTCCTCCGGCCGGGCCGACTTCGTGATCACGCTGGCCAGCCCCGGCACCACCGCGAAGTGGTGTCTGAAATCCGGTCTGGACACCACCCAGGACAACGTCTCCTGCGACTCCGCCTCCACCGAGCGCGTCATGATCAACGCCTATCGGTGGGCGCAGGGCGCGAAGACCTTCGGCGACGACAAGATGCATGCCTACCGGCAGATGCTCATCAACCACGAGGTGGGCCACCGGCTCGGGCACAACCACGAGATCTGCTCCCGGCAGGGCGCGCTGGCGCCGGTGATGATGCAGCAGACCAAGTTCCTGACGACCGACGGGGCGACCTGTCGGCCGAACGCCTGGCCGTATCCCAGGTGACGGGCGGCCGCGGGTAGCCGGCGGCCGTACCCGCGTACGGAGCCCCACAACGCCTGAGGTCCGGGAAGGTCACGGGCGTTCACCCCTTCCGGTGGTGCGACGGACAACCGTCCGTCGCACCACCACCCTGCCCGCATAACGTGCTCCCGCTGCCGGACGGCGGCGCGACGGCTTGCCGACATGGGAGATCGGGGGTGCGCTCATGCGCGTGGGACTGCTCACGGAGGGTGGGTATCCGTACGCGGATGGTGAGGCGCGGCTGTGGTGCGACCGGCTGGTGCGGGGGCTGGCCCAGCACGAGTTCGAGGTCTACGCCCTCAGCCGGAGCGCCCGCCAGACGGCGGGGGGCTTCATGGAGCTGCCCGGCGCGGTGCGGCGGATCCGTACCGCACCGCTGTGGGGGGAGGCGGCGCGGGCGCCGCGCCGGGACCGGGGGAGGTACGGGCGGCGCGAGCGGCGGCGGTTCGCGGAGTGCTTCGGGGAGCTGGCGGCGGCGATCAGCGCGCCGGGCGGCCCCGGGAGCCCCGGCGCGCCCGCTGCCGCCGGGCCGGCCGGAACCGCGGGGGCCGCCGGGGCCGCCGGATCGCAGGCGGACCGTTTCGCCAGCGGCCTGTACGGGCTCGCCGAGCTGGCCCGGGAGCACGGCGGGCTGCCCGCCGCGCTGCGCTCCGAGACGGCCGTACGCGCCCTGGAGCGGGCCTGCCACACGCCCGGTGCGCTTCAGGGCGCGCACCGGGCGCGGGTGGCCGATCTGCTGACCGTGACCGGCGCGCTGGAGCGCGCGCTGCGCCCGCTGTCGCTCGACTGGTACGGCGACGGCGAGGGAGTCGGCGAGGGCCCTGGCGGCGAGGGCTCCTCCGGCGAGCCGGGCCTGTCCGGCGTGGACCTGTGCCATGCCTCCTCCGCGGGCCCGGCCGCCCTCCCGGGGCTGCTGGCCCGGCGTTTCTTCGGCACGCCCCTCCTGATCACCGAGTACGGCGTACGGCTGCGCGAGTACTACCTGGCGAGCGCGGCGGGTCCGGGCGGCGCGGTGCTCTCCGCCCCGGTGCGGACGCTGCTCGCCTCGTTCCAGGGCCGGCTGACCGCCGAGGCGTACGCCCGCGCGGCGCTGACCACCCCCGGCAACACCCATGCCCGTCGCTGGCAGGAGCGCTGCGGCGCCGACCCGGAGCGGCTGCGCACCGTCTACCCCGGCATGGACGCGAGCCGCTTCGCGGAGGTCGGCGAGCGCGGCGCGGGCGCGGGCGACGGTGCCGGGGCGCGGGGCGACGACGGCTGGACGCTGGTGTGGCTGGGGCGTCTCGAACCCGCCAAGGACGTCGTGGCCCTGCTGCACGCCTTCGCCCAGGTGCGGCGTGCGGTGCCGCGCGCGCGGCTGCGCCTCGTCGAGACCGGGCGCCCCGCCTCCGCCCCCGCCGCCGACAGCTACCCGGCCCACTGCCGCGCCCTCGCCGCCCACCTCTTCCCGGCCGAGGCCGCTGACAACCCGGTCTCCTTCGAACGCCTCGGCGACCCCGGGCTGCCGTCGGCGGCTGACGCGTACGCGGCGGGGAGCGTGGTGGTGCTGTCCAGCGTGGTCGAGGGCTTCCCGGTCGGGCTGGTGGAGGCGATGTTCTGCGGGCGCGCCACGGTGTCGACGGACGTCGGCGCCGTGTGCGAAGTCATCGGCGGCACGGGCCTGGTGGTCCCGCCGCGCAACCCGCGCGCGCTCGCGGACGCGTGCCTCGAACTCCTCGCCGACCCCGAGCGCCGCGAGCGCCTGGGCGCCGCGGCGCGCGCCCGCGCGCTGGAGCTCTTCACGGCCGAACAGAACGTGGCGGCGTTCCGCGGCATCTATCTGGAGCTCATGTCGCACTGCCCGGTGCGCCGCGGGGAGTACGGCCCGGACGGCGAACCGGTGCCCTTCGCCCGCCCGGCGGAGGCCCACATCCCCGGCCGCTGGGCGGGCGGCGACGGCCCGGCCCCCTCACCCGCCACCCACACCCCCACCTGGGCCACGGCGCGGCCCGGCCCTGAACCCGAACACGAACCGGAACCCCTGGCCGTGGGCCCGTACGCCCCCCAGCCGGAAGAGGCGCGCCCATGACCCGCCGCCCGGGCGCCGCGGGCCCGGAGGACGGTGACGACGCTGGGGCGGCTTCCGGCTCTGCCGGGTCTTCCGGAGGTGGGGTTGGCGACGGTGCACCGTCTGGCGCAGGCGAGCCGGGGGCCGCAGAGCCACCCGGAGGGCGGTCTGCGCGCCCTGCCTTTCTGGGGGGCGCCTTCCGGCCGTCCATCACCGACACCGACGGCGCGCCGCCCCCTGGCGGGCAGCGGGCGGTCGGCGAAATGCCCGCTGGGGGACCCGGCGCGCGGCGGGGGCGTTGGGCGGACGCCCCGCGGACTCCGCGAAGCCCTGGCGGTTGGGACACGCAGTCACGCGCGCTCGTGAGCGGGGCGCCCCAGCCGGAGGCGGGCGGGGCGCCGTGTGAAGGACTTGGGAGCGGCGGTCCCGCGTCGTCGGCCGGGCCGCAGGCGGCTGCCGCCTCCGGCTCCGTTCCGGCCGCCGGCCCGATCCCCAGCCCCAGCCCCAGCTGCGGCTCTGGCTCCGGCCAGCGCCCTCGGCGCGTCGATGACGCCCGACACGCCGAGGGCCGCGGCGACGGGATACCGGGCGGGGGCGAGGTCGCTGGTGGGGGCGGCGGGAGCGGACGCCTCCCGTCGTCGGCCGCACCGGAGGCGGCCGCAGCCTCCGGCGATGGCGCTCGGCCCGTCGGCAGCCGCGGCAAGGGAACGCCCTGCGGGGGCGAGGTCGCTGGTCGGGGTGGCGGGGGCGGGCGCTCTCCGTTGGCGGGGGCGCAGGAGGGGCCCGACGCCGCCGGCGCGGGACCCGTGGGGCGGGGGTCGGCCGATCCCGTGCGGGGGTTGATGCGGCGTCATCGCGAGCTGTGTGCGGGCGCCGTCGATCCGCTGGAGATCGCCGCCGGTCTCGAGGCTCATGGCGTGACGGACCGCACCGCCGCCCGGTTTCGGCATCGTGATGTCTTCTCGCTCGCCGAGGAGCTGTACGCGCGCGTCCCCCGCGACGACGAGGGCCCGGGCGCCCCGGCGGCCCCGCCGCCGCGGGGGCGGGTCGGCGGGCGGCTGGCTGTGGGGGCGCTGCATCTGGTGCCCGGGGCGCTGGGGGTGGCGACCGTCGTCGGGCTGGCCAGGGCGCGGGGCGGGGCGGTGGGGGAGCGGGTGGCTGCCGGGGTGGGTGGGGGCGCGTTGGTGATGGCCGCGTTGTGGCTGTGCCTGGCGCGCGGGCCGCTGAAGGTGCGGGGCGGCGGGTTGGCCGGGCGGCTGGCCGGGGTGCTGCGCGTCGGCTGGCTCATCGCGTACGCCCTGTGCGGCGACTGGCTGCTCCATGGGCTGCGGACCGGCGCGTGGCGGCCTTACGACGTCGCGCCCGCCGCCGAGGCTGCCGTAGTTCTCGCCCTCGCCGTCGCGCCCGCCGCGTGGTGCGCGCGCTGGTTCGCCCGGCGGGCGCGCCGGAGGCTGGTGGGCAGCCGTGGGCTCGCGGAGTTCGCGGCGGGGGTGCGGCCGCTGCTCGCGGGCACGGTGGCCCTGTTCCTCTGCGCCCTGTCACCCCTGGTGCTCGCGGTCCAGCTCGCCGTCCGGTTCGCGTTGCCGCTGCCCGGTCGCCCGCCCGGGGCCGTTCCGGCAGCCGTCGCGTCCGATGTGGTGGCCGTGTGCGTCCTGCTGTTCGTCGCCCGGCTGCTCGCCGTCCACGGCTTCCGCCGGGCCGCCGCCACCGGCACCGCCGCGGCCTGCGCGGCCGAGGCGGCGGTGCTGGGCGGGGCCGTGGTCGGCCGGCTGCCGGGCGGCGGGGCGTTCGCCGAGGCGGCGGCCAGGGCCTCGGCCGTCTGCGGACCTGCCGGCCTCCCGGCCGCGGTCTGCGGCGTCACGGCCCTCGCCCTGCTGGCGTACGCGTTCGCCGCGCTCTCCCGCGCCTCGGCCCACACCCCGGCCACCCCAGGCACCCCAGGCACCCCAGGTACCCCAGGCGCCCGTATCTCACCGCTTTCCATCACCACTAGGAGCACATGACATGAGCGACGACATGACCGACCCACAGCCCCTGGAGCGTGACCGATGAGAGTCCTGCTGCTCGGCTCCGGGGGATATCTCGGCCGCTACGTCGCCGAACACCTGCTCGCCGACCCCGCCGTCCAGCTCACCGCGCTCGGCCGCGGCGACGACGCCGATGTGCGGTTCGACCTGTCCACCGGCAGCCCCGGCGCGCTGACCCGCTTTCTGAACGCCGTCCACCCCGGAGTGGTGATCAACTGCGCGGGCGCGACCCGTGGCGGGGCGCGCGAGCTGACCCGGCACAACACCGTGGCCGTGGCGACGATCTGCGAGTCGCTGCGGCGCAGCGGCTGCGGCGCCAGGCTGGTCCAGGTCGGCTGTTCCTCGGAGTACGGGCCGTCCCAGCCCGGCTCGTCGACGGCGGAGGACGCGGTGCCGCGCCCCGGCGGTCCGTACGGGGTGAGCAAGCTGGCCGCGACCGAGCTGGTGCTGGGGTCGGGCCTGGACGCGGTGGTGCTGCGGGTCTTCTCGCCGGTCGGGCCCGGCACCCCGGCCGGGTCGCCGCTGGGCCGGCTGGCCGAGGCGATGCGCCGGGCCATGCAGGCCGGGGACGGTGAGCTGAAGTTGAGCGGCCTCGGGGTGCAGCGCGACTTCGTGGACGTACGGGACGTGGCGCGGGCGGTGCACGCGGCCTCGCTCTCGGCCGCGCAGGGGGTCGTCAACATCGGCAGCGGTCGGGCCGTCCGGCTGCGCGACGCGGCGGCCGTGCTCGCCCGGGTGGCGGGCTACGGCGGCACGCTGCACGAGATCGACGGCCCGCCGGGGCGCGGGCCGCTGCACCACGCCGCCCCGGGCGGCCTGGGTGGTCCGGCCGGGGCCCAGATCGAGCATGTGGGCGGCGGGGCGGGCTATCCGTACCCGGACGGCTGCGGCAGCTGGCAGCAGGCGGATGTGCGCACCGCGCGCGACCGGCTCGGCTGGCGCTCCAGGATCGTGCTGGAGGAGTCCCTGGCCGATATCTGGATGGAGGCGGCGTGCCGGATCTGAGGGCCGTCGGGAAGGCCGGGCCGACGGTCGGTGTGACGGTCGGCGGCGGGGTTGCCCGGGTGATGGGACGGATCCGTCTCGCGGACCGGACCACCCGTCTCGGAATGAGATGGGCCATGGCAGTGTTACCAGAAGAACAACCCTGCTCCCACCCACTACGGAGTCCCCGTGTCGCTGCCACCCCTGGTCGAGCCGGCCGCCGAGCTCACCGTCGACGAGGTCCGCAGGTACTCACGCCATCTGATCATCCCTGATGTGGGGATGGACGGGCAGAAGCGGCTGAAGAACGCCAAGGTGCTGTGTGTGGGCGCGGGCGGTCTCGGCTCGCCCGCGCTCATGTACCTCGCCGCGGCCGGTGTCGGCACCCTCGGCATCGTGGAGTTCGACGAGGTAGACGAGTCCAACCTGCAGCGCCAGATCATCCACAGCCAGGCGGACATCGGCCGCTCCAAGGCGGAGTCCGCGCGCGACTCGGTGCTCGGCATCAACCCGTATGTGAACGTTGTGCTGCACGAGGAGCGCCTCGAGGCCGACAACGTCATGGAGATCTTCTCCCAGTACGACCTGATCGTGGACGGCACGGACAACTTCGCCACCCGCTATCTGGTCAACGACGCGTGCGTGCTGCTGAACAAGCCGTACGTATGGGGGTCGATCTACCGCTTCGACGGCCAGGCGTCGGTCTTCTGGTCCGAGCACGGTCCCTGCTACCGCTGCCTGTACCCGGAGCCCCCGCCGCCCGGCATGGTCCCCTCCTGCGCCGAGGGAGGCGTGCTCGGCGTGCTGTGCGCCTCCATCGGCTCGATCCAGGTCACCGAGGCCATCAAGGTGCTCACCGGCACCGGTGAGCCGCTGGTCGGCCGTCTGATGATCTACGACGCCCTGGAGATGACCTACCGCCAGGTCAAGGTCCGCAAGGACCCCGACTGCGCGGTCTGCGGTGAGAACCCCACCGTCACCGAGCTGATCGACTACGAGGCCTTCTGCGGCGTCGTGTCGGAGGAGGCCCAGGAGGCGGCGGCCGGTTCGACGATCACTCCCAAGCAGCTCAAGGAGTGGATCGACGACGGTGAGAACATCGACATCATCGACGTCCGCGAGCCGAACGAGTACGAGATCGTCTCGATCCCCGGCGCCCGGCTGATCCCGAAGAACGAGTTCCTGATGGGCAACGCCCTGCAGGACCTTCCGCAGGACAAGAAGATCGTCTTGCATTGCAAGACGGGTGTCCGATCGGCGGAAGTCCTGGCCGTCCTGAAGTCCGCGGGCTTCTCCGACGCGGTCCATGTGGGCGGCGGCGTCATCGGCTGGGTCCACCAGATCGAGCCCGAGAAGCCCGTCTACTGACGCGGCCGTAAGAGGCGCCGTAGAGACGCCGAAGGGCCCCGCACCGAGGATCGGTGCGGGGCCCTTCGTGCGCGGGAAAAGGGTTATGAGCAGACCTTGCCGTCCGCCGGCACCTTCCCGTTCAGCAGGTAGTCGTCCACGACCGCCGTCGTGCACTTGCTGCCGCCGTTGTACGCGCCGTGGCCCTCACCCTTGTTGGTGAGCTCCACGCCGACGCCCTCGCCAAGACCCTTGGCCATCTTCCGCGCGCCCTCGTACGGCGTGGCCGGATCACCGGTGTTGCCGACGACCAGGATCGGCGCCGAGCCCGGGGCGCTGACCTCGGGGTGGTCGGTCTTGCCGGCCACCGGCCAGTCCATGCACGAGAGCATGCCCCAGGCCAGGAACTCGCCGAAGACCGGGGACGCCTTGCGGTACTCGGGCAGCTTCGCCTTCACATCGGCGACCGTGTAGCGCTGCTTGTCGTCCACGCAGTTGATCGCGACGTTGGCGGGCCCGATGTTGCTGTAGTGGCCGTTCTCGTCGCGGCCGGCCATGGAGTCCGCCATCAGGAGCAGTATGTTGCCCTGCTTGGCTTGCAGGGCCTCGGTCAGCCCCATCGTCAGGTACTGCCAGCTGTCCTTGCTGTACAGCGCGGCGGCGATGCCGCCCACGGCCTGGTCCTGGGTGAGCTCGCGGCCGCTCCTGGTGGGCAGCGGGTTCTTGTCGAGCCGCTTCAGCAGCGAGACGATCGTCTGCTCGGCCTTGTCGGGGTCGCTGCCGAGCGGGCAGGTCAGACCCTTGGTGGCGCAGTCCTTGAGGTAGTTGTCCAGGGCGAGCTGGAAGCCCTTCGCCTGGCCGAAGTTGCCCCGCTCGGGGTCCTCGGTCGGGTCGACGACGGCGTCGAAGACGGCGCGCCCCACGTTCTTGGGGTAGAGGTGGGCGTAGACGCCGCCCAGTTCGGTGCCGTACGAGATGCCGAAGTAGTGCAGCTTCTTGTCGCCGAGCACCTCCCGCATCAGGTCCATGTCGCGGGCGGCGCTGACGGTGTCCACGTGGGGGAGCACCTTGGCGGAGTTCTTCTGGCACGCGGCGACGTACTTCTTCTGGTCCGCCGTCGCCGCCGCGAGCTCGGTGGCGTCGTCCGGCGAGCCGTCCACGGCGTCGGACGCGTCGGCTTCCTTGTCGCTCAGGCACTTCACGGCCGCGCTCTCGCCGACCCCGCGCGGGTCGAAGCTGACCAGGTCGTAGCGGGCACGCAGCCGCTGGTAGTCCTTGCCGAAGCCGGGGAGGGTGGAGACGCCGGAGCCGCCGGGGCCGCCGAAGTTGAAGATGAGCGAGCCGATCCGCTTGTTCGGGTTGGTGGCTTCGGAACGGATCAGGGCGAGGTCGATCGTCTCGCCATCCGGTTTGGCGTAGTCCAGCGGAACGCGCATGGTCGAGCACTGCCATTCGCCGCCCGGGGCCTCGCCGGCGCCCTGGAGGGTGGTGGGCGCCGGGCAGGACTTCCAGCTGAGCTTCTGTTCGGTGAGAGAGCTGGGCAGGCCGGAGGCCGACGGCGCCTCTGACGCCTTGTCCTTGCCGCCCTTGCCCTTGTTGGAGCCGCCGTCGTCGTTGCAACCCGCGACGGCGGTGAGCGCGACCACGACGGCCGCGGAGACCAGTGCCCTGGCCCGTATGGTGCGTATGGAACTCGACATAGCCGAGGATCCTATGAGCACGGTATGACCTGGAAGGTTCAGGTCCCTTCTCAGTTCGGTCACAGATTACGGAACGTAAGGGTGCCTGCTCAACGCAGGCCCCACTGGACGCGTCTAGCCGCAGACCTTTCCGCTCGGCGGCACCTTGCCCCGCAGCAGATAGTCGTTGACCGTACGGCGCACACAGGCGTTGCCGCTGTCGTACGCGCCGTGCCCCTCGCCCCGGTACGTCAGCTCCACGCCGACGCCGGGGCCCAGCTCCTCCACCATCTTCCGGGCGCCCGCGTACGGGGTGGCCGGGTCACCGGTGTTGCCGACGACCAGGATCGGCGCGGCGCCCGGGGCGCTGACGTCCGGGGTGCGCCAGGCGCCGTGCACCGGCCAGCCGGTGCACTGGGTGAGGCTCCAGGCCAGGTACGGGCCGAAGACCGGGGACGCCTCGCGGAACTCGGGCAGCTTCGCCTTGATGTCGTCGACCGTGTAGCGCTGTTTGAAGTCGGCGCAGGAGACAGCGGTGAGGGAGGACTGCAGGGTGCTGTAGTTGCCGTCCGGGTTGCGGCCGTTCATGGCGTCGCCGAGGGCCAGCAGGATTTTGCCGTCGCCCTTTTGGACGTCCGCGATGCCCTGGGTGAGGTACTGCCAGAAGTCCTGCGAGTAGAGGGATTGCGCGATGCCCCCGTTGGCCAGGGACTCGGTCAGATTGCGGTTGCCGATGCCGGGCACCGGGCGCCGGTCGAGCCTCTTCTGCAGCGCGCGGATCTCCGTCTGTGTGGGGCAGCTGTAGCCGTTGCCAGTGGCGTCGCACGCCTTCATGTAGTCGTTGAGCGCCAGCTGAAAGCCCTTCGCCTGGCCGAGGGAGCCCTGCGCGGGGTCCTGTGCCGGGTCGACGACGCCGTCGAAGAGCGCGCGCCCCACCTTCTTGGGGAACAGGTGGGCGTAGACGCCGCCCAGTTCGGTGCCGTAGGAGACGCCGAAGTAGTGGAGCTTGTCGTCGCCCAGGACGCTGCGCATGAGATCCATGTCACGGGCGGCGTTGGCGGTGCCGACATACGGAAGCACTTTCCCGGAGTTCTTCTCACAGGCGGCGGCGTACCGCTTGACGCGGCTTACAAGGGACTTCACTTCCGCGGAGTCGTCCGGGGTCGAGTCGGCCGCGTAGAAGGCGTCGAGCTGCCTGTTCCCCAGGCATCTCACCCCGCTGCTGCGGCCGACCCCGCGCGGATCGAAGCTGACCAGGTCATAGCGGGTGCGCAGCTCCTTGTAGCCGCTCGCGAGGGCGGGCAGGGTGGAGACGCCGGAGCCGCCGGGGCCGCCGAAGTTGAAGATGAGCGAGCCGATCCGCTTGTTCGGCTGGGTGGCCTTGGCACGGATCAGGGCGATGCCGATGGTGTCCCCGTGCGGCTTGCCGTAGTCCAGCGGGACGTGGAGCGTCGCGCACTCCCACTGCTTGCCGGGGGCCTTGGTCGCCCCGTCCTCGCTGTCGTCGGGGGCGGGGCAGGTGGACCACTTCAGCTTCTGGTGAGCCGAGGTGTCCGGCCGTCCGCCACCGCTTCCCCCGCAGCCGACGGCGGCGGTCAGCAGCAGGGCGACGGCGGCCGACGCACCGGCGCGTACGGATCGGGACACGGCGGCTCTCCGGGAGTGGGGGCGTGCCGCCATCCTCGGGCCTGCGCGGGCCCGGCGCGCGCTGTGCGGGCGTACGGGTGACTACAGGGCCTCTTTGCGGGTGAGGTGGGTGAAGGCCAGCCAGCCCGGCAGCACCGGCAGCCAGAAGACCATCAGCCGGAACAGCAGCACCGCGGGCGCGGCCGTCTCGTACGGCAGCCCGGCCAGCGTCAGACCCGCGATCAGCGCCGCCTCGACGGCTCCGACGCCGCCCGGGGTGGGCGCGGCCGACCCCAGGGCGTTGCCCGCGAGGAAGACCACGGCGATGCTCGCGTAGCTCATGTCGCCGCCGAACGCCCGGATCGAGGCATCGAGGCACAGCACGTTGGCCGCCGTCAGCAGCAGCATCCCGCCGATGCCGGTGAGCAGCTTCTTGGGCCGCTGCAGCACGTCCAGCATCCGCGGGACGACGCCCGCGAACAGGGACCGCACCCGCGTGGACACGAACTTCCGCAGCACCGGGATCGCGGCCACCACGAGCGCGAGCACCGCGGCCGTCAGCAGCCCGGCGATCACCGTGCGGGACGGCGAGAGGGTCGGGGTGCGCTCGGTCCCGGTGATATAGCCGAAGGTCAGCAGCAGCAGGATATGGCTGGCGAGGCCGAACAGCTGGGACGCGCCGACGCTGGCCACCGCCAGCCCGGGGCGCACCCCCTGGCGCTGCAGGAAGCGGGCGTTGAGCGCGACCCCGCCGACCGCGGCGGGCGCCACCAGCTTCACGAACGACGCGGCGACCTGCGCCAGCACGGTGCGCCCGAACGGCACCTTCTCCGGTACGAACCCCAGCAGGCTCAGCGCCGCCGCGACGTACGTCAGCGCCGAGAACAGCAGCGCGGCCACCACCCAGATCCAGTTGGCCTCGCCGACCACCGTGCCCAGCTGGATGTGGGTGAACTGGGACAGCAGGAAGTACGCGGCGAAGGCGCCCGCGCAGAAGCTGACCAGCGTGCGCGGCTTGATGCGCTCCAGCCGCACCGGCTCTATCGGCGCCTGCGGCCTGATCAGCAGCACCTGCTGACGGATCTGGGAGAGCAGGTCCTCCTCCCGGGCCCCCTCCAAAGCCTCGTCGATCGCCCGCTTCTCCGCCTGTTTCTCGGCCTTGAGCACCTTGCGGTCGACCGCGGCCGCAGCCGCTGTCGGCCGATGCCTGGACTTCTCCGCGGTCTCGTCCGCGGCCTCGGCCCGCTCCGCCGCCTCCCCGGCTTCCTCGGCCTCTTTGGCGGCCTTGGCCTCCCGGGCTTCCTTGGCGGCGCGCGAGGCCTCCAGGACGGCTTCCCGCTGCCGCTGCGCGCGCTCGCGCGCCAGCTGGCGCAGCGTCGCGCGGGTGCTGCGGTTGAGGGCGAGCGGCTGGAGCAGCGGGAGGCTGTCGGCGACCGCGTCGGGGCCGAGGACCCGGGCCGCGGCGGCGACGGACCGCTCCGCGCCGACCCGCAGCCCGAGCGTGGTGAGCAGCTGCGCCACATCCATCCGCAGCACCACGTCGCCGGCCGCGATCTCACCGCCGCGCAGATCGGTCAGCACGACCTTGCCGGAGCGGTCCACCAGCAGCGCGTCGCCGTCGAGGCGGCGGTGGGCGATACGCCGGGACTGCAGCGCCTGGACCTGCTGCCAGGCCTCGGCCAGCAGCTCGTCGGTGATCGCCTCGTCGGGCAGCGCGTTGAGCGGGCGGCCGCCGAGGTGTTCGTAGACCAGCATCACGGCGTCCGGGCCGAGCTCGGAGGTGGCGATCAGCTTCGGCGCGTTGGCGCCGGCCGCGATGGCCGCGTACGACAGCAGCGCCTCCTGTTCGAGGGCCTGGCGCAGCGACTGGAGGCTGCGCGGCGGGGTGATGGTGCGCAGCGTCAGCCGCTGCCAGACGCGGTAGAAGAACCCCTGGGCCTGCTGTTCGCGGTCCACGACGGTGACGTCCAGGGGCGGGCCGTCCTCGAGCGTGACCAGATAGCGGCGGCCGCGGTCGTTGTGGTTCCCGTGCTCGCCGTCCGCGGAGTCCTCGTACCGCAGCGCGCTGACCGGAGCGAAACCGACGCGGCGCAGCCCGGCGAGCAGATGCTGTCCGGTGGGCCGTACGTTCGGCGAGCCGACGGCGTACAGCGTGCCGTAGGCCACGGTCCAGCCGATCAGCACGGTGATGATGATCGAGAACGGTGTGGTGTAGCCGCCCACCAGCACCGCGAAGGCGTCGAGCAGCAGCACGAACCACATGGCCACCCGCCAGCGCGGGCGGCGGGCCATGCCGACGGCCGTCATATAGGCGATGACGGGCGCCAGATAGCCGTGTACGGGGTCGCTGAAGGTGCCGCCGGGCGCCGGCTGGGTGAGCGCCTCCCGGATCGATTCGGGGGCGCCACGGGCCACCCACAGGTCGGTGGCCAGGGACACGCCATGGGCGAGGACGGCGGCCAGCACGCCGTCGGCGATCCGCAGCCCGTCGCGTTTGATCAGCCGCTCGATGGCGAACGCCATCGGGAGCAGCAGCACCGCGACGCTGGCCGCCAGGCCCGCGAAGTCGATCAGCAGCGTCGGCGCCTGGTCGGCGCCTTGGCCGATGTCCTTCTCCAGACCGGCGGTGGTGCCGTGCGCGAAGGCCGCGATGGCCAGCACGGTGCCGATGCCCAGGATGCCGAGCAGCAGCCGCAGCAGGTCGAAGGGGCGGTGGACGCGGGCGGGGAGCAGCGGCTCGTCGCCGGAGACGCGGTCGACGTGCGGATGGGGGTCGTCGCAGTCGGGTGAAGCGGGAGAAGCGGGAGAACCGGAAGAACCGGAAGAAGCGGGGGAATCCGGGGTGGCGGGGGACGGATCCGGGGTGACGGCGGACGGCTCCGGCTCTTTGGCGCGGGGCAGCGCCTTGGGGGCGCGGGCCTCCCCTTCAGGAGGCTGCGCACCCTGCTGCTCGGCCGTCTCTTCTTGATCTCGTATCACCAGTCACCGCCCGGAAGATGGTGGCATGCCCGGGCTGGGGAGGTGGGCATCAGGGTGCATTTCGGGGGCGTGAAATTGGGATCGTACGTCGTGTATGGGCTCGGTGCACCCTTGGTGAGGGGATCGGGGGAGGGCCCTGTGGAGGGCCGGCGGGGCTGTCGGTGGGATGCGGCAGGATGTGCCGGATGAGCCGGATTCCCGATCACAGCGGTGAGCGCGCCGAGGGCGAGCGGACGGGGGCCGCGCATGAGCTGCCCGAGTACGCGGAGCGAGTGCTGGAGGTCGCCGAGCTGATTCCGCCCGGCCGGGTGATGACGTATGGCGATGTTGCCGAATGGCTGGGCGAGGGCGGCCCGCGGCAGGTGGGCCGCGTCATGGCGCTCTACGGGGGTGCCGTGCCCTGGTGGCGCGTGGTGCGCGCGGACGGCGTGCTGCTGTCCGGCCATGAGCTGCGGGCGCTGGACCACTACCGGGAGGAGGGCACGCCGCTGCGCGAGGCGGCGCGCTCGGCCGAGGGCCATTTGCCGCGGCTCGACCTGGCCCGGGCCCGCTGGGACGGCGAAGACGGCGGTGAGGGCGAGGCCGGTGGGGCCGGTGGGGACTGACGAGGGGCGGCACGCCCGCCGGTTCCCCGGCCGGCCGGAGCCATGCCTGAGCGCCGCGGCGCGCCCGCGGCCGTATCCACAGCCATTCGGGTGACGCCCGGCGTCACATGAGAGGCTGTGCCGCACCCAGCACACCCACCAGGACCGGCGATCCACGTGAGCTCCTCCTCCTCGTCCCTTCCGCGCCAGCGGCAGGCTCGACAGCCGTCCTCGCGGCAGCCGTCCCCGGGTACGTACCGGCTGGTCCGCACCCGGCCGGACCCGGTGGCTCCGCCTGCCCTGGACGCACGGCAGCGCGCCGTGGTCGACCACCCGGGCGGGCCGCTGCTGGTGCTCGCGGGTCCGGGCACGGGTAAGACGACGACACTCGTGGAGGCGGTGACCCAGCGGGTGCGGGGCGGTGCGGACCCCGAGCGGATCCTCGTGCTCACCTTCAGCCGCAAGGCGGCGGTCGAGCTGCGCGATCGGATGGCGGCGCGCCTGGGGGGCGCCCGCGGCCCGCAGGCCACGACCTTCCACTCATTCTGTTATGCCCTGGTCCGCGCACACCAGGACATGGACATTTTCGCCGATCCGGTGCGTTTGCTGTCGGGCCCCGAGCAGGACGTCGTCGTCCGTGACCTGCTGGCCGGGCAGACGGAGCTGGAGCGCGAGGGGCGCGCCGCGGTCCGCTGGCCGGACGAGCTGCGCGCCTGCCTGACCACCCGCGGCTTCGCCGACGAGGTGCGCGCGGTGCTCGCGCGCAGCCGGGAGCTGGGGCTCGACCCCCGCGCGCTGGGAGACTTCGCGGCGCGCCAGGGCCGGCCGGACTGGCGCGCGGCGGCGGCCTTCCTCGCGGAGTACCTGGACGTGCTGGACGCCCAGGGGGTGCTGGACTACGCGGAGCTGGTGCACCGGGCGGTGCTGCTCGCCGAGCAGTCCGACACGGCGGCGGAGCTGGCGGCGCGCTATGACGCCGTCTTCGTCGACGAGTACCAGGACACGGACGTGGCCCAGCTGCGGCTGCTGCGGGCGCTGGCGGGCGGCGGCAGGACACTGGTCGCCTTCGGCGACCCGGACCAGTCGATCTACGCCTTCCGCGGCGCCGACGTGGGCGGCATCCTCGAATTCCCGTACAGCTTCCCGCGCCGGGACGGCAGACCGGCGCCCGTCCAGGTCCTGACCACCTCCCGCCGCTCCGGCGCCGCGCTCCTCGCGGCCACCCGCCTGCTCACCCACCGGATGCCGCTCACCCGCCTCCCGGCGGACGCGGTGCGCGCCCACCGGGAGCTGTCGGCCGTCCGCGGCGGTGGGCGCGTCGAGGCGTACACCTACCCGACGGCGGGCTCCGAGCTCGACAACATCGCCGACATCCTGCGCCGCGCCCACCTGGAGGACGGCGTTCCATGGCGTGAGATGGCCGTGCTGGTGCGCGCGGGAGGCCGTTCGCTCCCCGGCGTGCGCCGCGCGCTGACCTCGGCGGGCGTGCCCGTGGAGGTCGACGGCGACGACATCCCCCTGCGCCATGAGCCCGCTGTGGCCCCCCTCCTGACCGCCCTGCGCGCCGCCGCGACGGCCGCGCTGCGAGACCCCACGGGCCGGGCCGCGCCCACGGCGGCCCCCGGCCAGGCGCCCGCCGAGCCCGCAGGGCTCGCCGAGGCGCCGGGCGCGGCTTCCCCGGCCCCGGGCGAGGCGCCGGCCGCCGCCTCCGCCGACGCCGCCCCGGCAGAAGCCGTGGGCGGGCGTGGCGAGGCCGCCGGTGCGGCCGGGGCCGCTGGACCCGCGCCTGCCGGGGAGGCCGGGTCCGGCACTGGCGCGGACGCGCGGCCCGCCGATGGGGGCCCGCGCGCTGGCGGCTTCGCGCCTGGCGACGCCGCGGTGGTTGACCTCGCCTCCTCGGAGGCCGCCCCGGCAGAAGCCGCAGGAGGCGTGCGCGCAGCCGTCGAGGGCGTGTCCGAGTCCGGCCCGTCGCCCGAGCCGACGGCTCGCGGTCGGGCGCCCGGCGAGCCCGCCGAGCCCGCCGAGCCCGCCGTGGCGCCGGGCGCGGCTTCCCTCGGCGAGGCCGAGGCCGCCGACGCGGGCGCGCCGCCGGTTGGGGAGCCGGGGGGCGAGCCCGCCGGGCCCGGCGCCGACGCGGGCGCGTCGCCGGTTGGGGGGCCGGGGGGGCGCCCAGGGGCCAACGCCGCCGGGCTCGACGTTGAGACCGCGCTGACGCTGCTCGCCTCGCCCCTCGGGGGCATGGACACTGCTGATCTGCGGCGGTTGGGGCGGGCGCTGCGGGAGGAGGAGCGGGCGGCGGGGCGGGCCGTGCCGCGCCCCTCCGACGTACTGCTCGCCGAAGCGCTCGCCGAGCCCGAGCGCCTGGTCGCGCACGACCCGGCGTACGCGCGCGGCGCGCAGCGCCTCGGCCTGCTGCTGCGCAAGGCGCGCGAACTGCTCGCGGGCGGCGGCACGGCGGAGCAGGCGCTGTGGGAGCTGTGGGATGGCACGTCCTGGCCGCAGCGGCTGGAGCGGGCCGCCCACCGCGGCGGGGCCGCCGGGCGTAACGCGGATCGCGACCTGGACGCGGTGTGCGCGCTGTTCGAGACCGCCGCGCGCGCGGAGGAGCGCGTGGGCGGCCGGGGGGCGCTCAACTTTCTCGACGAGATCGACGCGCAGGACATCGCGGCCGACACCCTCTCGCGCCGCATGGTCAGCCCCGACGCCGTACGGCTGATGACCGCGCACCGCTCCAAGGGGCTCGAGTGGCGGCTCGTCGTGGTGGCGGGGGTGCAGGAGGGGCTGTGGCCCGATCTGCGGCGCCGTGGCTCGCTGCTGGAGGCGGACCGGATCGGCCGGGACGGGCTGGCCGAGCCGCTGTCCCCGGGGGCGTTGCTGGCCGAGGAGCGGCGGCTGTTCTACGTCGCGGTGACGCGGGCCGAGGAGCGGCTTGTGGTCACCGCCGTCAAGGCCGCCGCGGACGACGGGGACCAGCCCTCCCGCTTCCTGGCCGAGCTGGGCGTCGAGCCGGTGGACGTCACCCAGCGCCCGCGCCGCCCGCTGTCGGTCGCGGCGCTGGTCGCCGAGTTGCGCGCCACGACCGTCGACCCGGCGGCCTCCGACGACCTGCGGGACGCCGCCGCGCGCCGTCTGGCGCGGCTCGCGGCGCTGCGCGACGACGACGGCCAGCCGCTCGTCCCGGCGGCGCACCCGTACCGCTGGTGGGGCCTGTACGAGCCGACGCACAGCGCGGTCCCGCTGCGCGACCGCGACCGCCCCGTGGCGCTCTCCGGAAGCGCGCTCGACCAACTCGTCAACACCTGCTCGCTGCAGTGGTTCCTGGGGCGGGAGGTGAAGGCCGATACGCCGTCGACGGCCGCCCAGGGCTTCGGCAATGTCGTCCACGTCCTGGCCGACGAGGTGGCCTCGGGCCGTACCCCGGCCGATCTCGCGGTCCTTATGGAGCGGCTGGACTCCGTATGGGACGCCCTGTCCTTCGACGCGCCCTGGAAGTCGCGGCAGGAGAAGGAGCACGCACGAGCCGCGCTCGAACGCTTTCTGCGCTGGCATGTGATGGAGCGCGGCGGCCGCGCCCCGGTGGCCACCGAGCACGAATTCGACGTCACCTTGGAGGCGGACGCCTACCAGGTGCGGATCCGCGGCAGCATGGACCGGGTCGAGGCGGACGGGGAAGGCCGCGCCTATGTTGTCGACTTCAAGACCGGCAAGCAGTCGGTGACGCGGGACGCCGTCGCCCACCACCCCCAGCTGGCCGTGTACCAGCTCGCGGTGCGGGAGGGCGCGGTGGACGGCCTCTTCGCGGACGGCCACCCCGAGCCGGGCGGCGCGGAGCTCGTACAGCTGCGCCAGGGCGCCGCCCGCAAGGACGGCGGGGACGCCGTCCCCAAGGTGCAGGCGCAGGAGCCGCTGCAGCCGCCACAGGGAGAGTGGGTGGGCGAGCTGTTGGCCACGGCGGCCGGGCGCGTCCTCGACGAGCGCTTCTCCCCGAGCGTGGGCGAGCACTGCAACCGCTGTTCGTTCCGCGGGGCGTGCAGCGCGCGGGCGGAGGGGCGGCACGTCGTGGAGTGAGTGAGCGATGTGGCGTTCGCGACACCGGCCTCGTCTGAGGGCCGGTGGGGACCGGCGCCACGACCTCGGTGTTGACGGCGGTGTCAGCGGGCCCCGATAGCCTCACTGGAATGTCCGCCCGCATCACCGACCCCGAGCAGCTCAAGGAGCTCCTCGGCATTCCGTTCACCCCGGAGCAGATCGCGTGCATCACCGCGCCGCCCTCCCCGCAGGTGATCGTGGCCGGAGCGGGTTCGGGCAAGACCACGGTGATGGCGGCGCGGGTGGTGTGGCTGGTGGGCACCGGCCAGGTCGCCCCCGAGCAGGTGCTCGGCCTCACCTTCACCAACAAGGCGGCCGGGGAGCTGTCGGAGCGGGTACGGAAGGCCCTGGTCAAGGCGGGGGTCACGGACCCTGACCCGACACCGGTGCCGCCGCCGGCCGGAGCGGGGGCCGCGCAGGCCCCGGAGACCGCCGCGGGTGAGCCGAACATCTCCACGTACCACGCCTTCGCCGGGCAGCTGCTCAAGGAGCACGGCCTGCGCATCGGCCTTGAGCCGGGCGCCCGGCTGCTCGCCGACGCCACCCGCTTCCAGCTCGCCGCGCGCGTGCTGCGCACCGCCCCCGGGCCGTTCCCGGCGCTCATCCGCCCCTTCGCCGACCTGGTCACCGATCTGCTCGCGCTCGACGCCGAACTGGCCGAGCACCTGGTCCCCGTCGAGCGGCTGCGCGCGTACGACGGCGAGCTGCTGCACACCCTCGACGGGGTGAAACTGACCAACGCCGAGCTGCGCAAGGTGCCCGAGGCCGCCCACGCCCGCCTGGAACTCCTGGGCCTCGTCGAGGCGTACCGCGCGGACAAGCGCGGCCGCGATCTGCTCGACTTCGGCGACCAGATCGCGCTCTCCGCCACCTTGGCCCGCACCCGGCCGGAGGTCGGCCGGATTCTGCGCGAGCAGTTCGCGGTGGTCCTCCTGGACGAGTACCAGGACACCTCGGTCGCCCAGCGGCTGCTGCTCTCCGGCCTCTTCGGCGGCGGCACGGGCCATGCCGTCACCGCCGTCGGCGACCCCTGCCAGGCCATCTACGGCTGGCGCGGCGCCTCGGTGGCCAACCTCGACGACTTCCCCGAGCACTTTCCGCACGCCGACGGCAGCCCGGCGCGCCGCTTCGCGCTCAGCGAGAACCGGCGCAGCGGCGGCCGCCTCCTGGACCTCGCCAACGGGCTCGCCGCGCCCCTGCGCGCCATGCACGAGGGTGTCGAGGCGCTGCGTCCCGCCCCGGGGGCGGAGCGGGACGGTGTGGTGCGCTGCGCGCTGCTGCCCACCCACGCCGAGGAGCTGGCCTGGCTCGCCGACTCCATCGCCCATCTGGTGCGCACCGGCACCCCGCCCGGCGAGATCGCGGTGCTGTGCCGTACGGCCGGCGACTTCGCCCGGATCCAGGGCGTGCTGGTGGAGCGGGAGGTCCCGGTGGAGGTCGTCGGCCTCTCCGGGCTGCTGCACCTGCCGGAGGTCGCCGATCTGGTGGCCGTCTGCGAGGTGCTGCAGGACCCGGGCGCCAACGCCGCCCTGGTGCGGCTGCTGACCGGCCCGCGCTGGCGGATCGGCCCCCGTGACCTGGCGCTGCTCGGCCGCCGCGCCCGGGCCCTCGTACGGTACGAGGCGGCAGGGCCTGCGGCAGATGGGGCCGAGGACGAGGACCCTGACCGGCGCCTCGCCGAGGCCGTCGAGGGCGTCGATCCGGCCGAGATCGTCTCGCTCGCCGACGCCCTGGACACCTTCCTCACCCCCGACGGCCCGGACGACGGGCTGCCGTTCTCGGCCGAGGCCCGGGTCCGTTTCGCCCGCCTCGCCGCCGAACTGCGCGAGCTGCGCCGCTCGCTGGCCGACCCGCTCATGGACGTGCTCCACCGGGTGCTGGCCACCACCGGCCTGGAGGTCGAGCTGTCCGCCTCGCCCCAGGCCCTGGCCGCCCGCCGCCGGGAGACGCTCGGCAACTTCCTCGACGTCGCCGCGGGCTTCGCGGCCCTGGACGGCGAGGCCACACTGCTGGCGTTCCTCGGCTTCCTGCGTACGGCCGCGCAGTACGAGAAGGGGCTCGACAACTCCCTCCCCGGCGGGGAGAACACGGTCAAGGTGCTCACCGCGCACAAGTCCAAGGGTCTCGAGTGGGACGTGGTGGCGGTGCCGGGCCTTGTCGACAAGCAGTTCCCCAGCGACCAGGCCCGCGAGTCCTGGACGGCGAACGCGCGGGTCCTGCCGCACGCGCTGCGCGGCGACGCGGAGACGCTTCCGGACGTCGCCGCCTGGAACGCCAAGGGGCTGACTGCCTTCAAGGAGTCCATGAAGGCGCATCAGAGGACCGAGGAACTGCGGCTCGGCTATGTGACCTTCACCCGCCCCCGCTCCCTGCTGCTCGGCTCCGGCCACTGGTGGGGGCCCACGCAGAAGAAGCCGCGCGGCCCTTCGGCCTTTCTGGAGGCTCTGCGCGAGCACTGTGAGGCGGGCCACGGCGAGGTCGAGGCGTGGGCGCCGCCCCCGGAGGAGGACGAGGAGAATCCGGCCCTCAAGGCCGCGGCCGCCGACCGCGCCTGGCCGCTGCCCCTCGACCCGCAGGGCCTGGCCCGCCGCCGCCACGCCGCGGACGTGGTCCTCGCCCACCTGGACCGCCTCGCGGCGGCGGACAGCGAGCCGACGGCGGCGGACGGCCCGTCGGCACACGACACGCAGCACCCGTCGACGGGTGGGCCCCCGTCCGGCCCGCCCGAGGACGCGTACGACGGCGCGTACGACGATCCGTACGCGCCGGAGACGTACGCCGACGACGACCCGTACGCCGACGACATCGCGGAGCAAGAGCCCGAGCCCGAGCCCGAGGACAGCGACTTGTGGGCAGGCTGGCCCACCCCGGAGGAGAGGGCCGCCCCGGACGAGGGGGCCACCGCAGCGCCCGGCGGCAGCCTGCCGCCCGAGGAGGCGCGGCTGGTCGCCTCCTGGGACCGGGACCTGGACGCGCTCGCGGGCGAGCTGCGGCGGGCCCGCGCCACGGTGCGGGACGTGCCGATGCCGTACACGCTCAGCGCCTCGCAGCTGCTGCGCCTGGCCGCCGACCCCGACGGTTTCGCGCGGGAGCTGGCCCGCCCCATGCCGCGCCCGCCGCGCCCCGCCGCGCGCCGCGGCACCCGTTTCCACGCGTGGGTGGAGTCGCGCTTCGAGGCGCTGCCGCTTCCGTTCCTGGGCCCGGACGAACTGCCGGGCGGCGAGGACGACGAGCCGGAGATCGCGAACGAGCGGGACCTGGCCGAGCTCAAAGAGGCGTTCGCGCGCACCCCGTACGCGCATCGCACCCCCTATCGCGTCGAGGCGCCGTTCCAGCTGGCGCTGGCGGGCCGGACGATCCGGGGCCG
Source organism: Streptomyces sp. NPDC020845 (assembly GCF_044334165.1). Taxonomy (NCBI): domain Bacteria; kingdom Bacillati; phylum Actinomycetota; class Actinomycetes; order Kitasatosporales; family Streptomycetaceae; genus Streptomyces; species Streptomyces sp. NPDC020845. The sequence goes on along the minus strand of NZ_JBIRSJ010000010.1, from coordinate 278,666 downwards.
GATCGACGCGGTGTACCGCGCGCCGCGGGCCGTGGGGGGCGGGCCGGGGGTGCGGTACGAGATCGTCGACTGGAAGACCGGCCGGTCGCAGAACGCCGACCCGCTCCAGCTGGCGGTCTACCGCCTGGCCTGGGCGGAGCAGCAGGGTCTGCCCCTGTCGGCGGTCTCCGCGGCGTTCGTCTACGTACGCGGCGGCGAGATCGTCCGCCCGGCGGCCCTGCCGGGCCGGGCGGAGCTGGAGCGCATCCTGCTCGGCGAGCCACAGGAGACGCATGAGCCCGCCGAGCCGCATGAACCCATGAGGCACCGCATGAACCCCACGATGAACACGTGACGGAGAACACATAGCGGCAGCGGCCGTGCGCGGACCCCGGCCCTGGCACCCTCCCGGGCCGGATAGGCTCAAGTGCATGAGTAATACCCCGGACACGGACATCGCCGTCCGCGCCTACGTGGACGCTCACCGCGCCGCGTTCCTCGACGACCTCGCCGAGTGGCTGCGCATCCCGTCCGTGTCGGCCGACCCCGCCCGCGCCGACGACGTCCGGCGCAGCGCGGAGTGGCTGGCGGCGAGCCTGACCGCGACGGGGTTTCCGGTGGTCGAGACATGGCCGACGGCCGGGGCGCCGGCCGTTTTCGCCGAGTGGCCGTCCGGCGACCCCGACGCCCCGACCGTGCTGGTCTACGGGCACCACGACGTCCAGCCCGCCGCCCGCGAGGACGGCTGGCACACCGAGCCCTTCGAACCGACGGTCAAGGACGGCAGGCTGTACGCGCGCGGTGCGGCCGACGACAAGGGGCAGGTGTTCTTCCACACCCTGGGCGTACGGGCCCACCTCGCGGCGACCGGCCGTACCGCCCCCGCGGTCAACCTCAAGCTGATCGTCGAAGGCGAGGAGGAGTCCGGCTCGCCGCACTTCGCCGAGCTGATCCGAGCGCACGCCGACCGGCTCGCCTGCGACACCGTGATCGTCTCCGACACCGGCATGTGGTCCGAGGACACCCCGACCGTCTGCACCGGTATGCGCGGGCTCACGGACTGCCAGATCGATCTGCACGGGCCGGACCAGGACATCCACTCCGGCTCGTTCGGCGGCGCGGTCCCGAACCCGGCCACCGAGGCCGCCCGGCTGGCCGCCGCCCTGCACGACGCGGACCGCCGGGTGGCGATCCCCGGCTTCTACGACGGGGTCGTGGAGCTGACCGACCGCGAGCGCGAGCTGTTCGCCGAGCTGCCCTTCGACGAGGGCGCCTGGCTGCGCTCCGCGCATTCGCACGCCACGCTGGGTGAGGCGGGCCACACCACCCTGGAGCGGATCTGGGCCCGCCCGACCGCGGAGGTCAACGGGATCGGCGGGGGCTACCAGGGGCCGGGCGGCAAGACGATCGTGCCGTCGTACGCCCAGCTGAAGCTGTCGTTCCGGCTGGTGGCGGGCCAGGACGCGGACAAGGTCGAGCTGGCGGTGCGGGAGTGGGTCGCGGCCCGGATCCCGGACGGAATCCGCCATGAGATCACCTTCGGGAACGCGACCCGCCCCTGTCTGACCCCGCTGGACCACCCCGCGCTCCAGTCGCTGGCGCGGGCCATGGGACGGGCCTTCGGTACGAAGATCCGCTTCACCCGGGAGGGCGGCTCGGGCCCGGCCGCCGATCTGCAGGACGTGCTCGGCGCGCCGGTGCTGTTCCTGGGCATCTCGGTGCCCTCCGACGGCTGGCACGCGCCTAACGAGAAGGTCGAACTCGACCTGCTCCTGAAGGGCGCCGAGACGGCCGCGTACCTGTGGGGCGAATTCGCGGACAACCGGCCCGTGTAGCGCGTATGTATGTAAAGCACCCGTTTCTCAGGGGGAGTTGGAAGCAGCCGTGACCACCTGGACCGATCGCACCGCCGCCCAGCCGATCACGCTCAGCGGCGCGAGCGGTATCGACCGTGCCGCCCACCACCGCCTGGACGAGGCGTGGCTGGCCGCGGCGTGGAGCCACCCGACGACGCGGGTCTTCGTGGTCTCCGGCGGTCAGGCGCTGGTCGACGACACGCCCGACGGGCGCACCGAACTCGTGATGACCCCGTCCTTCGAGGCCCCGCCCACCGAGACCCACCGCTATTTCCTGGGCACCGACGACGACGGGGTGCGCTATTTCGCGCTCCAGAAGGACGCGCTGCCGGGCCGGATGGACCAGTCGGCGCGCCCCGCGGGGCTGCGGGAGGCGGGCGCCCTGCTGTCGCCGCGGGACGCCGGGCTGCTGGTGCACGCGGTGGCGCTGGAGAACTGGCAGCGGCTGCACCGCTTCTGCTCGCGCTGCGGCGAGCGCACGGTGATCGCGGCGGCGGGACACATCCGCCGCTGCCCGGCCTGCGGGGCCGAGCACTACCCGCGGACCGACCCGGCCGTGATCATGCTGGTGACCGACGATCAGGACCGGGCGCTGCTGGGCCGCCAGATGCACTGGCCCGAGGGGCGCTTCTCGACGCTCGCGGGCTTTGTCGAGCCGGGCGAGTCGATCGAGCAGGCCGTGGTCCGCGAGGTGGCGGAGGAGGCGGGCGTCACGGTCGGCGAGGTCGAGTATGTGGCCAGCCAGCCGTGGCCGTTCCCCTCCAGCCTGATGCTGGGCTTCATGGCGCGCGCGACCTCCTCCCGGATCCAGGTGGACGGGGAGGAGATCCACGAGGCGCGCTGGTTCTCGCGGGACGAGCTGCGGGCCGCGTTCAAGTCCGGCGAGGTGCTTCCGCCCTCGGGGATCTCGATCGCGGCCCGTCTGATCGAACTCTGGTACGGGGAGCCCCTGCCCCGGGCCTGAGCCCGGGGGCGGCTGGTGGGGCTGGTCCCTGGTGGGGGCTCAGCCCCCGATCTTCGCCTTGACCTGGGCGAGGGATGGGTTGGTGAGGGTCGAACCGTCGGGGAAGAGGACGGTCGGCACGGTCTGGTTACCGCCGTTCGCCTTCTCGACGAAGGCTGCCGACTCCGGGTCCTGCTCGATGTTGACCTCGGTGTACGCGATTCCCTCGCGGTCCATCTGGCCCTTCAGCCGGCGGCAGTAGCCGCACCAGGTGGTGCTGTACATCGTCACAGTGCCGGACATCGGTCTTGTCTCTCCTCGAGGTTCGGCCTCTCCGTGAGGCTCGGCGTGTTGGCAGTGGGAACGTCCGGGGTCCTTGCCGCATTCCCGCGGCGCGCATTCCCGCGACCGGCACTCCCGCGACCCCATTGATCCGACAAGCGGATGAGATGACCAAAAGGGCACGGCTGTGGACAACCGTCCCGGCGGTCTCAGCGGACCTGGCAGCATGGCGGGGTGACAGCAGCAACGCCCTCCCCTCTCTTCCCGCGGGTCTCCACGCCGGCCGAGTACGCGGCGGTTCCGCGCGACGCCGACGCGGTGCTCGAAGGGCTCGACCCGGAGCAGCGCGAGGTGGCCACAGCCCTGCACGGCCCGGTGTGTGTGCTGGCCGGGGCCGGGACGGGCAAGACCCGTGCCATCACCCACCGGATCGCCTATGGGGTGCGGGCGGGCGTCTTCCAGCCCGCGAGTGTGCTCGCCGTCACCTTCACCAACCGCGCGGCGGGGGAGATGCGCGGGCGGCTGCGACAGCTGGGCGCGGGCGGGGTGCAGGCGCGCACCTTCCACTCGGCCGCGCTGCGCCAGCTGCAGTATTTCTGGCCCAAGGCGGTGGGCGGCGAGGTGCCGCGTCTGCTCGAGCGCAAGGTGCAGCTGGTCGCGGAGGCCGCGGCGCGCTGCCGGGTCCGGCTGGACCGCAATGAGCTGCGGGATGTGACGGGGGAGATCGAGTGGTCGAAGGTCACCCAGACCGTGCCCGAGGACTATCCGGCCACGGCCGCCAAGTCCGGTCGGGAGGCCCCGCGTGACGCCGCCGAAATCGCCCGGATCTACGCCATGTACGAGCAGCTCAAGCGCGAGCGCGGGGTGATCGACTTCGAGGATGTGCTGCTGCTGACGGTCGGGGTGCTCCAGGAGCGGCATGACATCGCCGACCAGGTGCGCCGCCAGTACCAGCACTTCGTGGTCGACGAATACCAGGACGTCAGCCCGCTGCAGCAGCGGCTGCTCGAGCTGTGGCTCGGCGACCGGGAGAGCCTGTGCGTGGTCGGCGACGCCAGCCAGACCATTTACTCCTTCACCGGCGCCACCCCCGACCATCTGTTGAACTTCCGCACCCGGCACCCGGGTGCGACGGTCGTCAAGCTGGTTCGCGACTACCGCTCGACCCCCCAGGTCGTCCACTTGGCCAACGGGGTGCTGGCCCAGGCCCGGGGCCGGGCGGCCGATCACCGCCTGGAGCTGGTCTCACAGCGCGAGCCGGGGCCCGACCCGGTCTATACGGCCTACGCGGACGAGCCGGCCGAGGCCGAGGGGGTGGCCCGCCGGATCCGTGAGCTGATCACCCCCGTGGAGCAGGGCGGCGGTGGGGTCCCGGCGAGCGAGGTCGCGATCCTCTACCGGGTCAACGCGCAGTCGGAGGTCTATGAGCAGGCGCTGGCCGACGCCCAGGTGCCCTACCAGCTGCGCGGCGCCGAGCGGTTCTTCGAGCGCCCCGAGGTGCGCGAGGCCGGGCTGCTGCTGCGCGGCGCGGCCCGCGCGGGAAGCGCCGACCCCGCGCTGACGGACGCGGATATCCCCTCCCAGGTGCGGGCCGTGCTGGGCACCCGCGGCTGGACGCCGGAGCCCCCGGCCGGGTCGGGCGCGGTCCGTGACCGCTGGGAGTCCCTGGCGGCGCTGGTGCGGCTCGCCGAGCAGTTCTGCGCGAGCCAGTTGGCGGCGGGCCGGCAGGTCACGCTGGCCGATCTGGTGGCGGAGCTCGACGAGCGGGCGGCGGCCCAGCACGCCCCGACCGTCGAGGGTGTGACGCTTGCCTCACTGCACGCCGCCAAGGGCCTGGAGTGGGACGCGGTCTTTCTGGTCGGGCTCACCGAAGGCATGGTGCCCATCACCTATGCCAAGACCGATCCGCAGGTGGAGGAGGAGCGTCGGCTGCTCTATGTGGGGGTCACCCGTGCCCGCCGCCATCTGGCCCTCTCCTGGGCCCTCTCGCGCTCTCCCGGAGGCCGTGCGAACCGCCGCCCCAGCCGTTTTCTCAACGGGCTGCGTCCCGGCTCCGCGGCCCCCGCCCCCCGCACGCCGGGCGGGGCCGGCGGTATCGAGCGCGGCAGCGGCGGAGCGATCGCCCCGGTCCGTAAGCGGCGCGGCCCGGTGCACTGCCGGGTGTGCGGCAGGACGCTGACGGACGCGGGCGAGATGAAGCTGAGGCGCTGTGAGGACTGCCCCTCGGAGCTGGACGAGGCGCTGTACGAGCGGCTGCGGGACTGGCGGGCCGAGCAGGCCGGGCAGCTGGGCCAGCCCGCCTACTGCGTCTTCACCGACAAGACCCTGCTGGCGATTGCCGAGGCCGTACCGGGAACCGAAGGGGAGCTGTCGGGCATCCCTGGAGTGGGGAGGCGGAAGCTCGACAAGTTCGGCGCCGACGTCCTCGCGCTCTGCTCCGGGCGGGAACTCGCCCGGGCGGAGGGGGTCGACGGGATCAGTGGAAACGGTTCCGAAGAACCCGCGCGAAACTCGACGGAAAAATAGTTTGCGCGCGCGGAGCGCATACCCATAGCCTTCCGAGCACGGAGACAAGGGCCCTTCCGGGATCCGAGGAATCCGTGTTGTACTGAACAAGCCGGACCGGTTTCGAGTCGGTCCCTGAGACGCCGAGAGGAGGCGAGCCCAATGATCAGCTTCATGAACACCATCAAAATGACCGATCGTTCGGTCGTCGCCACCTGCCTGCTCGGCTTCGAGCTGCCTGGCACCGGTGTGTCCGCCGGCGCCAGTGAAGCACGTCTCAGCGAGCGACCGATCCAGGCACCTGCGGTAGCAGCAACGGCACGGGCAATTGCCTATGCCTTTGCGGCCAATGGTGCCGGATCCCGGAAGACGCAGCAGCACCACCAGAAGTGGGCCCTCCGCGGGCTTGGACCCTGGAGTTATCCAGCCTGATCCACGATCAGGTCGGCACCTTCCAGGGCCGCGGAACCCACACCGGGATCCGCGGCCCTTTTGATTTGCCAGCGTCCGGCCACCAGCCGGACCGAAAAGACGAGGAACTGACGACCGTGCAACTCAAGGCACACACGCCGTCCGTAGCTACCGACCTGATCCCCCCGCCTGACCCTTCGGAGGACTCCTTGACGCCGCTCACCGCCCTCACCGAGTTGGATGAGGCCATCGAGAACCTCGGTGTCGCCGTTCCGTGCCGCTCCTACGACCCGGAGGTCTTCTTCGCCGAGTCGCCGGCCGACGTCGAGTACGCCAAGTCGCTCTGCCAGACCTGTCCGCTGCGGGAGGCCTGCCTCGCCGGGGCCAAGGACCGCCGTGAGCCCTGGGGCGTGTGGGGTGGCGAGCTCTTCGTCCAGGGGGTCGTCGTCGCCCGGAAGCGGCCGCGTGGTCGCCCGCGCAAGAACCCGGTCATGGCATGAACACCACCGGAACGATCGATCGCCCCGCGACGCACGACCCGATGAAACAGGTCCCGACGATGACCCCGTCCGTCTCCGACACCCCAGCCCGTAACACCCCGGGTGCGACCGAGTCGCGCCAGAACAGGACCCGTGAAATGCAACTCATCCCAGAAGCCCTGGCCCGTGCGCATATGCGTGAACGACTGCACGAGGCCGAGTCTCAACGCAGCGCCGTCAGGCTGGCCGCCGCCCGGCGGATGCAGCGCCGTGCGGAGCGCGCCTCGCTCCGCGCCCGCCGCGCTCTGGCCATGGCGGTCATGCAGTAAGCGGCAACAGCAAGCGGCTGCAGGGGGACAGCCGCAATAGCGGGGAGATGCCGCAATAACAGGGGGGACGCCAGGGGCCGGTCCGATCGGACCGGCCCCTTCGGCTGCCCGCTCACGCTTGAATCCGGCCCACCCTTGAAAGGGGCAGGGCCCCGCCGAAGCGGGCGAGCGCGTCAGGCAGAAGCCTCGGCCGTCTTCTCGGGCGCCTTTTTGACGGCTTCCACGCCTTCCACGCCTTCCACGACCTCCGCTGCCGCCCCGTCCGCCCCGTCCGCCTCTTCGGTCCCTTCGGCATCGGCTTCGGTTTCTGCTTCCGGCGCTTCTTCTGCTTCGTCTGCTTCTTCTGCTTCGTCCTCGTATCGCTCGGCGAAGCCGGGCACCCAGTCCTCGAGCTCATTGCGCAGCCGCACCTCCGCGCCCAGCTGGCACAGCACCCCTATCGTGCTCAGGCAGACCCGGTGTATCAGCAGATAGGAGGGCGGCAGATTGAGCTGGTTGCCCAGCTCGTAGACCGGCGAGCGGCGATCCGCCACCCGCGCCGCCTGGCGGCGCAGCCACTGCCGGTCGAAGGTGAACTCGTCCACCTGGGCCGGCTCCAGCATCGGCAGCAGGAAGTCCAGCAGCGCGTCCGGGTCGAGCTCGATGGTCGGCTTGACGAACCCCTCGCCTCGCAACAGCTCATATACCCCCTGGGCGTCGCCTTCCAGCGCCATCCGCAGCGCGATGCCGATCGGCTCGGGAAGCCCCTCCGGGAGCCGGTCCATCGAACCGAAGTCCAAGACCCCCAGCTTCCACTTCTCCGCCGGTCCCTCCGGGGCGTCACCGGTCAGCAGCCGGAAGTTGCCCGGGTGCGGGTCGGCGTGGAGCAGCCCGGTGCGGAAGGCGCCCGAGAACAGGAAGCGCGCGAGCAGCTGTCCGGCCCGGTCCCGCTGCTCGGGGGTGCCGTCCGCTATCACCTCGGAGAGTGGTATTCCCTCCATCCACTCCGTGATCAGCACCTGATCGCCGTGGTGCACCACCTGCGGGACCAGCACATCCGGATCGTCGGCGTACTCCTCCGCATGGATGCGCTGGGCCTCGGCCTCCAGTTCGTAGTCCAGCTCCTCCGACACCCGGTCGCGCAGCTCGGCGATGAGCGGCTTGATGTCCAGGCCCGGCACCAGTGGCCCCAATACTCGGGCAAATCGGCTCAATTGGTTCAGATCGGAGAGCAGTGCCTCGCCTGCCCCGGGATACTGCACCTTGACCGCGACCGCGCGCCCGTCGTGCCACACCGCCCGGTGCACCTGCCCGATCGAGGCCGCTGCCGCGGGCTTGTCGTCGAACTCGGCGAACAGCTCGCGCCACTCAGGCCCCAGCCGCTGCTCCAGCGCCGTGTGGACCGTGCGGGTCGGCATGGGCGGCGCCGCCTCCTGGAGCTTGGTCAGCGCCGCCCGGTAAGGCCGGGCGATCTCCTCCGGCAGCGCCGACTCGAAGACCGACATCGCCTGGCCGAGCTTCATCGCCCCGCCCTTGAGCTCCCCGAGCACCTTGAACATCTGCTCGGCCGTGCGCTGCTGCACCTCGCGCGCGACGATCTCCGCCGGTCGTCCCCCTATCCGCTTTCCGAGCCCCCACGTGGCGCGCCCGGCGAATCCCAAGGGCAGCGCCGCCAGTTTGGCGGTACGGGTGATCGCCTTGCGCGGCAGATCTGACATGCGCCCCTCCAACTACAGCTGAGCCATTCCCGGGGGTGGCCCCCCGGACCCCCGTCGCCCACTTGGCGGACGTCGGTCACCCGGACATTGTCGCGTGCGGCGGTTCGACAACCGAGGCATATACCGCATCAGTCCGTCCGGCCGCACCACAGCCGCACTCCGCATGCGGCTCGATCCGCCGGGTGTCCCAGGTGAGAGTCGGCAGTGCCGCCTCCAGTCGGGCTCCGGCACTGGCCGGCAGCCGCCCGTCCAGAAACCCCAGCGCATGCACGGCAGTGACCCCCGCGACCACTGTGGCCAACGCGGTGTCGCAGGCCCAGGTGGGCCGGCGGCGGCCGGACCGCCACTGCGCGAGCATCCTCGGCCAGACCGGCTCCCGCTCGGTGCGCCTCATGGCGGCACACCCGGCGCACGGTGTGATCCCCGGCAATACGAGTGGCCCCACCACCCCCGTCGCCTCCAGGACTCCCGCATACAGATGAGGCGTCCCTGACGCCAACAGCGGCTCGGCCTCCGCCGGATCCGGTGCGTATGCCGCGAGCCCGTCGCGCGGGGCGATCACCACAAGGGTCAGCCCTGGCTCACCGGAGGCCGCCCCCGCCGCCGACCGGCGCGGTCGCGGACCCGGCGCCGCCTGCCGCACCAGGCCCCGTGCGGCCGCGTCCCGCCGCTCCCCGATCCGCTCGGCCGGCAGCCCACCGGGCGTCACATCCCATGGCTCGACACAGCCGCCGTCCACCACATCGACCTGCCCGACCCCTGAGGCCGACAACAGCGCCGCCACGGCCGCCCCGACCCGGCCCGCACCCCTCACCTGCACCCGCATCGCGCCCCGCGCCGCCAACAGCCGCGCCGCGGCCCCAGGCGCGGGACACAGCACCGACAGCGCCGCCAGATCGGGCCGCAGCCGGTCGAGCGCGGCGCCGCGGCGCCAAGCCGTGGCCGCCCACTCGCCGCCCTCCACCGGATCGTCCAGCAGACCGGCCGCCGTCAGCCGCTCCACCAGCGCGTCGGCCCGCCCCTCCGGCAGCCCCAAGGCCCTGGCCTCCTGCCGGAGCAGCGGCAGCCCGCGCGTCCCGTCCAGCAGCTCCAGAAAGCTGCCCGTCGCCGTGTCCACCGGCCCCAGCACCACCGCATGGGCCCGGGCCACCCCGAACTGCACGGTGTCCCGGCTCCGCCAGCCGCGCCGCAGCGCGGGCTTGAGCATCGGATGCGCCGTGCTCGCCGCCGCCCCCGTCGCCCCTGCCCTGGCCGTCCCCGCCCTGGCCGTCCCCGTCCTCGTCGTCTCCGCCCCAGTCGTCTCCGCCCCCGTCGTCTCCGTCCCCGTCCTCGTCGTCCCCGTCCTCGTCGTCCCCGTCCTCGTCATCTCCGCCCCCGTCATCGGATCCCCCTCGTCGTCGCCGAACTGCCCCCAGCATGCGCGGCCCCGTCACACCGCCGCCGAAAGTTATCCACAGCCCCGGGCGATAGTCGTACAAGCGGTGAACACCGTGGAGTGGTTCGCCCCGCAACCCGGTGCGCGGCGGGACTTCCCCGGCTGCCAGCGGGTAACGTCAAGGGGTGTCCGCCGACCGTTCCCCCCGCTTCGCCGGGGAGACCCCATCGCACAGCGCCGCCAGAACCTCACGCGGCGCCCAGGGCCCACAGAGCCGGGGCCCGGGCGCGGCCGATGTCGAGGTCCGCCGGAGCACACGGCGGCGCAGAACGGTCTCGGCCTACCGCGAGGGGGACCGCACCGTCGTCCTGATCCCCGCCCGTATGTCCGAGGCGGAGGAGCGGCGCTGGGTGGGGGTCATGCTCGACAAGCTCGCCGCGCAGGAGAGCAAGCGGATGCTCGGCGACGCGGAGCTCGCGGATCGCGCCGAGTGGCTGTCCGAGCAGTATCTGGGCGGGCGGGCGCGCCCCGCCAGCGTCCGCTGGGTCACCAACCAGAACACCCGCTGGGGGTCGTGCACCCCGTCCGAGGGCAGCATCCGCCTCTCGCACCGCCTCCAGGGCATGCCGGAGTACGTAGTGGACTATGTCCTCGTCCACGAACTCGCCCATCTGCTGGTGCCCGGCCATGGCGAGCGCTTCTGGCGGCTGTTGGAGTCGTATCCGCGGACCGAGCGGGCGCGCGGGTACCTGGAGGGCGTGGTGGCCGCGGGAAGGCTGCCGCACCTCCCCTCGGCCCCGCCGGAGTAGTCACTGGAACCACACCTCGCTCCCCGGCGTCGCTCCTTCTCAGCGGCAGCGGTTAGCCTGGCGCGCAATGCAATCTCCGCTATCGGGATGGGGGACGGTCGTTACGTATGGCCAGGGAATTCCAACGCGGCCACAAGGCCAAGCTCAGTGATCTGACAGCGGGGAGGGACCTGTACGTCGGCGTGCAGATCGCCGGGCCCGGTCTGACCTTCGACATCAGCTGCTTCGGCCTCGACGCGGACGAGCGGCTCTCGGACGACCGCTACTTCATCTTCTTCAACCAGCCCAAGTCCCCCGAGGAAGCGATTCAGCAGCTCGGGCCGCAGGCCGGGGACGCCGAGTCGTTCCGCGTCACCCTCGACAGCATCCCGTCGCATATCCACAAGCTCGCCTTCACCGCCACCATCGACGGCGCGGGCCAGATGTCCCAGGTCGGCCCCGGCTACATCCGGGTCGTCGCGGGCGGCGAGGAGGTGGTCCGGTACTCCTTCACCGGGGCGGAGTTCAGCACCGAGCGCGCCGTGATGCTGGGCGACTTCTACCTCAAGGACGTATGGCGGTTCGCCGCGGTCGGCCAGGGCTTCGACGGCGGCCTTGACGCGCTGCTGAAGAACTTCGGCGGTGAGGTCGCGGAGGAGGAGCCCGCCCCCGCCCCGGCCCAGGGCGCGGCCCCCGGCTTCGCGCCGCCCAGCCAGGGGGCCCCCGCCCCGGGCTTCGCGCCCCCGGCGGGCGCTGCCCCCGCCGCGCCGCAGCCCGCCCCGGACTTCGGCCCGCCGCAGCCCGCACCGCAGGCCCCGCAGCCCGCGCCCGCGCAGGGCTTCGCGCCGCCGCCCGGCAGTACGCCCCCTCCGTCGGCCCCCACCGCGCCCCAGGTGCACGCGGCGCCGACCATCGCCGCGCCGATCATGCCCCCCGGACAGGTGCCGCCCCCAGGCCAGGCGCCGCCGCCCGGACAGGTGCCGCCTCCGGGCCAGCCCGCCCAGTTCCCCGGCCAGCAGCCGCAGTTCGGCCAGACCCCGGGCCAGGCGCCTCCCGCCCCGGCCCCGTACGGCCAGCCGGGCCAGCCCGCCCCGTATCCCGGCGGCCAGCCGGGCCAGCCGCCGGTGAGCCCGTACGGCCAGCCGGGCCAGCCCGCCCCGTACCCCGGCGCCCAGCCCGGTCAGCCGGGCCAGCCCGGTCCGTACGGCCAGCCGCAAGGCGCCGCCGCCCCCGGTGTCCAGGCCGCGCTCGCCAAGTACCGCGAGGCGCCCACCGGCCAGCGCTGGACGCCGCAGAACCCGCGGCTCATCCGGGCCGACCTCGGCGTCGGCGGTCAGCCGATCCTGGCCCGCCAGGGCACGATGGTGCTCTACCAGGGCAAGGTCGACTTCAGCTACAAGGGCGCCGGTTTCCGCGGCCGGATCGTCGGCAACGCGACCGGCCAGGAGATGCAGCTGATGCGCTGCTCCGGCCAGGGCCAGGTCTTCCTCGCGGAGAACGCCGCCGAACTTCACCCGATCGAGCTCCAGGGCGACGCCATCTGTGTGTCCGCCGAGAGCGTGCTCGCCTTCGACGAGGGGCTGCACCACGAGGTGCGCCGGATCGAGGGCCACGGAATCCCCGGCGGCGCGCTGTTCACCATGCAGTTCCAGGGCACCGGGACCGTCATCGTGAAGACCCTGGGCACGCCCGTCGTACTGCCGGTCACCCCCACGACCTTCGCCGACGCCAATGCCATCGTCGCCTGGTCCGCCGCCTCGCAGGTGATCATCTCCAGCCAGGTGCGGCTGCGCCGCAACGCCTACCCCGGCCACAGCGGCGAGACCGTGAACCTCCAGTTCCGCGGTGCGCCCGGCAACTTCATCGTCGTCCAGCCCTACGAGGTCTAAAGGGACCGCCATGGACCAGCAACTGATCACCGGTTACGCGCCGGCCCCGGTCTCCGCCCGGATGGAGAACCACGGCAGCAGCATGCTCAAGGTCGCCATGCAGAGCGGCCAGGACCTCTTCGCCCGCACCGGCTCGATGGTCGCCTACGAGGGCTTCGTCCAGTACGAGCCCAACCCGCCCGCGGTGCGCCAGATGGCCTCCCAGTGGCTCACCGGGGAGGGCGCCCCGCTCATGAAGTGCAGCGGCGACGGCCTGCTCTACCTCGCCGACTACGGCGCGGACGTCGTCTGCGTCAACCTCAACGGCGACTCGCTGTCGGTCAACGGGACCAATCTGCTCGCCTTCGACGCCCACCTCCAGTGGGGCGTCGAGCGGGTCAAGGGCATCGCCAAGTTCGCCGGGCAGGGCCTGTTCAACGTGGGCGTCTCCGGCACCGGCTGGGTCGCCCTGACCTCCCGGGGCACCCCCATCGTCGTCGACTGCGGCCGCGGCGAGGACGAGACGTACGTGGACCCGGACGCGCTCGTGGCCTGGTCCACCAACCTCAAGGTGAAGGGGAAGCGCAGCTTCAAGGCGTCGTCCCTGATCGGCCGTGGCAGCGGCGAGGCCTATCAGCTCGGCTTCTCCGGGCAGGGCTTCGTCGTCGTCCAGCCCAGCGAGGACAGCACTGACCGGCTCCGGGCGCGGGGCTGAGGGGGAGCGAAGACATCATGCAGAGCCCGCTTTTCGGCCTCACCGAGGCCCAGACCCAGGACCGCTACGCGCTGCAGAACCCGCAGCTGCTGCGGGTCGCCCTCAGCGGCCACGAGGACGTACTGGCCCGCAAGGGCACCATGGTCGCCTACCAAGGGCTGATCGAGTTCGACGGCGAATACCAGACGCAGGGGCAGCAGCGCGCCCGGGCCCGCACCGGGGAGGCGCTGGACCTGATGCGCTGCTCCGGGCAGGGCACGGTCTACCTGGCCAACCTGGCCCAGCACGTCCATGTCGTGGATGTGGACCACGAGGGGCTGACCGTCGACAGCTCCTATGTGCTCGCGCTCGACTCCACCCTGCACTGGGAGTCGATCGCGGTGGACAGCCAGTACGGCATCTCCGGCTCGGGGAAGTACAACCTCAACATCTCCGGCCGGGGCAAGGTGGCCCTGATGACCTCGGGTCAGCCGCTGATGATGCAGGTCACCCCCGACAAGTACGTCAACGTGGACGCGGACGCCATCGTCGCCTGGTCCACCTCGCTGCGGGTTCAGATGCAGGCGCAGACGCACTCCAGCGGGGTGTGGCGGCGCCGCGGCAACACGGGCGAGGGCTGGGAGCTCAGCTTCCTCGGCCAGGGCTATGCGCTGGTGCAGCCCAGCGAGCTGCTGCCGCCGCAGAACGCGGTGATCGGCGGCGGGGCGGCCGCTCAGTTCGGCATGGGCCAGAACGGCGCCCGCGGGCAGAACCAGGGCAACATCTTCAGCAACTGACGGCGGCAGCCGGCGCCCCGGGCACGACGGCCCGGGGCGGTCCCGGGCGTACCGTACCCGCGCGCCTCCCTCACACCAGCGCGCGGGTACGAGTCACCAGGCGGCGCACCGACTCGTCGGCCACGCCCGCCACCTCGTCATAGCCGAACCAGCGCAGGTCCAGCGACTCCTCGCTGATCGCCGCCACCGCGTCCCGCGGGGCCAGCGCCGCGTACTGCACATCGAGGTGCCAGGCGCACGGCGTCAGATGGCGGTCGAGGTTCACCGGACCGGCCGGCAGCAGCGTCAGCCCCTCGATGCCCGATTCCTCGGTGGCCTCGCGCAGTGCCGCGTCCGCCAAGGTGGCGTCCCCGGGCTCGCAGTGGCCGCCCATCTGGAGCCACATCTTCAGCTTGCGGTGGAGCGTCAGCAGAACGCGCCCCTTGGACGGGTCGATCACCAGCGCACTGGCGGTGATGTGCCCGTCCTGGCACGCCTTCCACATCCCGTCCGGATACGCGGCCAGATGGTCGCCGTATGCCAGCCGCAGCCGCTCCTGCCCGTCGTCCGGCGCGGACCACTCGCGCAGCACCCGCGCCGCGTCCTCGTGCAGGCTCACCGGCCGCTCTCGCCCTTCCCGCCGTCTTCCTTGCTGTCCTTGTCGCTGTCCTCGTCGTCGTCCTTACGGTCGCTCTTGGCGTCCTTCTCGCCGCCCGCGGCCTCGCCGAGCATCTTGTCCAGCTCGGAGAAGTCCAGCTGCTCGCGGTGAACGAAGCCGTCCGGGTCGTCCAGGTCCTCGGCCGTCGGCAGCATGTCGGGGTGGGCCCACAGCCCGTCGCGCCCGTCCAGGCCGCGGGCGTCGGTCAGCGAGGCCCACAGCCGCGAGGCGTCGCGCAGCCGACGCGGCCGCAGCTCCAAGCCGATCAGCGTGGCGAAGGTCTGCTCGGCGGGGCCGCCGCTCGCCCGGCGCCGCCGCAGCGTCTCGCGCAGGGCGTCGGCCGACGGCAGATGGGGGGCAGCGGCGGCGTGCACCACCGCGTCCACCCAGCCCTCCACCAGCGCCAGAGCGGTCTCCAGACGGGCCAGCGCGGCCTTCTGGGCCGGGGTGTCCTCCGGCTGGAACATGCCCTGCTGCAGGGCCTCCTGCAGCTGCTCGGGGTGGGTCGGGTCGAGCTGGCCGACCGCGTCTTCCAGCTTCGCGGTGTCGACCTTGATGCCCCGGGCGTACCCCTCGACCGCGCCGAACAGATGCGAGCGCAGCCACGGCACATGCGAGAACAGCCGCTGATGGGCGGCCTCGCGCAGCGCCAGATACAGCCGGACCTCGTCCTCGGGGACGCCGAGCCCGGAGCCGAACGCCGCGATGTTGATCGGGAGCAGCGCCGCCTTGCCCACGGGCCCCAGCGGCAGCCCGATGTCCGTGGAGCCGACGACCTCGCCGGCCAGCACGCCCACGGCCTGCCCGATCTGGGTGCCGAACATCGCGCCGCCCATGGAGCGCATCATCCCGAGCAGCGGGCCCGCCATGGCCTGCATCTCCTCGGGGAGCACATCGCCCATGGCCGCGCCGACCCGCTCGGCGACCGGGTCCACCAGGTCCTTCCACACCGGCAGCGTGGCCTCGACCCACTCGGCGCGGCTCCAGGCCACCGCGGAGCCCGAGCCCGAGGGCAGCGAGGTGACGCCGTCCAGCCACAGGTCGGCCAGGCGCAGGGCCTCCTGGACCGCCGCGCGCTCGGCCGGGCCGACGCTCGCGTCCTTGGTGCCGTCCGCGGTGCCGCGCGCCACCGTCTGCCGGGCGATGTCCTTGGCCATGTCCCAGTTCACCGGGCCGCCCTCATAGGAGAGCATCTGGCCCAGCTGCTGGAAGGCCGCGCCCAGGTCGCCCGGGTTCAGCGACCCGAACATCGCGGCGAACGGGTTCTCCCCGCCGCCACCGCCCGCGCCGAACCCGAACGGATTCGCGGGGCCCTGACTGCCGCCGTGGCCGCCCTTCTGCTTGCCGTCGTCGCCGTCCTCCGGCTCCTCCGGCGGGAGGCCGAATCCGAATGGGGTGTCACTCACGGGTTCCCTCGGCTCGTAGGGCCGCCGGCCTGGCCGGCGGCGAATGCCCTTGCATCACCACCCAGCCTAGACACCTCGCCGGTTTGCGGGCTCAGTGCTTCGCTGATAGCGGGCCTGCGGCAGGATGGACGTCACCTGGTACGTATGCGTCAGTGCGCTGCGTACTGAAGACAACCGCTGGAGACGCCCGGTGAGTTCCCCAGACCGAGAAGTTCGCGCAGCGCGAAACGATCCGCCGCGCACCGCACGACGCCCTGTCGTCGCGGTCACCGGCGCCGCGTCGGGCGCCGGAGCCCTGCTCACGCAGCGGCTCGCCGAATCCGACGAGACCAAGCACGTCCTGGCCATCGACGAGCGCCGCGGCGATGTGACCGAGGCGCAGTGGCACGTCCTGGACGTGCGCGACCCGGCCATCGCCGACAAGCTGCGGGGTGTCGACGTCGTCGTCCACCTCGCCGTCGACCTCGACCTGGGCACCGACCCGGCCGCCCGTACGGCCTACAACGTGCGCGGCACCCAGACCGTCCTGACCGCCGCCGCGGCCGCCGGGGTGCGCCGCGTGGTGCTGTGCACCTCCGCGATGGTCTACGGGGCGCTGCCCGACAACGACGTGCCGCTCGCCGAGGACGCGGAGCTGCGCGCCACGGCGGAGGCCACCGGCGTCGGCGACCTGCTGGAGATCGAACGGCTCGCCCAGCGCGCCCCCAGGGCCCACCCCGGCCTGAACGTCACCGTCGTACGCCCCGCCATCCTGGTCGGCGGCACGGACACCGCGCTCACCCGCTACTTCGAGTCGCCGCGCCTCCTGGTGGTCGCCGGCTCCCGCCCCACCTGGCAGTTCTGTCATATCGAGGACCTGGTCGGCGCGCTGGAGTACGCCGCCCTGGAGAAGGTCGAGGGCGAGCTGTCGGTCGGCTGCGACGGGTGGCTCGAACAGGAGGAGGTCGAGGAGCTGTCCGGCATCCGGCGGATGGAACTGCCCTCGGCGGTCGCCCTGGGCGCGGCCTCCCGGCTGCACCGGCTGGGCCTGACCCCGTCCCCGGCGGGCGACCTGGCGTACACCATGCACCCCTGGGCGGTCAGCGGCAGCAGGCTGCACGAGGCGGGCTGGCGCCCGCGCTGGACGAACGAGGAGGTCCTTGCCGAGCTGCTGGAGGAGGTCTCCGGCCGCCGTACGGTCGCGGGGCGGCGGCTCGGCCGTAAGGACGCCACAACGCTGGGCGCCGCGGGGGCGACGGTGGCCCTGGTGGGCACCGCGGCGATCGTCCGCCGCGCCCGTAAGGCGCGCCGTAGGGCCTGAGCGGAAACGGGGTTCCGCCATCCGGCATTCCACGGAGTGAGCGCGTGGGGCACGATGGGGCGCATGGGACGTAGATACGACCATCCGGGTGAGCTGGCGGCCGCCGATCCGATCCGCCTGCTCGCCATCCGTGACACCCCCCTGTCCGTCGACGAGGTGTTCGGGGCCGTCGGCGACCCCGCCGCGGGGGGCACCGCGCTGTTCGTCGGCACCGTGCGCGACCACGACGGAGGCACCGACGTGGGTGCCCTCGGCTATTCGGCCCACCCCACCGCCGAGGCGGAGCTGCGCCGGGTGGCCGAGAAGGTCGCGGCGGACTTCCCGGTGCGGGCGCTCGCCGCGGTGCACCGGGTCGGGGACCTCGCGGTCGGGGACCTGGCCGTGGTCGTGGCCGTGGCCTGCCCGCACCGCGCCGAGGCGTTCGCGGCCTGCCGCCGCCTGATCGACGACCTCAAGAGCGAGGTCCCCATCTGGAAGCACCAGACCTTCGCGGACGGTACCGAGGAATGGGTGGGCGCGTAGCGCCTCGTTGAGGGGTGGTGGTCGGGTGACGGGAGGGCGGGTGGGCGCGTAGCGCCTCGTTGAGGGGTGGTGGTCGGGTGGGCGCATAGCACCTCGCGCGCCTGGCGCAAGGTGAGCGAGGCACGCCGAGGGGGAGATGTCATGCGGACGGGTGTCCTCCGATTGCGTAACCCGTACCCTGCCCTGAGCGTTGAGCTGGCGGAGGATTAATCTGCTCATCTGTCAGTCGCGGTTGTGTCAGGGGACGGGAGGCCGCCGTGGGTGTGCTTCTGTGGTTGCTTATTCCGGTTCTCGCCGCGTTGGCCGCCGTGCTCTATACAGCATGGGCCTCGCGCACTCGTAAGACCGGGGATGTCGCCGAGCTCGCCGGGTACGCACGGTTCCGTGCGGCGATGGAGCGCGCGCATTCCGATTCGGATGCCGCCTAGCGGTCGTCGGCTCGTACGGACGGCCCGGGCGGTGGACTTACGGGCGTGTCCCGTACTGTCGTTCCATGCCACGCCGCACTGCGACGATGCTCGCTTCCCTTCTGATGCTGATCGCGCTGCTGTGCGCCGGGGCGCTGCTCCCGGTGCCGTACGCGGAGATGTCGCCGGGCCCGACGTACAACACCCTGGGCTCGCACGAGGGCGAGTGCGTGCTGCAGATCTCCGGGCAGAAGGGGTGTGCGACCACCGGCGGGCACCTGAACATGACGACGGTGCGGGTCACCGGCTCCGAGTACAAGATGAACCTCATCGAGGCCGTCTACGGCTGGCTGGCCCACGACGACGTGGTGGTGCCGCACAGCACCCTCTACCCGGACGACAAGACCCCGGACGAGGTCAACCAGGAGAACGCCGAGGAGTTCACCCAGTCCCAGGAGAGCGCCAAGGTGGCGGCGCTCAGGCAGCTGGGCAAGCGGATCACCTCCCACGTCATCGTGGGCGTCGTGCAGCGCGACAAGCCGGCCCAGGGCCGGCTGCACGCGGGCGATGTGATCAAGGAGGTGGACGGCTCGGCGGTGCGCGCCCCGGAGGACGTCGCCAAGCTGATCACGAAGCACAAGCCCGGTGAGAAGGTGACCTTCTCGATCATCCCGGCCAAGGACGCGGCCGCCGCGGAGAAGAAGAACCAGGAGGCCACGGCCCGGAAGTCGGTCACCGTCACCACCGAGAAGGCGGAGGACGGCCGGGCGATCGTCGGCATCCAGGCCGGGGTCGACTACACCTTCCCGCTGAAGATCGACATCAAGCTGGCCGATGTGGGCGGGCCGAGCGCCGGGCTGATGTTCGCGCTGGGGATCGTGGACAAGCTGTCGGCGGGCGATCTGACCGGCGGGAAGTTCATCGCCGGCACCGGCACCATCGACGACAAGGGCACCGTCGGCCCGATCGGCGGGATCCAGATGAAGACCATCGGGGCGCGGAAGGCGGGCGCGGAGTACTTCCTCACGCCCCAGGAGAACTGCGCGGCGGCCGCGTCGGACAAGCCCGACGGCCTCACCCTGGTCAAGGTGCACACCCTCAAGGGCGCGGTGAAGGCCCTGAAGCAGATCCGCGAGGGGGACAGCGCCGCGCTGCCCAAGTGCACCAAGAGCTGAACCGCACCAAGAGCTGAACCGCACGAAAAGCTGAACCGCACGAAGAGCTGAACCGCACGAAGAGCTGAGCGGCGGCCCCCGCCCCGGCCACCCCGCGGAGGCGGGCCGGGGGCCGCCCCCCACAACGGTCACCCGCCGGATGCGCAGGTCACCCGGCGGGCCCAGCGGTCACCCGACAAACGGCGGTCACCCGGCAAACACAGCCATCACTCGGCGAAGGTGGCGGACAGCGCCTCGGCCAGCCCCGGCACCAGGCCGGCGCCGGTGAGCACCTCGGTGGGCGAGTCCTTCTCGCGCAGCCGCACCGCCGCCTCGCGCCCCCCGTCCCGCAGCACCGCGACCGTCATACGGACCTCCTGGCGCTCCGGGTGCTTCGAGACCCATGCCGCCAGCTGCTGCTCGGTCAGGCCCTCGGGCATGGAGCCCTCGGCGGACGGCGGCAGCATGAGCCGCTCGACGGTCAGCGCGCAGCCGGCCACCGCGTCGGGCCAGGCGATGGTGGCCAGGAACTCGTCCAGGGGGGTGTCGGCAGGCAGCTCGTCCTGCTCGATGGGGGTGAGCGAGGCGGTGGGGGCGCTTTCGGCCTCCTCGTCGAGCCCGAGCTGGGCGGCGAGGCCCGGCTCCTGGGTGCGCAGCCGCGCGGTGTCGACGAGGGCGAAGAGGCGGGCCGGGCGGTCCCAGCCGAGCCCGGCGGCGTACTCGTCGATTTCGAGGACGGCACGGGTCAGCGGATTGGCGGACAGCGGCCCGGAGGCGGGGGGAACGTTCGACATGGGTCATATCGTGCCCTGATCGGACCCGGAAACGGGAACTGAGTAAAGCCTGAGTAAGTTGCTCCATTGGGTCCTACTGCCCGGACCCGCTCAGTCGACAGCGAACTTCGAGGTGCGCACCTTGGCTTTCCAGATGCCGGACCGCGGCGGAGGCCCGACAGGGCCGCGGATCAGAGTCGGCCGACCGTCCCGGCGAGTCCGGACCCTGCTCATGACCCTGGGTGTGCTGGCCGTGCTGGCCATGCTCTTCGTCATGTTCGCGGGGTACTGGACCGACTGGCTCTGGTATCGCTCGGTCCATTACTCCTCGGTCTTCACCACCACCCTGTGGACCAAGATCGGGCTGTTCTTCGTCTTCGGCTTCCTGATGGCCCTGGCCGTCGGGATCAACATCTGGCTGGCGCACCGGCTACGGCCGCCGCTGAGCGCGATGTCGCTGGAGCAGCAGAGCCTGGACCGCTACCGCATGGGTATCGCCCCCTACAAGAAGTGGGTGCTGCTGGCGGTCACCGTGCTGGTCGGGCTGATCGCGGGCGCGTCCGCGTCCGGTCAGTGGCGGACCTGGCTGCTGTGGGTCAACGGGGTGCCGTTCCACCAGTACGATCCGCAGTTCCACAAGGACGTGTCGTTCTACGCCTTCGATCTGCCCTGGTACCGCTTCCTGCTGAGCTTCGGCTTCGCGGCGACGGTGCTCTCGCTGGTCGCCGCCGCGCTGGTGCACTACCTCTACGGGGGGCTGCGCGTCACCAGCCCGGGCGCGCGCGCGACGGGCGCGGCCACCGGCCATCTGTCGGTGCTGCTGGGCATTTTCGTCTCCCTCAAGGCCGTGGCGTACTGGCTCGACCGGTACGGCCTGGCGGTGAAGTCGAGCGACTTCAAGGCGACGAGCAACTGGACGGGCCTGCGCTATGTGGACGCCCACGCCTATTTGCCCGCGAAGACGATCCTCTTCTGCATCGCGGCGATCTGCGCGGTGCTTTTCTTCGCGACGCTGTGGCGGCGCACCTGGCAGCTGCCGGTCATCGGCTTCGGCCTGATGGTGCTGTCGGCGATCCTGATCGGCGGGCTCTACCCGGCGATCGTGCAGAAGTTCCAGGTCCAGCCCAACGAGCAGGCCAAGGAAGCGCCGTACATCGAGAAGAACATCGAGGCCACGCGCAAGGCGTACGGCCTCGACGAATCCGAGGTGTCGCCCTACGAGGGCGAGGCGTCCAAGGACGCGGACCGCAAGCAGCTGCGTGCCGAGGCCGACAACACGGCGAGCCTGCGGCTGCTCGACCCGAATGTGGTGTCCCCGACCTTCCAGCAGCTTCAGAAGGTCAAGGACTACTACAGCTTCCCCCACACCTTGGACGTGGACCGCTACAAGACCCCGGACGGCAAGGAGCAGGACACCGTCATCGGTCTGCGCGAGCTGAACGCGGACGGCATCCCCGAGCACAACTGGATCAACGACCACTTCAAGTACACCCATGGGTACGGTGCGGTCGCGGCCAAGGGCACCACGACGTCCACGACACGGCGCGGCGCCCCGGACTTCATCGAGGACGACCTGCCCGCCAGGGGCCAGCTCCCGGATTACGAGCAGCGGATCTATTACGGCGAGAAGACCACCCAGTACTCGATCGTCGGCGGTCCGCAGAAGGAGCTGGACTACTCCAGCCGCGATGGTGAGAAGACCTACCGGTACCAGGGCGACAGCGGCGTCAAGCTGTCCAACCCGATCACCCGTGCCGCGTACGCGCTGACCTTCAGCGAGCCCCAGATCCTCTACTCCGGGGCCATAGGGGACGGTTCGCGGATCCTCTACAACCGCACGCCCAAGGAGCGCGTCGAGGCGGTCGCCCCGTGGCTGACCATCGACGGCGACGCCTATCCGGCGGTGGTCGACGGCCGGATCAAGTGGATAGTCGACGCCTACACGACGACGGACGGCTATCCGTACGCGTCCCGTACGACATTGGGCGACACGACCGCGGACTCGCTCAACGACCAGGACGGCGAGCGTTCGGTCGTCGCCCAGCAGAACAACGTCAACTACATCCGGAACTCGGTCAAGGCGACCGTCGACGCCTACGACGGCAAGGTCACGCTGTACGAGTGGGACACCAAGGACCCGGTGCTGAAGACCTGGAAGAAGGCGTTTCCGGGGACGGTCAAGCCGAAGAGCGCGATCAGCGACAGCCTGATGGAGCATCTGCGCTATCCGCAGGACCTGTTCAAGGTGCAGCGCGAACTGCTCACCCGCTACCACGTCACCAACCCGGTGACGTTCTACAGCGGCAGTGAGGTGTGGCAGGTGCCGGACGACCCGACCAACAAGGGCAACTCGGTTCCGCCGTACTACCTGAGCATGAAGATGCCGGACCAGAAGAAGCAGACCTTCTCCCTGACGACGACGCTCACGCCCAAGGGCCGGGACAACCTCGGCGCGTTCGTGGCGGTGGACGCGGACTCGGAGAGCGACAGCTACGGCAAGATCAGAATCCTGAAGCTGCCATCCGATACCGGTGTGCCAGGTCCACAGTTGGTGCAGGCCAACTTCAACTCCGATGACAAGATCGCCAATACGCTCAACACCCTCAAGCTCAGAGGGGGCGATTCGGAGATCGAGTACGGCAATCTGCTGACGGTCCCACTCGGGGGCGGCCTGCTGTACGTAGAGCCGGTCTATCTGCGCGGCGCCGGTACCGACCTTCCGCTGCTGCGGCAGGTGCTGGTCAGCTACGGGAACAAGACCGCCCTCGAGAGCTCGCTCAACAAGGCGCTGGACGTGGTCTTCGGCCAGAGCGAACCATCGGACTCCACGGACGACGGCCAGGACAACGGCGGCGGTGGCGGAGGCGGTGACGACACGACCAAGCCACCGACAGGTGACGCCACGGTCGCGCAGGCCCTGAAGGACGCCGCGGAGGCCTATCAGGACGCCCAGGACGCGCTCAAGAAGGACCCGCAGGACTGGACGGCCTACGGCAAGGCCCAGAAGGCCCTGAAGGACGCGCTGGACCGGGCCGCCAAGGCCGAGGCGGAGGCCGCCAAGAAGAAGGGCCAGAGCCAGGGCGTCGGGCAGCAGGACCAGAAGCAGAGTCAATCCGCCGATAAGGCCGACGACAAGGCCAGAAGAGAAGACACCTGAGGAAGCCCAGGCACCGCTCGGGCGAACACCCGAGCGGTGGCCACTCCGCGCCGTGGTAACGTAGAGGCACAACGGCGCGGGGTGGAGCAGCTCGGTAGCTCGCTGGGCTCATAACCCAGAGGTCGCAGGTTCAAATCCTGTCCCCGCTACTGACAGACGAGGCCCGGATCCGAAAGGATCCGGGCCTCGTCGTGCGTCCACCGGGATGTCCACTCAAAGAATCGCGATACAAGCGTTTGGGTTGTCTCTCTGTGGGCATGTCGACAAAACGCTGAAGTGACCTCACCGGCTGCGGTATACCAAGGTGTACCCGGGTTGCAGGTGATGCCACGATGGAATTTATGGGGGACAGGGTCAGTCTGTTGGAGACAGGGCGTTTTGCGCATCAGCACGACGGTGCCGAGGACGAGGAGGAGACCCGGCACCGCCGGGCCGCCGAGTCCGGCGACATCGCGTCGATGAGCGCCCTGGGCTCGCTGCTGCTGCGCCGCGGCGACGTCGACGGCGCCGAGCCGCAGCTGCGCGCGGCCACCGCGGCGGGCGACCGCGCCGCGGCCAACAACCTCGGCGTCCTCCTGTACCAGCGCGGCTACGCCGACGAGGCGGCCGGCTGGTGGCGCATCGCCGCCGTCGCCGGATCCGCCGCCGCGGCCCACGCCCTCGGCCGCCACCACCGCGAGCGCGGGGACGAGCCCGCCGCCGAGTACTGGCTGCGCCAGTCCGCCGAGTCCGGGCACGCCCTGGGCGCGTACGCCCTCGCCGACCTGCTCGAGCACCGCAGCGACATCGGCGCCGAGCGCTGGTTCCGGTCCGCCGCCGAGCGCGGCCACCGCGAGGCCTCCTACCGGCTCGCCCGCATCCTCGACAAGCGCGAGGACGAGGCCGCCAGAGGGCGCGCCGGTCCCGGCGCCGAGTCGGAGGCCGAGAAGTGGTACCGGCAGGCCGCCGCGCGCGGCCACCGCCGGGCTGCCCTCCACCTCGGCACGCTCCTGGAGAAGCGCGGCGAGATCAAAGAGGCCGGCCGCTGGTATCTGACGGCCGCCAAGGACGGCGAGGCCCGCGCCGCCTGCGCGCTCGGCTTCCTGCTGCGCGACGCGGGCGATACCGACAGCGCCGCCGTCTGGTGGCACCGCGCCGCCCAGGACGGCGACGGCAACGCGGCCAACGCGCTGGGCGCCCTGCACGCCGACCGCGGCGAGACCCAGACCGCCGAGCGCTGGTACCGCACCGCCCTCGACGCCGGGGACATCAACGGCGCGTACAACCTGGGGCTGCTCTGCGCCGAGCAGGGTCGCACCGCGCAGGCCGAGCAGTGGTACCGCCGCGCCGCCTACGCCGGGCACCGCGAGGCCGCCAACGCCGTGGCCGTCATGCTGCTGCAGCGCGGGGACGCGGCCGGCGCCGAGCCGTGGTTCTCCAAGGCCGCCGAGGCCGGCAGCGTGGACGCCGCGTTCAACCTGGGCATCCTGCACGCCGGGCGGGGCGAGGAGCGGGCAGCCCAGCAGTGGTACGAGCGGGCCGCCGCCGCCGGGCACACCGACGCCGCGCTCCAGGTCGGCATCGCGCTGCTGCGGGACGGCGACGGCCGCGAGGCCGAGCGCCATCTGCGCTGCGCCGCCGGGGGCGGCAGCGCGGAGGCCGCCTTCCGGCTGGGCGCGCTGCTGGACCGGCCGTCCGCCGACGGGGACGCGCCGCGCGGGTCCCTGGGGCGCGCCGAGCGTCCCGAGATGGAGTCGGCCGTGCCCGAGTACGAGGAGTGGTACGAGCGCGCCGCCCGCCAGGGTCACCGGCGCGCCCAGGTGCGCATGGGCATGCTCGCGGCGGCCCGGGGCGATGTGGTGGAGGCCGCCCGCTGGTACCGCGAGGCCGCCGAGGCGGGCAGCAGCAACGGCGCCTTCAACCTGGGTCTGCTGCTCGCCCGCGAGGGCAGCGAGCCGGAGGCCGCCCTGTGGTGGACCCGCGCCGCCGAGGCCGGCCACGGACGCGCCGCGCTGCGCCTGGCCCTGCTCTCGGCCCGCCGTGGCGCCCTGTCCGAGGGCCAGCGCTGGTGTGCCCGCGCGGTCGAGCTGGGCCCGGCGGAGGTGGCCGAGCGCGCGGCCCGGCTGCGGGACGCCCTGCAACAGGAGCTCACGGCGTAGCTCCGGCGCATACGCGTAGCTCCGGCGCATACGCGTAGCTCCGGCGCATACGCGATACGCGCAGCTCCGCCGCGGAGACATGGGCGGCGTCGCCCTCCCCGCGGCCCCTCTCCTCTCGATTTGCCCCAGCCGTCGCCGTGCGGTTAGCATTGCGTCACATCGACGCGGGGTGGAGCAGCTCGGTAGCTCGCTGGGCTCATAACCCAGAGGTCGCAGGTTCAAATCCTGTCCCCGCTACCAAGGCGAAGGGCCCGGATCCACAAGGATCCGGGCCCTTCGTGTTGTGCCCGTGCGCCCCGGACGGGGCGGCCGCCCGAGGGCTCAGGCGGCCGCGCAGTCGGGGCAGAGTCCGCGGTAGGTGACCTCGACCTCCGAGACCGCGAAGCCGAAGCGCTCCTCCGCCGGGAGGTCGGCCAGCGGATTGCCGGAGGGGTGGACATCGCGGATGGTGCCGCACCGCGCGCAGATCAGGTGCTGATGCGCGTGGTGGGCGTTCGGGTCGTAGCGCTTGGCCCGGCCGTCCGTGCTGACCTCGAGCACCTCGCCGAGCGAGACCAGCTCCCCGAGGGTGTTGTACACGGTCGCGCGCGAGATCTCCGGGAGACGGGCGGTCGCGAGGGCGTGTACCTCATCGGCGGTGTAGTGCACATGGTCCCCGTCGAGGACCTCGGCGACGACACGTCGCTGGGCCGTCAGTCGCCAGCCGCGTCCCCGGAGCCGTTCCAGCAGGTCACTCATGCCATTCACCTATCAGTCAGATAAGGCAAGGGTAGCAGCGGACCGGTCCATGACCAGATCTCGTATCACTCTCCAGTGGTTCTTGACTTAGACATTGTCCAATGTAGGATCCGTTATCGAAAGAAGCAGACAAATAGCGCAGGAGGAGGTGTGACGGTCCAGGGCGAGACTGCGGGCCCGCTGACGACGGAGTCCGGCGCCTGACCGAGTACACCCGGGCGACGTTCCTCTCGGAGGCCGGCAAGCAGACCGAGACCTTCCTGCGCTTCTCGACGGTGGCCGGCGGCCTCGGCTTGGCGGACGCGGTGCGCGACCCGCGCGGCTTCGCGCTCAAGTTCTATACCGAGGACGGCAATTACGATCTGGTCGGCAACAACACCCCGGTGTTCTTCATCAAGGACGCCATCAAGTTCCCCGACTTCATCCACACCCAGAAGCGCGCCCCGTACACCGGCTCCCAGGAGGCTGACAACGTCTGGGACTTCTGGAGTCCGTCGCCGGAGTCGACCCACCAGGTGACCTGGCTGTTCGGGGACCGCGGCATCCCCGCCTCCCACCGCCGTCTGAACGGCTACGCCAACCGGCTCGCCGGCGAGGACCCGGACAGCCACCAGCGCGATCTGCGCGAGGCGATCGAGCGCGGCGACTTCCCGGCCTGGACCGTGCAGGTCCAGATCATGCCCGCGGCGGAGGCGGCCAACTACCGCTTCAACCCGTTCGACCTCACCAAGGTGTGGCCGTACGAGGACTATCCGCCGATCGAGATCGGCAAGCTGGAGCTGAACCGCAACCCGCGGAACATCTCCGCCGAGGTCGAGCAGTCGATCTTCTCGCGGGCGCACTTCGTGCCGGGCAGCGGCCCGTCCCCGGACAAGATGCTCCAGGGCAGGCTGTTCGCGTACGGCGACGCCCACCGCTACCGCGTCGGCATCAACGCCGACCACCTGCCGGTGAACCGCCCGCACGCCACCGAGGCGCGCACCTACGGCCGGGACGGCTTCCTGTACGAGGGGCGTCACGCGGGCGCCAAGAACTACGAGCCGAACGGTTTCGGCGGCCCGGCGCAGACCGACAGGCCGCTGTGGCAGCCGCTGTCGGTCTCCGGCGTCACCGGTGACCGCGAGGCTCCCTCGCGCGCCGAGGACAACGACTTCGTCCAGACGGGCAACCTCTGCCGGCTGATGTCGGAGGACGAGAAGGAGCGCCTGCTCGGCAACCTGGCGGGCTTTGTCGCCAAGGTGTCGCGGGACGACATCGCCGAGCGGGCGATCGACAACTTCCGCCAGGCGGACGCGGACTACGGCAAGCGGCTGGAGGCCGCGGTCCAGGCCCTGCGCGGCTGACGGACGCTTGCCGTACTGGCCCGAAGAGGCCGGATGCCGATAGGTTCCGGCCTCCTCGCGCGCCCCGGAGCGGAGGGCTTGCGGCCTCTTCGCGCGCTCGGGGCCGAGGGCATCTCAGCCTCTTCGCGCGCCCCGTTGCCCGGCCCTTACCCGGTCAGCGCGGGCGCCGGCTGACGTGCGCCGGTCCAGCAGCGGATGATGTCGCGTACCGACACCACACCCACCGGATCGCCCGCGTCCAGGACGATCAGATGTCGGAAGCCGCCGTGGGACATCGCGCGCGCCGCCTCGTCGAGCGTCCACTGAGGGGCGGCGAAGACGACGTCGGAGGTGGTGTGGGCATGGGCCCGCTCACGGTCCGGGTCCTGGCCCGCGCCCAGTGAGTTGAGGACATCGCGCTCGGTCAGGATGCCGAGCCCGCTGGTATCGGGGTCCAGCACTATCGCCGAGCCGACGCGTCGGGCGGACATCAGCCGGGCGGCCTGGCGCAGGGTGTGGGCGGGGCCGATGGTGAGGACCACCGAACTCATGGCGTCGCGGACGAGCATGGGCGGGGACATGGTCGTGCCACCTCCTTGGCGAATCCTTACTGCGGGGGCCGCGCGCACTGCGGAACCGCGTGCGCCGCGGAAACTGCGTGCAATGCGGGACTGCGTGCACTGCGAACACCGCGGCGCTGCGCTGCGCCGCGCGACAGTACACGGCTGCACAAGTTCACAAGCGCGCGGATTCACATGTTCACATGGGGGCGCGGACGTCTACAAGAGGCGTGCGGAAGCCGATCTACCGCCTTACGCGCCCCCGTACCCCCTGATGCATGAGCCGGTCCGGGGCCCGGACGGGCCCTAGCCGCCCAGGTAGTTCAGCAGTTCGCCGTGCAGCAGCCCGTTCGATGCCGCCGCGTTCCCGCTGAGCGGCCCCGGCACCCCGTCGAGCCCGGTGAAGCGGCCGCCCGCCTCCTGGACGATGATCGCGTTCGCCGCCATGTCCCAGAGCGACAGCTCGGGCTCGGCACAGATGTCCACCGACCCCTCGGCGACCATCATGTACGGCCAGAAGTCGCCGTAGCCGCGCGTCCGCCAGCAGGCCCGGGTCAGATCGAGGAAACGGTTCAGCCTGCCGCGCTCCTCCCAGCCGCTGAGCGAGGAGTACGCGAACGACGCGTCCTCCAGCCGCGCCACCTGCGACACCGCCAGCCGGCTCGCGGACGACAGGCTCCGGCCGGTGTACGCCCCCAGTCCCTCGGCCGCCCACCAGCGGCGGCCGAGCGCCGGTGCCGACACCACCCCGACGACCGGCCGGTCGCCGCCCTTGCCGCGCTCCATGAGCGCGATCAGCGTGGCCCAGACCGGCACCCCGCGCACATAGTTCTTGGTGCCGTCGATCGGATCCACGACCCAGCGGCGCGGACCGCTGCCCTCGCTGCCGAACTCCTCGCCCAGGACGGCGTCCCGCGGCCGGGCGCGCTGGAGCGAGGTGCGGATCAGTTCCTCGGCCGCCTTGTCGGCCTCGCTGACCGGCGTCATATCGGGTTTCGTCTCGACCTTGAGGTCGAGCGCCTTGAATCGCTCCATGGTGGTGGCGTCGGCCGCATCGGCGAGTACATGGGCGAGACGCAGGTCATCGTGGTAGTCGGGCATGGCCGAACAGTATCGACACGGAATCGGCCGATCCACACGACCACGGCCGGACGGGGGCGCCGGGGGCGCACGCCGTGGCTATTGACACTACCTGGCGGTGCGTCAATTCTGTCCGCACGTGCCGCCGAATAGGGACGCATGGCCTGGGAGGCGACGATGCCCGCAGCACGTGAATCCTTACTCGACGCGGCCTTCACCGCGCTCGCCGACCGCCCCTGGGCGGTGGTCCGCATGGTCGATGTGGCCGTGGCGGCCGGGGTCTCGCGGCAGACGCTCTACAACGAGTTCGGCAGCAAGGATGGTCTCGCACGCGCTCTGGTGCGCCGCGAGGCCGAGGCGTATCTGATCGGCGTGGAGCGGGCGCTGTCCGGAGCGACCGGCGCCGCCGGCCCGAACGAGCGGCTGGTGGCCGCGGCGGGCTGGACCGTACGGGCGGCGGCCGCGAACCCCCTGGTGCGGGCGGTGCTCACCGGCTGCTGGAGCGAACGGCTGCCCTCGCCCGTACGCCCGGAAAGCCCAGGAACCCTTTCGCGGCGCCCGGGCATCCCGGATCCGCTGCCCTCACCTGTCGATCTCCTGGCGCAGATCCGGGACCGCGCGGTGCGCCTGCTGGCCGGGGACTGGCCGCGGGGCGGGGCGAGCGGGGCGGCGGATCTGGGTCAGGCGTGCGAGACGGCCGCGCGCCTGGCGCTGTCGTACGTGGTCGCGCCCGTGTCGGAGGAGGAGGTGGAGAGCCTGGTGCGCGGGGCGTTGGCCTAGCCGGGGCCCAGCCGCAGCCCTCGTCTCAGTGCGCCGAGCCGGAGAGCTGGAGCCCGATCACGCCTACGATCACCAGCGTGATGGAGATGATCTTGAGCGTGGAGACCAGGTCGCCGAGGAAGATCATGCCGTAGATCGCGGTTCCGGCCGCTCCGATGCCCGTCCACACCGCGTACGCCGGGCCCACGTCCAGCTTCTTCAGAGAGAGCGTCAGCAGGCCGAAGCTGCCGAGCGCGAAGGCGCAGAAGGCGACGGTGGGCCAGATTCTGGTGAAGCCGTGCGAGAGCTTGAGACAGACGGCGAAGCCCGTTTCGAGAAGCCCGGCGACCACGACGAGCAGCCACGCCATACAGAGTCCTCCTGTGTGGATGTGGTCTGGATCAGCCCGGTGCGATTATCCAGTTACCTCCCATGTGATGGGGGGTCGCAAACGTCCGGCTCGGCAGAGCCGAAGGGGCGCGCCGCTGTCGAAAGGGAGAGCGCGCGGAGGCCGCGAGGTACGAGTGGCCGAGCACGGTCGACCGTCGACAGGGGGCACCTCCCAGCGGTAGCTGGGGGAGGCTGAGGCGCCCCGGAGGTGAACCGAGCCTTGGACAGCGGGCCGGCGGGCGGATCAGTCGCCCTCTCGCCGCTCCCGCGTGGCCAGCAGTCGCCGCAGGGAGTAGAGCCGGGCCGGATCGGCGTGGCCGTCGGCGACCCACTGGTCCAGCGCGCAGTCCGGCTCGTCGTGGCTGCAGGCGCGCGGACAGCCCTCGGTGCCCGGCTCCAGGTCCGGGAAGGCGTGGATGACCCGCGCGGGGTCCACATGGTGCAGCCCGAAGGACCGTACGCCCGGGGTGTCGATCACCCAGCCGTCGCCGTCGGGCAGCGGCAGCGCGAGCGCGGAGGTGGTGGTGTGGCGGCCGCGGCCGGTGACCGCGTTGACCCGGCCGGTGGCCCGTTTGCGCTCCGGCACCAGGGCGTTGACCAGGGTCGTCTTGCCGACGCCCGAGTGCCCGAAGAAGACCGTGACCTTGTCCGTGAGCAGCTCGCGCACCCGGTCGGCCACGTCGCCGTCGGCCAGTTCCTCGCGGTTGGTGACGACATAGGGGACGCCGAGCGGCCCGTAGGCCTCCAGGAGGGGGGCCGCCGGGGCGAGGTCGGACTTGGTGAGGACCAGCAGCGGGGAGAGACCGGCGTCGAAGGCGGCGACCAGACAGCGGTCGATCAGCCGCGGGCGCGGCTCGGGGTCGGCGAGCGCGGTGACGATGGCCAGCTGGTCGGCGTTGGCGACGACCACCCGCTCGAACGGGTCGTCGTCATCCGCGGTACGGCGCAGCACCGACGAGCGCTCCTCGACCCGTACGATCCGCGCGAGGGTGTCCTTGGCGCCCGACAGATCCCCGACCACCGCGACCCGGTCCCCGACCACCACGCCCTTGCGGCCCAGTTCGCGGGCCTTCATGGCGATGATCGTGCGGTCCTCGACCAGGACCGTCAGCCTGCCGCGGTCGACGGTCAGCACAAAGCCCTCGGCGGCGTCCTCGTGCTTGGGGCGGATGCTGGTGCGGGGGCGGTTGCCCTTGCGGTTGGGGCGGACCCGGACGTCGTCCTCGTCGGTGTGCTTGCCGTAGCGGCGCATGGCGGCGGCGCCTCAGGCTCTCCGCGCGGGGGCCGTCGCCGCGTCGAGCATGCCGGTCCACAGCCCGGGGAAGTCGGGCAGGGTCTTGGCCGTGGTGGCCACGTTCTCGATCTGTACGCCTTCGACGACCAGGCCGATGACCGCGCCCGCGGTGGCCAGCCGGTGGTCCTCGTAGGTGTGGAAGACCCCGCCGTGCAGCGGGCGCGGGCGGATCCGCAGCCCGTCGGCGGTCTCGGTGACATCGCCGCCGAGCTCGTTGATCTCCTTGGCCAGGGCCGCGAGCCGGTCGGTCTCGTGCAGCCGCAGATGCGCGATGCCGTGCAGCGAGGACTCGGAGTCGGCCAGCGCCGCCACGGCCGCGATCACCGGGGTGAGCTCGCCCACCTCGTGCAGATCGGCGTCGATGCCGGTGATCCGGCCGGTGCCGGTGAAGGTCAGACCGGCGTCGGTGAGCTCGCAGGTCCCGCCCATGTCGGTGAAGATCCGGCGCAGCGAGTCGCCGGGCTGGGTGGTGCGCTCCGGCCAGTCCGGGATCGTCACCCGGCCCCCGGTGACCAGGGCGGCCGCCAGGAACGGCGCCGCGTTGGACAGGTCGGGCTCGACCACCAGGTCGCGGCCCAGCAGGGCGCTGGGCGACACCCGCCATACGTTCGGCTCGCCGCCCGCCTCCGGGGCGTCCACGGCCGCGCCCGCGGCCCGCAGCATGTCGACGGTCATCCGGATGTGCGGCAGCGAGGGCAGCGCGGCGCCCACATGGCGCACCTCGACGCCCTGGTTGAAGCGCGGCGCGGACAGCAGCAGCGCGCTGACGAACTGCGACGAGGACGAGGCGTCGATGCGCACCGGGCCGCCGTCCAGCGCCCCGCCGCCGTGCACGGTCATCGGCAGTGAACCGCGGCCGTCGTCGTCGATGCGGGCGCCGAGCGCGCGCAGCGCGTCGATCACGCCGTGCAGCGGGCGCTCGTGCGAGCGCTTGTCGCCGTCGAACCGCACCGGGCCGTCGGCCAGCGCCGCGACGGGCGGCAGGAAGCGCATGACCGTGCCGGCGTTGCCGACGTCGACCGTGGCCGGGCCGTGCAGGCCCGCCGGGATGACCCGCCATGCCTCGCCGCCGCCCTCGGAGCCCGGCGCGCCATGGGAGCCGGGGGAGCCGTCGGACAC
Organism: Streptomyces sp. NPDC020845; assembly: GCF_044334165.1. Classification (NCBI taxonomy): domain Bacteria; kingdom Bacillati; phylum Actinomycetota; class Actinomycetes; order Kitasatosporales; family Streptomycetaceae; genus Streptomyces; species Streptomyces sp. NPDC020845. The sequence continues at coordinate 245,907 of NZ_JBIRSJ010000010.1, read as the reverse complement.
GGTCTCCTCGATGCCCACGCCCAGGGCGCGCAGCGCCTCGGCCATCAGAAGGGTGTCGCGGGAGCGCAGCGGGCGGCGCAGCCAGCCCGGCTCGGCGGCGAGCGCGGCCAGGATCAGGCCGCGGTTGGTGACCGACTTCGATCCGGGCACGGTGACGGTCGCGTCGACCGCTCCGTCGGCGAGCGGAGCGGGCCAGAGGGCGGTGTGCGCGCCCGAGGGGGTCTCAATGCCGGTCATGGCTCTCACTTTAGTGGCTCGCCGAGAGTGAGATTCTTGATCAAAAACGGCGAAACCCAGTCGAAACACGCCGCTGGTATGGACACCTCACGGGTGGCTCGTGGCCCGATGGCGCCGTGGGTCACAGCCCCAGCAGCCAGCGACCGCCGCCGATCAGCGAGCTCAGCGAGACCACGTGGAAGAGCAGCAGCCAGATCGTGGCCGGGACGTTGGTCAGGCGCGCGAGTTGGTCCGGGTCGGAGTCGTGCGCCCCCGAGTAGCGGCGCTTGCGCTGGAGCTCGAACGGGGGGCGTACGCCGCCCAGGAGCAGAAACCACACCACGACGTACGCGAAGGCCGCCTGCACGTCCGGCTTGGTCAGCCAGGAGACGAGGAAGAAGGCGGCCCCGGAGACGACCACGGTGAGCACGCCGTACGCATTGCGGATCATGACGAGCATCAGCGCCAGCAGCGCCGTCGTCCCCCACAGCAGCGCGGTGATATGGCCCGCGGCCAGCAGCCACGCGCCCGCCAGCCCGAGCAGGGACGGCGCGGTGTAGCCGGCGGCCGCGGTGAGGATCATGCCGAGGCCGGTGGGCTTGCCGCGCGAGACGGTCAGCCCCGAGGTGTCCGAGTGCAGCCGTATGCCCTCCAGCCGCCGGCCGCTGAGCAGGGCCACCAGGCCGTGGCCGCCCTCGTGGGCGATCGTGATGGCGTTACGGGCGATCCGCCAGGCGATCTGGGAGACGACCACCGAGAGCGCGACCAGCCCGGTGGCGGCGACCAGCCAGGTGGTGGGGTCCGGCTGGGTGCCGACGACGCGGTCCCACAGATCGGCGGCGTTCGTGCTGTCCATGTGCGGGAGACTCCTCGCGTCCGTCTTCGGTGCTTCTGCTCTTCAGTACGTTGTTCGTGGCCGCTCGGTTTCGACGGCCCGGCGTCACCGGCCGTGGGCGTCGTGGCAGTGTGGCACCTATGTGCGGTCGATACGCAGCGAGCCGGAAGCCCGAGGACCTCGTCGGCATCTTCGGGGTGCAGCAGTGGGAGCCGGAGGAGACGCTGGCCCCGGACTGGAACGTCGCGCCCACCAAGGGCGTGTACGCGGTGCTCGAACGCCCCATCAAGGACGCCGACGATCCGAGCCCGGTCCGCCAGCTGAGGGCGCTCAAGTGGGGACTGGTGCCGTCCTGGGCCAAGTCACCGGACACCGGCGTGAAGATGATCAACGCACGGGCGGAGACGGTGCACGAGAAGCCCTCCTACCGCCGCCCCTTCGTCTCGCGCCGCTGTCTGCTGCCCGCCGACGGCTACTACGAGTGGGTCACCGGCTCGGGGGAGCGGCAGCTGGAGGAGCAGGGGAAGCGGAAGCGGCCGCGTAAGCAGCCCTATTTCGTGACCCCGGTGGACGGCTCGGTGATGGCCATGGCCGGGCTGTACGAGTTCTGGCGCGACCGGACGCTGCCGGACGACCACCCGCGGGCCTGGTGGGTGACCTGCACCGTCATCACGACCGAGGCGGAGAAGGAGCCGTTTCCCCTGCTGGGCAAGGGCGGGGAGGAGGGTGGCGCGGGGCCGCGGTCGCTGGCCGACATCCATCCGCGGATGCCGCTGGTGCTCACCGAGGACCGCTGGGCGGACTGGCTCGACCCCTCCCACACCGACCCCGACGAGCTGCGCCCGCTGCTCGCCCCGCCGCCCGCGGGGCTGCTGCGCGCCTACCCGGTCGCCACGGCCGTCAGTGACGTACGCAACAACGGCCCGGAGCTGGTGACCGAGCTGGAGGCACCCGAGACGAGCACGCTCTTCTGAGCGGCTTCCGGGCGTGGTCGCCTGCAGGCGGCAGGATGGGCATGTGAGCGCCGAGCAGACCGAGCAATCAGCCAAGAGCGAAACGACCGAGAGCGAAACGACCGAGAGCGAAACGACCGGGACCGGCACGACCGGGACCGGGGAGACCGTGCCGACCCCCGCCGGGGACGCCAGGATCACCTGGCACCGCGCCCCCCGAGCCCGCGCCGTGCTGGCCGTGAGCCACGGCGCCGGGGGCGGGATCGAGGCACGGGACCTACAGGCGCTGGCTGCCGCGCTGCCGCCGCTGGGCGTCAGCGTCGCGCTGGTCGAGCAGCCGTGGCGGGTGGCGGGCAAGAAGGTCGCGCCCGCGCCGAAGACCCTGGACATCGGGTGGCGCGCGCTGTGGCCCGCGCTGGAGAAGCCCGGGCTGCCGGTCGTCGCGGGCGGCCGCAGCGCCGGGGCGCGGGTGGCCTGCCGTACGGCGCGCGAGCTGGGCGCGAGCGCCGTGCTGGCGCTGTCCTTCCCGCTGCATCCGCCGGGCAAGCCGGAGCGGTCCCGGGCCGACGAGCTGCTGGGCGCTGGTCTGCCGACGCTGGTGGTCCAGGGCGGCCGCGATCCGTTCGGCCGCCCCGAGGAGTTCCCCGAGCTGCCCGCCGGGACGGAACTGGTCGGGATCCCGCACGGCGACCACAGCTTCGTCGTGCCCAAGAAGGCGGACATCGGCCAGCAGGAGGCGCTGGCGCGGATCACCGGCGCCGTGGCCGAATGGCTGGCCCGCGTACCGCTCTGAGCTGCGCTGATGCGCCGTATAGGGGTAGCGGGGACGCTCGGGAATGCGGCGGGGCCGCGATCTGTTGTAGCGGGCGTATATGGATCAGGAACACCAGGAACAGGCTCAGGTACCCGCACCAGCAGAAGGAGTCCCCAGTATGGGTTCGCTCGCTTGCCCGGCCCGTCCGCGCGCCGCTGACCTGGACTGGTCGCAGCCGCAGACGGGGTGGACTGCCCGGAACGAAGCGGCGGGCGGACCGGATCGTCGTCTATTCTCCGATTCGAGCGGGTCCGCATTCGGCGGCCTCGCCACGAAGGCGGAGGAGGTGGGTCAGGTCACTGGCACCGACGCGGGGACCGACGGCGTGACCGAGGGCCGGCCGGTCGGGCAGCCGCAGGAGACGGACGTCGAGCGCAATGCGCGCTTCGAACGGGATGCCCTTACCTTCCTCGACCAGATGTACTCCGCCGCGTTGCGTATGACGCGCAATCCGGCCGACGCCGAGGACCTGGTGCAGGAGACGTACGCGAAGGCGTACGGGTCCTTCCACCAGTTCCGTGAGGGCACCAACCTCAAGGCGTGGCTGTACCGCATCCTGACCAACACCTTCATCAACTCGTACCGCAAGAAGCAGCGGGAGCCCCAGCGCAGCGCGGCCGAGGAGATCGAGGACTGGCAGCTGGCGCGCGCCGAGTCGCATATGTCGACCGGTCTGCGCTCCGCGGAGTCGCAGGCGCTCGACCACCTTCCCGACTCGGACGTCAAGGAAGCGCTCCAGGCCATTCCCGAGGAGTTCCGCATCGCGGTCTATCTCGCGGACGTCGAGGGGTTTGCCTACAAGGAGATCGCAGACATCATGGGGACACCCATCGGTACCGTGATGTCGCGGCTGCACCGTGGGCGCCGCCAGCTGCGCGGTCTGCTCGAGGACTACGCCCGTGGGCGCGGACTGGTCCCGGCCGGCGCGTCCGCCGCGGCGGACGAGTCGAACGATCGGAAAGGCGCGGACTCATGAGCTGCGGAGAGCCGCACGAGACGGATTGCTCCGAGGTCCTCGACCACCTCTACGAGTTCCTCGACCGCGAGATGCCCGACGTCGACCGCGCCAAGCTCGAGGTGCACTTCCACGAGTGCTCCCCCTGCCTGGAGAAGTACGGCCTGGAGCAGGCCGTGAAGAAGCTGGTCAAGCGGTGCTGCGGCCATGACGACGTGCCCAGCGACCTGCGCTCGAAGGTCATGAACCGCATCGAGCTGATCCGCTCCGGCGAGGTCGCGCCGGAGCGGGAGGTCGTCGCGGAGGCGAACGCGCCGACGCCCGCGCAGGACTGACCCCTCGCCTCGTGCAGGACCGGCGCCGCTCGTCGTAACCCGCCCGATCATCACCCGAAGGTGTGGAATCGGGCGGAGCATACGGACGAACCCCGCGTGCCCGGCTCTATCCTCCCCAATCTGACGGCCCCGACCGGGGCCGTTCGACGGACGGGGAGGAGGGGGCATGCGGGCGGTTCCTCTTGCGGCGCGCGTCTACGTGGTGAGCGCCGCGCTCCTGGCCGCGGTGTGCGCCGCCCCGGCCCTGACGCCTGCGGCGGACGTCCCATGGGCCACGGCCGCGCTGCTCGCCGCGCTCTACGCGGCGGGGGCCCGCAGGCCCCCTTCCCACGCCTGTCCACCCCTGTCACCCCCGCCGCCCGCCGTCGCGCCTGCGGTGACGGTGTCGCCGGACTGGTGCGGCCCCGCGCTTCTGGCCGGGGCTTTTCTGCTGCCCGCGCCCGCCGCCGCGCTCGTCGCGGTGCCCGGCGCGCTGCTCGGCGCCGTGGAGCGGCGCCCCGCCGGGGTGCGGCGGCTGTGGCGCGCCGCGCGGCTCGCCCTCGCCGCGTACGCCGCCTCGCTCGTCTTCGGGCTCTGCGGCGGCAGGGAGGCCCTTGCCGCCACCCTCGCCGACCCCGCCACCGCCGGTGAGCCGGGCTTCTTTCCGTACGCCCTGGTGGCCGCGGCCGTCGCCGCGCTCGCCCTCGGCCTGACCGCCGCCGTCCTGGAAGGCGGCGTGCTGATGACGGCCGAGGGCCGCTCGCCCCGCGCCGCCTGGCGCGGCCGGGTGCTCTGCTCGCTCGTGCCCCACCTGGTGCACGGCCTGGCCGGGCTGACCATGGCGGTGCTGTGGCGCAGCCCGTACGGGCCGCCCGCCGCGCTGCTCGTGCTGCCGCCGATGTACGTCTGCGCCCGCGTCTTCGTGCTGTGCCACCGGGAGCGCGCCGCCCATCAGGCCACCGTGCACGCCCTCGTCCAGGCCGTCGACATCAAGGACCGGTACACCCGCGGCCACAGCGAGCGCGTCGGCCGCGCCTCCGCCATGATCGCCCGCGAGCTGGGGATGAACGGCGACCGGCTCGAGGCGCTGCGTATCGCGGGCGTCCTGCACGACGTCGGCAAGCTCGGCGTCCCCACCCGGCTGCTGCGCAAAAACGGTCCGCTGACCCCCGAGGAGCGCCGCGCCATCGAGCTCCACCCCGAGTACGGGCACGAGATGGTGCGCGGCATCGGCTTCCTGGGCGAGGCGCGGGAGGCCGTCCTCCACCACCACGAGCGGCTGGACGGGAGCGGCTATCCCTATGGGCTCGCGGGGGCGGACATCCCGGAGGCGGCGAGGGTGGTGGCGGTCGCCGACGCCTTCGACGCGATGACCTCGACCCGGACCTACCGACGGGCCCGGCCGGTGCCCGCGGCGGTGGAAGAGCTCAAACGGTGCGCGGGGGCGCAGTTCGACCCACGGATGGTGGTCGCCCTGGCCCGCGCCCTGGACCGCCACGGCTGGCCCGCCGCGCCCCCGGAGGAGGCCCGCCCCGTCCGGGACCATGTACTGGGCCGTACAGCGGGCCATGCACCAGACCGAGTGCCTGCCTGCGCACCGGACAGCGGCCCGGACCGCGCAGCGGACCAGCGCGGAAACGTCCCGTCTGGGCGGGCTTCCGCGCGACCGCCGGAGGCCGCGCGGCCCGGCCGGGGTGGTGGCGCATGAGCCAGTGGCGGTGCGCCGTGCCGTGGCCCGGCGCGGGCGCGCGTAAGACGGCCGTCGGCGTACGTGGCCTCGCGGCCCGAGGCCGGGCAGGGCGTCGGAGCGGAGGCGAGGCCGTGCGCCAGCCGCGGGCAAACCGCCGGCCGCGGGCGAACCGTCAGCCGAAGGCAGAGCGCTGGGCGAAGGCAGAGCGCTGGGCGAAGGCAGAGCGCTGGGCGCGGGCAAGGCGCTGGCCTGGGGTGAAGCGCCGGGCGCGCTCTGGTGCGCCCAGAGGGCGGGGAGGGTTCACCTTTGTCGCGGTGTACGGGGCGGCGGGAGCGCTGGTCGTGGCCGCTCTCGTATGGACGCAGCGGGTGGGCGTGCGCCAGTCGGGGGCGGCGCTTGCGTTTGGGGCGCTGGTCGCGCTGGGGGAGGCATTGCGGTGGGACGGGCGCCCGGCCGTGCGTGCGGGCGCGGGCGCGGACAGGGGCGCGGCCGGGGCGCACGGGCGGCCCGGCGAGCCGGAGGCCGGGGAGCGCGAGCCCGCGCCCGTCGCTGCCGCGGCGGCCCTCGGCTATGCCGCGCTGGGACCGCTGGACGGTGCGCCGACGACGTACGGCGTCCTCCAGACCGTCGCCGTCGTCGGGGCGGCATCCCTCCTCGCCCTGGTGGTGCGCGCGGCCCTCGGACGTCGGGCCGACCTCGACCGCGCCGCGCGCCGGGTGCTCACCGTCGCCTTCGTCGCGATCTGCTGCCAACCGCTTCACCACACCGGCCGGTTGTCCTCCTGGTTCGGCCGGCCCGGTCACGGTCCGTGCCTCGTCGCGGCCTTGCTGCTCGTCCTGGCGCTGGCCGCGCTCGGCGACGCCGCCCTGGCCGCGGCGCTGGCCCGGGCGCGTACGGGCCGCCCCTACGCGCCCCTGCTGCGCGACGAGCTGCGCGCGCTGCCCGGCGTCGGGGCCGCGGTCTGTGCGACGGCGGCGGTGACGGCCCCGGCGGTCGCCGTGGCCGGGCTGTGGGTGCTGCCGGCGCTCTGTGTGCCGCTGCTGCTCGTCCAGTGCTCCTTCCGCCGCTGCGCCGGGATACGGGCGACCTGCCGCCAGACCGTCGCCTCGCTGGCGAGGACGACGGAGACAGCGGGCTACACCCCCGCAGGCCACGCCCGCCAGGTCGCCGGCCTCAGCCGCGCCGTCGGCCGTGAGCTGCGGCTGTCCGCTCCGTCGCTGACCGTGCTGGAGTACGCGGCGCTGATGCACGACGTCGGGCAGCTGTCGCTGCTCGACCCGGTGCCGGCCGGGGCCACCGAGCCGCTGCCGGAGGCCGAGCAGCGGCGGATAGCGCTGCTGGGCGGCGCTGTCGTACGGCAGACCGGAGTGCCGGACGAGGTCGCGGAGATCGTGGAGCGGCAGGCGGACCCGTATCGGGAACAGCCGCTTCCGGCCCGTATCGTGCGGGCGGTGAACGCCTACACCGAACTGGTGGGAGGTTCCTCGGGCACCTCACTGGGAAACCCTCAGAAGGGCCGGGGCGCGGTCGGGCCCGGGGCTCTGGAGCGGTTGCGGCGGGGCACGGCCCGTGACTTCGACCCGGCGGTGGTGGAGGCCCTGGCCACGGTCGTGTCGCGGCCGGAGCACGACCCGGAGTATGACCCGGAGTACGACCCAGAGCGTGATCTGGAGCGTGATCCGGAGCACCACCCCGAGTACGACCCGGAGCACGATCCGGCGCATGACCTGGTGCACGACGAGGTCCGTGGTCACCCGAAGTGAGAACTCGCGGGTAATGAGCGGCTGCCCCGAGGGGCATGGTTGGATGCGAAGAGAGGGGGTGTCGGGCCTATGGCCGGCGGCAAGGAGGAGTGGTGGGCATCGTCCCCGGGCCGAACGTTGAGGGGCCGGGCTGAGATGTCCGCGAATGTGTGGCAGGTTGTCGTCGAGGGAGGGCCAGGCCGTCCGCGAAGGCATCTGGTGCGGTACTACTTCGATACCGGCAGGCGGGAATCGTGAAGATCTTCGGCAAGGTGCGGCACCGGCCGTCCGCGTCATGGCGGCAGGCCACGGACCGCGCGTTCACGCTCATCGGAGACGGCCGGTACGAGGACGCGGGCGCGTTGCTGACCCGCGCCGCCGACCTGGAGCCGTGGCTGTCGGAGTCCTGGTTCAACCTGGCGCTGCTGCACAAGTTCCGGCACGACTGGGAGCAGGCGCGGGCGGCCGGGCTGCGTGCGGTCGCGCTGCTTGACCGCGAGACCGGCGCCCCTGACTGGTGGAACGTGGGGATCGCCGCGACCGCCCTGCAGGACTGGCCGCTGGCGCGCCGCGCCTGGCAGGCGTACGGCCTGAAGGTGCCCGGTGAGGCGTCCGCGTCCGGTGAGCCGTTGGGCATGGAGCTGGGCAGCGCGGCGGTGCGGCTGTCGCCGGAGGGCGAGTCGGAGGTCGTCTGGGGCCGCCGCCTGGACCCGGCCCGGATCGAGGTGCTGTCCATCCCGCTGCCGTCCTCCGGGCGGCGCTGGGGCGAGGTGGTGCTGCACGACGGCGTTCCGCACGGCGAGCGCGTCACCTCCGCCGGCCCTGCCTACCCGGTCTTCGACGAGATCGAGCTGTGGGCGCCGTCCCCGGTGCCGACCTGGGTGGTGCTGCTGGAGGCCGCGACGGAGGCCGACCGGGACGCGCTGGAGCGGCTGGCGGCGGACGCGGGCTTCGCCGCCGAGGACTGGTCGTCCTCGGTGCGGCTGCTGTGCCGCTCCTGTTCGGAGAGCCGGATGCCCAGCGACGAGGGCGAGGGCGAGCACCTGGACCCGCACGACCACAGCGAGCCCGGCCAGCCCGGCCCGCTGGGGCACCGGATGGCGGGCTCGGGGTCGCTGTGGGTGGCGGAGCGGGAGTGCGGGATCGCCGCGCCGAGCGGGCTCGTGCGCGGGCTGCTGGACGGCTGGGTCGCGGACAGCCCGGACACCCGCGAGTGGCGGGACCTGGAAGAGGTCTGCTGACATACCCGCCCATCCCGCGCGGGCCTTACCCTGTAGGGCGACGAGTCTGGTTTTGAGGAAGGCGTGCGGCGGACGATGGCGCAGCAAGGGACTGAGCAGCGGGTGGACGACGAGTTCATCGTGGACACGGAGGACTGTGAGGAGCGCGAGCGTGCGTACCGCGAGCGCGGCACGGCCCGTCCGATCACGGTCGTCGGCAATCCGGTGCTGCACAAGGAGTGCCAGGACGTCACGGAGTTCGACGACAAGCTCGCCGCGCTGATCGACGACATGTTCGCCAGCCAGAAGGCGGCCGAGGGCGTGGGCCTGGCCGCCAACCAGATCGGCGTGGGCCTGAAGGTCTTCGTCTACGACTGCCCGGACGACGACGGCGTCCGCCACGTCGGCGTGGTCTGCAATCCGGTGCTGGACGAGCTGCCGGCCGACCGCCGCGTCCTGGACGACTCCAATGAGGGCTGTCTGTCGGTGCCCACCGCGTACGCCTCGCTGGCCCGCCCCGACTACGCGGTGGTGCGCGGCCAGGACGCCGAGGGCAAGCCGATCGCGGTCCAGGGCACCGGCTACTTCGCCCGCTGCCTGCAGCACGAGACCGACCACCTCTACGGCCGTCTCTACATCGACCGCCTCTCCAAGCGCGACCGTAAGGACGCGCTGCGGCAGATGGCGGAGGGCACGCCGCGCTACGAGACGGTGCCCAACGACTGACACCCGACAGCGCGTACATACGGCGCGGCGCCCCCGGGAGATCCCAGGGGCGCCGCGTGCGCATTTCGGGTTTGAATCAGAAACGGCTCAGAAGTCGTCGTCGAAGGAGACCGAGCCCTCGACCGCCACCTGGTACGCGGAGGCGCGCCGCTCGAAGAAGTTGGTCAGCTCCTGGACGTTCTGCAGCTCCATAAAGGAGAACGGGTTCTCCGAGCCGTAGACCGGGGCGAAGCCCAGGCGGGCGAGCCGCTGGTCGGCGACGCATTCCAGGTACTGGCGCATCGACTCGGTGTTCATACCCGGCAGCCCGTCGCCGCACAGGTCGCGGGCGAACTGCAGCTCGGCCTCGACGGCCTCCCGCAGCATGTCGGTGACCTGCTGCTGGAGTTCGTCGTCGAAGAGCTCGGGCTCCTCCTCGCGGACCGTGTCCACCACCTGGAACGCGAAGTTCATATGCATGGTCTCGTCGCGGAACACCCAGTTGGTGCCCGTCGCCAGGCCGTGCAGCAGGCCGCGGGAGCGGAACCAGTAGACGTAGGCGAAGGCGCCGTAGAAGAACAGGCCCTCGATGCACGCCGCGAAGCAGATCAGGTTGAGGAGGAAGCGGCGGCGGTCCGCCTTGGTCTCCAGCCGGTCGATCTTGTCGACCGAGTCGATCCAGCGGAAGCAGAATTCCGCCTTCTCCCGGATGGACGGGATGTTCTCCACCGCGGCGAACGCGGCGGCCCGGTCGTCCGGGTCGGGGAGGTAGGTGTCCAGCAGCGTCAGATAGAACTGGACGTGCACGGCCTCCTCGAAGAGCTGCCGGGACAGATACAGCCGCGCCTCGGGCGAGTTGATGTGCTTGTAGAGGGTGAGCACCAGGTTGTTCGCGACGATCGAGTCGCCGGTCGCGAAGAAGGCGACCAGGCGGCCGATCAGGTGCTGCTCGCCGGGGGAGAGCTTGGCGAGGTCGGCGACGTCCGAGTGGAGGTCGACCTCCTCCACGGTCCAGGTGTTCTTGATCGCGTCGCGGTAACGGTCGTAGAAGTCCGGGTACCGCATCGGCCGCAGGGTCAGCTCGAACCCGGGGTCCAGGAGGTTCTTGACGCGTTCGGGGGCGGTGGTCACTGGCAGGCCTCGCAGGACTCGGGGTTTTCCAGGGAGCAGGCGATGACCTCGGGGTCGGCGGGCACCTGCTGTACGGGGATCGTGGCGGGGGCGGCCGCGCGCGCGACGGTGACATGAGCGGCTGACGCCGCGGGGGCGATCCGGGTCGCCGGGCGCGAGCGCAGGTAGTACGTGGTCTTGATGCCGCGCTTCCAGGCGTACGCGTACATCGAGCTGAGCTTGCCGATGGTCGGCGAGGCCATGAAGAGGTTCAGCGACTGGCTCTGGTCGAGGTACGGGGTGCGGGCGGCGGCCATGTCGATCAGGGCGCGCTGCGGGACCTCCCACGCGGTCCGGTACAGCTGCCGTACGTCCTCGGGCACCCAGGAGAAGTCCTGGACCGAGCCGTTGGACTCGCGCAGCGCCTCGCGGCTCTGGGCGTCCCAGACGCCGAGCTTCTTCAGGTCGTTCACCAGGTAGGAGTTGACCTGAAGGAACTCACCGCTGAGCGTTTCGCGCTTGAAGAGGTTGGAGACCTGCGGCTCGATGCACTCGTACACGCCCGCGATCGAGGCGATCGTCGCGGTCGGGGCGATGGCCAGGAGGAGCGAGTTCCGCATGCCGGACTTGGCCATCCGCTCGCGCAGCGCCGCCCACCGCTCGGGCCAGGTCGCCACCGCGTCCGTGTAGTGGTCCGGGTGCAGCACACCGCGCGCGGTGCGGGTGGCGGACCAGGCCGGGTGCGGGCCGTGGCGCTCGGCGAGCGCGCAGGACGCCTCGTACGCCGCGAGCATGATGCGCTCGGAGATCCGGGTGGACAGCGCTTGCGCCTCGGGCGAGTCGAAGGGCAGCCGCAGCCGGAAGAAGACGTCCTGGAGGCCCATCAGGCCCAGACCCACCGGCCGCCAGCGGGAGTTGGACGCCCCGGCTTCCTGGGTGGGGTAGAAGTTGATGTCCACCACACGGTCGAGGAAGGTGACGGCGGTACGGACGGTCGCGTCCAGCCGCTCCCAGTCCATCTGACCGTCCTCGCCCAGGTGCGCGGCCAGGTTGACCGACCCCAGGTTGCAGACGGCCGTCTCGCCGTCGTCCGTGACCTCCAGGATCTCGGTGCACAGGTTGGAGGAGTGCACGACCCGGCCGGGCTCGGCGGTCTGGTTGGCGGTGCGGTTGGCGGCGTCCTTGAAGGTCATCCAGCCGTTGCCGGTCTGCGCGAGGGTGCGCATCATCCGGGCGTACAGCTGGCGCGCCGGGACGGTCTTGACGGCAAGACCCTCCGCCTCGGCCTTCCGGTACGCGGCGTCGAACTCCTCGCCCCACAGGTCGACCAGCGCGGGCGCGTCGACCGGCGAGAACAGCGACCAGTCGGCGTCGGCCTCGACCCGGCGCATGAACTCGTCCGGGATCCAGTGCGCGATGTTGAGGTTGTGGGTGCGGCGGGCCTCTTCGCCCGTGTTGTCCCGCAGCTCCAGGAACTCCTCGATGTCCGCGTGCCAGGTCTCCAGGTACACACAGGCCGCGCCCTTGCGCCGGCCGCCCTGGTTGACGGCGGCGACGGAGGCGTCGAGCGTGCGCAGGAACGGCACGATGCCGTTGGAGTGCCCGTTGGTGCCGCGGATCAGCGAACCGCGGGCGCGGATGCGCGAGTACGACAGGCCGATGCCGCCCGCGTGCTTGGAGAGCCGCGCGACCTGGTGGTAGCGGTTGTAGATCGAGTCCAGTTCGTCCAGCGGCGAGTCCAGCAGATAGCAGGACGACATCTGCGGGTGCCGGGTGCCGGAGTTGAACAGGGTGGGGGAGCTGGGCAGGTAGGACAGCGTGCTGGTGAGCCGGTAGAGCTCGGCGACGTCGTCGAGCGCCCGCTCCGAGTGGTCCTCGGCCAGCCCGCAGGCCACTCGCAGCAGGAAGTGCTGCGGGGTCTCGATCACCTGGCGGGTGATCGGGTGGCGGAGCAGATAGCGGCTGTGCAGCGTGCGCAGCCCGAAGTAGCCGAAGCGGTCGTCGGCGCCGTCGGCCAGCGCCTTGTCTACCAGGGCGTCCAGGCGGGCGGCGTGGGCGGTCACGAACTCGGCCGTGCCGTCCGCGATCAGGCCCTCGCGGTGCCCCACGGCCACCGAGGCGGAGAAGGAGACCGCGCCCTGCCCGGCCGCCTCCTCGGCGATGGCGAGGGTCAGCAGCCGCGCGGCGAGCTTCGAGTACTCCGGCTCCTCGGCGATCAGCCCGGCCGCCGCTTCGGTCGCGAGAGTGCGCAACTCCGCCTCGTCCGAACCGGGATGGCGGCCGCGCAGGGCGGCGGCCGCGACCTTGCCGGGGTCGGTGGCGGGCAGGTCGGCGGTGAGCTCCGTCAGGGTCCGCAGCAGGGCGGTCCCGGGCGCGTCGTCCGCTCCCTGAATAGCCGCTGCCTCTGAAACCGGATCGGCTGGCGCGATGGTCACTGAAGTGCTCTCCCTCGCTCGGCTAGGGGCCTTGCGGGGCGGTGAGCGATGGGCGCGTACGGGCATGCCGAAACAGCGGACGGCATACCGCGCAGCGTCCACCGGCCCAACCCGCGAGGCCCGGACGTATGAGACGGCTGTCGGCAGGTCCTCGGACTTGCGGGTACGCAAAAGCGTACGCGTACACCGTTGCGGGACAGTTCCGGATTCCCACCGGATTCCCCTGCGGCGACAGCGAGCATGAGCATACATCTTGTGGTGGCGAGCGCACGCGCCCCCACATGTTGTGTCGCGAGGTGGAGTGTTTCGTACGAATGTGCTATTCAGTGCCGGACTTGGCGCGGTCTTGACGCGCACTTGGCACGAGCCGGACACGGGCCCGAGGCAGGCCTTGCGCGGGCCTGAGACCGGCCTGACGCGGGCCCTGAGGCGGGCCCGACACGGGCCCTGGGGCGGTCCTGGCGAGGGTCCGGCGCGGGCGGCCGGGCGCGAGCCTGACACGGCCCGGCAAGGGCTCGTCATCGGGTCCGGCGCGGCGCCGGGTCGAACTCCGGGTCGAACTCTAAGCGGGCGTCGTTGCCCGCCACTCCGCGAGGGTACGGGCCAGCCTGGCCCGGTAGTCCGCGTAGCCGCGCTCGTATGCCTCGGCGCGGTCCGCGTCCGGTACGACAGTACGCGAATCGGCTCGCCATTGTGACGCGTCCACCGGGTCGCCGAGCGCCCGCCAGGCGACCGCGACCGCGCCGCGCGCGCCCACCTCGGGCTCGTCGGGGATGCGCACCGGCCGGCCGAGGACGTCCGCGAACAGCTGGGTCCAGGCGGCGGATCGGGTGCCGCCTCCGCACGCCGCCAGGCTCGCCGTCAGCCCCGCGGCCTCCAGGCAGTGCCGGGCCGCGTACGCCACGGCCTCGCAGACGGCCCGTACGGCGTCCGCGCGTGTCGTGGCGAGGGTCAGCCCGTCCAACCGGCCCCGCGCGGCGGGCTCCACGAACGGGGCCCGCTCGCCCGCGTCGGACAGGAAGGGCAGCGCGGTCACCCCGCGCGCCCCTGGCGGGCTCGCGGCGAGCAGCGCGTCCAGGTCGGCGGTGGTGGCCCCGGCGAACTCCAGGACCCACTCCAGGGCCGCCGTGCCCACCATGGCGGGCATACCGCGCAGCCAGCGGTCCCGGTCGGGTACGCACAGCCACATGCCCGCCGGGTCGGCGGCCGGGTCGATCCGCGCGCTGTCGGTGAGGACTTGGCTGGCCAGCGTGGTGCCGACGATCAGCAGGCCGTCGCCCACCTCCTCGACCCCGCTGCCGATCGCGCAGGCCGGAAGGTCGTACGGGCCCGCCGTGACGGGCAGTCCGGCCGGCAGCCCGAGCAGCTTCGCGCCCGCCTCGTCCAGCCGCCGTACGGTGCCGGGCGCGGCGGGTGGCGGCAACAGCCGGGCGTATTCGGCGATTCCACACGCTTCCAGGGCTTTGGGGACATACTCGCGCGTGGTCACGTCCAGGAAGGGCATGGACGCGTCCGAGGCGTCCACGCCGATGACGCCGGTGAGCCGCTGCGCCACCGCGTCCACGCAGTAGCCCGCGACCTCCGCGCGCGCCAGCGCCTCCGGCTCGTGGTCGGCCAGCCAGCGCAGCAGCGGCGCGTGGCAGCCGGGGAACACCCCGGAGCCGGTGAGCCGGTAGAGCTCGCGGATGGTGCCGTCCTCGCCCCACCGGGTCACGGTGTCGTTCGCCCGGCCGTCCATCCACGAGATCGGCGGGCGCACCGCCCGGCCCGCCGCGTCGCGCAGCCACAGCCCGTCGCCCTGCCCGGTGAGCGCGAGCGCGACCGGAGCCGCCAGGCCGTTGGCGGCCAGGGCGGCGGTCACCTCGCGGACCACCTCGGCGACCGTGCGCAGCACGTCCTCCAGGTCCTGCTCGACCCGCCCGCCGGGCAGGCGGTCGAGCCGGCTGGGGCGGCTCGCGGCGGCCAGGGACCGGCCGTCGCGGCCGAAGGCGACGGCCTTGGTGACGGAGGTGCCGACGTCGACTCCGAGGACGATGCTCATGCGTACGGCCCTCCTTGGGGGCATCGGCTGCGGGACGGGACTGCGGGGCGGGGGTTGGTTCGCGGGGCGGGGGCTGTGCTGGTGGGCGCCGGTGTGCGGAGTGGCTGGGCTGATGATGGCGCTAGTTCGCGGGGTGGGCGAGCTTTTCGCCGCGCGCGTAGCGGCCGACCTCGGCGGCGGTGATGGCGGCAGCGCGGTGGGCGGTCTGCCGGGTGGCACCGGCGAGGTGCGGGGTGGTGACGACATTGGGCGCGGAGTGCAGCGGCCAGTCGGCGGGCGGGGGTTCGAGGTCGTACACGTCGAGGGCGAGGGCCGCGAGGCGGCCGGTGCGCAGCGCCTCCGGCAGCGGCGCGTAGTCCAGCAGGCCGCCGCGCGCGGTGTTCACCAGGACCGCGCCGGGCCGCATCCGGGCGATCCGGTCGGCGTCGATGAGCCCCTTGGTCTCGGGGGTGAGGCGGGCGTGCAGGCTCACCACGGAGCTGCCGGCGAGGAGTTCGTCCAGCTCGACCGGTTCGACGCCGTCCGCGCGGGCGGTCTCGGGGTCGGTGTACGGGTCGGCGATCAGCACCCGGGCGCCGAAGGCGCGCAGCACCCGGGCGACGATCCGGCCGATGGCCCCGTAGCCGACCAGGCCGACGGTCGCGCCGTCCAGCTCGATGCCGCCCTCCTCGTACGCGTAGAAGTCCCCGCGCCAGCGGCCCGCGCGCAGCTCGGCGTCGGCGGTCGGGATGCGGCGCATCGCGGCGAGCATCATGCCGATCGCGAACTCGGCGGCGGCGGTGGCGTTACGGCCGGGCGCGAAGCTGACGGCGACGCCCGCGCGGGTGGCGGCGGGCAGGTCGACGTTGACCGGGCCGCCGCGGGAGACCGCGACCATGCGCAGCTCGGGGCGGGCGGCGAAGACCCCGGCGGTGAACGGCGCCATCTGCGTCACGCACACCTCGGCCCCCGCCAGCGCCTCGATCAGCTGCTCCTCGGTGCCACTGGCCTCGATCACCCGGCTCTCCGGGCCGCCCACGGGGCCGAACGGCTCGTGTGGCCACGGCAGCGTCAGCTCGGCGACATCGACGTCCGCCAGCCCCGGCTCGTCGCGGAGCGCGGCGATGATGAGGTCGGGGCGTACGAAGTGGTCTCCGGCGGCGAGGACGCGCATGGGTGGCCTTTCTTCGGCGTTCCATCACAGAGGCGACGCTAGATTTAACATCGTTGACGTGACAAAGCAATGGTCCGCGCGTCATACAGGCTGAGGAGAGGAAGCGTCCTGTGACGGCTCGTCTACTGCTCGTTCGCCACGGCGAGACGGTGTGGCACGCGGAGAACCGGTACGCGGGGATCTCCGACGTGGCCCTGACGGAACGAGGATTCCGGCAAGCGGAAGCGCTCGCCCATTGGGTGAGCGGACGCGACGTACACGCGGTCGCCTGCTCCCCGCTGAGCCGGGCCCGGCTGACCGCGCGCCCGGCAGCCGACGCGCTCGGGCTCGTCCCCGAGGTCGTCGAGGATCTGCGCGAGATCGACTTCGGGTGGGGCGAGGGCCGCACCATCGCCGAGATGGAGGCGGAGGACCCGGCGGCCGTACGGGCCTTCCGGGCGGACGCGGAAGCGGGCGCCTTCCCCGGCTCGGAGCCGCCCGCCACCGCGGCGGCCCGCGCCGCGGCCGCCCTGCGCGGCCTGGCCGCCGCGCACCCGGGGTGCACGGTGCTCGTCGTGGCGCACAACTCCCTGCTCCGGATGGCGCTGTGCGTGCTGCTGGGCATCCCCGTCGGCCGCTACCGGCAGGTGTTCCCACGGCTGGACAACGCGGCGGTGAGCGAGATCGAGGTGGCGGGGGAGCGGACGGCGCTGCGTTCGCTGAACGTGCCGACGACCCGTGGGGGAGAATCCGGCTCATGACCACGACCGGCGCGTCCGACGTCCCGCCCCGCTCCCAGTCCGCACGCAGGCAGACCATCACCGAGTACGTGCTCGAGCACTCCACCGCCACCGCGGCCGAGCTCGCCGAGCTGACCGGCGTCAGCCTGATGACCGTGCACCGGGACCTGGACGAGCTGGCCAGGCTCGGTGTGGTGCGCAAGTTCCGGGGCGGGGTCTCCGCGCTGCCGTCCTCGGTCTTCGAGTCCAGCCTGGACTACCGGATGGGCGTGAACCGGGCCGAGAAGGAGGCGGTGGCCGTGGCCGCCGCGGAGCTGGTCGAGCCCGGCATGTCGATCATGCTGGACGACTCCACGACAGCCCTCGCCCTGGCCCGGCTCCTGGTCGACGCCGCCCCGCTGACCGTGGTGACCAACGCCCGGCGCGTGGAGGAGGTCTTCGCCGGCGTGCCGCAGACCCGGCTGATCGGCCTGGGCGGGGAGTACTCGCACACCCATGACTCCTTCCTCGGCGTGCCCTGCGTGGCGGCGATCGAGGCGCTGTCGGTGGACATGGTGCTGGTCTCCACTTCGGCGGTGGACGCGCACACCACCTACCACCAGGAGCAGGACGTGGTCCTCGTGAAGCGCGCCATGCTCGCGGCCGGCAGCCGCAAAGTGCTCCTCATGGACGCGTCGAAGACCCGGCGCACGGCCCTGCACCGGCTGTGCCCGGTCGACGAGTTCGACCATCTGGTGGTCGACGACGGCGTGGACGCGGGGCTGCTGGCGGAGCTGCGGGAGCGTACGGATGTGAGGTCGGCGAAGGTGACGGGGGCTACGGGGGCGACGCGGGCTACGGGGGCGACGCGGGCTACGGGGGCGCACTCTTAACGTCATCCGTGTTAACTTCACTTCGCATATGGGGCTGGTGGGCCTTGGGCGTGCCGGGGAGCCCCCAAGGCCCACCGTTGTACGGCCGCGCTGCGCACCGAAGGAGCCGACCCCTATGAGCACAACGTCGTCCTCCCAGGAGGTCGTGGCGGGCATCGACATCGCCACGGCGGCGGTCCGTGTGGTCTGCGTCGACGCGCGGGGACAGGTCCGCGCGGAGGCCCGCGAGCCGCTGCCTCCGCCGCGTCGCGGCGCGGGCGGCCACAGCGAGCAGGACGCCCGAGCCTGGTGGCCCGCCGTCGCCACCGCCCTGCGGCAGGCGACCGCGGCGCTCCCGGCGGGCGGCCGGGAGGTCGTGGCCGTCGCCACGTCGGCGACCTCCGGCACGGTCGTCCTGGCCGACAGCGCGGGTGAACCGGTCGGCCCCGCCCTGATGTACGACGACCGCCGAGCGGCCGAACTCAACGCCCAGGCCCAGCGCATCGGCGCCCCCCGCTGGCAGGCCCTCGGCCTCTCGGTCGGCCCGACGGCGGCCCTCGGCCGCATCGCGTGGCTGGCGGGGGAGGACACCCCCGACCGCGCGCGGACCCGCCACCTTCTCCACACCCCCGACCTCATCGCCTGGCGGCTCACTGGAGGCCCGGTCGCCACCGACTGGAGCCACGCCCTCAAGAGCGGCTACGACGCCCGCGTCGGCGAATGGCCCGCCGAGGTCCTGGACGCGCTGGGCGTACCGCCCGAGTGGCTGCCGCCCGTACAGGCGCCCGCCACCGAGGTGGGTACGGTGTGCGCGGTCGCCGCGGACGAGACGGGGCTGCCGGTCGGCTGCTCGGTCCGGCTCGCGATGACGGACGGATGCGCCGGGCAGATCGCCACCGGGGCGGTCCGGCCGGGCCAGTTCGTGGGCGTCCTCGGCACCACGTACGTCCTCAAGGGTGTGACCCGCGAGCTGGTCACCGACCCGACCGGCGCGCTCTACAGCCATCGTCACCCCGACGGCTGGTGGCTGCCGGGCGGCGCCTCCAACACCGGCGGCGAAGCCCTCGCACACGTCCCCGCCAGCCAACTCCCCGCCCTCGACCGCGCCGCGGCCGGCCGCGGACCCGCGTCCGTGGTCGCCTACCCCCTGCGCCGTGAGGGCGAGCGCTTCCCCTTCGTCAGCGGCGAGGCCCGCGGCTTCCTCCTCGGCACCCCGGCCGACGAGGCCGACCGCCACCGCGCCGAGCTGGAGGGCGTTGCCTTCCTGGAACGCCTGGCCATCGAGCGCGTGCGGGAGTTGGGCGTACCCGTCGAGGGACCCCTATGGGCCGCGGGCGGCGGCAGCCGCAGCGCCCTGTGGACCCGCATCCGCGCCACCGTCCTCGGCATGCCCCTACGCGTCGCCGACCACGCCGAAACCGCCTTCGGTGCCGCGCTTCTCGCCGCCTCCGGGACGCTCCACCCCGACCTCGCGGCGAGCGCCGCGGCGATGGTCCGTACGGGCCGGGACATCGAGCCTGACGAAACGGAACGCGCGGCGCTCGACGAGTCGTACGCGGCCTTCACCGCCGCCCTGCGCGAACGCGGCTGGCTCGTCCGGCGCGCGTCTCTTTGACGCACTGAGCGGTTGAAACCTCAGAGCGATATCCGGAGCATGTCCTCGACCACGCCTTCGCCCGTGAACCGCCCCAGCCATGTGCCGAACTGCGGGGCGAATGCCTCCATGGCCGCCTTGAACAGGGCTTCTTCCTCGTCTTCGTCGGGCGGGGCGAGGCCGAAGTTCCGGTTCAGCCAGGCGAGGTATTCCTGACGCGCGGGGAAGAGCTCGTCCAGGTCCTCGTCCTCGTACGCCATGTCGCGTTCGATGGGAAGCAGCCGGAACAGCTCTCGTAGATTGCTCGCGTGGACCCAGACGTCGCCCTCGTCGCCGAGGAACACGACGGGGAGGTCGGCGAGGTCGGACCGGTCGTCGCACCGCCACAGCGCGTAGACCGAACCACTGCCGGTGGCATCCGCGAAGGGGATCAGACCGTCGAAGAACTCGGCATGGTCGGGGTTCTCCGGATCGCGCAGCCAGCCATCGAGCCACTTCTTGTCGTCGTAGTCGCGCAGTTCGAAGCCGTCGGCGTAGCCCTCCGCCCCGAACTTGTCGTCGAACTCCTTGAGGAGGTTGAGCTCGGGGATGGGCGAGTACGCGTTGCTCATGGACGCCGCCGTGAGGGAGAGGTGTGGTCGGGTGAACGCATCGTATGGCCACCGGCGGCGGGTGTCAGGTCTCTTGACGGCGGCTTGGTCTATACCTATCTTCTCCCCCGCGCCCACTCATCACATATGTGATCGGTATTCGGGTCCACAAACAGATGCCCGGGCATCTGCCGCCGGAAGGGAACCCCCCATGCCTGCAACTCCTGACCGATCGACCCACCCGCGAACCCCCCACAACCGAAAGGTCCTCACGCTCACCGCCGCCGCCCTGTCAGCCGCCTGCCTGGCCGGGGCCCTCGTCGGCCCGGCGCAGGCCCAGACCCGGGCCCAGACCCGGGCCCAGGCCGCGTTCACCCACCCCGGCGTCCTGGTCGGCAGCTCCCAACTCGACTTCATACGAGGCAAGGTGCAGGCGGGCGCGGCGCCGTGGAAAGGCGCGCACGACCAGATGATGGCGAGCAAGTACGGCTCGCTGTCGTACACGCCTAAGCCGCGGGCAGTGGTGGAGTGCGGCCCGTATTCCGACCCCAACTACGGCTGCACCGATGAGCGGCAGGACGCCATCGCCGCGTACACCCACGCGCTCGCCTGGTACGTCACCCGCGACGATCGCTACGCGAAGAAGGCGATCGAGATCATGGACGCCTGGTCGGCCACGATCAAAGACCACACCAACAGCAACGCACCCCTGCAGACCGGCTGGGCCGGATCCGTGTGGCCGCGCGCCGCGGAGATCATCCGCTACAGCTACACCAGCTGGCCCAACGTCAACCGCTTCGCGACGATGCTGCGCGACGTCTACCTCCCCAAGGTCATCAACGGCTCCAACAGCAACGGCAACTGGGAGCTGTCCATGATGGAGGCCGCCGTCGGCATCTCCGTCTTCCTCGACGACCGCACCAGCTACGACAAGGCGGTCGCCCGCTATCTGAACCGCACCCAGGCGTACGTCTACCTCGAATCCGACGGCGCGCTGCCCAAGACCGTGCCGGGCAGCGGCCTGGACACCAAGGACAAGATCGTCAAGTACTGGCAGGGCCAGTCCACGTTCGTGACCGGGCTGACCCAGGAGACCTGCCGGGACTTCACCCACACCGGATACGGCATCTCCGCCATCTCGCATATCGCGGAGACCTCGCGCATCCAGGGTGAGGATCTTTACCCCCAGGTCGGCGAACGTCTCCGCCAGGCGCTGGGCTTCCAGTCCAAGTACGAGCTGGGCACGGCCCCGCCCTCCTGGCTGTGCGGCGGGACGGTCAAGCGCGGCCTGGGCCCGATCACCGAGGTCGGGTTCAACGCCCTGCACAACCGCCTCGGCTACCCCATGGACAACACCCAGAAGCTCACCGAACAACAGCGCCCCGCCGGCACCAACAACCTCTTCGTGGCCTGGGAGACCCTGACCCACGCCAACAACACCAACTGAGCCGACCGCGGCCCGCCGCCCCCACAGGGCCCCTGCTCCCGGACCATCCGCAGATCCCGGGGGCGGGGGCCTTTGTCCGTGGACAAATGGCGTTGTCCACTCTTCACCACCCCCCTGACCTGCGACGTCGCCGCTGCCGTCGGGTGGCCAATTCCTCCGGTTCGCACGGTGGTCTCCACGTTCCATGACTCACCGGAGGAGACACCGTTGTCCCGTTTCCCCTTCCGCACAGTGGCGCTGCGCGGCGCGTACGGCCTGATCGGGGCCGCGCTCGCCGCCACCGCCGTGGCATCCGTCCCGGTCCAGGCCGACAGCGCCCGGGCCACCTCTCAGACGGTCACCGAAACCGGGCGTCTCGGGGGTCACGCCGCCCCGGGCGCCAAGGTGACCCGCCAGCAGATCATCCAGCGCGCCCAGGCCTGGGTGAACCGCAAGGTGCCCTACAGCGCCAACGGCACCAGCGCGCCGTTCAGCTGGTGGCCGGACGAGGCCACCGGAATGTCCTACCGGCAGGACTGCTCCGGGTATGTGTCGATGGCCTGGCAGCTCAGGAGCAGCCTGTCGACCCACTCCCTGCCCAGTGTGTCGACGGCGATCCGCATCAGCGACCTGAAGCCCGGCGACATCCTCAACTCCCCCCAGCATGTGGTGATCTTCGGCGGCTGGATCGACCAGCAGCGCGGCACCTTCAGCTACTACCAGCAGAGCAGCCGCTCCCGGCCCACCAGCAAGGACATCGGGAACCTCAGGTCCGGGCGGCTCGCCGGGCATCCGCTCAGCAGCTACACCGCCCGCCGCTACCTCCATGTCGTCGACTCCCCCACCCCGCCGACCCCGGCCCCGCCGACCCCGGAGGCCTCACGGACTCCGACGGCCCCCTCCCGTACGCCCGCCCCGACCGCCACGGCCCGGCCGCCCAAGACCGCCCCGCCCAAGACCGCCCCGTCCAAGACCGCCCCGTCCAAGACCGCCCCGCCGAAGGCCACTCCGCCCAACCGCAAGGCGGTTCCGGCCAAGCCCCGGACCGCTGCCACGACCGCCCTCGTCTCCCTCGCCGGCCACAGCCGGCTCTACGCCCTCGCCGCGGACCACAGCGCGGTGTACGAGTGGCGCGGCGGCCAGGGCGGCTGGCGGCGCATCGGCGGTCCGGCCGGGGAGATCTACGCGGGCGAGCTGGGGCTGTTCGCCACCAACCCGGACAACGGGCGGATCTACAAGTACAACGGCCGCCCCGACTCCTGGACCCGGATCGGCGGCCCCGGCGCCACCTTCGCCGTCACCAGCAACCGCCTCTACGGTCTGTCCCCCGACCACAGCGCGGTCTATCAGTGGACCGGCCGGGGCACCGCCTGGACGCGTATCGGCGGGCCCGCCGAGGACATCTACGCGGGCAAGCTCGGCCTGTTCGCCGCCGACCCCGACACCGGTGACCTCTACCGGTACGGCGCCAGGCCCGGCCGGTGGAGCCGTATCGGCGGGCCGGGAGGCTCCTTCGCGATCGCCGGGAACCGGCTGTACGGCCTGTCCCCGGATCGCGGCGCGGTCTATCAGTGGGCCGGTAGTGGCACCACCTGGAAGCGCGTCGGCGGACCGGCCGGGGAGATCTACGGGGGTGGCGCCGGGCTGTTCGCCACCAATCCCGACACCGGCCGGATCTACGCGTACGAGAACCGCCCCCAGTCCTGGACCAAGGTCGGCGGCCCCGGAACCACCTTCGCCGTCGTGGGCAACCGCCTCTACGGCCTCTCCCCGGACCGCACCGCGGTCCACCAGTGGACCGGCCACGGCACGGCCTGGGCCCGTATCGGCGCCCCCGCCGCCCGCTGACGCCCTCGTCCTCTCTTCACCGTCTCCAACTCCTTTTGGGAGGTCACATGTCTTTTCTCCCGCACCGGGGCCGCGGTCGGCCGACCGCGCTGCGGCGCATCGGCGCCTTACTGGCCGGGGCCGTCGTCGCGAGCCTGCTCACCGCGGCGCCCGCCCGCGCCGACGAATCGCCCCAACCCGTGCCCCTGACCTCGGTCGTGGCGGACGCGGACCGCGTCTACGCGCTGGCCGCCGACCACTCCGCGGTCTACGAACGACAGGGTGACGCCGCAGCCTGGAACCGGATCGGCGGCCGCACCAAGGACATCTACGTGGGCGGTGCCGGTCTGTTCGCGACCAATCCGGACACCGGGAACCTGTTCCGGTACGACGGCACACCGGACCAGTGGACCGAGATCGGCGGGCCGGGTGCCTCGTTCGCCGTCGGGGCGGACCGTGTCTACGGCATCACCCCGGACGGCGCCGCCGTGAGCGAATGGTCGCCGGACAACCGCACGTGGTCCAAGATCGGCGGCGCCGCCAAGGACATCTACGTGGGCGGTGCCGGCCTGTTCGCCACCAATCCCGACACGGGGAAGCTGTTCCGGTACGACGGCACACCGGACCAGTGGACCGAGATCGGCGGGCCGGGTGCCTCGTTCGCCGTCGGGGCGGACCGCGTCTACGGCATCACCCCGGACGGCGCCGCCGTGAACGAATGGTCGCCGGACAACCGCACGTGGATCAAGATCGGCGGCGCCGCCAAGGACATCTACGTCGGCGGTGCCGGTCTCTTCGCCACTAATCCCGACACGGGGAAGCTGTTCCGGTACGACGGCACACCGGACCAGTGGACCGAGACCGGCGGGCCGGGCGCCTCGTTCGCCGTCGGCGACCGCGGCGTCTACGGCCTGGCCCCCGACGGCAGCGGCGTCCACCGATGGAGCGGTGAGGGCACCGGCTGGACCGCGCTGGGCGCCCCGGTGAAGGCCGCGGCCGAGCCGTCCCCCGCCCAGCCGACGCCCGCGGATTCCACCGCGCCCCCGGCGCCGGAGGAGGCCGCGCCACCGGAGGAGGGCCCACCGCAGGCGGATGCCGCGAATGCCACCGGCAGTGCGTACGGGCGCGAGCTGGCCGTCACGGCCAAGGACGGCGTGTACGCCCTCGCCCCCGATCACGGCAGTGTGTGGAAGCGGGACGGGGACACCGAGTGGGTGAGGATCGGCGGGCCCGCCGAGACCATCCGGGCGGGACGTGCGGGCGTCTTCACCCTCCACCCCGACACCGGCCGCGTCCACAAGTACGACGAGGACTCGGGCCAGTGGACCGAGATCGGCGAGCCGTCAGCCGGCCTGGAGGTGACGGGCGACCACGTCTACCGCGTCGCCGCCGACCACAGCGCCGTCTACGAGTGGTCACACAAGGGAACGGCCTGGGATCGGATCGGCGGTCCCGCCAAGGACGTCTACGCGGGCGCAGCCGGGCTCTTCGCCACACGCCCGGACAACGGAAACATCTACAAGTACGACGGTGACCCCGACCAGTGGACCGAGGCTGGTGGCCCCGGCGCGGCCTTCGCCGTCAGCGACGATCACCTCTACGGCCTGACCCCCGACCGCTCCGCGGTGACCGAGTACGACGGCAAGGGCAAGCCCTGGAAGCGCATCGGTGGCCCCGCCCAGGATCTGTACGCGGCGGGCGCGGGGCTGTTCGCCACCAGCCCCGCCGACGGCCACATCTTCCAGTACGACGGCAAGGACAGGCCGTGGAAGCACGTCGGCAGCCCCGGCGCGGCCTTCGCCGCCAGTGACGATCACCTCTACGGTCTGACCCCCGACCGGTCCGCGGTCTTCCGGCGCGGCGGCGACGGGGAGTGGTCGTACGCCGGCGGGCCCGCGCAGATGCTCCAGGAGCAGCGGGACGAGGAGACGCTCCGGCAGGAGTGCGGGAGCTGTGTGGAGGAGTACCGCGAGGCCAGGACGCTGACCGAGACCGACGTCACCGACTGGCTGAAGGACAACGGCGGGAAGATCCTCCTAGATCTCCTCGGGGCCGAGGACGCCGTGGAGTGCCTGTCCATCGGCACCGAGCTGAGCGTCGACGTCGGAAAGGTCGCGAGCTGTCTGTCGACCGCGGCCAACCTCAGCGGCATCATCACCGCGATCCGCAAGTCGGGTCAGGTCGCCAAGGCCGTCACCAAGGTCAGCCGTGAGCTGCCCAAGTACACCACCAAGGTCTCGAACGCCCGGAACTCCCTCACCAAGTACCGGGAGCTGCTGGAGAAGATCAAGAAGAACCCGTTCGAGCGGCAGTACAAGCCGCAGGTGCCGGACTGCCGAGTCGACGGCAGGGGCTGGCGGAAGTACGGCGACCTCGACACCGCCAACGGGGACCGGGCGACCCCGATGGTGGCCTGCCTGGACAAGGCGTTCGTCAACGACCCGGCAAACGCGGGGACAGCGACGAAAACCAAAGAGGTCAAGCCTCCCGCCTACCAATGGGCGGTGGCGAAAACGTACGAACTCGGGAACACGTCTCACCAGTACTGGCGCAACGCCTGCCATCTGCTGGCCAAGCAACTGACCGGCGACGGCCTGGACCTCCGGAACATCTCCACGTGTTCCCGCGCCGCCAACGCGAACCCCAACACCCCCGACGACCCGGGCCTCCCGGAGCCCATGACGACCTTCGAGGACAAGGTCAAGAAGGCAATAGACGGTGACCAGATCGTCCGTTACCAGGTGACGCCGCAGTACTCCGGCCCGCGGACCGTACCCGTCTCCTACGAGATGACGGCACTGGGCATCACGGCCGACGGCAAGCCGGGGCTGGTGCTCGACGAGGTCGTGCCCAACATGATCTACAGCAACAAGTACAAGTACTACGTCAACCTGGGCCTCTTCACAGAAGACGGGAAGCCCGTACCCGTGGCGGGCGAAAAGTGACCGAACGCTCCGGGAGGAGGCGTATGGACGACAACGCGCGGACCGAATGGGCGCTGCGCCGGCTGGGCGAGCTGATGGATCCGCAAGCGGACGCGGGAGACACCGTGGACTGGACAGCGGTCGAGGAGCGTCTGGGCACCACCCTGCCCGAGGACTTCCGCCGGTTCCTGGCCCGCTACGGGGCCGGGACGATCGACGGGATGCTCATCGTGCTGAGCCCGGACCCGGAGGTGCCGGCGGTGATGCCCGTGTCACGGCTGTCGCCCCGCGTCCTGGAAGCCCCGGAGTGGCGGCAGTGGAACCCTTCCCATCTGGGTCGGCGGCACCGAGCCGAGGACATGCTCGTATGGGGGCTGACCGCGGCCGCGGACACCCTGTGCTGGCTGACCGAGGACTCGGACCCCCAGCGGTGGCCGGTCGCGGTGTGGGCCCGGCACGGTGGCGGTTGGAACCTCTACGACTGCGGCATGGCCGAGTTCCTGCTCGGCCTCTTCCACGCGGAGTTCGACGACTGCCCGATCAGTGACACCGGCCTGTGGGGCAATGCCTCGCCCCGTTTCCTCGGCGTGAGAGAGGAAGCCCGTCTCATGGCGGCCGGGGTGGACCCTTGGGACGAGTCCGGCTGATCCGGAAAGCCGACCCGGAAAGAAATCCGGAAATGAATGGAGAGAAGCGCGGCGGGCGAATGCGCCCGCCGCGCCGTCTCTGTCGGGCGCGTGACGAGGCCGCAGCGCCCGGGGCTTGACGCCCGCCGGGCCGGGAGCCTTTAGTGATCGCGACCACCCTGGAACGATCACTCGTGCAGTGATGTGCGACCACCCTTGGGGGAATTGATGCGCACTCTCATATCCGCCGGAGCCACCCTCGCCGCCGCCGGCCTCACCTTCGGTCTGATGTCCGCCCCGGCGTTCGCGGCGGCCGCCCCGACCCCATCGGCGGCACAGGCCGCCCCGCCGAAGTCGGGGAAGGACAGCATCAAGTGCAATGAGTCCAATGCGCGGGTCAACTTCTCGTGGAAGACCGGCTGGACGACCACCACGGTGTACTACAACAACCACTGCCTGGGAGGCACGCGCATCACCGCTGCCTTCGTGTTTTACAACGACGGGTCGACGCCCATGTACAAGTGCGTCACCTTCCAGGGAATGACCCAAGGAAAGTACAAATTCGGGCACATCAACGAGATCATCGACATCAACAAGGACACCAAGAAGTGCGAGAACAACTAGAAGTTCCACGAAGGTCTCGGGTTCGGTCCCGCTGTGTGAGCAGCGGGGCCCGGCTCCCCGACCTGCCGGATCAGGGGGCCCTCGGGACCCTCAGAGCATCGCGCCCCGGCTCTTGGCCGTTGGGCGCGGGCCGTGAGACCGTCCGCAGGTGATCGACGCTGCTGGGGATACGATTTCGACGCGACCCGACGACCGCACCGCGTCCGTTCTGCGCTTCGCGGTGGAACTCGTCGCCTGGGTGGCGACTCCCTGGGCGCTGCTCGGCCACTCGTGGCTGCTTGCCGCCCTGTCCGTGGTGCTCCTGATCGGTCTTCCCACGTGCTTCTCCACCCCGGGTGACAAGGCGAAGGTGATCATCGCGGTACCGGGCTGGGTCACGATCCTTCTGGTGCTTCTCCAGCTCGCCGCGGCCGTGGCTTCCTCGTGGCTGGCCTGGCCCGCGTGGGCGGCGGGCCCGGTGACCCTGATGGCCGTCATCACACTCGTCACGGAGCGCCGACGCTGGCGGTGGCTGCTCTCCGGCGCATCAGCGTGACTGGTCGGGAGCCGCGTCCCGCCTCGCCCTCACACCTCCACGGTGAACGCCCACAGGGTGATCCCCGGTACCGGCTCCCAGTCCCGCTCCGGGGCCCGTACGAAACCCAGCCGCCCGTACAGCCGGTGCGCGGCGGCCATCTTCTGCTGGCTGGAGATCACGATCCGCTCCAGGCCCAGCTCCCGCGCCCGGTCCAGACACGCCCGCACCAGCGCCTCCGCCGCCCCGCGCCGCCGCGCCTCGGGCCGTACGGCCAGCATCCGGAACTCCCCCTCGCCCGGACGCGCCAGATCCACGTAAGCCCCGCCGTACACCGCGAAGGCCACCGTGCCCAGTACCTCATCGCTCTCCGCGTCCGCCGCGACCAGCAGCTCCGCCAGCTCGGCGCGCCGTCGCGCGTCGCGCAGCTGGGCCAGATACCCGTCGCTCTCGCCGAACTCCAGCAGCCCGTCCCCGAGGTACGCCTGCGCGGTGAGCTCGCCGACCTCGTCCAGCTCCTCGTCCCGCGCCCGCCTGATCGTGATGTCCATACCGGCAGTCTCCCGCATGTCAGCTGAAGGTACGGCGGTGGGTGTGCGGGCTGACGCCGGTGGTGCCGTGGATCACTGAGCATTCCTCTTGGGTTCGTCGACGGGGCCGGTCCGCTGTTTCGACGGCTCGTCGCGCGGCGAGATCGGTGTCGCCGACGGTACGTGGGTGGATTCGGCGGGCCCGGGCCGCTGGGTGGGGCGGGGCCTGACGCGCCCGGGTGACTCCGACGGGGTGGCGGTGGCCGTCGGGGTCGGCGGCTTCGGCGTCGGGGTCGGGTGTGCGGTACGACCGCTCGTGGCCGGCGGGACGAGGGGGACCGTCGGGGGCGCGGGTGACTCGTGTGTCTCGCGTGTCACCAGGTTGAGCGGCAGCGCGACGAGAGCCGCGGCGGCGCAGGCCAGGCCGACTCCGGCCGCGGTACGGAGCAGTCGGCGGCGGGCGGCGGTGCGGCGGATGGTCTCGTATCGGCCGGGGGGCGGGCTCAGGTGGTCGGTGGTGGGGCGCAGGATCACCGTGAGGGGGTCGTCGGGTTCGTACTCCGAGCCGTCGTCAAGGCGTGTGGTCAAGGCTTCTCCTCAAGTGGGCGCGGAGCAGTTCGCGGGCTGCGTGGAGGTCGGCCTTGACGGTTCCTTCCTTGCGCCCGGTCAGTACGGACACCTCCCGGACCGGCATGTCAGCGTAGTAGTGCAGCAGGATCGGGACGCGCAGCCGTTCCGGCAGGGACTGCACGAGCAGGCGCACCGACGGGTCGGCCTGTTCGGCGTGGGGGCGGGTGGCGGCTTCCGCGGTGGCGCGGCGCAGGGCCTTGCGCTCGCGCTCCAGCTTGCGCCAGTGGTCCCGGACGAGGTTGGCCACGGTGACGTAGAGGAAGCCACGGGGTTCCTCCACGGAGGTCCAGCGGGCCCAGAGCCGGGTGAACGCCTCCGAGGCGATCTCGTGGGCCGTCTCGTCGTCGTCGACGAGCCGGCGGCACCAGCCGGCGAGGCGCGGATAGAGGGCGGCGAACAGCTCGGACGCCGCCTTGTCACGGGACCGTTTCAACACTCTCCATTGCCGTGGCGGCACGTGTCGGGAGGGATCCCGGGCCGTGGGCGTACGTTTCCGTCGGCATACGTTCCGTCGGGCGTACGCTCCATCGGCCCGGGATCCAGTGGGGGGTGGGTGCGTCAGGGGTGGCGGGTCAGGGGCTGGTGGAGCTCAGCGCGGCGAAGACGATCACGTTGTCGCGGTACGCGTCGCCGCTGCGGGGGCCGCCACATGTGATCAGCCGCAGCTCCGGCCGGTCCACGTTCCCGTAGACGTCGTCCGCCGGGAAGTCCGCCTTGGCGACCGTCCGTACGGAGCTGACGGTGAACACCGCCGTCTTGCCGTTCTCCAGGCGCGCCTCGATCCTGTCTCCCCGGTTCAGCCGCGAGAGGTGACGGAAAACCCCGTCCCCGTAGGCGCCGACCGTGACATGGCCGAGGATGACCGACGGGCCGACCTGCCCCGGGGTCGGCGAGTGCCGGTACCAACCCGCCCGGTCGTGCGCCGCGATCGGGGGCACCTGCACAGTCCCGTCCGCCGCCAACCCCAGCCGCATGACCGAGGTGTCCACCCCGATGGCCGGGATCAGCAGCCTGACCGGGACCGAACGCCCAAGGGCACGCGCCGCCTTCACGGGGTTCGAAGAAGGCGGCGGCGTGCTCCCGGAGTGTCCGCCGGTCCGTGCGTCCTGCGCGGCCTGGTTGGCCTGTTTGGCCTGGTGGCCGCCGCCGCACCCCACGAGCAGCGAGGCCATCGCCGCAGTGGCGAACGCGCGCCTGGAGACCAGGGTCATGCCCCGGTCGCCCGCCGGCGACGTACGACGAACACCGCCGCGCCACCCGCGACGAGCACGCCGGCAGCGCCGCCGCCGATCAGCCCGGCGCCGACCCCGGAATCCGAGGACTCCTCCGCCACCCCGGTGTTCGGCGCGCCCTTCGGCACCGCGCGGACCTGGGGGTCGGCCGGCTTCTGGCGCGATTCGTCGCGGGGAGTCGGGACGGCGGTGGCGGGCGCGGGGGTTTCCCGGGCCTTGGTCGGCTCCTCGCGGGGGGACGGGACGCTGGTGGCCGGGGTCTTGCTCGGGACCGGGGTCGCCTCGTCGGCGAACGCGGGCACCGTGCTCGCCAGCACGGCGGTGCACGCGAGTGCCACGGCACTGAGGACGGTTCGGCGCATGGGATCGCTCTCTCTCGTCGGTCCGCCCGGCCGGTACGTGTACGGGTACGCGGCGGGCTGAGTTACGGATCGAGCGGAGAGACGAGGGGGCGGTGGAGCGGGTTGTAAAGAGAAGGCAAAGTGTGTTTTTGGCTCACACCTTGCCGATGTGGTCGAGGTGGCCGGCCTTGGCGCTGCGTATGAGGGAGCGCAGGGCGGTGGGGGTGGTGGTGAGGATGGTGTCGGGGGCGTCGCTCTCGCGGAGCCGGATGGTGGCGTCGGCGGTGGAGGAGACGTAGAGGCAGTTGGCTCCTTGGGAGCTGTACGAGGACTTCCGCCAGCGGAGTGTGGGCATGCGTTCCCTCTCAGATGTCCTGTGAGATGCCGTGAATCAGATCGCGCGACTTCGCGGGCTCCAAGGCACAGCTTTCCATCCGCTCCAGCACGGAGCGGTACATCACCAACTTGGCCTCCGCGTCGATGAACTCGCACCCGTGATCCGTGTCCAACTGCACGGTATCGAGCTGCGGTACCGGGCCGTGAGCGTAGACGATGGGCTGCCCGGAGCCGGGGAAGGTGCCGCCCCCGAAAGGGATCACCAGGATGCTGATGTGCTCGTGTTCGCTCATCTCGACGAGGTGTACAAGCTGTTCCCGGGTCGTCTCCGGTCCGCCGAAACCCATGCGCAGGGCGGCTTCGTGGAGGATCGCGGTCAGCGGGGTCGGCCGGTCCCCGTAGAGGACCGCCTGCCGCTTGATACGGAACGAGACCCGGTGCTCCACCTCGTAGCCGGCGAGGGGCGGAATGGCCTCGCTGAAGATGGTGCGCGCGTGTTGTGTCGTCTGCAGCACGCCGGGCATATGGACCACCGACGCGATGCGCAGCGCCGTGGCGTGATGCTCCAGTTCAGCGAGGTCGAGCAAGCCGGGGACGAGTATGTCCCGGTACTCCTCCCACCAGCCTCGGGTGCGACCTCCGGTCATGCCGGCCAACACCTCGACAAGCCGCCCATCAGCGCAGGTGTAGTTGCGGGCCATGGCGCGGACGCGATCGGCGCCCACGGCGTACCGTCCGGCCTCGATATTGCTGATGCGGGACTGATTGACGCCAAGAAGTGAGGCGGCCGCAGTGGTCGACAGCCCTGCGCGCTCCCGTAGTTTGCGCAGCTCAGCGCCGAGTCGCTGCTGACGCAGTGTCGGGGTGTTGCTCGACGGCATGGTTCTTCCTCCAGGTCGGCACACAGTGTGCACCTGTCACCCACACAGGGCAACTTGGCCCTTATTTCCTCGGCCAGGTGGAATATAGGCCATCGAGCGCCGTACCGTTGGGGGTGCCAACTCCACCTCCAGACAGGAGACTTCCGTGCCGACCGTATCCCCGGAGGATCTGGAAAACCCCTGGTCGTACTCCCTCCGCCTGCCCCATGACCCACGCGCCGCAGCCATCGCCCGGACCACCCTGCGGGCCGTCCTCGCCAGGCACGACATGGGTGAACTCACCGACTCAGCCACGCTCGTGACCAGCGAAATGGTCACCAACGCCTATCGCCACACCACCGGCCCGGCGGAGATGCGCATTCGGGCCGTCGAAGAGGGCCGTCTCCGCGTCAGCATTTGGGACACCAACCCCGATATCCCACCGCCGTTCGACAAGCCACCGGCCCTCTTCGACCGCTCGGCCGCCCTCGCCGAAGCCGCTGCGAACACCCAGGCCACGTACGGGCGCGGGCTGCTCATCGTACGGATCTGCGCGGACAACTGGGGTGGCTACGTCCTCGCCGACGAGCTCTTCGGGACCAGCGGCAAGCTGCTCTGGTTCGAACTCGCGCCGACGCCCCGCGATGCCTTCGGCATCGCGGCTTGAGCGCTCCGCATCGCAGCGTTGCGCGTTGGCTGCGCTTCGCTTCGCCTGCGCCTGTGCGCCGTCTCGCGGCATTCGGCTCAGGCGGGTGTGGGTTTCGTCTCGGACCCTCCGGGTCCAAAGCGCCGGCGAGAAGGGGGAAGGGGGCGGCTGGCCCGTTGTCGCGCTTCCTCGGCCCGGTGGGTGGCTGAGCTCAAAGAGGCTCCGCTGCGCTCCGCCGCAGCTGCTGCCGCGCGGTGGCCGGGCAAGGGGACCAGCGGTGCGCTGGACCGGGGGCGCGGGAGCGCGACGGATGGGCGGGCACCGGGGGACGGGATCGCCTCTCCCCCCACCTGCTCTTAGAAAAACGTTTGATGCAGTACTTGATGCAGAGCAAGCATTTTTTTAAGAGCAGGTGGGGGGAGGGCCTGAACCGGACCGGCGCCCACCGCTTCGGGCGACCATCCGCCGTCTCCCCGCCCACCAGCCGGTGACCACCCCTTGGGCTGGACGGCGACGATGCCCCGGCGCTCCCTCTCTCCTTCCCCGCTGCTGGCCGCTGTGCGCCGAAGGCGCGAGACGATGCCCGCACGCGGCGTCCGGACCATGCCGTTCAGTGGTCGCCGGCCCGTTCGTCGCGCTCGCGCGCCCCCAGCCGAGCGCACCGCTGGGCTGACGGGCTTGGCCACTGCGCGGCAGCAGCTGCGGCGGAGCGCAGCGGAGCCTCTTTGAGCTCAGCAGCCCGCCGGGCCGAGGAATCGGGACAACGGGCCAGCCGCCCCCTTTCCCCCTTCTCGCTGGCGCTTTGGACCCGGAGGGTCCGAGACGAAACCCGCGCTCGCCCGAGCCGAATGCCGCGAGACGGTGTATAGGCGCAGGCGAAGCGAAGCGGAGCGCGCCCACTCGCAACGCGCAGCGAAGCTGCGGTCCGCGGCGCGGGCGAGTCAGCCGACCACAAACGTGGCGCCGGGTGCGGCGTAGTCGACGGGACCGGTGAAACGGGCCGAGGCCCGGGCCACCGCCTGCTGCGGGGTGAGGAAGCGGCCGACATGAGTGACGATCAACCGTCCCGCCCCGGCCGCGCGGGCGGTGTCGCCCGTGTCTTCGGGCGTGTGGTGGACCTGTTCCCCCGAGCTCGGCCGCTCCGCGCTCTCGGCCTCGCACAGCAGCACATCGCAGCCCTCGGCCAGGCTGGTGAGGCTGGGGCACGGAGCGGTGTCCCCGGAGTAGACCAGCGACCTGCCGTCGGCCTCGGCACGCAGGGCGAAGGCCGGGATGCCGTGCGCCACCGCGCGGCTGGTGAGGGTGAGCGCGCCGACGCGCACCTGGTGTCCGTCGTGCAGTTCGTCGATGGCGAAGGCGGACTCGACCGGGCTGCGCTCTGAGGTGTTGGTGAGGAAGTGTGCGAGCCGGTCGGCGATACCGGGTGGGCCGTACAGGGGGATGGGCGCGGCGAGCCGGATGTCCGCGAAGAGCGCGCCGTAGTAGGCGGTGAGCAGGTCCGCGCTGTGGTCAGCGTGCAGATGCGAGATCCAGATCGCGTCCAGTTCGCCGAGCCGGACATGACGTTGCAGCGGGGCCAGTGTCCCCGTGCCCGCGTCCACCCATATGCGGGTGTCGCCACTGGATACGAGGTAGCCGGAGCAGGGGTTGTCGACGGTGGGGTACGGCGTGGCGCAACCCAGGACGGTGAGACGCAGTTCTGTGGACATGGTTACGCCTTGTCGAGGTGGTGGCTGAACGGTTGGGCGGCTGCACGATGCAAGCCCCTCCCCCAACCCCCTTATAAAAAAATCGCTTGCTCTACATCAAACGTTTTTTTACAAGGAGGCGGGGGAGAGGACGGTCAGGTCGAGCTGGTGAAGCCGGGCCGGATCAGCGATCAGCTCGTACGCGGTGATCCGCTCGCCGACAACGGTGACCGCGAGGACGAGCCGCAGCCGGCCCCACGGCGCGACCACGATTCCCACGGCGCCGTTGACAAGCGCCGGCTCCGCGAAACGGGAGTTCCGGCCGAAGGCGGCGATCTCCTCCGCCACGGCCCGCGCACCACGGACCTCGGTCGGCCTGCCTGCGGGAAGGGCGGCGCGGTCGGCCCGCCGTATGACATCGGGGGCCAGGACCGTGAGCACCCCGTCGATGTCGCCGGCCCTCGAAGCGGCCAGGAACGCCTCCACCACACGCCGCTGCCGGACGAGCTCCACGTTGGGAAGCGCGGGAGCCCCCCGCACTTTGCCGCGCGCGCGGCTGGCGAGCTTCTTGGCGGTGGCCGGGGAGCGATCGACGATGGGCGCGATCTCGTCGAACGGCACGGCGAACATGTCGTGCAGCACAAAGGCGACCCGCTCCGCGGGGCCCAGCCTGTCCAGCACGATCAGCAGCGCGCGGCCGACCGAGTCGACCAGCAACGCCTCTTGCTCGGGGTCGCCGCTCTGATCGGGGTCAGGGCGCTCGTCGGGCAGCTGGTGGCCCGCGAGTTCTTCTCGCCGTGACTCACGGGAGCGCAGCATGTCGAGGCAGATCCGGGACACGACCGTCGTCAGCCAGCCACCCAGGTTGTCCACGTTGTCGGTGTTGCCGCGGACCAGCCGCAGCCACGCTTCCTGAACAGCGTCGTCCGCCTCGCTGAGTGAGCCGAGCATGCGGTAGGCAACCATGCGCAGACGGTCGCGATGCGTCTCGAAACTGTCGGCGAGCCCGTCCTGTGCGTGCACCGGTCACCTTTCCCCGTACCTGATCGTCAACACCGTAGAGGAGTCCGACGACATGGGAGGTCATGGCACTTGGACTTCTACGAGGCGGTTGCGAGCCGACGGGCGGTCCGCGGGTTCACGGACGAGCCCGTCCCGAGGGAGGTGCTGGAGCGTGTGCTGTCCACCGCTGCCCGGTCGCCGTCCGGGGGGAACCTCCAGCCGTGGAACGCGTATGTGCTGACCGGGGCGCCGCTGGCCGAGCTCAAAAAGCGCGTCGCCGAGCGCGTGGCCTCGGGCGATCCCGGGGACGAGCGCGAATACGCCATGTATCCGGCCGAGCTCGGGAGTCCGTACCGCGAGCGCCGGGCCGCAGCCGCCGAGCAGCGCTACGCCGCGCTCGGCGTGCCCCGGGAGGACGAGCGGGCACGCCAGAGGGCCATTGCCGCGAACTGGGACTGCTTCGGCGCACCGGCTCTTCTGCTCTGTTACATCGACCGCGACATGGGCACGGCCCAGTGGGCCGATGTCGGCATGTATCTGCAGACCATCATGCTGCTGCTCCGTGCCGAGGGGCTGCACAGCTGTGCGCAGATGGCGTGGTCGGTGTACCGCGGGACGGTCGCGGAGGTCGTGTCACCCCCGGAAGGGCTCATCCTGTTCTGCGGTGTGTCGATCGGAGCCGAGGACACCACCACGCGTTGTGCCCGAACGGACCGAGCCCCACTTGCCGAGACGGTCACCTTCCTCACCTGACAGAGCCCGGTTACCGCATGTCGTGGTCGGGGTGCGTCCGGTCGTACTCGCTTCGGGCTTCGGCGATGACGGGTCGGTGGGCCAGGGACCATTCGGCGAGAGCCCTGATCAGGTGGGTGAGGCTCGCGCCGGTTTCGGTGAGGCGGTAGTCGACCTGGGCGGGGACCGTGGGGTACACGGTGCGGAGGACGAGCCCGTCGCGCTCCAGTCTGCGCACCGTGAGGGTCAGCATGCGCTGGGAGATGCCGTCGATCGCGCGTTGCAGTTCTCGGAAGCGCCGTGGCCCGCCGGCGAGCTCGACGATGACGAGGACCGACCACTTGTCGCCGACCCGGTCCAGTACGTCCCGGATGCCGCAGTCGGGGTGGTCCTTCTGGCCGCAGGGGCTGAGTTCGGCGGGCTCAGCGGTTACACCGGTGTGCGTGAGTGACATCGAAGTGCCTTCTTGTGGCCGATTTGCGGGCGGGTCAGGATCCGATCGTAGTTACTGACGAGAACCACGAAGGAGGCTTCGGCCCCATGATCTTGGTGACCGGCGCGAACGGAAACCTCGGCTCACTCACCCTCGCGGCGCTGCGTGCCCGCGGTGTGGAGGCGATCGGCGGCAGCCGTACGCCGGGCGAAGGAGTACGGCTCCTCGACTTCGACCAGCCGTCCGGCATCGGCCTGACCGGCGTCTCGACGCTCGTGCTGGTCTCCGCGGGCTACGCGGAGGACGATCAGGTCATCCGTCGGCATGCGGCGGTGCTGGACGCCGCCGCCCGCGACGGCGTCAAGCACGTCATCTACACGAGCCTGACCGGCGCCGGCGACCACCTCGGCTTCGCGCCGGCGCATCGCGCGACGGAGCGACTGGTCAGGGGCAGTGGCTTGAGCTGGACGATCCTGCGCAACGGCCTGTACGCCGAACTCTTCGGCGCCCTCTTGATGTGGAACGGCGATGCGGTGGAGTCCGCGTTCGGTGAGGGCGCGCTGTCCGCCGTGGCGCGTGAGGACCTGGCCGACGTGGCGGCGATCGTCGCGGGCGATCCGGAGCGACACGGTGAGCGCGTCTACGACCTCGTCGGCGTGCCGATCACGGCGCCCGCTGTCGCCGATGGCCTTGGAGTGGCGCACCGCACCATCGGATTGGGCGAATACCGGCGCAGGCTCCTGGACGCCCCTGGACTGTTGCCGTTCCAGCCGCCGATGCTCTCCTCGATCGCCACCAGCATCCGCCACGGCTTCCTGGGCAACACCGGTACGGATCTTCAAGACCTGCTCGACCGCCCTTCACACGACCCACTCGCCGTTGCTGTCGCCGCCGCGGCCGCCACGCGCCCGGGTCCGAGCTGAACGGCGCGGCTCACGGCCGCGGCCCGTGACGCAGCGCGCCGTCTAATCGCGTTCGAGAGCGGTGCAGATACAGACGTTATTGCCCTCTGGATCGGCGAGCACGGTGAACGACGGGGCCTGGGAGTCGTCGACCAAGGTGCCACCTGCGGCGACGGCGGCCGCGATGCGCTCGCCCGCCACCTCGGGGGCCAGCCACAGATCCATGTGCCAGCGTTGGCGTGGGGTCGGGTGCCTGTCGGTCTGCTGAAACCACACACTGGGGACACGGTTCGTCGGGTCGAAGACCGAGTCGAACACCGTGTGGGTGGCGTCTCCTGTCAGCAACGCCGCCCAGAAGGGGCCCGCTGCCGAATCGTCAGCGGTGTCGAGGGCAAGCTCAAGCTGTGCCACCTCGCCGGGGACGGCAGTCAGGTCGAACTCGCGGGCAAGCCCGGTGATGACGCCGGCCAGTTCGAGGTCCTTGGCGGTAACCCTCCGGGCACCGGCCTCGTCGACGCTGAACAGGGTCACGTCGATGACTCCGTGCCCCAGCCTGATCTCCGGTACGTCGTAGCGGGCGGCGGCTGCCGCCCGCGCAACCGCTGCCACAAACGCGACGCCGACCACGGCGTCTGTGGCGCGGTAGCGAGCAGCGAGAGGCTGAGCGAGCTTGCGCCAGTCGTCGAGGCCGCCAGCGATCTCTGCGAGGATCTCAGCGTTGCTGATCGTATCCATGATTCTCATGCTGCCAGCCGTGGCGGCACACAGCACCGGAAACGCCATGTGCCGCCAAGCGGCTACGCCTTGTCGCCGCTGTGACAACTACGCGCGCGCCGCGACAGCAGCACCACCGCCGAGACCGCGCCCAGGACGACGACCGCGATGCCGCCGAGCAGCGCGTTGGCCATGCCGCTGTTGAACGCCTCGCGGGCCGCGTCGGCCAGCCGGGCTCCGGTCCGGCCGTCCAGTTCGGCGGCGGTGCGTAGCGCGCCGGCCAGGGAGTCGCGGGTCGCGTCCGCCGCCTCGGTCGGCAGGCCGTGGGTCGGATCGGCGACGTCGGAGCGGTAGGTGCTGTTGAAGACGCTGCCGAGGACGGCGATGCCGAGGACTCCGCCCAGTTCGCGGGTGAGGTCGTTGAGCGCGGAGGCGACGCCCTGCTTCTCGGGTGGCAGTGCGGCGACGATGGCCTCGGTGGCGGGGGTCGCGGCGAAGGCGATGCCCGCGCCGAGGAGGGTGGTGCTGGCGAGGAAGGGCCAGAGGCCGCCGCCGTCGACCGTGGCGGCCAGGACGCCGAGGCCGGCCGCGATCAGGGCCATGCCCACCCCCATCACGGCGCGCATGCCGTACCGCTTGGCGAATCCGGGGGCGACGGGGGAGAACAGGATCGCGCCGAGGGCCATGGAGACGAGGGCGAGCCCGGAGCGTATGGGGGAGTAGCCGAGGATCTGCTGCAGATACTGCAGGCCGAGGAAGAAGAAGCCGAACATGGCGATCGACTCGGCCGTGATGATGAGCGAGCCCGCCGAGACGCCCGGCAGCCGGAAGACCCGTACGTCCAGCAGCGGGTGCGCGGTCCGCAGCTCCCAGCCGACGAAGGCCGCGAGCCCGAGGGCGCCCAGGGCGAAGCCCGTGATCACCGCGCCGTCGGACCAGCCGAGCTCCGGGCCCTCCACGATGCCGAAGACCAGCGCCCCGATGCCGACCACCGACAGCAGGGCGCCCACGACATCGAGCCGCGACGGCTCCGACTGCTTCGAGGCCGGGGCGATCGCGGCGGCGACGACGAGTGCGAGGGCGGCGAGCAGGGCGTTGGTCAGGAACACCGAGCGCCAGGAGTACGCCTCCAGGAGGCCCCCGGCCAGCAGTACGGCGAGCAGGCCGGATCCGAAGCTGACGCCGGACCAGATGCCGACGGCGCGGCCGCGCTCCTCGGGCGGGAAGACATGGGTGATGATCGACAGGGTCATCGGCATGACCAAGGCCGCGCCCACGCCCGCCAGGCCGCGCAGGCCGATCACCAGGCTCACATCGTCGGTCCAGACGACGGCGCCCGAGGACAGCGCGAAGAGGCCGAGGCCCGCGAGCAGGACGCCCTTGCGGCCGTAGCGGTCGCCGAGGGCGCCGCCCAGGAGCAGCAGACCGGCGAAGGCCACACCGTACGCGTTCATGATCCATTGCAGCTCGGACTCGGTGGCCCGCAGGTCGCGGGCCATGTCGGGTACGGCCACCAGGAGCGAGGCGAGCATCCCGACCACGACGGCGAGGGCCAGGCACATCACCGTCAGGACGGCCGTCCGTTGGGCGGCGCCGGGGCGTGGCGGTGCGACTGGCGGGGCCGTGGACTGGTGCATGGCGATCACTCCGTTTAAGCGAGCGTTTCAATTGGACGTTTCAAACGATCGTTTCAAGTGGAGCATGGACCGCTTGCTTGAATCAAGCGCTCGTTTTACTTTGGTGCCGATGAATGAGCCTCAGCCCGTCCCGACCCGGGACCGTCTCCTCGACGCCGCCGAGCGGCTTTTCGGCGAGCACGGCTTCGCCGCCACCTCGCTGCGGACGGTGACGGTCGCGGCCGAGGCCAATGTGGCCGCGGTCAACTACCACTTCGGGTCCAAGGAGGGGCTGCTGCGCGCGGTCGTCGAGCGCGCCATGGCCGCGGTCAACGGCGAGCGTCTGCGTCTGTTGGAGGAGTTGCGCGCCCCCGGCGACCGGCAGCCCACCGTGGAGGAGTTGGTGGGCGCCTTCGTCACGACGGGCGCCCGGCTCGTGGCTCGCAGCGGGGAGCGCGGTGCGGCCGTCGCCAGGTTCCTGGGCCAGGTGATCTCCGAGCCCGACCCCGCGATCCGGCGCCTCTTCGCCGCGGAGGTCGGCCCGGCGGAGGGGCAGTACCTCGACGCGCTGCGGGCCGCGCTGCCTCAACTACCCGCGACGGAGGTCGCGTTCCGCTTCCGTGCCATGGTCGGACTGCTGGGCCTGTATCAGTCGAGCGCCCTCGGCGATCTCCACCCGGGCGGCGCCGCCGAGATCGTGGCGCCGGCGGGCGACGACGCCGGGCGGCTGGTCACCTTCCTGACCGCGGCCTTCCACGCGCCGCCCACCACCGACGGGCACAATGCCTCACCCGGCTGACGGCTGCACAGCCGGTCTGCACGCATACGAACGGGCCGCCCCCTCCCCCGTGGTGGGGAGGGGGCGGCCCGTCGAAAGAAGCCGAGGCGTGAAGAAGCCGAGGCGTCAGTGGCCGCCGGGCGCGCCCGCCGTGGCCGGGGGGAGCTCGGTCTGGACGCCCGGGTCGCCCGAGTCCGCCTGGTAGTCGGCGGGGGAGGTCTCGTCGATGCCGTCCGGGGCCTTGAGGGCGCGCAGGACGAAGGTGAGGACGACCACCACGGCGACGTTGAGCACAAAGGCGGTGAAGCCGATGTAGCCGATCTCGCCGATGCCGGGGATCTCGGCGACGTTGCCGAAGTGCTTCTGGGTGGCGGCCGGGGTGTCGTACGCCTTCCAGGTGCCGTAGATCATGCCGACCGCCCAGCCGCCGAGCAGCGCCCAGCGGTGGAACCAGCGAGTGAACAGGCCGCCGACCAGGGCCGGGAAGGTCTGGAGGATCCAGACGCCGCCCAGCAGCTGGAAGTTGATCGCGACCGTCTTGTCCATGCCGAGGACGAAGATCAGCGCACCGACCTTGACCAGCAGCGAGACCAGCTTGGAGACCTTGGTCTCCTGCTCGGGCGTGGCGTTGGGCCGGATGAAGTCCTTATAGATATTGCGGGTGAACAGGTTCGCCGCGGCGATGGACATGATGGCCGCCGGGACCAGGGCGCCGATGCCGATGGCGGCGAAGGCGACGCCGGTGAACCAGTCCGGGAACATGTCCTCGAACAGCTGCGGGATGGCGAGCTGGTTGTTGTCCACCTCCACGCCCGCCGCGATCGCCATGAAGCCGAGCAGCGCCAGCAGGCCCAGCATCAGGGAGTAGAGCGGCAGGATCGTGGTGTTGCGGCGGATCACCTCGCGGCTGCGGCTGGAGAGCGTCGCGGTGATCGAGTGCGGATACATGAACAGCGCGAGCGCCGAGCCGATGGCGAGCGTGGCGTAGGCCCACTGCGCCTTCTCGCCGCTGGCCAGGGCGCCGCGTGGAGCCCCGGTCTTCGGGTTGGTCCCGCCCAGCCAGTCGCCCGCCTTGGCGAAGATGTCGTCGAAGCCGCCCAGCTTGATCGGGATGTAGATGATCGCCA
Source organism: Streptomyces sp. NPDC020845 (assembly GCF_044334165.1). Taxonomy (NCBI): domain Bacteria; kingdom Bacillati; phylum Actinomycetota; class Actinomycetes; order Kitasatosporales; family Streptomycetaceae; genus Streptomyces; species Streptomyces sp. NPDC020845. The sequence continues at coordinate 204,462 of NZ_JBIRSJ010000010.1, read as the reverse complement.
CCGCGATGACGATGTAGATCAGCGTGTCCTTGACGAACGCGATGAGCGCGGGGGCGCGCAGACCCGAGGAGTAGGTGTACGCGGCGAGCACGCCGAAGGCGATCAGCAGCGGCAGGTCCTTGATGAACCAGTTGGTGTTCTCGCCGCCGCCGACGCCCATCACGTCCAGCACCGCCTGGATGCCGACGAGTTGGAGGGCGATGTACGGCATGGTGGCGAGGATGCCGGTGATCGCGACGGCCAGCGACAGTCCCTTTGAGCCGAAGCGGCCGCGGACGAAGTCCGAGGTGGTGACGTACCCGTGCTTATGGGATACCGACCAGAGCTTGGGCAGGAAGAGGAAGATCAGCGGGTAGACCAGGATGGTGTACGGCACGGCGAAGAAGCCGGACGCGCCCGCCGCGTAGATGGCCGCCGGGACGGCGACGAAGGTGTACGCGGTGTAGAGGTCGCCGCCGAGCAGGAACCAGGTGATCCAGGTGCCGAAGCTGCGGCCGCCCAGACCCCATTCGTCGAGGTTGTTGGCGTTCTCGGCCCGCCGCCAGCGCGCGGCCAGGAAGCCCATGACCGTGACGGCCACGAAGAAGAATATGAAGACGGCGAGTGCGACGCCGTTGACGTCCTTCATTCCGCCGCACCTCCCTTCTGCGCCTGCTCCGCCGCGCGCAGCGCCCGCTTCTCACGGCGGACCAGGATGTACGCGACCGTCGTCAGCGCGGCCGAGACGGGCACCCAGAGCATCTGGTACCAGTAGAAGAACGGGATGCCGATCAAGGTGGGCTCGATCTTGGCGTACGAGCCGACCCACAGCATCGCCACGAAGGGGGCGATCAGGCACAGGCCGGCCACGACGCGCGAGGGCGTGACGACCGGTCTCCTGCCTTGCGTACCGGATGTTCCTGACATTGGCGGCTGCTCCGTCCCGCGGCTGAGCACCTGCGTAAGCTGCGTAAGTGACTGATCATTTGCTTAATGCGCAGGAAATCTAAGCCAGAGGTCAGGCGGACGTCACTACCCGTCCGTATATCGGTATGGGAAAGATAAGGACGTCGGCCGTGGCTCGGACGGCGTGCGCCCGGCCGTTCGGGCGTGGCTGCGGCGGCGCGGGCTCAGCCGTTCGGCCGCTGGAGCCGGGCCACGAACTTGTAGCGGTCCCCGCGGTAGACCGACCGCACCCACTCCACCGGCTCGCCCGCCGCGTCCAGTGAGTGGCGCGAGAGCATCAGCATCGGCAGCCCGACGTCCGTGCCCAGCAGCCCCGCCTCGCGCGGGGTGGCCAGTGAGGTCTCGATGGTCTCCTCGGCCTCCGCGAGATGGACGTCGTACACCTCGGCCAGGGCCGTGTACAGGGAGGAGTACTTGACCAGGCTGCGGCGCAGCGCGGGGAAGCGCTTCGCCGACAGATGGGTGGTCTCGATGGCCATGGGCTCGCCGCTGGCCAGCCGCAGCCGCTCGATGCGCAGCACCCGGCCGCCGGCCGCTATGTCCAGGAGCCCGGCGAGCCGGTCGTCGGCCGTGACATAGCCGATGTCCAGGAGCTGGGAGGTGGGTTCCAGGCCCTGGGCCTTCATGTCCTCGGTGTACGAGGTCAGCTGGAGCGCCTGGGAGACCTTGGGCTTGGCCACGAAGGTGCCCTTGCCCTGGATCCGCTCGAGCCGCCCCTCGACGACCAACTCCTGGAGCGCCTGCCGCACGGTGGTCCGGGAGGTGTCGAACTCGGAGGCGAGGGTGCGCTCGGGAGGGACCGGGGTGCCGGGTGGCAGGGTCTCGGTGATCTCCAGCAAGTGCCGCTTGAGGCGGTAGTACTTGGGCACGCGCGCGGTGCGGGTCCCGCCGGAGCTGTTCCCGGTGCTGGTCCCGGTGTTGTTCCCGGCGCTGCTGCCGGAGCCGTGGGCGGAGCGGGTGCCGCCCTCGGTTGTGGCTGTCGTGGCTGTGGTGGCTGTCGTCCCCGTTGCGGCCGCCGCCGTTGCCCCCTCGGTCTCCATCGCGCGCCTTTCCGACCCCTGGTCTGCTGCCGTCACCGGCTCCTCCGTTTTCAGCGGCTCACATCGTGGCACGGCCTCGGCCGTAAGCGGCTGCTCAGCCCGTATGTCGTCAGGTGTCGGTCCGGTAACGGAGCCGATGGCGGCTCTTGGACACCCTTGACACCCCCAAAGGTCTAGGCCAAGCTGCGGGCACTGGTCTAAACCATTAAACCTGTCTTCCGGTCCTTTGGGGAGTGTGCTGTGAAGCGTGGGCTGATAGCGGCGACGGGTGTCGCGGCAATGCTGGTGACCGTCGCGGCCTGCGGGTCCGGCGATGACGACGAGAAGACCGGAGCGGACGGCTTCAAGGGCGAGACGCTCACCGTATGGGCGATGGACGGGTCCACCCCCGACGGCTGGACGAAAGACGTCAAGGCGGCGTTCGAGAAGAAGACGGGTGCCAAGCTGAAGCTGGAGGTCCAGCAGTGGAACGGCATTCAGCAGAAGGTGACCACCGCGCTCTCCGAGTCCGATCCGCCGGACGTGATCGAGATCGGCAATACCCAGACCCCGGCGTACGCCCAGACCGGCGGCCTCGCCGAGCTGACCGACTTGAAGGAGTCGGTCGGCGCTGACTGGGCCGACTCCCTCAACAAGTCCGCGGTCTACGACGGCAAGCAGTACGCCGCCCCGTGGTACGCGGCCAACCGCGTGGTGCTCTACAACAAGAAGATCTGGGCGGAGGCCGGGATCAAGGACACCCCCAAGACCCGGACCGAGTTCTTCCAGGATCTCAACGCGATCCAGAAGAAGACGGACGCCGAGCCGATCTATCTGCCGGGCCAGAACTGGTACTTCTTCGACGGGCTGACCATCGGCACCGGTGCCGACCTCGTCAAGAAGGAAGGCGACAAGTGGGTCTCCAACCTCGCCGACCCCAAGGTCGCCAAGGCCATGGACATCTACAAGCAGTACCAGTCCTTCAGCAAGGCCCCCAAGGACAAGGACGAGGCCACCCCGCAGCAGGCCGAGGTCTTCGCCAAGGGCAAGACGGGCGCCTTCATCGGGATGGGCTGGGAGGCGGCGACCGCGATCAAGGCCAACCCGAAGATCGAGAAGGACATCGGCTACTTCACCATCCCGGGGGAGACCGCCGACAAGCCGGAGGGCGTCTTCCTCGGCGGCTCCAACCTCGCGGTCGCGGCGGGCAGCAAGAAGCAGGAACTCGCCAAGGAGTTTCTGAAGATCGCGCTGTCGGACACCTATGAGGGGCAGCTGGCCAAGGAAGGCGGCGTGATCCCCAACAAGGAGTCGCTGCAGTCCCAGCTCAAGGGCAACGCCGCGGCCGAGGCGGCGGCACCCGCCGTCGCGGGCGGCGGCACCACCCCGCTGATCCCCGAGTGGGCCCCGGTGGAGAACGCCCCGAACCCGATCAAGGCCTATATGACCGCCGTGCTGAAGGGTAAGTCCCCGACGGACGCGGCCAGGTCGGTCGAGGACGAGATGAACAAGCGCCTCAGCCAGGAGCAGTAACGGCGATGGCTGTAGCGACCACACGCACCACACGCAAGGACCCCGGCCGCCCCGCGGCGGCCGGGGTCCCCGGGCGCGGGGCGCCGCCGGGCCGTACGGGTACGGGCCGCGGGACGCCCCCGGGGCGCGGCCGGCTCATCGGCACCGCGCCCTATCTGTTGCTTCTGCCCGCGCTGGCCGCCACCGTGGTGCTGCTGGGCTGGCCGCTGGTGAAGAACGGCATGCTGTCGTTCCAGAACCTCAATATGCGGCAGCTGATCCAGCACCTCACCGAATGGAACGGCGTCGACAACTACCGCGAGGCGCTGACCAGCGAGGACTTCTGGCGGGTCACGGCCAGATCGGTGGTCTTCACCTCCGTCAACGTCGTGCTGATCATGGTGCTGGGGACGCTGATCGGGCTGCTGCTCGCCCGGCTCGGGACGAAGATGCGGCTGCTGCTGTCGACCGGTCTCGTACTGGCCTGGGCCATGCCGCCGATCGCGGCGACCACCGTCTACCAGTGGTTGTTCGCCGCCCGCTTCGGGGTGGTCAACTGGGTGCTGGACAAGCTCGGCTGGCACTCGATGGCCGACTACAACTGGACTGGCAGCCAGTTCTCGACCTTCTTCGTCATCACCGTCCTCATCGTCTGGCAGTCGATCCCCTTCGTGGCGATCAACCTCTACGCGGCGACCACGACGATCCCCAAGGAGCTGTACGAGGCGGCTGCGCTGGACGGCGCCGGGGCCTGGCGCTCCTTCACCTCGGTGACCCTGCCCTTCCTCAAGCCGTTCCTCCTTGCGACGGTCTTCCTGGAGGTGATCTGGGTCTTCAAGGCGTTCCCGCAGGTCTTCGCGATCAACGAGGGCGGCCCCGACCGGCTCACCGAAACCCTTCCCGTCTACGCGTTCATCGAGGGCGTGGGCAATCAGCACTACGGCATGGGCGCGGCGATCTCGCTGCTGACCATCGTGATCCTGCTGGCCCTGACCTCCTACTACCTTCGGATCGTGCTCAAACAAGAGAAGGATGAGGGGGGCGAGCTGTGAAACGCTCGGCGGCAGGGCGGCTGTGGCCCAATGCGGCGGCGATCGTCCTCTTTGTGGCCTTCGTGTTCCCCGTCTACTGGATGTTCAGCACGGCCCTCAAGCCGACCTCGGACATCATCTCCGAGGACCCGGTGTGGTTCCCGGCCAACGCCACCTTCGAGCACTTCAAGACGGCGACGAACGCCGAGAACTTCTGGACCCTGGTGCGGAACTCCCTGACCGTCACCGTCTCGGCGGTGGCGCTCTCCCTGGTGCTCGCGCTCCTCGCGTCCTTCGCCCTCGCCCGGATGCGCTTCAAGGGCCGCCGCGGCTTCCTGGTGACGTTCATGATCGCCCAGATGGCGCCCTGGGAGGTCATGGTGATCGCGATCTACATGATCATCCGCGATGGCGAGATGCTGAACAGCCTGGTCCCGCTGACCCTCTTCTACATGGTCATGGTGCTGCCCTTCACCATCCTCACCCTGCGCTCCTATGTCGCCGCCGTGCCCAAGGAGCTGGAGGAGTCCGCGATGGTCGACGGCTGCACCCGGCCGCAGGCGTTCATCCGGGTGATCTTCCCACTGCTGGCGCCCGGACTGATGGCCACCTCGCTGTTCGGCTTCATCACGGCCTGGAACGAGTTCCCGCTCGTACTCATCCTGAACAAGGATCCCGAGGCCCAGACGCTGCCGCTGTGGCTGTCCAAGTTCCAGACGAACTTCGGCGACGACTGGGGCGCCACCATGGCGGCCGCCTCGCTGTTCGCCATTCCCATCCTGCTTCTCTTCCTGTTCCTGCAACGCAAGGCGGTCGGTGGTCTCACTTCCGGCGCTGTGAAGGGATGATCTTTCTCCATGACGACCCTCGCACGCGGCTTGGACACCCTCACCAGGGACGCCCTGGCGGTTCTGCAACCCGGCTTCACCGGCACCACCGCGCCCGACTGGGTGCTGCGGCGGCTCGGTGAAGGACTCGGCTCCGTCGGCATCTTCGGCCGCAACATCAACTCGTCCGAGCAACTCGCCGCCCTCACCGCCCAGCTGCGGGCCGAGCGCGAAGACCTGCTCGTCGCCATCGACGAAGAGGGCGGCGACGTCACCCGGCTGGAGGTGCGGACCGGCTCCTCCTTCCCCGGCAACCTGGCGCTGGGCGCCGTCGACGACACCGCCCTGACCCAGGCCGTGGCCCGCGAGATGGGCCGCCGGCTCGCCGCCTGCGGGGTCAACCTCGACTGGGCGCCGTCCGCCGACGTCAACTCCAACCCCGACAACCCGGTCATCGGCGTACGCGCCTTCGGCGCCGACCCGCAGCTCGTGGCCCGCCACACCGCCGCGTACATCCGGGGCCTCCAGGGCGCCGGGGTCGCCGCCTGCACCAAGCACTTCCCCGGGCACGGCGACACCGCCGTCGACTCCCACCACGCCATGCCGCGCATCGACGCCGACCTCGACACCCTCACCGCCCGCGAACTGATCCCCTTCCGGGCCGCCGTGGCCGCCGGCACCAAGGCCGTGATGAGCGCCCACATCCTGGTGCCCGCGCTCGACCCCGGCCTGCCCGCCACCCTCAGCCCGGCCGCGCTGCACGGCCTGCTGCGCGCCCCCGTCAGCGAGGGCGGCCTCGGCTTCGAAGGGCTCATCGTCACCGACGGCATGGAGATGCAGGCCATCTCCGCCGCGTACGGCATCGAGCGCGGCAGCGTGCTCGCCATCGCCGCGGGCGCCGACGCGATCTGCGTCGGCGGCGGACTCAGCGACGAGGACACCGTGGTACGGCTGCGCGACGCGCTGGTGGCCGCGGTACGGGCCGGGGAGCTGCCCGAGGCGCGGCTCGCCGACGCCGCGGCCCGGGTGCGCGCCCTCGGCGACTGGGCGCGACAGGCCGGAGGGCCGGGCGCGGCGGAGGGGATCGCGCCCGCCCCCGACGCGGGGCTGCGCGCCGCCCGCCGGGCGCTGCGCGTCACCCCGGGCGACCAGCCGTACGAGCCGCCCACCGGGCCCGCGTTCGTCGCCGCCTTCACCCCCATGGCCAATATCGCCGTCGGCGACGAGACCCCCTGGGGCGTCGCCGCCGAACTGGCCCGGCTGCTGCCCGGCACTGGCACTGCCACCTATGGCCAGCGTGACATCGAGGGTATGGCCGACGGTGTGCCCGCCTTGATCGCAAATGTACTCGGGAAGGCGGCTGACCGTAGGATCGTCGCAGTGGTACGCGATGTCCACCGCCACCCCTGGATGGCCGATGCCCTGGACACCCTGCTCGCCGCCCGGCCGGACACGGTCGTCGTCGAGATGGGCGTGCCCCAGGCGCCGCCGACCGGGGCGCTGCACATCGCGACTCACGGCGCCGCCCGGGTCTGTGGGCTGGCCGCCGCGGAGGTCATCACCGGCGGCGTGGCCGGGGGATGACGCCACCACCCGGCTCGGCCCGCACCGCGGGCACAGCACAGCACAGCCAACTGGAGGCACCCAGCATGTCCGCCACGACTCCGGCCCAGCACAGCGACCAGCCGGGCCGGATCATGTCCGGGGAGATGGCCGAGCAGCCCGCGGTGCTGCGCCGGATCCTCGACGAGGGCGCGCCCCGCATCCGCGAGATCGCCGAACACATCGCCGCGCGCAACCCGCGCTTCGTGCTCCTCACCGCGCGGGGCACATCCGACAACGCGGCGCTGTACGCGAAGTATCTGATCGAGGTCCTGCTGGGCAAGCCGTGCGGCCTCACCTCCATGTCCACCACCACCGCGTACGGCGCCGAGCAGGACCTGACCGACGTACTGGTGATCACGGTCAGCCAGTCCGGCGGCTCTCCGGACCTGGTCGCCTCCACCGAGGCCGCCCGCGAGGCGGGCGCGATCACCCTCGCGGTCACCAACAACCCCGACTCCCCGCTGGCCGCCGTCTCCGAGTTTCACATCGACGTCCTGGCCGGCCCGGAGAACGCGCTCCCCGCGACCAAGACCTACACCGCCGAACTGCTCGCCCTCTACCTCTTCGTCGAGGGCCTGCGCGGCGGCGACGGCGCGGCCGCCAAGGTCCTCCCCGAGCTGGCCCAGCAGATCCTGGACCGCAAGGACGAGGTCAAGCAGCTCGCCGGCCGCTACCGCTTCGCCGAGCGCATGGTCATCACCTCCCGCGGCTACGGCTACCCCACGGCCAAGGAGGCCGCGCTGAAGCTGATGGAGACCAGCTACATCCCGGCGCTGTCCTACTCGGGCGCCGATCTGCTGCACGGCCCGCTCGCCATGGTCGACAACATCTCGCCGGTGATCGCCATCGTCACCGACGGCAAGGGCGGCCAGGCGCTCCAGCCGGTCCTGGAGCGGCTGCGCGGCCGCGGCGCGGACCTGGTCGTCATCGGCCCCCAGGCCGAGGTCGACCGGGCCTCGGCGGGCTTCGCACTGCCCACGGAGGGAGTGGCCGAGGAGGTCCAGCCGATCCTGGAGATCCTGCCGCTCCAGCTGCTCGCTTACGAAGTGACCATCGCCCGAGGCCAGGACCCCGATGCGCCCCGGGCCCTGGCGAAGGTGACGGAGACCAGGTGAGCGATGGTGCCGGTCGGAGGCCGGCCGGCTGGCCGAAGCTTGGGAGGCCCCCCGGGGCCGAGCAATGCGAGGGCGGCCATCAGAACTTGGTCGCGCCCCGGGCACTGGCGAAGGTGACCGAGACCCGCTGAGGCTCTGAGGCCGCCACATACGAGCCGCCACCCCCCACCGGCTCCCGCGCTTCCCCGCGAAGCGCGGGAGCCTTGCGTTGGGGGAGTGGGGGAGGGATGTCGGCCGGAGGCCGACCAGCCGCCCGAAGCCTGGGAGGCCCCTGGGGCAGAGCAGTGCGAGGGCGGCGAAAAAGGGGAGGCACCCGCGGGCCGCGGCGCCAGGGCGGGACCCTCAACCCACCCGGCACCGCAGCCCGGAGTTGCATCGGCCGCAGTCGGCCGACTTGAGGCCCCCGGAGCGGTCAGGGCAGAGCACCCCGTGTGCCTCGATCCACCCTCCTGTGCGGGGAGGGCGGAAGATCGCAGTGCGCCCTATTCTGGACTAGACCACTCTCGCCTGTCCACGGCTCTGCGCGGAAAGGCTGAATCCCACGTCCGGGTAGGCTCACAACGTGCCCTCCATGAACGACCTCGTACGCCAGCACACCGCACTCAGCGACTCCGACCTCGAGTGGCTTCACCTGCTGGTATCGGAGTGGCAGCTGCTCTCCGACCTCTCCTTCGCCGATCTCGTCCTCTGGGTCCCCACCCGCGACGGCACCCGCTACGTATCGGTGGCCCAGATGCGTCCCAACACCGGGCCCACCTCCTACCAGGACGACATGGTCGGCCACCTCGCCCCGCGCGGCCGCCGCCCGATGCTCGACGCCGCCCTCGACGAGGGCCGTATCGTCCGGGAGGGCGACCCCGAGTGGCGGGAGGAAGTCCCGGTCCGGGTCGAGTCCATCCCGGTCCGCCGCGAGGGCCGGGTGCTCGGGGTGATCGCCCGTAACACCAATCTGCTGACCGTACGGACGCCCAGCCGGCTCGAGCTCACCTACCTCCAGAGCGCGTCCGACCTCGCCCAGATGATCGCCGCAGGATCGTTTCCCTTCCCCGAGCAGCAGGTCGACATGGACGCCTCGCCCCGCGCGGGCGACGGGCTGATCCGGCTCGACGCGGACGGCGTCGTCCAGTACGCCAGCCCCAACGCCCTGTCCGCCTACCACCGCCTCGGCCTGGCCGCCGACCTGGTCGGCCACCACCTCGGCCAGACCACCGCCGAACTCGCCCCCGTACGCGGGCCGGTGGACGAGGCGCTGGTCAAGCTGGCGAGCGGCTGGGCGCCGCGCGAGTTCGAGGTGGAGGGCAACGAAGGGGTGATCCAGTTGCGAGCCATCCCGCTCAAGCCCAAGGGCACCCACATCGGTTCGCTCGTCCTGCTTCGGGACGTCACCGAGCTGCGGCGCCGCGAGCGCGAGTTGATCACCAAGGACGCCACCATCCGGGAGATCCACCACCGGGTGAAGAACAACCTCCAGACCGTGGCGGCCCTGCTGCGCCTCCAGGCCCGCCGGATGGACTCCGACCAGGGGAGGGACGCGCTCAACGAGGCGGTACGCAGGGTCGGCTCGATCGCGATCGTGCACGAGACGCTGTCCCAGAACCTGGACGAGCAGGTCGAGTTCGACGAGATCGCCGACCGGGTCCTGGCCATGGTGGCCGAGATATCCCCGGGCAAGGTCACCGGCCATCGCACCGGCCGCTTCGGCATCCTCGAGGCCGAGGTGGCCACCCCGCTGTCCATGGTGCTGACCGAGGTGCTGCAGAACGCGCTGGAACACGGCTTCGGGCCGGGGGAGCAGGGCACGGTCGAGGTGACGGCGGTGCGCTCCGCCCCCGATGGGGAGGGGCGGCTGCTGGTCACCGTCGAGGACGACGGGCGCGGGCTGCCCGAGGGGTTCGACCCGCAGCGGGCGGGCAACCTCGGCCTGCAGATCGTACGCACGCTGGTGGAGGGGGAGCTGGGCGGGACGTTCGACATGGTGCCCGCGCCCGAGCGCGGCACCCGAGTCGTCCTGGACATCCCGGTACGGGTGGAGAAGCACTGATCCGGTGACCGGGTGCTGATTCCCGGGTGAGGTCGCGTAAGACGGCGTGAGACCTTGAGCACACCCACTCGCATAGTGAGCATGCCGCTCACATGGTGAGCACAGCACTGAGCCCCGGACCGGGAGTGGTCCGGGGCTCAAAGCTCACGTTGCTGTGCGCATCGGGGTTACTGCGCGCTGCGGCTCGGGGGCCACGGGGTGTGGGCGTCAGGCGCTGGCGTTGCGTGCCCGGTTGCGAGCGGCACGGCGCTTCATCGCGCGGCGCTCGTCCTCGCTGAGTCCACCCCAGACGCCGGAGTCCTGGCCGGACTCAAGCGCCCACTGCAGGCACTGCTCCATGACGGGGCAGCGGCGGCAGACGGCCTTGGCTTCCTCGATCTGCAGCAGCGCAGGACCGGTGTTGCCGATGGGGAAGAACAGCTCGGGGTCTTCCTCGCGGCAAACGGCGTTGTGACGCCAGTCCATGGCTGCTCCATCTCCTCGTGTTGCTTGCGGATTGCTTGTGAATGTGAACGCTTTCACGAACCCCTCGACAAGGGTAGGGACGTCAACCAGTTGGGGCTGGTGCGGTCCCGTGGACTGAGGAAGGGGATTCGGACTCTCAAGGGGGCCTTCTGGAGGCCGTCCCGATCGCCAAGAAGAGATTCGCAAACCTCGGCGGCGGATACAACCCCTTCCGGAAAGTTTTTTTTGATTCCTTGGTGTCGGCTCTGTCACAGCCCTACTTCCGGGGGGTGGAAGCCAGGCTAAACGTTCGACTGGAAGGACTTTTTGCGGTCTCACTCACACAATCACACGCAGTGCACGGCGTACGCCTGTGAACGTCACGCTCGTACGCAGTCCCAGGTGGTCACCGTCCATCTGAAACGGCAGTGGCGCCTGCGATTGCAAGGTGAAGTCCGTCAGGTCGTGCAGGGAGGTCGCGTGCTTGCCGCGGGGCCCTCGATCGGGGCTGGAGGTCAGCAGCTGGGTCGCGTAGCGGGTGGCCGCCGAGGTGGACAGTTTGGAGAGTCCAAGCACGTCAAGGGCGGTGTCGAAGGATGCGCGCGGCGTGGCGTAGATCGGGCGGTTGCCCAGGAAGGTCCAGGGGACGGTGTTGCAGATGATGGCCAGCACCAGTCGTTCGATGGGGTCCTCGTCCGGCCGCTGGAGGGTTATGGTCCCCTCCCGGCGGTGCGGATCGCCGAGGAACTGACGCATCACCTGGCGTATGTAAAGCGCATGGGTCGAGCGCTTGCCGCGCTCGCGCTGTTGTTCGACCCGGCCGATCACGCCCGCGTCGAAGCCGAAGCCCGCGCAGAAGGTGAACCAGCGGGCCGGCACAGACTCGTCCGGGGTGCCCGGGGTGCCCCCCGCGAGCCCGAGGCCCACGGTGCGCTCGGTGCCGTCCCGCAGCGCGTCCAGCAGGGCGCCGGTGGCCTCCACGACGTCGTTGGGCAGGCCGAGGGCGCGGGCGAAGACATTGGTGGAGCCGCCGGGCACGACGGCCAGGCGGGGCAGTCCGTCCGGATCGGGGCCGTGGTGCAGCAGCCCGTTGACCACCTCGTTGACCGTGCCGTCACCGCCGAGGGCGACGACCAGCTCGTGTGTGCCCCCCTCCGCGGCCTGCCGGGCCAGGTCGCGGGCGTGCCCCCGGTACTCCGTGGTCGCCACGTCCAGCTTCAGATCGCTGGCGAGCGCGTGGATCAGGACGTCGCGGGTGCGGGCACTGGTGGTGGTTGCTGCCGGATTGACCACGATGAGCGCGCGCATGCTCAGCAGCCTACCCACTAAGGGTGAATCGGCCGCAATCGCGGCCTGGCCCCGGCCCGGGCGGGCGGCGGCTACGCTGCTGGGGTGAGCAGTAAGAAGTCCGCCTCCGCCAAGAAGGCCAGGGCCGCGAAGACGGCGAAGCCGACTCCGACGGCTCCCAAGGCTCCTCGGGAGACTCCTGGGGCGACGACGGCCAAGCCGACCGCCCAGGCCAAGGGGACCGGGGAGACCAAGGCTCCCAAGGCCGTCCCCGCCGACGAGGCCCCGTCCGGCCCGCGCCCGACCCGGATCACGGCCGCCGCCATGCTGGCCGCCGCCGAGGCCGTGGTGCTGGTGGGCCTGGGGGTGTACGTACTGGTCATGGGGCTGACCGGGGATCCGGACAGCCCTCAGCAGGCCGAAATGCTCGGCGTGACCGTGCTGGCGCTGGCCGCGCTGCCGCTGGCCGCGGCGCGCGGGCTGTGGCAGCGCCGGCGGTGGAGCCGCGGGCCCGCGATGATCACTCAGCTGATGGCGCTGCCCGTGGCCTGGACGCTGGTGCAGAACGGCGGCGGGCTGATCGCCGTCGGGGTGGCCACCGCCGTCGCGGCGTTCGCCGTCCTGGCGCTGCTGATCAACCCGACGGCGACGGAGGCCCTGGGCATCGGCCCGCGCGACGCCTGACCCCTGCTCTCACCCCGCTGCTCTCACTCCTCCACCAGCAACCGCTCCCGCAGCTGTGCGAGGGTGCGGGCCAGCAGCCGTGAGACATGCATCTGGGAGATGCCGACCTCCTGCGCGATCTGCGACTGGGTCATATTGCCGAAGAAGCGCAGCAGCAGGATCTTCTTCTCGCGCGGCGGCAGATCCTCCAGCAGCGGCTTCAACGACTCGCGGTACTCGACGCCCTCCAGCGCCTCGTCCTCCGCGCCGAGCGTGTCCGCGACCGCCGGGGACTCGTCGTCCGTGTCCGGCACGTCCAGGGACAGCGTGCTGTACGCGTTGGCCGACTCCAGGCCCTCCAGCACCTCCTCCTCGGAGATGCTCAGATGCTCGGCCAGCTCATGGACCGTGGGGGCGCGGCCGTGCCGCTGGGAGAGCTCGGCGGTGGCCGTGGTCAGCGAGAGCCGCAGCTCCTGCAGCCGACGCGGCACCCGCACCGCCCAGCCCTTGTCGCGGAAGTGCCGCTTGATCTCGCCGACGACCGTGGGGGTCGCATACGTCGAGAACTCCACACCGCGGTCCGGGTCGAACCGGTCCACGGACTTGATCAATCCGATGGTGGCGACCTGGGTGAGGTCGTCCAGCGGCTCGCCGCGGTTGCGGAAACGCCGCGCCAGGTGCTCCACCAGCGGCAGATGCATCCGCACGAGGTTGTTGCGCAGCTCGGCGCGGGCCGTGGAGCCCTCCGGAAGGCTGCGCAGCTCGACGAACATCGCCCGCGCTCCGCTGCGATCATGCGGATCGGGCTGCTCGCGCCGCTCGTGGTGATGCTGATCCATGTGGTCCGCCCGCTCTGGTCGATCTCCTGCCGCCTCCGGGTCCGCGGGATGCGGCTGGGCCGGCGGGTGCGGGATGGCCGGGGTACGCACTCCCCGCGATGATGCGGTGCTCACGGAGCCCCCCTTTCCTTCACGGCTGTCCGGGGCCGGCGCCGCGCTCCTTGTACAGGCTGATACTGACCGTGCGGTCTTCGGCGACGGTCGAGTCGACCTTGCCGGCGAGCGCGGAGAGCACTGTCCAGGCGAAGGTGTCGCGCTCGGGGGCGCGCCCGTCGGTGGTCGGAGCCGAGACGGTCACCTGAAGTGCGTCGTCGATCAGGCGGAAGACGCAGCTCAGCACACTGCCGGGCACGGCTTGCTGGAGCAGGATCGCGCACGCCTCGTCGACGGCGATGCGCAGATCCTCGATCTCGTCGAGGGTGAAGTCCAAGCGGGCTGCCAGGCCGGCCGTGGCCGTCCGCAGCACCGACAGGTAGGCACCCTCAGCGGGCAGCCGGACTTCTACGAAGTCCTGGGTCCCGGGCTCGCCTGCGATCTGGGACACCCTCACCTCCAAGGTGACACAAGCTGATTGAGCTGAGCTGATTGGAGCGCCGGTCGTGAGCCCTTATGGTGGAGGGGGTACGGACCGACGCGGCACGTGGTTCGGCTGCGACGCTATCGCGATCTGCGGCTCGGTGTCGCCCGGACGAAGCACGGCCCCCGTCATGGGTGAACGCCGACCCGAAGGTCCTCGATATCACTCAGTGTAAGCACATGAGTACGCACAGTGGCTAGAGGTCTGCGGTCTCAATTCGAAAGAGATGTCGCCTCGTTGAAGGAACCGCTGGTGACAGGCTCCTTTCCGGCCCTCTCCCCGCTGAAGGCATCGCTGTTCGGATCATGAGTAAGGCTAGCGGGCCGCACCTGCGATGCGGCAGTCATTAGAGGATCATGTGGTCCACGTAGCACCAGCGCCAGCTCTCGCCGGGCTCGAAGCTGCGCATCACGGGGTGTCCGGTCTCCTTGTAGTGCTCGGTGGCGTGCTGGAACGGCGATGAGTCGCAGCAGCCCACATGCCCGCAGGACAGACACAGCCGCAACTGCACCGGGTGGCTCTCCACGGCCAGGCACTCCCGGCAGGTGTCGTATCTCGGCTCCGGCTCGGGCACCGGCAGCTCGGGAACATGCGGACACTCGTTCATGATTGCCAGACTAGCCCGACGAACACTGCGACCATCGGGACGGGCTGGTTCATGGATGTATTTCCACTGTTGGTGCTGGTCGCGGGCAGCGCGGCCGTCGCGGGCGCGGCCCGCCGCACACCGGTGCCCGCTCCCCTGCTGTTGGTCGCCGTCGGACTCATCGCCTCGTACGTGCCCGGGGTGCCCGAGTACACGCTCGACCCGCATATCGTGCTGCCCCTCGTGCTGCCGCCCCTGCTGCACACGGCGGCGCTCGAAAGTTCGTACCTGGACCTGCGCGCCAACATCCGTCCCGTCGCCCTGCTGTCCATCGGATATGTGCTCTTCGCGACCCTCGTGGTCGGCTGGCTCGCCTATCTGCTGGTGCCGGACCTGCCGCTGACCGCCGCGCTCGTCCTGGGCGCGGTCATCGCCCCGCCGGACGCGGTGGCGGCGACGGCCATCGCCCGGCGCGTCGGCCTGCCCTCCCGCCTGACCACCGTCCTCCAGGGCGAGTCCCTGGTCAACGACGCCACGGCCATCACCGCCTACAAGGTGGCGCTGGCCGCGGCGGTCGGCGAGGGGGCCACCTGGACAGGGGGTCTGCGGGAATTCGCCCTCGCGGCCGTCGGCGGCGTCGGGGTCGGTCTGATCCTGATGGTGCCGCTGCACTGGCTGCGCACCCATCTGCGCGATCCGCTGCTGCAGAACACCCTCTCGCTGCTCATCCCCTTCGTCGCGTACCTGGCGGCCGAACAGGTCCATGCCTCGGGCGTGCTCGCGGTCGTCGTGGTCGCCCTCTACCTCGGGCACCACTCCTGGCAGGTGGACTTCGCCACCAGGCTCCAGGAGTCGGCGGTGTGGAAGATGATCGCCTTCGTGTTGGAGTCCGCCGTGTTCGCCCTGATCGGGCTGCAGCTGCCGGTGGTGCTGCGGGGCCTGGGCGAGTACGGGGCCGGCGAGGCGGGCTGGTACGCGGCCACGCTCTTCCTCGCGGTCGTGTGCGTACGCTTCCTCTGGGTCTTCCCCGCGACCTTCCTGCCCCGGGCGCTGTCCCGCCGGATCCGCGAGCGGGAGCCGGAGACCGACTGGACCTCGCCGGTCATCGTCGGCTGGGCCGGGATGCGCGGGGTGGTCTCGCTGGCCATCGCCTTCTCGATCCCGCTGACCGGGCACGGTGGAATCCCCTTCCCGGCTCGTAACCTCATCCTCTTTCTGACCTTTACGACCGTCATCGGCACCCTCGTCATCCAAGGGCTCACCCTGCCCGCGCTGATCCGGCTGCTGCCGGTGCCCGGCCGTGACGTGCAGGCCGAGACCTTGGCGGAGGCGCAGGCGCAGAACGAGGCGTCCCGGGCCGCCGAGCGCCGCCTCGACGAACTCCTCGCCGATGAGCGCAACGCCCTGCCCCAGCCGCTCGCCGACCGGCTCCGCGCGGTGCTGGAGCGGCGCCGCAACGCGGTGTGGGAGCGGCTGGGGGCGGTGAACGAGGTGACGGGGGAGTCGGCCGACGACACCTACCGCCGACTGGCCCGCGAGGTGATCGGCGCCGAGCGCGCGGTGTTCGTGGAACTCCGCGACGCCCGGCGGATCGACGACGAGATGCTGCGGACGCTGCTGCGCAGGCTGGACCTGGAGGAGGCGGCGGCCTACCGGGAGGAGAACGCGGACGGCTAGGGCCTGTCGTCAAAGGGGGCGTCCGGCCGCGAGCGGCGTCTGGTGCGGTGCATCGCAAGGCGGAGCGTCGCCCTCGTACTGGGCGTACTCGGGCGATGCGACAACGCAGCGAGGTGCCGCCCGCCGCGGTAGCGGCTGATGTCACTGCGGCGTCGGGAGCAGGGCGCCCCCTTTGACGACAGGCCCTGGGGCCTGTCGCCTCAGCCGGTCACTTCAGCCGGTCGCGGATGCGCGCCCGCATCGAGGCCATGGTGAAGCCGCGCGGGTCCGTCTTGCCCGGCTGCCATTCGAGATGGCCGATCACCGAGCGCTCGGTCCAGCCGTGATAGCGGCAGATCGCCGCCGCGGCCCGCTCGATCGCCTCCAGTTGGGCCTCCGGCCAGGGGTCCTTTCCGTCGCCGAGGTTTTCGCATTCGAAGCCGTAGAAACAGCGATTGCCGTCCGTGTTCGCCTCGTTGTCCGGAGGCAGGGCCTTCTCGGCGATCACCGCCCGCAGCACCTCGTCGTCGCCGAGCCCCGCGTGGTTGGCGCGGCCGTAGCCGACCAGGTGCACCTCGCCGTCCTTGGCGATCACGCCATGGCACAGCGGACCGGGCAGCGCCTCGAAGCCGTCCCGGCAGATCCGTACGGTCAGGTCGGTGCCCGAGGTGACCGTGTGGTGGATCATGACACCGTGCACCTCGCCCCAGGGCCCCTTGTGGTTTCTGTTGTGGTGCCGCCAGTCCCCGACCTGCACCACACGCAGGCCCTCTCGCTGCAGAGCCGCCAAAAAGTCCCCCGCGGACATGGGTGAGGCCATGGCCGCCTCCGTTCGCATCGTGCAGGGCCGCCCAATGCGGCCCGACTGTCACCCCCTGCATACCCACGAGAACACTCGGTGATGAATCCCTGATGCAGCGATGTGGGGCACTCCGGTTATGGTGCGTTCCGATCCGCTCGACGATGCGCAGGAAGAAGCACGCCACCATGGACTACCAGGCACTTTTGGAGGAGGTCGCGACCCACGTCGCACCACATATCGGCCAGGGCGAGGTGGCCCAGTACATCCCCGCGCTGGCCTCGGTGGACCCACGCCGGTTCGGTATCGCCGTCGCGGACGTGGACGGCACGGTGACCGGGGTCGGCGACTGGGAGGTCCCCTTCTCCGTACAGAGCATCTCCAAGGCGTTCAGCCTCGCGCTCGTCCTCGAACAGGACGGCGAGCGGATCTGGCGGCGGGTCGGCCGGGAGCCGTCCGGCAACCCCTTCAACTCCCTGGTGCAGCTGGAGTACGAGAACGGCATCCCGCGCAATCCGTTCATCAACGCCGGCGCCCTGGTCGTCACCGACCGGCTGCAGACCCTGACCGGCGACGCCAGCACGACCATGCTGGAGTTCCTGCGCGCCGAGAGCGGCAACCCCGACCTCGCCTTCGACCAGGCCGTCGCGGCCTCCGAGTCCGAGCACGGCGACCGCAATGCCGCGCTCGCGCACTTCATGGCGAGCTACGGCAACCTCGACAACCCCGTCACCACCGTCCTGGAGCACTACTTCTGGCAGTGCTCGATCGAGATGAGCTGTCGCGACCTGGCCGTCGCGGGCGGCTTCCTGGCCCGGCACGGGCTGCGCGCGGACGGCTCCCGGCTGCTGTCGCCGCGCCAGGCGAAGCGGATCAACGCGGTCATGCTCACCTGCGGTACGTACGACGCGGCGGGCGACTTCGCCTACCGCGTCGGTCTGCCCGGCAAGAGCGGCGTCGGCGGCGGCATCGTCGCGGTGATACCCGGCCGGTGCACGCTGTGCGTCTGGAGCCCGGGGCTCGACGCACGGGGCAACTCGGTGGCCGGGATGGCGGCGCTCGACCACTTCACGACGCTGACCGGCTGGTCGGTGTTCTAAGCGTGGCCGGGCGCGGTGGTGCCCGCTGGCCAACGGCCGCGGCGGGCGGGACCATGGAGAGAGCAGGAGGTGTACGCATGCAGCACGAGATGCGCGCCGAATACGAGGAAGGCAGCTCCGGGCGGGTGGCCGCCGCGCCGGTCAAGATCTGGCACATGGTCCGCGCCAACGGCACGACCGCGATGTGCGGGCGCGAGCTGGACCCGGACGCCGAGACGCAGTCGGCGGAGGTCTGGGCCACGGACGACTCAGTGCCCTTCTGTCATTCCTGTGGCGCGATGTATCTGCGCGAGGTTCCCTGACGAGGTGCTGTACCAGGAGCTGTACCAGGAGTGGGGATCCAGGCCGCTGGGCGGCCGGGCGGTGGTGTGGTCCCGTACCGCCGGGGCCGGGCCGCAGCGGGTGCTGCCGGACGGCTGCACCGATTTGATCTGGAGCTGCGGCGATCCGGCGGCCTCGGGCACCTCGGACGGGGTGCTGTTCGTGGCCGGCCCCGACACCCGGGCCCATCTCGCCCAGGGCTCGCCGGGCGCCCGCTGGGTCGGACTGCGGTTCGCCCCCGGCACCGGCCCCGATGTGCTCGGCGTGCCCGCGTACGAACTGCGGGACCAGCGGGTGCCGTTGGCGGCGCTGTGGCCGGACGCCGAGGTGCGGCGGCTCACCGAGCGGCTGGCGGAGGAGGCGGCCCGCGGCGATACGGGCGCGGATGGCGCGAGCCCGTACGGCACGGTCCCGTACGGCGCCGAGCCAGGCGCTGAGGGCCCGGATGGCGCGGCCCTCGGCGGTACGGGCCCTCGCGGGGTCAGCCGCCTCCTGGAGGCCGTCGCGCTGGACCGGCTGCACCGTGCGGAGCGGCCCGATCCGGCGGTCGGGGCGGTCGTCGCGGGGCTCTCCGGCGGCCGGTCCGTCGCCGAGGTCGCCGCGGCGGTGGGCCTCGGGGAGCGGCAGCTGCACCGGCGGTCGCTCGCGGCGTTCGGCTACGGCCCCAAGACGCTGGCCCGGGTCCTGCGGCTGAACCGCGCGCTGGACGCGGCCCGGGCGGGAACGGCCTTCGCCGAGGTCGCGGCCGTCACCGGATACGCCGACCAGGCCCATCTCGCACGCGAGGTCAGGGCGCTGACCGGGGCGCCGCTGGGCCGGCTCCTTCGGTAGTGGCGCCCGGTCAGCTGGACAGGGTCAGCTGGACAGGGTCAGCCGGGCAGGGGCGCGAACAGGTCGACGCCGTTGCCGTCCGGGTCGAGGACGGTGGCGTACCGGTGCCCCCAGAACGCGTCCCACGGCTGCTTGTAGCCGCGCACACCCGACTGGACGAGCTCGGCGTACGTCTTGTCCACATCCGCCGGGCTGTCGCACGCGAAGGCCAGGCCGATACGGCTGGACCCGCCCGACGACGGCGTCCAGTCGGGGTCGAAGGAGCGGACCGTCTCGATGGGGTCCCACATCAGGCGCAGCCCGCCGGGCAGGGTCGCCTCGACATGCGGCTGGTTGTCGGCGTCGGCGGGAATGCTGAGACCGAGGCGTCGATAGAAGGCGAGAGATGCGGCCAGGTCGGTCACGACCAGGCCGATCGCGTCGAATCGTGCTGTCATGGCGGCAGCGTAGGCACGCGGGAGGCCGCCGGTCTTGAACGAATCGGACACGGCCTGGCGGCGTGTCCTATGGGCAGCGGATGACCTGACCCGCGTACGACAGATTGCCGCCGAAGCCGAAGAGCAGCACCGGCGCGCCCGGAGCGATCTCCCGCCGCTCGACCAGCTTGGACAGCGCGAGCGGCACGCTGGCCGCCGAGGTGTTGCCGGAGTCGACGACATCGCGCGCGATGACCGCGTTCGTGGCGCCGAGCTTGCGCGCGACCGGCTCGATGATCCGCAGGTTCGCCTGGTGCAGCACCACCCCGGCCAGCTCCTCGGGGGTGATTCCGGCCCGTGCGCACACCTCGCGCGCGATGGGCGGCAGTTGGGTGGTGGCCCAGCGGTAGACGGCCTGGCCCTCCTGCGAGAAGCGGGGCGGAGAGCCCTCGATACGTACGGCGTGGCCCATCTCGGGCACCGAGCCCCAGACCACCGGACCGATCCCCGGGACGCCGTCCCCGTCCGCCTCCTGTGCCCGGTCATCGGCCACCACGACCGCCGCGCCGGCGCCGTCGCCGAGCAGCACGCAGCTGGAGCGGTCGGTCCAGTCGGCCGCCTCGGTGAACTTGTCGGCGCCGATGACCAGGGCGGCGGAGGCCGCCCCGGCCCGGATGGTGTGATCGGCGGTGGCCAGGGCGTGGGTGAAGCCCGCGCAGACCACATTGATGTCCAAGGTGGCGGGGGAGCCGAGGCCCAGCCGGGCGGCGACGCGAGCCGCCATATTGGGGCTGCGGTCGATCGCCGTGGACGTGGCGACGACCACGAGGTCGATGTCGGCGAGTGCGAGCCCGCTCGCGGCGAGGGCCTTGCTGGCCGCCGCGGCGGCCATCTCGTCCACTGTCTCGTCCGCCCGGGCGATGTGCCGGGTGCGGATCCCGACCCGGGTGCGGATCCATTCGTCGCTGGTGTCGACGATGGCGGCCAGATCGTCGTTGGTGAGCACCCTCGCGGGCTGGTAGTGGCCGACGGCGGCTATGCGTGAACCCGTCATCTCTGCCCCTTCGCGCGGGTGTCGTCCATCCGGCCGCCGCCCGGATATGCGGGGTGGGCGGCGCCCGGTCGGGCTGTGCAGGCCAGTCTTGTGGGGCGCACGGGCCCCGCGCGCGCCGTTATGTACCAACATTGCGCCTCGAGATCTGGAGCTTTCCACCTTTCCAGCCAAGGAACCGGATCCCTCGTTGCCACCGTCTGAGGACATGTCCGCCGGTCAGGCGGGTACGGGCACGGTGAATATCACGGTGATGCGCGGTACGGCCGAGCCGGAGCCGCGGGCGGGGGAGTGCGGAGTGCGGTACGTCGGGGGACGGATGTCGCGGCCGGGGTGGCAGCGGACCTGGCTGGTGGTGCTGGCGCTGGTGTCGATCCAGCTCGGATCGCTGGTGTGGCCGGCGTACGCCTGTGGCTGCGGCGGGCTGGTGCCCGGCCGGAACACCACCGTGGCGGTGGCGCGGGAGACATCGGTGGTGCGCTGGGACGGCCACACCGAGGAGATCGTCATGAGCCTGACGGTGGGCGGCGACGCCCACGAGGCGGCTTGGATCATGCCCGTGCCGCACCGGGCGACGGTCCGGCTCGGGGACCGCGCGCTGTTCGACGAGGTGGGCGAGGTCACCGCGCCGGTGCACCGGACGCGCCACTACTTCTGGCCGAGGACGGGCGACTGGCCCTTCGACGACCGAAAGATCAGGTACGTCGACGGGGCCGGCGCCGGGGCGGGCGTCCCGTCGAGCGCGCCCCCGCGCGTGGGCGTCGTCGGCCGTGAACGGCTCGGTCCGTTCGACGTCGCCCGGCTCACCGCGACCGACCCGGACGCGCTGCGCGACTGGCTGGAGAAGCACGGCTTCCAGCTGCCGGACCGGCTGGCGGACGGGCTCAAGCCGTACGTACGCGCCAAGTGGGAGTACGTGGCGGTGCGCCTGGCGCCCGCGGCGGTCGCCGACCGGGGCGACGGGGCCAAGGACGGGGCCAAGGACGGGGCCAAGGACGTGCTGGGCGGGACGCTCGACCCGCTGCGGCTCACCTTCGAATCGAACCGTCTGATCTATCCCATGCGGCTGTCGCGGCTGGCGAAGACGCCGCAGAACCTCGAGCTGTACGTCCTGGCGCCGCACCGCATGGAGCCGCGCGGCGACATCGGGGGCGGGGCGCCGCGGGTGACCTACGCCGGGTGGTTCACCCCGGGGCA
Source organism: Streptomyces sp. NPDC020845 (assembly GCF_044334165.1). Taxonomy (NCBI): domain Bacteria; kingdom Bacillati; phylum Actinomycetota; class Actinomycetes; order Kitasatosporales; family Streptomycetaceae; genus Streptomyces; species Streptomyces sp. NPDC020845. Next base: position 182,600 of record NZ_JBIRSJ010000010.1, on the reverse strand, counting down.
GGCGCCGCTGGGGGACCTGGCGGAGCTGGCGGGGAAGCGGATGTTCCTGACGAGCTTCCAGCAGTCGTTTCCGCGGCCGGAACTCATCTACGGGGACCATGAGTTCCGGCGCGCGGAGAAGGACGACACCTATCAACGCGTCACATACGACCACAAGCTGCTGACCATCGGGGGCGTCCCCGCGTGGCTGCTGACCGTGGGCGGCGGCCTGCTGGCCGTGCTGGCCGGCGCGCTGACGCTGCTGATGGCGGCCAGGCGGCGCAGGCGGGCGGATCGGTTCTGGGGGCCGGGAGGCCCGCCCGGGCCGGGGGACTCGCCGGGGTATCCGCAGCACCTGTCGCCGGGTCAGGACAGCTTGCCGTCGTAGTCCGGAAGCTTGCAGGTCCGCGGGGTGCGGGGTGTTGTCCGGGCAGGCCGCGGGGGTTCTAGGGGCAGGCAGCGGGGTGTTGTTCATGAGCCCACCGCAAATACGCCAACGACACTTGCCCGCCCGTTCGTTGACTGGTGGGCGGATAGATGGGTATGTCATGTACTGACGGGGTCGCGCCTCCATCACCCCAAGGGGGCTTTCATGTTTGACGATCGGCCCGCATTCGGTGTTCGTGTGCGTGTGCTCGGCGGCGTCACGGTGGCTGAGATCTCCGGTGAGCTGGACATCTTCGCCGCGGCGAGGATGTCCGCCCGGCTCGATTCCCTCGCCCGCGAGGCCCGTCCGAACCTGGTCCTGGACCTGCGGATGGTGACCTTCCTGGACTGTGCCGGGGTGTCCCTGCTGTGCCGCCTGCGCAATCGCGCGCTGGAGCGCGGCGGACGGCTGCGGCTGGTGATCGTCGACCCGCGGTTCACCCGGCTGCTGCGCATGGTCCGGCTCGAGGACGCCTTCGAGGTCGTGGATGACCTGGCCCTGGCGGTCGCGCGGTCGGGGGAGGTGAGCGCCGGAGGGAGCAATGGCGTCATCGCCTGAACCGTCGCCAAGCATCGTCCGACCAAGTGTCAATAGTAAGAACAGAAATTCACTCGTACGAGCGCATTTACTCTGGGAAATATGGGGTGCCTACCTCCGTAACCGGCGGTCACCCCTCTACGCTCGCGGCACGTCACCCAGGACCCGGTGGTATCCGCCCCGATGCAGACTGTGCCCGCTTCCGGGAGCCTATCGATGGTGAAAGGGGGCAGTGTGCCGTTCCGAGGTGATTTCGCGATGACGCAGCAAGGCGCTCCCCGCCAGGAGGCGCCTCCGCCTGCCGCGATCACCCCCGAGCGCTTCCGCGCGGACCGGAGCGCGGCGCCCCGCGCCTGCGCGTACGGCGTCGGCGGATACACGGTCGTGGAGCTCCACGGCGAGATCGACATCGTCGGCCGGGAATCCGTCGGCCTGGAGCTGGACCGGGCCACCTCCCCGCCCGCGCCCGCCGTCGTCATCGACCTGACCCCGACGTGCTTCTTCGACTGCTCGGGGGTGGAGCTGCTGTGCCGTGCCTACCGCAGGGTGCGGGACCGCGGTGGCCGGCTGCGGGTGGTCTGCGACAGCCCGCTGATCCTGCGCACGCTGCGGGTGGGCGGGCTGCTGGACGTGGTGTGCCCGGTGCCGACGCTGGCGGACGCGTTACGGGAGGACTGACCGGGGCGGAATGGGGCTGCGGCCGACCGGGGCAGGGGTCGGGGCCGGGACTGAGGCTCCCGGGTCCAGACCGCTCGCGCCCGCCGCTCAGGCCCGCCGCTTCCGCCCGGAGCCGACGCGGTGGCCCGGCCGCCAGCGGCTGAGGGCGCGGTGGTGACGCAGAGGGCGTTGCCCGGGCGGGGTGTCGCCGTAGCGGAGGGCGGAGACCCGACTGCCGTGCTGGGCGTTGAGCCGGTGGATCACCACCACGCCCACGGCGATCAGCGCGGCGATCACGGCCACGGTGACGACGGTCTCCATGGTGCTCACTCCCCGCGGCCGGACCCCAGCCCCAGGGGAATCCGGCCGGTATGTGCGAAATGCTCTCGGTGCCTTTACCGTACTCCCGGCGGACACCGGACCGCACCCGGCGTGAAGCGGGTGCCGGGTGCGGTGCGAGGTGCTGGTGATGGTGGCCCTATCGGGCGCTTACCTCGAGCGTCTTGGTGAGGCCGGCCAGGCCGTTCGCCCACAGTTGGTTCACCCTGCTGATCTCGGCCGCGTTGGGCTGTGAGTTCTTGCAGGATGTGCCCGGCCCGCCGCCCGACATCAGCTCGCTGCACGGACCGGAGTAGTGGTCCGGCAGTCCGAGCACATGCCCGGTCTCGTGCGCGGTGACACGGGTGGAGTCGTACTGCTGGTTCTGCGCGTAGTCCAGGAAGATGTAGCCGCTGCCATGGCCGTCCGTGCTCGCGTACGAGCCGGCGGGGTCGTTGCCCTCGCGGTACTCGAAGTCGGCGTTGCTGCCCTCCTGGAGCTTCACATTGCTGACCGAGGAGTTCCAGATCTGGGTGGAGCGGGCTATCACGGACTTGAAGCTCGGGGCCCTGCTCGTGCTGTAGGTGACGGTGACGGCCTGCGTGCCGGGCACCACGCCCCGCTTGGCCAGCACCGACTTGATCACGGCCTTGAGGAAGGCGTCGGTGTCGCCGCGGCTCTCGCCGCTCGCGACGTACGCGGACTTGGCGGTGTGGCTGACGGCGCCGCTGTCGGGTGTGGCGGCGGAGGCGGGTACGGCGGACAGGGTCGAGGCCAGGCCGAGGCCCAGGGTGGTCACGAGCGCAGACGTGGAGAATCTCATGTGGGGGGCTCCTCATCGTCCGTCAGGCCGCGGCCGGCCGCCGTGGTGTGGGAGGCGGGCCGAGGCCGTGGGATGAACGCTTGGTGCCCCGAAGTCTTGGTGAGATCTGGCGCTACGCGGAGATATCAACAGGCGATAGCACCATCACATCACCCCGGCGTGCCGCCATGTTTCCGGCTGTCTCCCCGACGCGATCGACCGTCAATTGGCTGCCCGGGATGTGGTGTTCGTGTGGGTTGAGTGTCTGGTGTGACGTCCTGACGCCCCGTTATGCTCGCGCCGTGGAGCTCGAGGTCAGGCACCTTCGCGCACTGTGCGCCATCGCCGACACCGGCAGCTTACGGAAGGCCGCACGGCAGCTGGGCATGAGCCAGCCCTCGTTGACGACTCAGCTCAGGCGCATCGAGAACGCCATCGGCGGTTCGCTGTTCTCGCGCGAGCTCACCGGCAGCCGGCCGACCCCGCTCGGACGCTCCGTGCTGTGCCGGGCCCGGCCCATCGTGGCCGAAATGAACGCCCTGGTCGCCGAGGCCAAACAGGAGGCCGGCCGGGCCACCGGCGCCCGGCTGCGCGTCGGCAGCACGGGCAGCCAGGCCGTGGCGGGATGGCTGCGCCGACTCCGCGCCCGCTTTCCCGACGCGGACACCACGATCCACATCGACGTCTGGGCCGACTCTTTGCTGCGGATGGTCGCCGAGAACCAACTGGACGTCGCTTTCGTCCACGAGGCCGAGGACGCCCCGCTGCGGGCCCCCGACGGCGTAAGGCGACGCGTCCTCGTCGCCCGGGAGCCGCAGTTCGTCGCCCTCCCCACCACCCACCCGGCCGCCGCCCGCCCCCTCGTCACCCTCGCCGACCTCGCCGCCGACCAGTGGATGGTCGACCCCGCCCTGGACGGTCAGGAAGCCACCCTCCGCCGCGTCTTCGCCGCGGCGGGCCGAAGACCCCGCGTCGTCTACGGCGATTACCCCACCGCCGCCGACCTGGTCGCCTCCGGCGAACTCATCACCCTCTGCCGCCCCACCGCCACCCCCCGCCCCGGCCTCACCATCCGCCCCCTCCGCGACGACCCCCTCACCCTCCGCCTGTCCCTGGCCTCCCGCGCCACCGACCCGCCCACCGCGGACGCGCTCTTCCACGACCTCAGGGACTCCTATCTGGAGGCGGCCTGGGCGAGCGCGGCGTACCGACAGTGGCTGCTGCGCAACGACAACCCCCTGCTGCGCACCCGCGACGGCATGCTCCCCGTCCCGCCCCCGGCCCGTGAGGCATCGGCATAAGGCGGTCACGACGCGGCCGCGCCCGGCAGGAGCCCGGACACCACCGCGCGTACGACGTCCCTGGTGTCCATGGCGGGGACGCCGAGGGTGAGGCGGTCGAAGGCTACGCCGGTCAGCAGGGAGGCCAGGGCGTCGATGTGCTCGTCGGTCGCCTCCGGGTGGACGGCACGGACCTGGGCGGCGCGAGTGCGTAGGGTCACGGCGCGCAGTTCACGCATGACGGCGGCCAGTTCCGGGCTGCGGGCGGCTTCCAGGGAGAGCTCGAAGCGGGCCAGGTAGCGGTTGCGGGCCGCGCCCGCCCCGACGTCGACCGCGGTGGCCAGAGCTTCGACGAGATCCGCGCGGTCGGACGAGGCGGACGTCGATGCCGCTGCCTCGGCGGCGAGTTGGTGGTCCAGGATGCGGTGGGCGATGGCCTCGTAAAGGGCGGCTCTGGTCCGGAAGTAGTTCGAGGTGGTGCCGACCGGCACGCCGGCAGCGGCGTCGATCGCGCGATGGGTCACGGCGGCGAGGCCGGCGTCGTCGATGAGCCGCATGGCGGTGTCGGCGAGGAGTTCCCGGCGATTGCTCTTCTTCGGCATGCCTTGACACTACTACATTGCAGTACTACAAATGAGTACTACGACGTAGTGATGCGCCTGTGGCGGAAGGAGAGATCCGATGGCGAAGCGCGACATCGACCACCGTGAAACCCAGGTCCTCGTGGTGGGCGCCGGCCCGACCGGCCTGACCCTGGCCCTCGAACTCGCCCGCCGCGGCGTCGACCACGTACTCATCGACGCCGCCGAGACCCCCGCGACCGGATCGCGCGGAAAGGGACTCCAGCCGCGCAGCCTGGAGGTGCTGGACGACCTCGGCGTCGTCGACGAGGTTCTGGCGTACGGGGCCGTCGGCACGCCGCTGCGGCTGCATGAGGGGCGTGAACTCACCGCTGAGCTGGCCACCGCCACCTCGACGGGACCGCGGCCGGGCGTCCCGTACCCCAACCTGGTGCTGCTGCCCGAGTGGCGGGTCGAGCGGGTACTGCGCGACCGGCTCGCGGAGTTCGGCGGTGCGGTGCTGTACGGCGCCGGGCTGGAGGGCTTCGAGCAGGGCGCCCGCGGCGTCACCGCCACGCTCGCGGGCGGTACGACGGTCAAGGCCCGCTACGCGGTCGGCTGCGACGGCGGCCGCAGCACAGTGCGCCGCCTGCTCGGCGCGAAGCTGGACGGGCACACGCACGACGACCAGTACTTCCTCGTCGGCGATGTGAAGATCGACGGGCTGGCGCGCGACGCCTCCAGCGCCTGGTTCGGCCAAGGCGGCACATACCTGGCCGTGGCGCCGCTGCCGCACGCCGGCAACGCCTGGCAGTACCAGGCCAACGTGGTACCCGAAGCGGACGGTTCGGTCCCCGAGCCGACCCTTGAGATCTTCCGCGAGCTGTTCCGGGAGCGCTCCGGTCGGACGGACGTGACCCTGACGGAGGCGAGCTGGCTGTCGCGTTACCGCTTCAACGCCCGCATGGTCTCCGACTACCGGCACGGCCGGGTCTTCCTCGCCGGCGACGCCGCGCATGTGCACTCCCCGGCCGGCGGCCAGGGCATGAACACCGGCATCCAGGACGCGTACAACCTGGGCTGGAAGCTGGCCGCCGTCCTCGCCGGCGCGCCCGAGACGCTGCTCGACAGTTACGGCGCCGAGCGCGTGCCCGTCGCCGCCAAGGTGCTGGCCGACAGCTCGCGCGGCTTCGAGTCGGTGTTCGCCCTGAAGGGCGCCCGCCGCCTCGTACGCGACCACATGCTCTTTCCCCTGATCAAGCACCCCGCCGTCATGAACCGCCTGCTGGCCAGGACCGACCAACTCGGCATCGCCTACCCCGACTCCCCCCTCACCGCGGCAGGCACCACCCGCCGCGGCCCCAAGGCGGGCGAGCGCGCGCCCGACGCCCGCGGCACCGCCGCCGACGGCGCGCCGCTGCGGCTGTACGACGTCACCCGGGGCCCGCACTGGACGATTCTCGGCTTCGGCACGGAGACCACCTCGGCGCTGCGCGCGCTCGGGGGCCCGCGGGTGCGCGCCGTGCGGGCGGTCGGCCGCCGGGCCCGGCAGGTGCACCCGAGCGGCGACCAGGGGCACTTCCCGCGGACTCTTTCCGGCGACGAGGCCGCGCGCCTCTACCGGGCCCGCCGGGGCGAGCTGGTACTGATCCGCCCCGACGGCTACATCGCCCTGCGCACCAACAGCGCCCAGGCGGTGACCGCCTACCTGAGCCGCGTCCTTCCGCCCGAGGCCGAGACGGCAGCTGCCCGGCGGCCGGCCGCCTGAGGGGAGCCCGTGCACAGGCTCCCCGTAACTCCGCGTCGCCCGTCGGGCCTTCCATCACCGTCATGTCATCCCCCGTCCGTCCGCTGCCGGCGTTACGGGTTACGGGATGCCCGGACGCGCGGGCGAAAGCCTTGCCCGACCCTGGCCGAAACCTTGCGACGCAGCCCCACCGCCACTACTCGGGCGACGGCAGCGCCTGCTCCGCCCAGATCGTCTTCCCGGTGGCCGAGTGCCGGCTGCCCCAGCGCAGGCTCAGCTGCGCGACCAGCAGCAGCCCGCGCCCGCCCTCGTCGAAGACGCGGGCGCGGCGCAGATGCGGGGCGGTGTTGCTGCCGTCGGAGACCTCGCAGATCAGGGTGTGGTCGTAGATGAGGCGCAGCTGGATGGGCGCGGTGGCGTGCCGCATGGCGTTGGTGACCAGCTCGCTGACGACCAGTTCGGTGGTGAAGACGGCCTCCTCGAGACCCCAGGCCATCAGCTGGTCCGTCACGTCCCGGCGGGCCCGGGCCACGAGGGCCGGGTCGTCGGGCACGTCCCAGGTCGCCACGCGCGACGCGTCCAGGCCGCGGGTGCGGGCCAGAAGGAGGGCGACGTCGTCGGGGGCGCCCTGCTCGGGGAGCAGTGTGCGCAGCACGCTGTCACATCCGGCCTCCAGGGAGGGGGAGAGGCCGGCCAGCGCGCCGGTGAGAGCGGTGAGCCCTTCGTCGAGGTCACGGCCCCGGCCGCCGATCAGGCCATCGGTGTAGAGGGCGAGCACCGCACCCTCGGGCATCTCGAACTCGACCGCCTCGAAGGGCAGCCCGCCGACGCCCAGCGGCGGCCCGGCCGGCACCTGTACGGGGCTCACCGTACCGTCGGGGGCCACCAGGACCGGCGGCGGATGGCCCGCGCGGGCGAGCGCGCAGCGGCGGGCGACCGGGTCGTACACCGCGTACAGGCAGGTGGCCCCGACATCCCCGGCGGGTGTCATGTCCTCGGCGGGCGTGACGTCCCCGGTGAGCGTGGACACGGCACCCTCGGCGGACAGGTGGATGACGAGGTCGTCGAGGTGGGTGAGCAGTTCATCGGGCGGCAGGTCGACGTCGGCCAGGGTGCGGACCGCCGTACGCAGCCGGCCCATGGTGGCCGAGGCATGGATGCCGTGGCCGACCACATCACCGACGACCAGCGCGACCCGCGCCCCGGACAGCGGGATCACATCGAACCAGTCGCCGCCCACCCCGGCGTACGGCCCCGCGGGCTGGTAGCGGAAGGCGATGTCGAGCGCCGTGGGCCTGGGCAGCGTCTGGGGCAGCAGGCTGCGCTGCAGCGCCAGGGCGGTGTCGCGCTCCCGGGTGAAGCGGCGCGCGTTGTCCAGGCAGACGGCGGCCCGGGTGGTGATCTCCTCCGCGAGCAGCACATCGTCATGGGTGAACGGATCGGGCCGGGTGTGCCGGGAGAAGGTGGCCACTCCGAGGGTGACGCCGCGGGCCCGGATGGGCACCGACATCATCGAGTGGAGGCCGTAGGTGCGCAGCATGGCGGCGAGGGCGGGGCTCTCGGCCGTCCAGCGCCTGAAGACGGGGTCGGTCACGCGATGGATGCTGGGCCGGCCCACCGCCAGGGACGTGGCCTGTGGGGAGAACTCCGGATAGGTGCCCACCTGCCCCAGCTTGATCACGGCCTCCGGGGCGCCGGGGAAGACGGACTGACGGGCGACCCGGCGCAGCACCACCGGGCCGGCGAGCGGGCCGGGCGGCGGCTCGACGAACGCCTCGTCCTGGTCCAGCCGCTCCAGCAGATCGACGCTGACGAAGTCGGCCAGTCCTGTGACGCCCACGTCGGCCAGCTCCTGCGCGGTCCGGGTGACGTCGAGCGTGGTGCCGATGCGCACACTGGACTCGCTGAGCAGCAGCAGCCGCTGCCGGGCGAGGTACTGCTCGGTGATGTCGTGGGCGGCCAGACAGATGCCACGCACCTCGCCGTCCGGCGCCTTGACCGGGGCGAGGCGGGCGGACCAGGCGTGTGCGTAGGCCTCGGCGGCGACGCGGCGGAACGTCTCCACATCGCGCCGCTCCCCGGTGCGCAGCACCTCGACCATGTGCCGTTCGAGCTCTTCGCTCTCCAGCATCCCGCCGATCTCCGAGATCCGCAGGCCGCGGATCTCGTTCTCGGGCAGGCCGATGACCTCGGCCATCTGATCGTTGATCCTGCGCAGCCGCAGCATCCTGTCGTAGATCGCCACCGCGCAGGGAGACTGCTGCGAGGCCAGCGCCAGCAGGGCCTCGTCCTTCGCCTCCTCCTCGGCGGCCCCGGTCTCTCCGACCTCTCCAGCCTCCCCGGCCTCGGGGTCCGGGAGCGGGGAGACCAGCAGCCAGTCGCCCGGCCCGTCGGCGGTCGGCTCGCCGCGGTGGGCCAGCAGCCGGACCCGTACGGGGCGGCCGTCGCGGTGGCGCAGGGTCAGCGTTCCGCTCCAGCGGGGGAGGGCCGCGACGGCCCGTACGTCGGCGGGGGAGACCTCCTCGGCGAGCAGGGCGGCGGCCCGCCGCCCCACCACCTCCGAGGGAAGGTGGCCGAGCAGCCGCCGGGCGCCCTCGTTCCAGCTGGTCACGATGGCGTCAGCACTGATCGTGGCCCTGGCCGTGGTCGCCTCGTCGAACGGGTTGTCCCGCCGGCCGCCGAGCTCGTCGCCGGGTCCGTCGCCAAAGGGAAGGGAGGTCTTGTGGCCCGTCATCGTCGATCTGTCCCACCTTCAGCACGCCTGGCCCCGGCCTCCGAGGGGAGAGGTCACCAGGGCGCGCAGATCCAGCGTCGTGCAGATCCGTCCCCACATCAACCGGGGCGACCCCCTCGTCAGGACGCGGCGTACGCGCCTCCGTCAGGGCCTGTACGCCGCGTCCAGGACGGCCGCGACGCGGTCGAGCGCGGAGGGCGGCGGGGTGTACGGCAACCGCAGGTACTGGGTGAGGGTGCGGTCGGCCGCGAAGCCCGGGCCGGGGGACACCTCCACCCCCAGCGCACGGGCCCGCTCCGCCACCGCGTCAGCCCGCGCGCCGGCCAGCCGCAGCCACAGGGCGAGCCCTCCGGGCGGGACGGTGAAGCTCCAGCGGTCGTCCCCGGCCAGCAGCCCGGCCAAGTGGTCGCGCTGCCGCCGCAGCTCCGCCCGGCGCCGCAGCAGTACGGGCGTCGGGTCGCCCAGCAGCTCGGCGGCCACGAGCTGCTGCATCGGCGACGCGGCCAGCGGCGGGCACAGCGGGTCGCGGCACAGCTCGCCGATCAGGCCGGCCGGCCCCCGGATCCAGCCGATGCGCAGACCGCCCCATACGGTCTTGGCGGCCGAGCCGATCAGCAGGGCGCGCCGGATGCGGGGCGGCGGCGCCGCGCTCTCGGCGCCCTCGCGCAGGTCGAGGTCGCGCATCGTCTCGTCCGCCACGACCGTGACCCGGTGGCGTGCGGCCGACTCGGCGACGGCCCGCCGGGTACGGGGGGTCATGAGCGCGCCGGTCGGGTTCTGGAAGTCGGGCACCAGGTAGGCCAGTCCGCCGCGCGCCGCGCGGAAGGCGTCGTCGAGCTGGTCGAGGTCCCAGCCGTCGCCGGTGACCCGGCAGCCGGTCAGGCGCGCTCCGGCCCCGCGCAGCAAGGAAAGGGCGCCGAAATAGGTGGGGATCTCGACGGCCGCGACGCGCGGGCGCAGATGCGCGACGAGCAGCGCCAGGGAGGCGCGGGCGCCCGAGGTGACCAGGATCTGCTCGGGACGGGTGGGCAGCCCCTCGTCCGTGTGACGCCGGGCGATCAGCGACCGCAGCTCGGGCACCCCCGGCCCCGGCTCCCCGTCCTGGACCAGCACGGGGTCCGCCCGCTCGGCGGCTCGGAGCATGGCCGCCTGATAGGCCGCGCGGGGCGCGGCCGGCACGGCCTGGCGCAGGTCCATGGCGCCGGCCTCCCCGGTCGCGGAGAGGGGCGCGATGCGCGCGGCGGCCGCGGGAGGCAGCCGTACGGTGCTGGCGCTGCCGTGCCGGGTATGGACCCACCCGCCGTCCCGCAGCGTCGTCAGCGCCGCGGTCAGGGTGCCGCGGCTGACGCCGAGCCCGGCGGCCAAGCGGCGTTCGGCGGGCAGCCTGCCGCCGTGCGCAGCCGGCCGTCCAGCACGGCCTCCCGTACGGCCTCGGCCAGCGCGGCGACCAGCGGGGTGCCGGGCCTGCGCCACTCGCCCACCACTCTGACCAGCTGCTCGGCGCTGCTACGGACATCGGTCATACGGACGTCGCCCACTGGTCCAGTTTTCCACGATTGGACCGAGCTTCCCGATCTCCCCCTGCCTAGGGTCGGCCCGAGCCCCATCGAGCCCTTATCGAGATGGAGAACGGAGCCGATATGCACCCTCGACTCGCCCATGATCTGGCCGATCTGCCCGACGCCCTGGAGGCCACCCGGCTGCTCGCCACAGGTGTGCTCGACGGGCTGGAGGAGCGGCCGGTCGTCCCCTCCGTACGGCCGCCCGAGCCCGTACCGCTGCCAGCGGAGGGGGCCGGACTGCGGGCCGCGCTGGCGGAGTTCGCCGAACGCTGGGAGCCGGCCTTCGGAGCGAGCCCCGGGCCGCGCTACCTCGGGTTCGTCACCGGCGGCACCACACCGGCCGCGCTGGCCGGGGACTGGCTGACCGCGGCCCTGGACCAGAACTCCAACTCGTCGCTGGACGGCACCGGGCAGCACTTGGAGCGTCAGACGGTCGGCTGGCTGCGTGAGCTGTTCGGCCTCGGCGCGGCCCACGAGGGCGCGTTCGTCAGCGGCGCCACGATGTCCAACACGGTCGGCCTGGCGATCGCCCGCGAGTGGCTGGGGGAACGCAGGGGCGTCTCGGTCGCCGAGGCCGGGGCGGCGGCCCTGGGGCCGGTGCGTGTGCTGTCCGGCAGCCCGCACTCCAGCGTCGCCAAGGCCCTGTCCATGCTCGGCATGGGCCGTGGCGCGCTGGCCGAGGTGGCGACCCTGCCCGGACGGGAGGCGGTCGACCCGGCCGCGTTGGAGGAGGCGCTGGCGCGGGCCGACGGCCCGTGCGTGGTCGTCGCGAACGCGGGCACGGTCAACACCGTCGACTTCGACGACCTGCGCGCCGTCGCCGCCCTGAAGGACCGCCACGACTTCTGGCTCCACGTGGACGCCGCCTTCGGCGCCTTCGCCGCGCTCTCCCCACGCCACGCCCACCTGGTGGCCGGCCTGGACGCGGCCGACTCGGTCTGCGTGGACCTGCACAAGTGGCTGAACGTGCCGTACGACAGCGCCGTCCAGTTCACCCGCCGCCGCGATCTGCAGGCCCGAGTCTTCCAGAACGCGGCCGCCTACCTCGGCCCGCTCGGCGCGACCCCCGACCTGGTCCACCTCACCCCCGAGAACTCCCGTCGCCTGCGCGCCCTCGCCGCCTGGTTCACGCTGCGGGCCTACGGCCGGGACGGGCACCGCGACATCGTCGAGCGCTGCACGGACTGCGCCCACGCCCTGGGCGAGGCCGTCGACGCCACCCCGGGGCTACGGCTCCTCGCGCCCGTCCGGCTGAACGTCGTCTGCTTCACCCTGGCCGAGGACCCGACCCCCGAACGGCTCGCCGCCTTCGCCGAGTCGCTGGCCGACGAGGTCTTCCTCACCCCGACCGTCTACGCGGGCGCCCCCGCGCTGCGCGCGGCCTTCAGCAACTGGCGCACCACCGGGGCCGATGTGCGCCGCATCGCCCGGCGCCTCGCGGAGGCGACCCGAGGTGCGGGCGCATGTTGACAGCGGGTGACCGCCTGGCTGTAATGGGGCGCGGTGCCACGTGGCGTCGACCAAAGAGCAGTGGGCCGGTCGGCAGCTGGGTGAGCACCATCACGAAGGGGCCACGCCATGAGTTCGTACTCCGTGCCTCGCATCTGACCCGAGAGCCATCGCGCGTCGGGCCCCGTCCGTCATTTCTGTTCGTCGGCTGAACACATCCACGTCCATCTCCGGATCTTCAGATCTCGGGACTTGCGGACGAGGGCTGCGCGCCTCCACACCCTTTCCTGCCTTTTTGGCCTTTTCCGGAGAGTCGACACCGCATGCCCAAGTCCTTCAACCAGCAGATCATCGAGGAGTTCCGAGCAAACGGAGGAAAGGTCGGTGGCCCCTTCGAAGGCGGCGACCTCCTCCTGCTCACCACCACCGGAGCGAAGTCGGGGCAGCCCCACACCGTTCCGCTCGGCTACGTCCGCGACGGCGAGCGGCACCTCGTCGTCGCGTCCAACCTCGGCGGGCCCCGCCACCCCGCCTGGTACCACAACCTCCTCGCCCACCCCGTGGTGCGGGTGGAGGTCGGGACCGAGGCGTACGAGGCGATCGCGGTCCCCGCCGAGGGGGCGCGGCGCGACGAGCTCTTCGAGCGGGTGGTGCGGGTGGCGCCCGGATACGGCGACTACCAGAGCCGCACCGCCCGCACACTGCCGGTCGTGGTGCTGGAGCGCCCCGACCATGGAGCGGGGGAGACGCCCGGCGAGGTCAGGACCCTCGCCGACAAGTTCCTGGAGATCCACACCTGGCTGCGCGGCCAGCTGCGCCACATACGCGACGAGGCCGACGCCCACCTCGCCGCCCGGGCCGCCCACCAGGGCCCGGGCGAACCCCCGCCACCCGGGCTCGGCCTGCAGATCCGCCAGCACTGCCTGGCCTTCTGCGAGGGGCTGACGCATCACCACACCGGCGAGGACGACCATGTCTTCCCCGCCCTCGCGACCCACCACCCCCAGCTCCGCGAACCCCTCGAACACCTCCGCGACCAGCACCGCACGCTCGGCCGCCTCAAGGAGCGGCTGCTCGCCCTGCTCGCCGACATCGCCACCGCCGACCCCGTACGCTTCCGGGCCGAGCTGGACCGGATCAGCGAGGAGCTGACCCGGCACCTCGACGACGAGGAGAAGTGGCTGCTCCCCGCCCTGGCGCAGATTCCCTTCCCACCGACCCCGCCCACCCAGCAGGCCGATTGACGGTCGGCAGCTCGCCCCACGAGACACCGGGGAAGCGGCCCAGGATCGAGTCGTAGGCCAAAAGACGGGCCACCAACCGGTCGAGTCGCATCAACGTCTCTCTCACCAGCCGTTGAGGGAGACCCCCGGGTCGCCGACGAGGTAACGGTGAAGGGCGCTGGCGGTGGTCTCCACGAATTCCTGGGGGACCGCGTCGGCGTCGACCCAGCAGACCTGGGCATGCTTGCGTGGCTCGCGGTTCTCGGGCTCGCCGGTCCATTCGTGGGCGGCGAAGACGACGGTGAGGAAGCCGTTGGGGGCCTCCACGCCCCAGGCGCCGTGGATGATGTGGGCGACCTTCAGGGCCTCCGGTTTCACGGTCAGGCCCGTCTCCTCAAACAGCTCACGGACGGCGGTCTCGGTGATGGGTTCGCCTGGCTCGCTCTTGCCCACGGGAAGGTCCCACATGCCCTGGGCGAACTTGGCGTTCTGGCTGCGCTGGAGGAGGACGACGCGGTTGGTGGCCTTGTCGTGGACGATGACGGCGGCGACCAGCAGGGTCATGGATCCGAGGGCGGGCGGCAGGGCTTTGGGCTGGTCGTCGGTTGTCCGCTGAGCCACGGCGGGTGTCCCTTCGTCGGCCGGATGGTGGCAGCTTAGGCCAGCGCTTCGCGTGCGCGACGGGCGAGTTCGGCGGCTCCGGGCACTTTGCGGCGCTGGTAGATCGCGAGGGTGGAGCGCAGCGATGTGATGGCCTTGCGGGTGCGGTCGGAAGTCATCCCCTCCATCAGGGTCAGGGACTGGGACCAGGCGGCGACGGCCTCATCGGCTCGGGCCTGGGCGGCGAGGCTGTCGCCAAGGTCCGCGTGGGTGAGGGCATGGACACGCTTGTACTTCTTCGGATCTCAGCGCACCAGGGCATCGCGGTGCTGCTGCTCGGTGCCGATGTGATCGGCGAGGTCGGTCAGGGTGCGAGCCGTGTGGCTGGTGACGAGGCTGGCGGCGGGGCCGCTTACGCGGGAGTAGCTGGGCTGAGGGCCGTCGTCCCGTAACAGGGCGTCTTCGGCGGCGAGCAGGGCGCGGGCCGCTGTGGGTTTCTCGTCGATTGCGGCGAAGGCGCGGGCGTGGATGATGTGGAGCAGCGCCTCGGTCTGGCCGTCCACGTGGCCAAGGCCGCGGCTGAGGGCCCCTTGTCCAGCCGAGAGTGCATCACTGAATCCGTCCCTGCTCGCGAAGCCCAGCAGCCGGAAGAACCGTCACAGCTGAGGGGTCACACGCGAGTGATTTCGATGGCGAGGGCGCCGAGCGCTTCCTTCTCGGGCAAGTAGATGGCACGGATATTGGTGAGCTGCTGTTCGCGGGTGGCGGTCGGGTTGACGTTGGCCGGCCCCTCGCCGTCGAGCAGGGATTCGAAGTCGGGGTACTCGGTGACTCGCTTGACCTTTACGTCGCAGGTTTCCTCGGTGCCCTTGATACGGAAGCGGACGATGTCGCCCGCTGTCAGGTTGGCGAGGTGCGGGTACTTCACCCGCACCTCGATGGTCTTGGTGCCCGCGGCGACGAGGTCGAAGTACTGGCGGTAGAGGTTGAGCTCGCGCACGCGGGCGGTCGTGTCGGTCATGGGGCGGGAACGCTCCTGGTGGCTGGTGCGGTCATCATGCGGCCGATCTCGGTGGCCGAGTACGCGCGGAAGAAGTGCCGGGGGTCGGACAACAAGGTATCGGTCATGGCGAGCAGTTGCTCGGCATGGTCCGTGATGGTGCCGGGCCACTGCCGGGTGTCGAGCATCCAGTCGGCGGCACCCTCGGGTAACGGTGCATGGCCTTCGCGGATCAGCGACTTGGACAGTTTGGCGCCGGTGTCGGTGACGATCTGTGGGCAGAACAGGCGGGCGGGGAGTTGGGCGCGGGTAAGGCCGACTGCCTGGAGGGCCTCGTCGACCAGCTGGGAGCCGAAGACCCAGTCGCCGCCTTTGACCATGACGTGCAGGGTGCCTTGGGGGCCGGACAGGGCGAGTTCCTTGACCATGTTGCGGTACAGCGTGGCCAGGTCCAGGTAGGCGCCCCCGTCAGGGGTGATGGCGGCCCGGTAGGGAACGCCGATACCTGGCGAAGGTCTTCGGCCTCGATGTCGCGGTGCTCGACCAGGCCGTGGCGTTCAGCAAGAGCCGCCGGGACGTCGACGGTGCGACGGGGAGGCCGCTGGAGCCGTGCGCATGGCCGCAGGCGCACCCATGCCCTGTGGTGAGCGCGGTGTCGGCGGATGCGGTGGTGTCCGCCGACTTCGCCCGGTTCGTCGCGCAGCGCAACGCCGACGAATTCGTCGTCGAGCAGCTGGAGGCCGACGTTGCCCAGCTTGCCCGCGCCTACGTCAGCCACCCGCTTCTGGAGTTGTACGTTGAGATCAAGCGGCTGCGGAACGGGGCGTTCGAGCTGCTGCGCGGCCGCCAGCGCCCCCAACAGACCGCCGACCTGTACGTTGCGGCCTCACGGCTGTGCGGACTGTCCGCGCATGTCTGTCTGGACCTGGGCGACTACGACTCCGCGGCCACGCACGTCCGCACGGCCCGGGCGTGCGCCGAGTCGGCCGGCCACGAGGGGATGCTGGCCTGGGTACGGGCCGTGGAGTCCCTGATCGCCTACTGGACAGGGCGGTACGAGCAGGCGGCTCGGCTGGCGCAGGCAGGTCGACAGCACCGGGCGGGCGGCAGCATCAGGGCTCGGTTGGCGAGCCTGGAGGCGCGGGCCCTGGCCATAGTCGGAGACCGGGCGGGCGCGGTGGCGGCCTTGGTGGACGCCGAGCGCTCCCGTGAGGCGATGGCTGGCCACGACGAGGTGCCGGGGGTCTTCGCCTTCCCGGCTGCCAAGCAGTGCGCCTACGCCGGAACCACCCACCTGGCGGTCGGCGGACGTGACCACGTCCAGCAGGCCATCACCAGCGCGGACACCGCGATCCGGCTCTACCGCGGCGCGGAGCTCGCCGACCAGTCCGTCGGCGACCTGTTCGCCGCCCATGTCGACCTCGCCCGCGGCCACCTGCTCCTGGGCGACCTGGATGGCACCGAGGCGATGCTCGGCTTCGTCCTCGATTCCCCGCCGGAGCGCATGTCGGCCAGCATCGTGCGGCGGCTCAGCGCGCTCGGCCGGGAGCTGGGTGGGCCGCAGTACGGTGGAGCCGCACAGGCGGCACAACTGCGCGCACGACTCCAGCACACGGCCGTCCTCGCGGCCTCACCCGCCGCCCACTCACCGGAGCTGCCGACGTGACCGACCTGCCCGCCGCACACGACGCCGCTGTCACCGACCGGGGCCGCCTCGCCGGAAGGGCCTACAAGAGCGACCGAGACCTTGCCGCGCGCCAGTCGCTCTATCAGTGGCAGACGCCCCGCTACGACCTGCCCGGCATCGTCGCCCAGCATCTGAGCGGTGTGCGCGGGCGTGTGGTCGATGTCGGCTGCGGCAACGGCAAGTTCGTCCGGCGGCTCCGGCAGGACCGGCCGGACCTGGTCGTGCTGGGCTTGGACATCGCCCCGGGAATCCTCGCCGGTGTCCCCGGTCCGGTCGCCGTAGCGGATGCCACCCGCCTGCCGCTGGCATCGGCGAGCATGGACGCGGCCTTGGCGCTGCACATGCTTTACCACGTCCCGGACATCGCCGAGGCGGTCAAGGAGCTGTCCCGTGTTGTGAGCCGTGACGGGCTGGTGGTCGCCTCGACCAACAGCGACCGCGACAAGGCCGAACTCAACGACTTGTGGCAGCGGGCCGCCGGCGACGTCCTCGGCACTGAGCGAGGCCCTGCGCGTATCTCGCTCAGCGCCCGCTTCTCCCTGGAGAAGGCACCCGCCTTCCTAGGCGAAGAGTTCGGCCGTATTGAGACGATCGAGCTGCCCGGCAGGGTCACTGTCCGTGCCCCCGAGCCGGTAGTGGCGCACATGGCCTCGTACCAGGCATGGGCGGACCAGCACGATGTGCCGTTCCAGGCGACCGTCGAGCGTGCTCGCACCATCCTGGTCGAGCACATCGCCCGGCATGGGGCCTTCGAGATCACCTGCCTCGGCGGCATCCTCGTTTGCCACCGCTGACAGCATGAGAGAGCAGCACGGCACGGCCATGCGGCGACTGAGCACGGCCGTGCTCAGCACACCTACGATCGGCGCAAGGAGAGCCGATGAATCACAGCACGTACAGGACGCGACGGGCCCGGCAGATTGCCGGTGAGGCGGTGGAGTACGACCACGTCGACGCGCGGTTGGCCGGCGATCTCGGGCAGGCGGTCTACGACCGTCGGATCGAGCTCGGACTGTCCCAGGCCGAGCGGGCCGGGATGACGCAGCCTCAGGTCTCCCGGATGGAGGGCGGCGACACCGTGCCCACGCTGCCGCTGCTGCGGCGCCTGGCGAAGGCCCTGGACGGCTCGTTGAACGTCGCTGTCGACGAGGGTGACTCCCGCGTCACCTTCACCCCGCACGCCGCGTGACCCCGACGCGCACCCGGACCGTCAGGGACGCCGTGGGCGGCGTCCTGCGGACCGGGTGCGGACAGGTAGACCAGGCGACCAAAGAAATCGCAGGTCAAGTGGCATGATCGAAGATCAGGCCTTCTTGGTCTCCCAGAAGATCTTGTCGATCTGGGCGATGTAGTCCAGAGCCTTCTGGCCCGTCGCCGGGTCCGTGGAGGCCTTGGCGGCGCTGAGGGCCTTGAGGGCGTCGTTGACCAGCTGGTGCAGTTCCGGGTACTTCTCGAAGTGCGGCGGCTTGAAGTAGTCGCTCCACAGCACCGAGACGTGGTGCTTGGCGAGCTCCGCGCGCTGCTCCTTGATGACAGTGGCGCGAGCCCGGAAGTGCGGGTCCTCGTTGGCCTGGTACTTCTCCTGGACGGCCTTGACGGACTCGGCCTCGATACGGGCCTGGGCCGGGTCGTACACGCCGCAGGGCAGGTCGCAGTGGGCGCTGACCTTGACCTTCGGGGCGAACAGGCGGGAGAGCATACTGCTGTCCTTCCTAAGTGATCGTCTTCTCAGGTGCGAGATTACTCCGTGGGGGAAGGCTTTTCTCGGGTGCCCCGGGGGGCTTAGGTCAAAAGTCCAGTGGCAGCCTGAGATGCCTGGGATGCTGAATGTGTACGTGACCGGAGGTGCCGTGATGCGAGAGCAGCTGCACGATCGCGGGCAGGAGCAGGACCGCGAGCGCGGTGGGCTGCTGCGGATCGGGCTCGCCGAGGTGTACAACCCGTCGATGGTGCCGACGCTGAACCCCGGTGACCGGTTGGTCGTCCGGTACGGCGCGGCCGTCCGCGCGGGCGATGTGGTGGTGCTGCGGCATCCGTTCCGCCAGGACCTGCTGATCGTCAAGCGCGCGGTGGAGCGGCGCGACGGCGGCTGGTGGGTCATGGGGGACAACCCGTACGTGGAGAACGACAGCCGGGAGTTCGGCGTGGTGCCGGACGATCTGGTGGTGGCCCGGGCCTGGCTGCGGGTGCGGCCGCGGCCGGCCGCGGGGTCGGGTCAGCGGTCGCTGACCGGGATGCTGTCGTGGGCGCTGTCCGCGGTGCGGCCGGTGCGGGCGCTACGCCCACCAGGGTCTGCGCGGTCGTTGTTGGGCTGGCGCGGGGCGCTGTCGGAGCGCTCGGCGTCGAGGCGCTTGCGGGCGCGGTAGGCGGCGACGTTGGCGCGGGTGGCGCAGCGGTCCGAGCAGTAGCGCCGGGATCGATTTGTCGATGTGTCGAGATAGGCGTTGCGACAGGGCGTGGCCTCGCAGATGCCGAGGCGGTCGACGCCCAGCTCGGTGAGGTGGAAGGCGAGC
Organism: Streptomyces sp. NPDC020845; assembly: GCF_044334165.1. Lineage (NCBI taxonomy): Bacteria > Bacillati > Actinomycetota > Actinomycetes > Kitasatosporales > Streptomycetaceae > Streptomyces > Streptomyces sp. NPDC020845. Next base: position 163,525 of record NZ_JBIRSJ010000010.1, on the reverse strand, counting down.
CCCATGGAGGCGGTCGCGGCATAGCCGGCGCCCGCGTTGGCCGCGTAGTCGGCGATGTGCATATGCCAGTCGGGGCGGCCGTCCTCGTCCCGGTTCTCATGCCCGGAGATCTGCGGACTGACCGGGAACTCGATCAGCAGCGCGTTCAGCAGGTCCACGGCCAGCACCTCGTCCCCGTTCGCCGCCGCCTCGAAGACGGCGCGCAGCCGGGCGCGTACTGATCTCAGCCGGGTGACATCGGCGTCGGTGGCGCGCCGCGCCGCCTGCTGGCTCACCCCGAAGAGCTCGCGTACGGCCTCGACCGAGGTGAGGGTGTCGGTGCCGCGGGCGGGCTCCTCGCTGTTGACCAGGCGCACGGCGAGATCCGAGTAATAAGCCAGTTCCACTTGTGGTCCTTACGGGGGCGGGGCTAAGGTCGGTAATGGCTGATCTAGGTACGAGGGTATTACGACCGAGAGACGGGGAGAGCGTTCGATGGTGGACACCGTCGCCGCGCCGAACTGGCGGACATGGCAGCAGAGCTGGGATCGACAGCAGGAGTGGTACCTCCCCGACCGCGAGGAGCGGTTCCGGGTGATGCTGGACGCGGTGGAGGCGCTGGTCGGCCCGGAGCCCAGAATCCTGGACCTGGCCTGCGGTACGGGCAGCATCACCGACCGGGCGGTGCGCAGATTCCCCCGTGCGACCAGCACGGGCGTGGATCTGGACCCGGCGCTGCTGACCATCGCGCGCGGCCATTTCGCGGCGGACCACCGGGCCCGGTTCATCACGGCGGATCTGCGCGACCCGAAGTGGACGGATGAGCTGCCGCACCGCTCGTACGACGCCGTACTCACCGCCACCGCGCTGCACTGGCTGGACAGCGATGCGCTGCGGGTGCTGTACGGGCAGCTGGCCGGGGTGGTGCGGGACGGTGGGGTGTTCCTCAACGCCGACCATATGCCGGGGGAGGGCACGCCGCGGATCGACGCCGGGGTGCGCGCGTTCGAGGACGCCCGGCGGGAGCGGGCCAGGGCCGAGGGCGTGCAGGACTGGGCGGCGTGGTGGCAGGCGGCGGCCGGGGATCCGGTGCTCGGCGCGTCCGTCGCCGAGCGGTTCAAGATCTTCGGCAACCCGGCCGACGGGCCCGACCACGCGAGCGGTGTGGCCGAGGCGTTCCAGCCCGTCGGCTGGCATGCGGACACGCTGCGCGAGGTGGGGTTCGGCGAGGCGCGGGCCGTGTGGTGCTCCCCGTCGGATGCGATGGTGCTCGCGCTGAAGTAGTTCAAGGAGCTCAAGCGAGTGCGGGCGGTACGGGCCGGATTCGGCCCGTACCGCCCGTTGTGTGCCTCTGTGTGCCTCGAGCAGCGCTACAGGACCTTCGACAGGAACGACTTCGTCCGCTCGTGCTGTGGGTTGGTGAGCACTTCGCGTGGATGCCCGGACTCGACGACCACCCCGTCGTCCATGAACACGACGGAGTCCCCGACCTCGCGGGCGAAGCCCATCTCATGGGTCACCACGACCATGGTCATACCGTCCTCGGCCAGCCCGCGCATCACGTCCAGCACATCGCCGACCAGCTCGGGGTCGAGCGCCGAGGTGGGCTCGTCGAAGAGCATCAGCTTGGGCTCCATGGCCAGCGCCCGGGCGATGGCCACGCGCTGCTGCTGGCCGCCGGAGAGCTGCGAGGGGTAGTTGCCCGCCTTGTCGGAGAGCCCCACCCGGTCCAGCAGCTTCAGCGCGCGCTCCCGCGCGACCGCCTTGGCCTCGCGCTTGACCTGGACCGGCGCCTCCATGACGTTCTCCACCGCCGTCATATGCGGGAAGAGGTTGAAGCGCTGGAAGACCATGCCGATGTCCCGGCGCTTCTCGGCGACCTCGCGGTCCCTGAGCTCGTAGAGCTTGTCGCCCTTCTGCTGGTAGCCGACCAGTTCGCCGTCCACGTACAGCCGCCCGGAGTTGATCTTCTCCAGGTGGTTGATACAGCGCAGGAAGGTGGACTTCCCGGAGCCGGACGGGCCGATCAGACAGAACACCTCGCGGGGCGCGACCTCCAGGTCGATGCCCTTGAGGACCTGTACGGCGCCGAAGGACTTGTGCACGCCCTCGGCCTTCACCATGGCGGTCATGACGTGCCCACACCTCCTGCGGAGCGGTTGGAGAAGGAGAACAGATTGACCCGGATGCGCTGCAGTGGGGTCATGGGCAGGCTCCGGCTCGAGCCGCGGGCGTAGTACCGCTCCAGGTAGAACTGGCCCACGCTCAGGACGGAGGTGAGGATGAGATACCAGGCGGCGGCCAGGAAGAGCATCTCCGCGGGGGCGCCGGAGGTCTGGCCGATCTCCTGCGCGGCCTGCAGCAGGTCGAAGTACTGCACCGCGATGACCAGTGACGTGGTCTTGAGCATGTTGATGAACTCGTTGCCGGTCGGCGGCACGATCACCCGCATCGCCTGCGGCAGCACGATCCGGCGCAGCGTCTTGGCGTGGCTCATGCCCAGCGCGTGGGCCGCCTCGGTCTGGCCCTCGTCGACCGCCTGGATGCCCGCGCGGCAGATCTCCGCCATGTACGCGGCCTCGTTCAGGCCGAGTCCGAGCAGTGCGGCCAGGAACGGGGTCATGAAGTCCGACCACTCGTCCTGGTAGATCGGACCGAGGTTGATGTAGTCGAAGATCAGCCCCAGGTTGAACCAGAGCAGCAGCTGCACATAGACCGGGGTGCCGCGGAAGAACCAGATGTAGCCCCAGGCGATGGCGGCGGTCACCGGGTTCTTGGACAGCCGCATCACCGCGAGGATGACGCCGAGGACCACGCCCAGTGCCATGGCGGCGATCGTGATCCAGACGGTCTTGCCGACGCCCTTGAGGATCTCGTCGTTGAAGAAGTAATCCGGGATGGCGCCCCAGTTCACCTTCCCTTGGGAGAAGGCGTACACAATCGACGCCAGGAGGGCGATGACGACGACCGCGGCGACCCAGCGCCCGTAGTGGCGCACCGGGATGGCCTTGATGGTCTCCGGTGCGCGGGGTGGCGGGGAGTCCTTCGGGCCCACCTTGTCGATCTCAACAGTCACGGAAAGAGCCTTTCAGTGGGAGCGCGTGAGCGAGGGGAGGCCGGGTCACTTGCCGCCGTTGACGATGGCCTTGAGGACCGCGCCATCCTGGACGCCCCACTTGGCGATGATCTTGTCGTATTCGCCGTTCGCGATGATGAAGGCAAGGGCCTGGCGGAGCGCGTCGCGCAGCTCGGGGTTCCCCTTGGCGACGGCGATGCCGTACGGAGCCGCCTCCACCTGCTCGCCGACGAGCTGGAAGTCATTCCCGCCGCCCGAGGTCTTCACGGCGTAGGCCGCGACCGGGAAGTCGCTGGCCCCGGCGTCGCCCCCGCCGCCACGCAGCCGGGTCTGGGCCTCGGTGTCGTTGCCGAAGGCCTCGATCGCGATCTTGCCCTTCTTCTTCTCCTGGCAGGTCTTGGACTGGGCCTTCGCCAGGTCGTGCGAGACGGTGGCGCGCTGGACGACGATCTTCTTGCCGCACAGGTCGTCCCAGGTCTTGATCCCCTGGTCGTCGCCCTTCCTGGTGTAGATCGACACACCGGCGGTGAAGTAGTCGACGAAGTCGACGCCCTCGCCGACCTTCTCGCCGGTGTCGGGGTTGACGCCCTCCTGACGGCCCTTGTTGTCGGTCATGGCCGACATGGCGATGTCGTACCGCTTGGCGCGCAGGCCGGTCAGCAGGGTGTCGAACCCGGCGGTGTTGAACTGGAACTTCACGCCGAGCACCTTGCCCATCGCGGCGGCGAGGTCCGGGTCCAGGCCGATGACCTGGCCGTCCTTCTTGAACTCCACCGGCGGGTAGTTGGTGTCCGAGCCGACCTTGATCACGCCCGCGCTCTGGATCTTCTTCGGCAGCAGGTTGAAGAGCGGCGCCGTGGTGGCCCCTCTGGTGGTGGTCGTCTTGTCCCTCTGGTCGCCACAGCCCGTCAGGAGCAGGGCGCCGGTGACCGCGATCGCGCCGGCGACGGCCGCCTTGGACTTCATGCCGGTCCGTCGGCTGCGTCGGCGCGTGATGCTGGCGGTCATGCTCGTTCCTCCTGCGGGGTGAGAGGGTCTCCGAATGAGCCGGAACACGTTTGTGGGTGTCGCGACCCTGTGTGATTGGGGCATCTTGCCACCGGACTGGCTCGATCAGACGTCCAGCCATGTCAAAATCGGATAACGGGCGACCCCCGTGGTGCACAGGCGCGGAAACGCCGGGCCGCAGGATCGCGGCCAATGAGCGGAACGAGACGTTCATCACGTTTCATCACTTAGGGAAACGTCTCGAGTGTTGGACGTTCGAGAGTGATTCAATCGCTTTTGCGGGTAACGCGAGGTAATCGAACGCCACACACCGGCCGCGGCAGGAAATCGCTCGTCCCCGGAAGGGCCTTCCGGTAGAACGGGCGGTTACCCCCCTCACCCGGGGCTCAGGGCGCGTGTGCGGCGCGCCCGGCGTTCGTATCTGGCCCCAGGCGGCGGATATCTGCCCAGTGGGACCCGGACGCGGTGCCCGCCCGCTCCCCAACCAGGGGCGGCTACCCTCACTAGAAATACGACAAAGGGGTCAAATAGTGGCAGCGGAGATCGCGAATCCTCGCAGCGACAGCACGAGCGGAAGCGCCGGAGACGCGGAGGGTGTCGCGGACGGCGAGCCCTTCGATCCGGCTTTCGCGCTCCACCGGGGCGGCAAGATGGCCATCGAGGCGACGGTGCCGGTGCGGAACAAGGACGACCTGTCCCTCGCCTACACGCCGGGCGTCGCGAAGGTCTGCAGCGCCATCGCCGAAAATCCCGAGCTGGTGCATGAGTACACCTGGAAGTCCCAGGTCGTCGCCGTCGTCACGGACGGCAGCGCGGTGCTCGGGCTCGGCGACATCGGCCCGGAGGCCTCCCTGCCGGTGATGGAGGGCAAGGCCATCCTCTTCAAGCAGTTCGGCGGCGTCGACGCGGTGCCGATCGCCCTCGACTGCCGGGAGGTGGACGAGATCGTGGAGACCGTCGCCCGGTTCGCCCCCTCCTTCGGCGGCGTGAACCTGGAGGACATCTCCGCCCCGCGCTGCTTCGAGATCGAGCGCAAGCTCCAGGAGCGCGTCGACATCCCGATCTTCCACGACGACCAGCACGGCACCGCCGTCGTCACCCTCGCCGCGCTGCGCAACGCGGCCAAGCTGGCCGACCGCTCCCTCGGCCAGCTGCGCGCCGTGATCTCCGGCGCCGGCGCCGCCGGGGTCGCCATCGCCAGGATCCTGGTCGAGGCGGGGATCGGCGATGTCGCGGTCTGCGACCGCAAGGGCATCGTGTCCGCCGACCGCGAGGACCTGACCGATGTCAAGCGGGAGCTGGCCGGCTTCACCAACAAGGCCGGGCTGACCGGCCCCATGGAGGCCGCGCTGGACGGCGCCGACGTCTTCATCGGGGTCAGCGGCGGTACGGTCCCCGAGCAGTCGGTCGCGAAGATGGCGCCCGGCTGCTTCATCTTCGCGATGGCCAACCCCACTCCGGAGATCCACCCGGACATCGCCCACAAGTACGCCGCCGTGGTCGCCACCGGCCGCAGCGACTACCCGAATCAGATCAACAACGTGCTGGCCTTCCCGGGCATCTTCGCCGGCGCGCTCCAGGTCCGGGCCTCCCGGATCACCGAGGGCATGAAGCTCGCCGCCGCCGAGGCGCTGGCCGCCGTGGTGGCCGACGAACTGAGCGCCGAAAAGGTCATCCCCTCGCCGTTCGACGACCGGGTCGCCCCGGCCGTCACCGCGGCCGTCGCGGCGGCGGCCCGCGCGGAGGGCGTGGCGCGCCGCTGACGCGCTGCGCTGTCGGTCTGTATACGGTCGGGCCGCCACCTCCACGTGAGGCGGCGGCCCGACCGTCGTACGGGCCCCCGGCGCGGGGCGCCGGGCGGCCCCCGGCGGGCCTGGTCGCCCGGCGCACAAGCGCGGGGCCGCCGTGGCCGGACTCGACGGCCGCGCCACCGCGCGTGGCCGCGCGGCGCGTGTCACACCGTGGCGTGGTTCCGCCGGTCGGCTGCCGCGCCTATGGTCGGGATCATGTTCGCTGCCTACGCCGCACGTATCGACCGCGACCAGCCGCTCAACGGCCTCGAACTGGGCGAGCGCCCCGGGCCCGAGGCGCGCCCCGGATGGTCGACCGTCACCGTCAAGGCCGCCTCGCTCAACCACCACGACCTGTGGTCGCTGCGCGGCGTGGGCCTCGGTGAGGAGTCCTTGCCGATGATCCTGGGCTGTGACGCGGCCGGGATCGACGAGGACGGCAACGAGGTCGTCGTCCACTCGGTCATCGGCCAGAGCGGGCACGGCGTCGGCCCCCGCGAGCCCCGTTCCATCCTCACCGAGCGCTACCAGGGCACCTTCGCGGAGAAGGTCGCCGTCCCCACCTGGAATCTGCTGCCCAAGCCCAAGGAGCTCTCCTTCGAGGAGGCCGCCTGCCTGCCGACGGCCTGGCTGACCGCCTACCGCATGCTCTTCACCAACGCGGGCGTGCGCCCCGGCGACAGCGTCCTCGTCCAGGGCGCGGGCGGCGGCGTGGCCACCGCGGCGATCGTGCTGGGCGCGGCGGCCGGGCTGCGGGTGCTGGCCACCAGCCGCGACGAGGCCAAGCGCAAGCGCGCGGTCGACCTGGGCGCCGAGGGCGCGTACGAGCCGGGGGAGCGGCTGCCGCGGCGCGTGGACGCGGTGATCGAGACGGTGGGCGCGGCCACCTGGTCGCACTCCATCAAGTCCCTCAAGCCCGGCGGCACCCTCGTCATCTCGGGCGCGACCAGTGGGCCCAGCCCCAAGTCCGCGGAGCTCAACCGGATCTTCTTCCTGGAGCTGAAGGTCGTCGGCTCCACGATGGGCAGCAAGGAGGAACTGGAGGACCTGCTGAGCTTCTGCGCGGCGCGCGGGGTGCGGCCGGTCATCGACTCGGTGCTGCCGCTGGACCGGGCCCGCGAGGGATTCGAGAAGATGGCGGGCGGGGACCTCTTCGGCAAGGTCGTGCTGACGGTCTGAGGCCGCTTTCAGGGTTGTACGGCTTTACGGCCGTACGAAGCTTCGCTCGAAGCGGTAGCGCTTGATCGTGCTGCCCCTGAAACCCGGGAACTGACGGATCCGCTCCCACTGAGGGGTCACCGAGCCGACGCCCGGGGCGGCTGACGCGATGGCCGCGTCGTACGCCTCCTCGCTGGTCCACTGGGCGTAGTTGAGCGCCCGGGTGCGGTCGTTGGCCAGATGGCGGGCGCCGTCGACGACCAGGTGGAAGTCGGCGGAGATGAGGTCGGGGCTCGGGTCGGGGTCCGTCTCCAGGGCCTCGATGACCAGGTCGATCCACTGACGCCGCAGGTCCGGGTCGTCGAAGTCGAGCTCGATGACGGCGATGCACCCGGGCACCCGCGGATCGTTCTCCGTTCGGGTGTCGAAGCCGCGGTAGCGGCGGTAGTTGGCGATGCCGTTGCGCCTGATCCCCGGAACGGCGGCGTCGATCTGGTCGACCCGCTCCTGGCGCTGGGTGCGGACGAACGCGTGGTACGCCTCCTCGCTCGTCCATTGGGCGTGGTGGAACAGCGTGTCGCCGTCCGTTCCCACGTAGAGGTTCTGCGACAGCAGCTCCGGGCTCGGCCAGGGGCGGGAGTCCCAGCTGGCGGCGATGGCGTCCGCCGTCGCCCGCTGCCGCTCGGGCGTGCCGACGCTCCAGGTGGAGAACAGGGCGGCGCCGACGTCGGGGCGCGCGAGGTCGGGGAGGGGGTTGGGGGCGCCGGGCATGGGGGCTCCTTCAGGTTCGCGGACGGGGCTGACGGGGGCTGCTTCGCCTCCGTCAGCCCCCGCCCGCGATCCTGATACCTCAACTGCGGTTGAGGTCAAGGGTGTTCGCCAGGCCTACGTGACCTGGACGCCGCCCTCACCCTGTTCGCGCTCCGTCCCGCCGTGTTCGCTAGGCGTACGCGACCTGGACCGAGGCGATGCCCAGCGTGCTCTGGGCGGGCAGCATGCCCGCCTCGAACACCGCCGCGAGCAGCGGATGCACCAGCTCCGCCAAGCGCTCGGCCCGCTCGGCGCCCAGGGCGCGCCAAGGCGCCGCGGCCAGCTCGTCCGTCTGCCGCTCGATCGCGTCGCGGCCCTGACGGCCGCGCTCGGTGGCGTTCCCGTCCGCGTCGAGCCAGCCGCGCCCGGCCAGCCGGCCGGCCGCGGCGCTCCACTCCTCCGCGGTCCAGCCGCGGCCGTCGAAGTTCTCCTTCGGGGCGGCGCCGACCCCCGCGAAGGACACCAGCGCCTCGCACGGGTCGAGACCGGCGGTGAGCAGCGCGGCCAGGTGGCCGTCACCGCGGTGCTCCCGCAGCACGGTGATGGCCTGCCACAGGGCCAGATGCGGCTCGTCGGACCAGCCGAGGTCGCGGTTGGCGGCGGCGAGGGGGCGGGCGGCCAGGGGCGCGGCCCCGGCCGCCTCCTTGGCCAGGGCCGCGGCCTCGGCGATGTCCTGCCCGCCGACCCGGTCGCCGAGCAGCGCGCGGAATGTACGGTCGACCGCGCGCAGCCGCGCCGCCACCACCGCCTCGGGGGCGGCCGTCGACCAGACGGCGGGGACGTACTCGGCTATCGTGCGCGGGCTGAAGCTGTAGAAGGTGGCCGTCACCAGCTCGGGGCCGACCATGCCCAGCGGGGCGGCCCGCCACGCGAAGTAGCTGGGCCAGCGGGACTCGACGTCGTAGCCGAGCGCCGCGGCCTCCTCGTACGCCTGCGGGGCGAAGTAGAGGCTGGCGTGCACCGGTTCCAGCTGGTGCCACATGCGGCGGGCGAGGGCTTGGTACTGCGTCACTTTTACCTCTTCGGATGAGACTCGGACGAGAACCTGGCGAGGCGGCGGAAGCGGGGGGAAGCCGAGGGCGAAGGATAGCCAGCGCATGGGGAGGGCGGGGGCCTATTCCTTCGCCTGCCCCCGCAGCAGCGCCGTGATCTGCGCCGCGGTCGCCGCGAGCCGCCGCCGGGCCTCGGCCGCGTGGGCGGCGCTCACGCCGTGGTCGCGGGCCGTGTCGCGGATGTCGTCGCGGAAGCGGTCCAGGAGCCGGTCCAGGTCGCGGGCGGGGTCGCCGGACGGGGTGAAGTCCCGGGCCCACTCCGGCTCGTGCCCCGCCGCCTCCGGCCTGTGCTCGGCCGCCTCCGGCCTGTGCTCGGCCGCCGCCTTGGGCGCGTCCGCGCGCTCGACGACGTACTCCGGCTCGGCGTGCTCCGCGGCCCCCGCGCCCTGCCGTGAGATACGCCCTATGCCGCGCGACACCTCGGCCAGCCCCTCGCGTACGGCGCTCTGCCAGTCGCCCGTCCTCAGGTGTTCCTGCGTCTGCTCCTGCAGCCGCCGGGCCATCCGCTGGACCTCCTCGCGCGCCAGGTCCTGGGCGTCCTTCGCCTGCTGCCGGGCGCGCTGGGCGTCCTGCCGGGCGCGGCGGCTCTCCTCCTTGGCCCGGCGGGCCTGCTCCTTCCACTCGTCCTTGGCGCGCCGCATCTCCTCCTTCGCCAGCCGCCACGCCTCCTTGTCCCCCCACGGGCCCTCCCACGACCCGCGCTTCCCGCCCTTCCCGCCCTTCGTGTCGGAGGTGTTGCCTGAGGTACGGGCCTGCTGCGCCGCCTCCCGCATCTCGCGCCGCAGATCGCTGGCGGAGCCGCGTACGTCCTCGCGGATCTCGGCGGCGAGCTCGGCGACGGACTCGCGGATCTCGACCTCCAGGTCGGCCAGCTCGCCGCCGCGGTCGGCCAGTTCGGCACGGCCGGCGTCGGTGATGGAGTAGACCTTGCGGCCGCCCTCCGTGGTGTGGGTGACCAGGCCCTCGGCCTCCAGCTTGGCCAGGCGGGGGTACACGGTGCCGGCAGAGGGCGCGTACAGGCCCTGGAAGCGCTCCTCCAGCAGGCGGATGACCTCGTAGCCGTGGCGCGGTGCCTCGTCGAGCAGCTTGAGGAGGTAGAGCCGCAGCCGGCCGTGGGCGAATACGGGGGCCATCAGAGGACCTTTCCTTCGGGGCGGTCAGGGCCTTGCGCCGGGCCGGGTGACGGGGGCGTCGGCGAGTCCGTGGCGGCGTCGGCGGGCGAGTCCGTGGGCGTGTCGGCGGGGGCGTCCTCTTCGGTGGGCGGGCGGCGCAGCAGCGCTATCGCGCCCGTGACGGTGGTGGCCTTGAGCCGGCCGCTGCCCGCGCCGAGTCGGCCGGACACGCGCTTGGCCCCCCACTGGCCGGTGACCCGCAGATCCTCGAAGGCATTGGAGACCGCTCCGCTCGTGGTGTGCGCCTCGACCTCGGCGTCGCCGGGGTGCGGCAGCCGGATCGCGATCTCGCCGGACACGGTGTTGAGGGCGATGTCCGCGCCGCCCGAGGTGGTCGTGGCGGCGAGGTCGAGCACGATGTCGCCGCTGACGGTGTCCGCGTGGACGGACTGGCCCGAGCCCTCGATGACGGTCAGGTCGCCGTTGACGGAGTTGAAGCGCAGCCGCCCGGTGACGGCCTGGGCTTCGACCCGCCCCGAGACGGTGTCGGCGTGGACCGGGCCGGTCAGCCCGAGCAGGGTGATGTCGCCGGTGACGCCGTGCACATCGGTGCGGCCGGTGAGCCCGGAGACGACGGCTCCGGCGCCGACGGCCCCGACCGAGGCGCTGGTGTCGGTGGGCACGGCGAGGGTGAGATGGACCGTACGGTTCCAGCCCTTGTGGTCGAGCCACTTGAGCCAGCCCTTCCACGGCACGTCGTCGTATCCGACCCTCAGCGCGCCGTCCTCGTGGGTGACGGTCAGCGGCGGGCCGTCGATCTCCGTGAGCTCCAGGCGGGCGGGGCCGGTGTCGGTCCCGACGACGTTGACGGTGCCGCCCACGACGCGCACCTGGAGGGTGGACACGAGGTCGTCGAAGGTGAGCTTCTGTGGTTCGGTCAACGACCACTTGGACTGGCCTGACATCCCTGGCCTCCCCTGGCTGGGCGCTGGCGGGACCCCTGACCGGACCCCGCGGCAGACGCAACGCAACATATCGCGTCTTCTACTAGACACGATATATCGCGGATCTGGGGAGTCAAGCGGCGACCCCAGGCGTGCCGGGGTGGCTGATTCGGTGCGGGCGGTCATCGGCCGGGATTCGCTAGAGCGCCGCTAGAGCCTGACTGGAGAGTCATGGAGTGCGAATGTTCGAGGCTGTTACCTTCAGGGCCTCGGAATCGGGGGGGAAGGGTCAAATGGGTCATGTCAGGACAGTCCTTGAAATACTCAACGCCCGAAGACGTCCAGGAACTGCGTTCCGTGACCCAGCTGCTGGTCAGGGCGGCGGTGGAGTACCCCTATTCGGGGGTAGGTTACTTGCCCGACGGCGCGGAGGGCGAATCCATACGCCAGCCCTATACGCCCTATTCTGAACTTCTCGATTCCGCACTCCGATTGCTCACCGGTCTGCGGTCCCGTGGGTTGAGGGCCGGCGACAAGGTCGCGCTGCTGCTGGATGACCAGCGGGAATTCCTCTCCGTTTTCTGGGCCTGTCTGCTGGGCGGGTTCGTCCCCTGCCCCATGGCGCCGGTGCCGGGCGACCCCGCCCGCTGGGCCGCGCAGCTCGCCCATGTCGACCGGCTGCTCGACCGTCCGCTGCTGGTCACCACCGAGGCGACGCACGCCGAGCTGCCCGATGTACCGGGACTCGACGTGGCGCCGGTGGAAGGGCTCGGCGGCGGTGAACCCGCGCCGGACATCCACCGGGCCGCGCCGGAAGACCTCGCCCTGCTGGTGCTGACTTCCGGCTCCACCGGAAATTCCAAAGCCGTGATGCTCTCCCATGGAAACCTTCTGGCATCCATGGCGGGGAAGTCGGACAAGCAGCGGCTCACCGCCGCCGACACCACGTTCAACTGGATTTCCTACGACCATGTCGCGGCGCTTCTGGAAGCGCATCTGCTGCCGCTTTACGTGGGCGCGAACCAATTGCACGCCCCGGCCTCCGTCATTCTCGAGGAGCCGCAGCGGTTCCTGCGCATCATCTCCCGTCACAAGGTGACGATGACCTTCACCCCGAATTTCCTCCTCGGCCCGCTTAATTCCGCGGCCCATGAATTCGCGGAGGAGGCGGTGCCGGGCGGGGAGGGCGGGGAAGGCGGGGAGCGGCTTGATCTGAGCGCGCTGCGCCACATCGTGAGCGGCGGCGAGGCCAATGTCGTCGCCACCGGTGAGGCGTTTCTCGCCAACTACGCTCCGTACGGCCTGCGGCGGTCCGCGCTGTGGCCCGCCTTCGGCATGACCGAGACCTGCGCCGGCAGCATCTACAACCGAGACTTCCCGGACGTCGACGCGGGCCAGGAGTTCGCCAACCTCGGCACGCCCGTCAAGGCGCTGACCATCCGGGTGGCCGACGACGAGCATCGCGCGCTGCCCGCGGGCGAAGTGGGGGAGTTGCAGCTCAGCGGCCCGATGATCACGACGGGCTACTACAACAACGAGGAGGCCACCCGCGAGGCCTTCACCCCCGACGGCTGGTTCCGCAGCGGCGATCTGGGCCGTATCGACGACGGCCGGCTCACCCTGGTCGGGCGCAGCAAGGACAGCATCATCGTCAATGGCGTCAACTACTTCAGCCATGAGATGGAGGCGGCGCTCGAGCAGCTGGACGGCGTGGCCGGCGGCTATGTCGCGGCCTTCCCGACCCGGCGGCCGGGCAGCGACACCGAGCAGCTGGTGATCGCGGTCAGCCCCGAGGTGGCCGGCCCCGAGGTGGTCGGCCCCGAGGTGGCGGAGGGCGACGAGGCGGGCCTGTACCGGCTGCTCACCGCTGTGCGTTCCACCGTGGTGATGCACTGGGGGTTCCGGCCCTCCCTCATCCTGCCGCTGCCCAAGGAGGCGTTCCCCAAGACCAGCCTGGGCAAGACGCTGCGCCAGCGGATGCGCACCCGCCTGGAGTCCGGCGGCTTCGACGACGTCATCGCGCGCGTCGCCGAGCTGACCACCCGCAGGCTCGGCGGGTACACCGCGCCGGAGGGCGAGACCGAGCGGGTGCTCGCCGAAATCTATGCCGAGATGTTCGACATGGCCCCGGACGAGGTCAGCGTCACCGCGAGCTTCTTCGACCTCGGCGGGACCTCGCTGGACATCCTGCGGCTGCGCCGCCAGGTGGGCCGCCGGCTCGGCGTCGTGGATCTGCCGATCATCACCGTGCTCACCGCCCCCTCGGTGCGCGCCCTCGCGGCCCGGCTCGGCGAGGGCGGCTCGGCGGCGGCCGTGGCGTACGACCCGGTGGTGCCGCTGCAGGCCGCGGGCGACAAGACGCCGCTGTTCTGTGTGCACCCGGGCGTCGGCGAGGTCCTGGTCTTCGTCAACCTCGCCAAGTACTTCGTCGGCGACCGGCCCTTCTACGCCCTGCGCGCCCGGGGGTTCAACGAGGGCGAGCGGCCCTTCGCGAGCTTCGAGGAGATGGTCACCACGTATGTCGAGGCCATCCGCGCCACCCAGCCCCACGGCCCGTACGCCGTCGCCGGCTACTCGTACGGCGGCGCCGTGGCCTTCGAGATCGCCAAGGAGCTGGAGGCGCAGGGCGAGCGCGTCGACTTCGTCGGGAGCTTCAACCTCCCGCCGCATATCAAGTCCCGCATGGATGAGCTGGACTTCATCGAGACCGCGGCCAATCTCGCGTTCTTCCTCGACCTGATCAACAAGAAGCAGTCCCTCGACCTCCCCGGGCAGCTGCGCGGGCTGCCCAAGGAGGAGCAACTGGCGCACTTCCTCACGATCGCCCCACAGGGCCGGCTGGCCGAGCTCGATCTGGACCTGGACAAGTTCACGGCCTGGGCCGAGCTGGCCAACGGGCTCACCGACCTCGGCCGCAGCTACACGCCCACCGGCACCACCCGTTCGATGACGGTCTTCTACGCCATCCCGCTGCGCGGCACCAAGGAGGACTGGCTCAACAACGAGCTGCGCAGGTGGGACGAGCACACCACCGAGGCCAACCGCTATATCGACGTGCCCGGCGAGCACTACACCCTGATGGGGCCCCAGCACGTCGCGACCTTCCAGGCCATCCTGCGCAGGGAGCTCGACCGCGCGCTGGGCGACGGCGGGTAACGAGCGACGGCGAGTAGCGAGCGACGCCGAGTAGCGAGCTACGCCGAGTAACGAGCGGCGGCGGGTAACGAGCGCGCGAGTAGCGCCGGCAAGAGGAGAAGAGCACGTTGAAAGGCAAGAAAATCCTGGTCACGGGCGGCAGCGGGCAGGTCGGCCGCCCGGTGGCCGAGGCGCTGGCCGAGCACAACGAGGTCTGGTGCCTGGGCCGGTTCGCCACCCCGGGCGTCGAGGAGGAGCTGAGAGCCCGCGGGATCAGGACGTACCACTGGGACATGAACGACCTCGGCGGCGCCGCGTACGACGGGCTCCCCGACGACTTCACCCACGTCATCCACTCGGCGGTGCGGCGCGGCGAGGACGGTGACTTCAACGCCGCGATCGAGGTCAACTCCGTCGCCTGCGGCCGGCTGATGACCCACTGCCGCGGCGCGGAGGCGTTCTTGTACGTCTCGACCGGCGCGCTCTACAAGCGGCAGACCCTGGACCACCCGTACGCCGAGGACGACCCGGTCGACGGCGTCGCCGACTGGCTGCCCGCCTACCCCGTGGGCAAGATCGCCGCCGAGGGCGCCGTACGGGCCTTCGCGAGCGTGCTGAACCTGCCGACCACCATCGCCCGGCTCAACATCGCGTACGGGCCCGGGGGCTACGGCGGGGTGCCGATGCTCTACTTCAAGCGGATGCTGGCCGGTGAGCCGATACCGGTGCCGCTGGAGGGCCAGAACTGGTGCTCGCTGCTGCACACCGACGACCTGGTCAGCCAGGTGCCCAAGCTGTGGGCCGCCGCGTCCGTGCCCGCCACGCTGGTCAACTGGGGCGGTGACGAGCCGGTGGGCATGACGGACTGCGTGCGCTACCTCGAAGAGCTCACCGGCGTCGAGGCCAAGCTGGTGCCCAGCGAGGTCACCCGGGAGACCTACCAGTTCGATCCCGCGCGGCGGCTGGAGCTCACCGGCCCCTGCCGGGTGCCGTGGCGCGAGGGCGTACGGCAGACCCTCGAGGCGCTGTACCCCGACCACGTCAAGCCGCGCCCGGACGCTTCCGCCGCCTGAACCGAGCAGACACCGAGGAGATGCGAACAACCGTGGCGTCAGAGAACATCGAGGCCATCCGGGCGTGCTACGCGGGCTTCCGCGACCGGGACGTCGAGGGGATCCTCTCGGGGATGCACCCGGACGTGGAGTGGGTCCACCCGGACGGGATGGCCAAGTACGGCCTCGGCGGCACCAAGCTGGGCCATGCCGGGATCAAGGAATTCCTGGCCCATGTCCCGACGGTGCTCGGCGGGATGAGGCTCAGCCCTCAGGAGTTCATCGAGCAGGGGGACCGGGTCATCGTCCTGGGCACCCGCGAGGTGACCTCGCGTACCGGCACCACCGCGACCTTGAACTTCGTCCACTCCTGGACGATGCGGGACGGCAGGGCGACGAGGATGGAGGACATCTTCGACACCGTCGCGTTCCATGAGCTGATCGAGAGCTGAGTTCCAAGAAGTTCCGAGAATCGGAAGGACGACCGCCTGTGTCCCGCCGTCTGGGCACAGGCGGTCCGTATCTGGAGCGGCCCGGTCAGACGGTCGTGACGACCTCGTCGTACTCCAGGCGCGGCAGCCGGCCCATCCAGGCGTCGGGCCCCGGCATGCCGATGTTGACGACGCACACCGCCCGGTGCCGGCCGTCCTCGAAGAACTCCTTGGACACGGCCTCATGGTCGAAGCCGATCATCGGCCCGGCGGCAAGCCCGGCCGCGCGCACGCCCAGGATGAAGTAGCCCACCTGCAGCGCGGCGTTGAACCGTGCGGAGGCCTCGCGGAAGTTCGGCTCCGCGAAGACGTCCTGCGGGTTCTCCATGAACGGCACCAGCTTGGGCAGCTCCTCGTGGAAGTCCAGGTCAGCCGCGAGGACCGCGACCAGCGGCGCCTTCCCCGTCTTCTCCTGGTTGCGCCCCGTCATATGGGACACGAGGCGGGCGCGGGCCTCCTCGGAGCGCACCAGGACCACGCGCAGCGGCTGCTGGTTCATCGAGGTGGGGGCGAACTTGACCAGTTCGTAGATGGCGCGGACCTGTTCGTCCGTGACCGGCTCGTCGGTGAACGTGTTGGCCGTACGGGCCTCCAGGAACAGCTGGTTCTGCGCCTCGGGCGCCAGGGTGAGGGGGCGCAGGGCGTCGCTGTTCTCCGGTGCGCTCATGGAGCTCTCTCCTCGTGGGGCGTGGGCCGTAATTATTTGGACTGGACCGACTAGTCCAGTGAAGTGATGGAAGGCTAGACTCGCAAGTCCATTGGTGGCAAGTGCGCATCGGCGTCGGTGAGTCAGGAGGACGGAGCCTTGCGGACGGACAGCGCGCCGCGGCCACGCGGCGCCGTGGGCCGGCCGGCGGGCCCTCAGCCCGCCAAGCGGCAGGCCATATTGGAGGCGGCCGTCGCCGTCTTTCTGCGCGAGGGATACACCCGGGCGAGCGTGGACGTCATAGCCGACGAGGCCCATGTGTCCAAGCAGACCGTCTACAACCACTTCGGGGACAAGCAGCGGCTGTTCCTCGCGGCCGTCGAGGGCGAACGGGAGCGGGTGGCCGCCCGCTTCACCCCCGATCTCACCCCTGAACTCGCCGGCGAACCGCAAATCGAGGGCGAACCCGGAGGTGACGGCGAACCCGGAGGCGAGGGCGCGGCGGACGCCGAGACGGCCCTGGTCTCCTTCGGCCACCGGGTGCTCCAGGTGCTGCTCGACGAGCGCGCCTCCGCGCTGCGCCGTCTGGTCATCTCCGAGGTGGCCCGCCATCCCTCGCTCCGCCCGGCCTGCGCGGACGGCGAGCCCCAGCAGCTCGTGACGTACCTCGTCGACCTGCTCACCCGCCGCACCGAGCGCGGCGAGCTGAGCGTCGACGACCCGGCCACCGTCGCCCGCCAGTTCGTCGCCCTGCTCGTCCAGCAGGGCCTGCACCAGTCGATGTACGGCACCCGCCCGCTGCCCGGGCACGAAGCCGCGGCCATCTGCGAGAGGGCCGCCGACCTGTTCGTACGCGCGTACCGCAGGTGATGTGTGAGGAGGTGGCTCCACCCATGCATGTGAGCGTCCTCGGACCGCTGACGCTGCGCCACGGCGACCAGTCGGCGGTGCCCAGCGCGATGAAGCCGCGCAAGGTCCTGTCCCTGCTGCTGCTCAACGACGGCCGGATGGTGCCCGTACAGTCCCTGATGACCGAGCTGTGGGGCGAGCGGCCGCCGCGCACCGGGCTGACCACGCTCCAGACGTACGTCCTGCACCTGCGCAAGCTGCTCGCCCAGGCGCTCGGCGTCCCGTCGGCCGCGGTCGCCCGGGACGTGCTGCAGACCAGGCCCGGCGGCTACGCCCTGGCGCTGCGCTACGGCCAGCTCGACGTCCACCGCTACCGCGACCGCGTCGCCGAGGGCGAACACGCGCTGGAGGCAGGCGACGAGCGGGCCGCCGATACGGCCTTCCGGCGGGCCCTGTCGGTCTGGCAGGGCCCGGCCCTGGTCGACGTCGCGCCGCACGGACGCCCCCTGCAGGCCGAGGTCGCCCGGCTCGAACAGTCCCGGCTCACGGTCACCGAGCGCAGCATCGAGACCCGGCTGCGGCTCGGCGGCCACCAGGAGGCGCTGAGCGATCTGGCCTCGCTCGTCGTCGAGCACCGCTTCCACGAGGGCATGCACGGTCACTACATGCTCGCCCTCCACCGCTCCGGTCAGCGCACCCGCGCCCTCGCGGTCTATCAGCGGCTGCGCCTGGCCATGACGGAGGAGCTGGGGATCGAGCCGTCGGCGAAGCTGCAGCGCCTCCAGCAGGCGGTGCTGGCCTCCGACCCCCGGCTGGACTACGAGGCGGGGGCGCCGGGGCGGGGCCCGGTGGTGGCGTAACAGGTGGAGTTGTTGCCGAGGTGATGTGGTGAGCGGCGAGCCGATCCCCGTGCTGTGGCTGTGCGGCCCGCCGGGGGTGGGGAAGACCGAGGTCGGCTGGGAGATCTACACCGAGCTCGGGCGGGCCGGTGTCGCGGCCGGTTATGTGGACGTCGACCAGCTGGGCATCTGCTATCCCGAACCGGCTTCGGACCCGGGCCGCCATCTGATGCAGGCGCGGAACGTCGGTGCGGTGGTGGCCGGTTACCGGGCGGCGGGCGCGCGGTGTGTCGTCGTGTCCGGTGTCGTCGACACCGCTCGTGGCGTGCACGCCGACCGGATCCCGGGCGCCGCGCTGACCGTATGCCGGCTGCGCGTCGGCCAGGACGAGCTGGGGCGGCGGCTGCTGGGGCGTACGGGGTCGACCGTGGCCATGGCGGACGCGCTGCGGGACGCCGAGGCCATGGACGCGAGCGACATCGGCGATGTGTGCGTGGACACCAGCGGGCTGTCGGTGACCGAGGTGGCGCGGCGGGTACGGGAGCGCACCGGCGGATGGCCGGTCCCGGCCGCCCCCGCCACCGCCTTTGAACGGCCGTCCCAGGCACCCACGCCCGCCGAGGGTTCGGTCCTGTGGCTGTGCGGGGCGACGGGCGTCGGGAAGTCGACGGTCGGCTTCATGCTCTTTCAAAGGGCCCTGGCCGCCGGACATATGGCCGCCTTCCTCGACCTCGAACAGATCGGCTGCTGCGCCCCCGCCCCGGCCGACGACCCCGGCAACCACCGGCTGAAGGCCCGTAATCTGGCCGCCGTATGGCAGGCGTACCGCGCGGCAGGGGCGCGGTGCCTGACGGTCGTCGGCCAGGCCGAGAACGAGTCCGCGATCAGGACGTACGCCGATGCGCTGGCCCCGGCCACCGTGACGGTCTGCCGACTCCACGCGGGGCGCGAGGAGCTGGTGCGGCGGATCCTGAGCCGCGGGCAGGGTGGCAGCTGGGCGCAGCCCGGCGATCCGCTGAAGGGGCGGCCCACCGCGCGGCTGCTCCAGGCCGCCGACGCGGCGGCGGCCGACGCCGAGGCGCTGGACCGCGCCGCCCTGGGGGACCTGTGCGTCGCCACCGACGGGCACACCGTCGAGGAGGTCGCCGACGCGGTGGCCGACGCGGTCGCTGCCGCCGCCGACCGCCTCAGATCGTCCTCAAGCTTTTGAGCTTTGAACAAGGTATGTACGCGGCGCTGCTAGCTTCGTAGGGTGCAATCGCCGAATATGGCGTTCCACTTGATGACTGGTCACGGGGGAATCATGCCGTTCATCCCGCTTGCTCCATACCCGCAAGACACGCCGTTCCCGTCTCGCGCCTCGGAAATCCGCTGAGAAGAACCGCTGAAAGGGAACTCGTGCTCACGTACCACCAGGTCATGACCATCGACCTGTCGCTCCTCGAGTCGGCCGCCACCAAATGGGACGAGGCCGCCAAGAAGTTCGAAGCGGTCCAGAAGATCTACGACAGCAAGGTCAAATCGGTCGGGCTCGACGGGACCTGGAACGGCGTGTCCCATCTGGTCGCGCGCCCCAATATGCAACTGACCGACGAGCAGTTCACCGCGGCGCCCAAGGAGGCCCGCGCCGTCGCGTCGATCCTGCGGGACGCGCACAGCCAGTTCGTCGAGCTGCGCGGGAAGGTGAAGTCGGCGGTCGCGGACGCGGTGAAGGCCGGTATGAAGGTCTCGGACGCCGGTATCGCGAGCTATGACTACTCGAAGGCCAGCGCCTCCGATGCCAATGCCGCGCACCACGACCCCGGGATGCGCGACGTCGAGCGGACGTGGACCCGGCATATCGAGGCCGCGGTCAAGGCGGTCGACGACGCCGACCGGGGGGTGAAGCTCGCCCTCAAGGCGGCCGTGGCGGATCCCGATCTCGTCGACGGCGCGGTCAATGGGTTCAATGGCGCGGCGGAAGGCGATATCGAGAAGGTCGAGGCCAAGGAGGCCAAGGACCTCGCGACCAAGCTCAACTCCGGCGATGAGCTCGACAAAACGGAGATGGCCGAGTTCCAGCGGCTGTTCCGGGACAACCGGCACGACAAGGCGTTCAGCCAGACGTTCCTGGACAGTATGGGCCCCAAGGCCACCATCGAACTGAACAACAAGTTCAACAGCCTCGCCAAGGGCGACGACAAGAAGGACTTCACCGCCCTCCAGGAAGGCGTGGCCACTTCCCTGGCCACCGCCACCAAGTCGCCCTCCGACCCCTTCTACAAGAAGTGGCAGGAGGGGCTGCGCAAGGTCGGCACCGAGAATTTCGGGCGTCCGGGGGAGAGCCTTTACGGTTACCAGTCGTTCCTCAACCTCATGACGCACGGCAAGGGCTACGGGAAGAAGTTCCTGGTCGACATCGGAAACGATCTCATCACCCTGGAGAAGAAGGACGGGACGGACAAGTGGCAGAAGGGCGAGGGCCACAGCCTCAAATCCACCGATCCGCTCGATGATCTGCTCGGCATCATGGGCAAGCAGCCCGACGTCGCCAAGGCATTCCTCGATCCGGGTGCGCACGGCGAGAACGACCGCTTGAAGTATCTGCTGCAGGACCGCAACTGGCCCAAGATAGTGATGCAGACCCCGGACGGCGACATCTACTACCGGGACGACCCCGACAGCCGTACGGGCCTGGGGCCCGCGCTCGAAGCCGCGGCCACCGGAAACGTCCCCGGCACGGATCATGTCCTCGGGTATCACACCGACGCCGAGGCCCGCGTCATGCACGACACCCTCACGCTCCTGGACGACGGCCGTAAGGGGGCCGGTCTGCACCCGAACCTGCGGGACAACATGGGCCGCATGCTCGTCGACTACACCCCCGAAACCCACGAGATCCTGACCCGTACGGGCCCGTACGCGGACAAGGACGGGGTGTGGAACGACGGCACGAGCAACCCCAAGGACGCCCATATGTCCGTCCCCAGGGAGACCCTGACGCGCATCATGCGCGGGGTGGCGGAGGACGGTAAGGCGTTCGGCGAGATGTACGACGCCGAGCGCTTCTACTCCGCCGGGACCCTGACCAAGGCGGACTTCGGCAGCCCCAACGAACGCGCCGCGGCCATCGAAGGGGCGTCCTCCGTCTTCGGTTTCTACGACGGAATCAGCTCCGATATCGCCCGCGACAAGAAGGACGACGCCGTCTCCTGGGCCAACCACGCCCAGACGTCCGAATTCGTCGTCACCGGCGGTATGCAGGCCGCCGCCAGTGCCGGTGCCTCGCTCGCCGGCAAGGGCCCGGCCACCGGATTCGTCACGGACGCCGTCTACCGCATTCTCTACGCGGGCGTCTACGACTGGAAGGAAGACCAGATCGCCCAGGCGGGGCAGGCGGCGGCGCAGGAGACGGAGTATCACTTCACCACCGGTCAGAAGCAGGTGAACCATCTCGTCGCGGGCTGGGCCAAGGAGAACGGCTACGGCCTCGACAGCGGGCTGTCGCGGCACCTCGTCGGCTCCGGGCAGGAGCGTTACGACAGCGCGCGGACCGAGGCGCTCATCTATCTGGACTGATCAGCCGGGGGCTGTCCGGGCGGCGGCTGGGCCGGGAGCCCGGCCGGTCCGGCCCCGGGCCCGGCCCCGGGCCCGGCCCCAACCCCGGTTTCGGCGCGCTCCCATGGCAGTCGGTCGAGGGCCAGGTCGACCAGGCGCTCCAGAGCGGCGCGGTCGGCGCCGTACGCGGCCTGGACGGCCATGCCCTCGGTGAGGGCGAGAACGTACCGCGCGGCGTCCTTCGGGTCGACGCCGGCGGGGAGGTCGCCGGACAGCCGGGCCCGTTCGAAGCGCTCGGTCAGCATGAGCTCGCCCGCTTGGCGCCGAGTGCACACATCGGCCTTCACCTCGCTCGCGGCGTCCCCGGTGACGAGCGCGCCGTGGACGAGCAGGCATCCGGCCGGGGTGGCCGCCCCGGTCATGGCCCGGGCCGCGCTCCTGAGCCACCGGCTGACGACCTCGCGGACGGTGTCGGCCTCCAGGGCCTTGGGGCCGTACGAGAAGACCGTGCCGGCGTAAGTGTCGAGCACCCGCTTGAACAGGTCCGCCTTGGAGCCGAAGGCGGCGTAGATGCTGCCCGCCTTGAGGCCGGTGGCGGCGGACAGGTCCGCCATCGTGGTGCCTTCGTAGCCCTTGGCCCAGAAGACGGCGACCGCCGCTGACAGCGCGTCGTCGATATCGAACTCGCGGGGCCGCCCCTTCGCCATGGCGGTGACCCTCCTCACTTTTTAAACGCCCGTTCAAGATATCAGTTGCGCAGTGCCCATGCGCCTGACATCTTGAACGGACATTCAAGAAATACCTCAGGGAGTGATTCCGATGGCACAGGCGGCGCGGAGGCTGAGCGGCAAGGTGGCGATCGTCACCGGCGGTTCGCGGGGGATCGGTGCGGGCGTCGCGCGCCGGCTCGCGGAGGAGGGCGCCACGGTCGCGGTGACCTACGTCGCCGCGGCGGATCGGGCGGAGGCCCTGGTCAAGTCGCTGATCGCGGACGGCGGTCAGGCGATGGCGGTGCGGGTGGACGTCGCGGACCGCGCGGCGCTGCGGTCCGCCATCGCCGAGGTCGTCGAGAAGTTCGGGCGGCTGGACATCCTGGTCAACAACGCCGGGGTCGGCGTCATGCGGCCGATCGAGGAGCTGACCGACGCCGACTACGACCTTGTCACCGCCGTGAATCTGCGCGCCGTCTTCACCGCCACTCAGGAGGCGCTGCGCCACATCGGCGACGGCGGCCGCGTCATCATGATCGGCAGCGTCAACGCCGAACGCGTCCCCTTCGCCGGCGGCAGCCTCTACGCGCTGACCAAGGCCGGGGTGGCGGGCTTCACCCGCGGGCTGGCCCGCGACGTCGCCGCCCGCGGGATCACCGTCAACAACGTCCAGCCCGGTCCGGTGGACACCGACATGAACCCGGCCGACGGGCCGTGGGCGGAGTCCGCTCTCCCGCACCTCGCGGTGGGCCGGTACGGCACGGCCGACGAGGTGGCCGGCCTCGTCGCCTATCTGGCGGGGCCGGACGCCGGTTACGTCACGGGCGCCACGATCAACGTCGACGGCGGCTATACGGCCTGATCGGCTACCCGACTACTCATCTTCGTCCTCGTCGTCGAGCCGGGCGAGCCAGGTCGCAAGCCGCTCCACCGGGACCTCGAAGTCCGGGTTCAGGTCCACGAATGTGCGCAGCTGCTCGGCGAGCCACTCGAAGGTGATCTCCTCCTCGCCGCGCCGCTTCTCCAGTTCCTCGATGCCGCGGTCGGTGAAGTACAAGGGGTCGCTCCGGATCGGGTTGAGGGGCGTACGGGCCCAGGATAGAGCGGCCCGGGCCTGGTTCCGGCGAATACTACGCATCGCGTAGTACGCAGTGCGTAGTATGGGCGTTGGGCGCGAAGCGCGCCCTGTTCGCCGGAGACGAGGAGCCTCATGCGCACCAATGACGCCCAGATGCTGGTGCTCTGCACCCTGGCCGATGGACCCCTGCACGGCTACGCCATCAACGCGGCCATTGAGAAGCTGTCGGGCGAACGCCTCGGCCCCGGCAGCCTCTACGGAGCCCTGACGCGCCTGGAGGACAAGGAGCTGATCGAGCCCCTGGCCGGGGAGGGCCGCCAGCGCCCGGTGCGGCTGACGGCCAAGGGGCGCGAGGTGCTGGAGCGGGAGTTGCGGTCCATGGCCGAGGTCACGGACCGGATGTTCGAGGCGGCGGTGCCCGACCGGATCGGCTATCTCGACCGGCTGGCCGGGACCGACGTCGGCCGCTCGTACAAGCAGCTCGTGCTTGACGCGCTGGACATCCGCCCCGGCCACACCGCGCTCGACATGGGCTGCGGCCCCGGCACCGATCTGGCCGCCCTCGCCGAGGCGGTCACCCCGTCCGGGGCGGTGATCGGCATCGACACCGACCCGGAGATGGTGGACCGGGCGCGCGGACGTACGGCGGACCGCCCCGCCGTGGACGTACGGCTCGGCGACGCCCACGACCTCCCCCTCGCGGACGCGAGCGTCGACCGCGCCCGCACCGACCGGACCCTCCAGCACGTCACGGACCCGGCCCAGGTCCTCGCCGAGGCGCGGCGCGTGCTGCGGCCGGGCGGGCGGCTGGTGATGGCCGAGCCCGACTGGGACTCGCTGGCCGTCGACCACCCCGACCCCGAGATCTCCCGCGCGTACACCCGCCACATCACCGACCGGATCGTCCGCAACGCCGTGATCGGCCGCCAGCTGCCCCGGCTCGCAACGGAGGCCGGTTTCGCGGTGCCGACGGTCGTCCCGGTCACCTCCGTCTTCCGCGACGTACGGTCGGCCGACCGGATCCTCGGCTTCCAGCGCAACGCGGAGCGTGCGGCGGCGGCCGGGTACTTCAGTGAGGAGGCGGCGCGGCGTTTTCTCGACCACCTTGCCGAGGGGCCGTTCTTCGCGGCGGTGACGCTGTACGTGGTGGTGGCGGAGGTGGGGGAGGGTCCTTCGGCTGAGGCTTCGGCGTAGTGGATCCTGGGGGCAGTATGGATCCTGGGCGCGGTATATGACAGATTGCGTCATATACCGCAGGGATTCTTGAAGCCATGAAATCCGACCGACTGCTCTCGATCATGCTGCTGTTGCAGACCCACGGACAGCTGCCCGCCGGCGCGCTGGCCGAGCGCATGGAGGTGTCGGTCCGCACGATCATGCGGGACGTCGAGGCGCTGTCGGCGGCCGGTGTGCCCGTCTACACCACGCGCGGGCCGCAGGGCGGCATCGCCCTGCTGCCCGGCTTCCGCACGGACGTCACCGGGCTGACCGCTGACGAGGCCCGCGCCCTGTTCGTACTGCTGGCCGGCCGCGCCCACGCCGATCTGGGCCTGGGGCAGGCGATCGGGTCCGCGCTGCGCAAGATCATGGCCGCCCTGCCCGCCCCGCACCGGCCGGACGCGGACCTGACCAGCCGCCGCATCCTGATCGACCCCGCCCGCTGGCGCGGCCGCCCCTCGCGCCCGGGAGCCGACCTGGCCGTACTCCAGCAGGCCGTGTTCACCGACCGGCGTCTGCGGCTGCGCTACCGGCACGGCCGCGACAGCCGCGTCCGCTCGTACACCCTCGATCCTTACGGGCTGGTCAGCAAGGCCGACGTCTGGTACCTCGTCGCCGACCACCGCGGCGAGCCCCAGCTCTTCCGTGCCGACCGCACCGTATCCGCCACCGTCCTCGACCAGCCCGCCCAGCGGCGCGACGGCCTGGAGCTGACCGACGTATGGAACACCCTCCGCCGCCGCATCGACGACATCCCCGCCCCCGTCTCCGTCACGGTCGGCGTCCGGCGGGAGATCCTGGCCAGATTCCTGCGCATCCACGAAGCCGATCTGGCCCCAGCCCCTGACGCCCTGCGGCCCGCCGCGGAAGCGGACAGCGGCGATCCGGAACGGCAGTTGGCTGAACCGGAGCGGCAGTTGGACGACCCGGAACGACAGTTGGTCGAGCTGCGCTTCCGGTCGCTCGGCGCCGCCGAGGCGCTGCTGATGTTCGGCGCCGACGCGGAAGTCCTCGCCCCCGACGAACTCCGCCAGGCCCTGGCCCGTAAGGCGGCCGAGGCGGCCGCTCTGTACGCGCGGCAGCAGTGATTCAGAGATCCGGAATGTCGTCCAGCCGGCTCAGAAACCGTCCGGGCCACGAATACAGCGCGCCGCTGAGGGAGAGATTGCGCGTGTAGACGCCCTCCAGCAGGATCGCCAGCCCGATGTCCAACCCGTCGAAGCCCCCCTGCCCCGCACCCGAGATGGTGCCCGGATACCGCCACGCCGAGCGCGACATCGTGACGACGGCTCCCTCACGCCGCAGCTCGTGCCGGAGCTTGCTGCCGAGCGCCTGATAGCGGTACGAGCGCTCGGCGACCGCGATCCGCAGCGCCCGCCCGCGCGCGGTCACCGCCAGGTGGCGACGGGTCAGTTTGCCCGTCCACGCGTCGGCGGTCAGGGTCATCATGGCCATGCGCGGCAGGTCGCGGAACTCGATACCGGTGAAGGACATGGGAGGTATGCCGTGTCCTGACACCCAGGCGGTGACGGTTTCCCGGAGCAGGTCCTCCTCCGCCGGACACACCAGCTCGACCGGCCCATAACCGGGCACGGTTCCGGCCCAGGTGTGGGTGGGCCGCCTCCTCAGGCGGCCCTGAGCCGGGCCGCTGTGGTTGAGTTCGAACCGGACTGTCGGCCGGCCCGTGTGCTGGCCCGTGGGCTGGCCGGTGTGCTGGCCGGTGTTCATGCGCGCCCCCTCGACAACTGCGCTGGTCAGACTACCCGCCGTACCCTCGTACCCTCATGCGGCAGAGTGCGCAACGGACTGCGCTCGACGAACCTGCCGACGCGACGGGAGAGGGCACGAGAGGGCACACCCATGGCAACCACCGCACCTGACCTGCGACCGGACCGCGCGCAAGACCGTATCGCCGCCACGATGACGTCCTTACAGGCCGACTTGGCCCGCTCCGAGTCCAAAGCCAGCCTGCTCCTCGCCCTGGCCGGAGCCGCGCTCGTGGCGCTGGGCTCCATGGCGCCCGACCTCCACCCGACCGTTCCGGCCGTCGTGACCGGCGCCCTCGGCACCGCCGCGCTGCTGGCCACGACCGTGATCCTGCTGATCGCGGTGCGCCCGCATGTCGGGGGCAACGACTGGACCAGCTGGGCCGCATTGAGCGACGACCAACTGAGCGAGCGGCTGGCCTCCGGCTTCGAGGTGGAACATGTTCGGTTCATGGCCGAGCTGGCCACGCGGAAGTTCCGTCTGATCCGGGTCGCGGTCGACTGTCTGCTCGCCGGGCTCGGGCTGTTGGCTCTCGCGGCGGTCCTCGTCGCAGCGGCGTGAGCACGTGGTCGCCCGCGAGGGGCCCAGGGTGGCCATGAGCGAGTCAGGGCCGGAGGTGTTCGAGGGTGAACTCCGGCAGGGCGTACGAACCGGCCTGGGGCGAGGCGGGGTCGGCCGGGCGGTCCGAGCCGGGGATGTCGTCGGCGTGGCGTTCCGCGTCGTCGACGGGGACGTAGTCCAGCACCGCCGGGTCGGGGAGCTCCCAGAAGCGGCGGGTGTTGCCGGAGACCGCGTACACCGTGGCGAAACGCGTGGACGCCGGGGCGGTCAGCGCGGCCCGGACGAAGCCGATGGCATCGCGCGGGCTCAGCCAGGTCGCCAGATGCCGGGGCTCGGTGGGCGCATCCTCGAAACTGCCGATACGCAGGCACACCACGGACAGCCCGAACTTGTCGGCGTACAACTGCCCAAGAGCCTCGACGGCCACCTTGCTCACCCCGTACAGCCCGTCGGGGCGGGCCGGCTCCCGCGGCCCGGTGAGATGCCCGGCCGGGTAGAAGCCCGTCGCGCGGTTGCTGCTCGCCAGCACCACCCGCTCGATCCCGGTGCGCCGCGCCGCTTCCAGGACGTGGTGTGTGCCGAGCACATTGGCTTCGAGCAGAGCCGGAAGCGGCGCCTCATCCGCCACACCGCCGAGATGAAGCACCCGGTCGGTCCCCGCGAGCGCCGCCTCCACGGCAGCCGCGTCCCGCAGATCGACGGTGTGCACCTCCTCGTTCCCGGCCTCCGGCCGAAGCGGCACCCGGTCGAGCAGAACCAGCCGCTCCGCCTCGCCCCGCAGCGCCTCCCGCACCACGGACCCGATGTTCCCCGCAGCCCCCGTGACCGCTACCGTCCCCAGGCTCACTACGCCTCCTTCCGGACGGCGGCGCGAGCGGCTTCGCGGCGCTGCCGCTTGCCCAGCGGCGCCTGGGACAGATCCTCGGCGCCGGACCTGAGGTTCTTGTAGCCGTAGCCGCGCTCCGCCAGCCACGCCTTCGCCGCCTCCTCGGCGCGCTCGGTCGCGTCCAGGATGTCCTCCTCGGCCTGCCCCGAGTCCTGGAAGCGGAAGGTGAAGGCGGGCCGAGCCGTGATGTCGTAGCTGAGATGCCCCTCCGGGGTGAACCCCGCGCGCAGCACATCATGCTCGGCGGCGCGGGCCAGAAGTTCGGACCGCTGGTCATTGCTCAATCCGTCGAACACGCCGCGGACGGTGATACGGAACGTACGAGTGGCCATCCCGCGAGCCTATGCAGCGGGATCGGTGTGGCTCCACCGAGTTTTCGCGGCGGAGGATGGGCCGATGACGATCGGGATTATCGGGATCGAGGACATGGCGGCGCGGCTGGTGGAGGTCCCGGGCGTGGTCGGGGTCATGCTCGGCGGAAGCCGGGCCCGGGGCGAGCATGCGCCGGACTCGGACTGGGACCTGGGCGTGTACTACCGGGGCCCGCTGGATGTGGAACGGCTGCGGGGGCTGGCGGCCGAGGTGACCGGCGGGCCGGTGGAGGTCGCGGGACCGGGTGGATGGGGGCCGTGGGTGAACGGCGGGGCGTGGCTGGACGTGGACGGACAGGCCGTGGACTGGATCCTGCGGGACGTGGAGCGCGTGCGGACGGTGTGGGAGGACTGTCGCGCCGGGCGGTACGAGGTGGGGACGCAGGTCGGGCATCCGCTGGGGTTCTGGTCGCCTTGCTATGTGGGCGAGGTTGCCCTGGGGCGGGTGCTGGCCGATCCGGGCGGGGAGCTGGGCGAGCTGCGGGCCGAGTTGCGGGCCGAGGCTGGGCGTTATCCGGAGCCGCTGCGGGACGCGCTGACGGCGGGGGCGGTGTGGGAGGCGGGTTTCCTGGTGTCCAACGCCGCCAAGTCGGCCCGGCGCGGTGACGTGCTGCACGTCTCGCTGTGCTTGTCGCGGGCAGTTGGGCTGCTCGTCCAGGCCCTGTTCGCCCATCACCGCCGCTGGTGTCTCAACGAGAAGGGGGCGATGGCGGCGGTGGCGGGGATGCCGGACACGCCTGCCGGGTTCGTGGGGCGGGCGGCAGCGTTGCTGGGGGATTTGGGCGGCGGGGCGGGGGAGTTGGGGGCGCGGGTGGCCCGGGCGGGAGCGCTGGTGGATGAGGTGCGGGTGGTGGTGGGCGGGTAGCGGACGTTGCCCCAGGGCAGGCCGTATGCCTGCCGGCAACCCCTTCTAGTCAAGTTTGACTAGAAGGGGTCCGCGGCCTACCGTCTGGCGCATGGTCGAGAAGATGATCCCCATCCTCCCCTGCCCGTCGATCCCCGAACTGGTGGAGTTCTACGAGCGCCTCGGCTTCGTCGTGGACCACCTGCAGACCCGCCCCAACCCGTATGCGGCACTCAGCTACGGCGACGACATCGAGCTGCAGTTCTTCGGCAACAAGTCGGTTGTCCCGGCCGAGTCCTGGTCCACCTGCTACATCGCCACCAACCGGGTCGATGAGCTGTACGAGACCTTCCGGGCCCGGCTCAAGACCACCCTCGGCCGCATCCCGACCCGTGGCATCCCGCGCATCGGGCAGCTGAAGGACACCTCGTACGGCATGAGGCAGTTCCTGATGACCGACCCCGGCGGCAACTGCATCCGCATCGGCCAGCCCACCGGCGCCTCCCTCGATCACGCCCCCGCACCGAAGGAGCCCTTCGCCCGCGCGGTGCACAACGCCTGGCTGATCGGCATCTCCAAGGAGGACCCCGCCCAAGCCGCCCGCATCCTCGATCGCGCCCTCGCGAAAGAGACCCCGTCCGGCCCCGCCGAGCACTACCGCGCCCTGATCCTGCGCGCCGACCTCGCATCCCAACTCGACGACCCCGCCACGGCCCGTACCCATCTCGCCGATGCCGCCGCCCTCACGCTCACCGAAACGGAGCGGACGGAACTGGCGGACGAGCTCTCTCGCGCGGCGGACCTCGCGGCCGACCTGGGGAAGGTCTAACGCCGAGGCGCCAGGGGCGACGGAAGAGGGAAGGGCGACGGAAAAGGGAAGGCGGGTTCCAGCGGGCCACTGGCAGGATGTCCGCGTTCAACACTCGATGCGAAAGGACCCGACGACGTGGCTCGTGCCATCACGCTGATCCGCTCCGCTTCCTTGTCCGACGTCGCCGAGTACGCCTATGCGGCCACGGCGCCCGCCGAGTCCCGCCTGATCTTCCTTGCCGGGGCGTGTCCACTGAACGACGACGGCTCGACGGCAGCGATCGGGGACTACGCGGGTCAGGCGTTGAAGGCCGTCGAGAACATGCAGGCCGCTCTCGCGGCCTCCGGCGCGTCACTCCAGGACGTCATCAGCACAAGGGTCCTCGTCGCATCGGCCCGGCAGGAGGATCTGGTGGCCGCCTGGGAGGTGGTCCGGGACTCGTTCGCCGACCATGACGTCCCCAGCACTTTGATGGGTGTCACCGTGCTCGGCTATAAGGACCAGCTCGTCGAGATCGAGGCCGTCGCCGCGGTGCTCGATTCTTGAGGGGGCCGATTCACGGCTGAGGCACTGTGGCCGCGGCTTGCCGAGGGGCAAGAAGCCAGCTATTCCTCGCCAGAGAAACGCCCCCACGCGGACTGGCGGGTCATCCCCAGCGTCTCCCCGATGCGCGCCCAGGTCACTCCCAGCGCACGCGCCTTGAGCACCCATTGAGCGAGGTTTCGCTCGACCTGCGCCCCCGCAGCCGCGATCAGCGGCAGACTCGCCAGCACCGCCTCGGGGCTCGTCACCTGGTCCCACGGGGCGAGTTGCGGTCCGCCCTCCGCGGGCTTCCCCTCGATCACCGTCGAGCAGAGAGCCACGCACTCGTCACAGATAAACACGCCCGGTCCGGGCACGAGCGTCCCGACCTCGGTGTTCCGCTTCTGACAGAACGAGCACGCCGCGATCACGGACTCTTTTGCCGCGGGCGACATCCGATCACCTTCCCCTCCGTGTCAGGTACTTCCTGACGGCGTCAGGCGTGACCTTGCAGCGTCAGGAAGTGCCTGACAACCGGAGTCGTGCAAACCTGCGTGGGCTCGCCGGAATCGGCCTTTGGGCACACGCCCTGGTGCGCCACCCCCTCCGGCCAATCCCGGGTCTACCAGGACGGCCGCGACCAGAACCTGCGCGGCGAGCAGGTCGCTGCGCGGCGCGTCGAACTCTCGCGCGCTGCCGGATCGGGTCCCCGCGTGCCCGCCTTTGACCTCCGGAACTGGGCCTACCGTCCCTGTCGTTGGTGAGTTCAGGCGGGGTAGGCCGTCGGTACTCGGGCGCGCGCCACGGCTCGGTGCCCAGCGGCGGTACGCATGAGTTTGCGGTGGATATGAGACGGCGACACGCCGACGCCACGGCGTGTCCGTGTCCTGTATCCACCGCAAATCCGCTTACGGTTCGCGTGACTCGGGGGCAGATGAATGGGGATGGCGGTTTGCCGCCCTCAGGCGTTTCTTTGGGAGCGTCGATATTGTTCCAAGAGGTCCTTGGCGAACAGCGTCCAGGGATGAGCCGGACCGAGTACCCTGGTCCGGCCTTCTACAAGTTCCTCCGCGTGCTCGAGCGCCTCTGTGAATTGGCCGAGTGCGCCCAGAATCATGCTTAGCGTTGATCTGGCGTTCAATGCGATTGGGTAATCAGAGCCAAAGCGTTGTACGTACTTCGCAAAGGCCGAGCGGACGTATGGTAGCGCCTCAGTGTTTCGCTCGCCGTGATGGAGCGCGCACGCATAGTCGAGCTCCGCGCCCAGCGTGATGGTGTGGTCTTCTCCTAGCTCGCGACGGCAATCCGTGACCACGGTCGAACCTGCGGTGGCCTCGGTCGGCTGTGTGGTTTGATCCAGCAGGGATGACCGTGCAAGAAGTGTCAACGGATGTACAGGTCCGTATAGTTGGGCGTACCCCTCTGCTGCGCGCCGAATCAGCGCGATGCCATCCGCTTCACGGTCAAGGTTGATCACGGGACTGGCGAGCTTCAAGCAAGTTCCGTGAGTTTCCGATGCCTCTGGACCCAGCGCCCGTTCGCAGTCTTCCAGTAGGTTGAGGTACAGGGCCTCGGACTCCTCGAATCGGCCAAGTCGAAAAAGAGCCCGCGCCACGCGCTGACGCAACCTGATAACCAACACATGGTCTTTGCCCAGCCGGGGATTCACCAGCTCCACAGCTTCACTGCTCAACGTGAGTGCTGAGGCATAGTCGCCAGCCCTGTGGACAGCAGTGACGAGCCGAAGAGCGCACTCCGCCGCAGCTTCCACCGTCGATTGGCTGGGTGCCCAATTCGCTGTTCTCCGCAGTAGCGCGATCACATGCGGCGCAAGCAGGTTCACCCGGGGTTCCTGCGCGCCTCGGTCAGGCACCTCAGGCAAGACAGCGAGAAGCAGGCGGGCGGCCGCGGCCGTGAGTTGCTCGCGCTGGTCAGCAGGCGTGGTTCGGGCCACGCTGTCGAGGAGTACGCCGTGGGTGCGTAGGCAGCGCATCTCCCCAGGTACGAGCTCGGTAAGGGAGTGATCAAGGAGTCCGCGCAGCGCTGATTCCACGCGGAATGCCGGGAGCGTCGGTTCGAGCTCGGCCCCGGAGAGAACCGACAGCGGCAACGGATCACTGGACCAGCAAGCGAGGAGGCTCAGCAGGCGGCCCGCTTCGGGCAGGCCTTGGGTGGCGAGAGCATCGAGGGAGAGCTGCCAGGTGTGGCTGAGCAGGTGACGCGAGTCACCGCCGACGGCTGCGGCGCCCTGGTCGATGAGCTCGATGGGATCGGTGGGGCTGAGACCGGAGCCGCCGCCGTCCAACTGGCGACTGTAGTCCACGAGAGTCCATGGGTCGATCACCTGGTGGGCAAGGAATCCGCCGGCCAGGGTGAGTGCCAGGGGCAGCCGTCCGAGGCGGTCGGCGACCTCAGCGGCGTCTTCGACCGATCCGGCATGTGGCGCAAGGTCGCGGAGAACGAGAGCGGCATCCTCGCGCGGAAGTACGCCGAATTGCAGGAGCTCGGCACCAGGCCACCAGTGAGCTGCTGCTTGTCGGGTCGTGACGACGACAGTGCCGGTGGGACTGGTGCGCAGCCAGCCGCCGTCGCGGAGGATGGCCGGGGTATCGGCATTGTCGAGGACCAGTAGCCAGGGCTCGTCGGAGTGGTCGAGGTAGTGCCACACGAGGTCGGCGGCCGGGCGCAGTCCGCTGCGTGCGCCCATCAGTTCGCCATCGGTGGCTCCGCGGTCCGCTGCGACGGCGAGCATGCCGGAGCGTAGGGAGGCGGGGTCGGATGCGTTGACCCACAGCCCGAGTCGACCGGCCTCGCCGGTGGCGTGGTGGAAGAGCGCATAGGCAACCGCGGTCTTGCCGCATCCGCCGAGGCCGTGGAGGACGTAGACGCGGTTGCCGACGCCGGGTTCAACGGCGGCCCGCAGCCGGTCCATCTCCCCGACTCGGTCGCGAAGCACTGCGGGAGCACGGCCGACCGCCGGGCGGCGTACGGAGTCGGGCCCCGACCACTCGGGGGCGTGATGGTGGTGCTCGGTGATGTGCTGGTCACCGGAGGCTTGGTAGACGCGACCTTGGCCATCGGCCCAGGCGTCATTGCGGCCGCTCATCGTGGGCCGAAGTTCTGGTCGCGGCCGGCCTGGTAGACCCGGGCCTGACCTGCGGCGGTGGCATGCTGAGTCACCGATGGGACTTCGAGCGTGTGCGGCGCGAGTTCGTTCAACAGCGTCCGCAACGCCTCCATCTCCTCGGGATGGGCCGCGAGCAGCCGCCGGACGCGCCCCTGCCACTCTGCGCCCAGCTCTTCGCGGGAGTCGAGGTCGCCGTCGGCCTGCGCGGCGAGCAGGTCGCTGCGCGTCGCTTCGAGCTCGGCGGAAATTGCGTCGGACCGGTCCGGCTGAGCACGACGCCACAACGAGGCGAAGCCTTCTCTGACGCTTTGCCACGCCTCGGTTGTCAACATGGTGACCAGGGTCGTCCCTGCCGTACCCGCCAGCGCGACCATCTCCGGATCCACGAACTCGCCCCTCCAACCAGCCGCTGTTCCGTCGTCCCAGCCTAGCCAGCGAGCCGGGCAAATGCAGCGGAGCTGGGGCTGTCGAGGGGATCAGTAGTCGCGCAAGGCGTCGACCAGGGTGCGCGCTTGAGGTGCGCCGCGCCGCAGGAGCAGCGCTGCGGTGGTGTGCAGCTCGTTCCAGGCATGGGGGCGGCTGACAGTCGTGGCGTCGGCGATGAAATCGAGAGCGGCGTGTGTGGCTTCCTCGAAGTGACCGGCTGCGGCGAGGGCATGGGCAAGATAGGCGCGGTACCGGGATCGGTCGCGCCGATATTGTGCGGGGAGGGCGCTGATCCCAGTACGCAGAAAATCGGCGGCGGCATTCCAGCGACGCAGGTGCATCTCGGCCATGCCGCGTTGCAGCGTGAACCAGTTCTCCCCGTAAAAGTACATCCACGGTGGCTCGTTCTCGGGCTCTTCGGCGGCACGGTTGATGAGGTGCTGTGCCTTGTCGAGCAAGTGGTGGGCGGTGTCCGCGTCGCCGCTTAGTGCTTGGCCACGGGCCTCCATCTGGACAGCCATGCCCTGCATGCCGAGAGATGTTCCGTTGTAGGCCCTCCCTGCGGCCTGGGCCAGTCCGATGCAACGGCGAGCGTTGCCCTCCGACCAGGCGAGGTGAGACTTCATGCTGAGGGCTGTAGCCGCCATGTTGTGGTCGAGGGCTTCTAACGCCCAGTCGGAGGAGCGGTCGTACCAAGCGAGGGCCGCCGGTGCGTTGCCTTGGTCCTCTGCCATCCAAGCGAGGAATTGGGCGTGTTCCGAAGCGAGGCGCACCACACGGGTCGCCAACTCGCCGGACGCGCCGACGTACAGATCTGTCACGGTTCCCAACTGCCGACGCACGACGCCAATGAGTGGCCTCGACCCGAGCGTGTCCTCTGCCTGGCGATACTCGGCGAGAAGGCGTTCGAGCCAGTCCAATGTCGCGTGGTCGACGCGTGTTGGAGATGCCACGGTTTTGGTCAGCCGGTCAAGCAGATCAGGATCGGGAGCAAGGCTGTCGGACCTGAGCGAGGGGACGGGCGTCGGAGTCGGTCGCACACCGCCGGTGAAGAGCTCGACTGGGATGCTCAACCCCTCGATGATGCGCTGCCGGACCTCTGTCGAAGTGACGCAGCGCCGTCCGCGTTCGATCTCGGAGATATCTGACTGCGCCAGTCCTACGAGCGCGCCGAGTTGGGTCTGGCTGGTGCCCGTCAGCTGTCGCCACACCCGGAAGACCTGCTGCCAGTTCTCGTCGCCGGCTGCGGCGGCCAGCCGGGGGTGCGTCCACAAGTTCGATGCGGGTTCTGGTGCCGACTTGTTCACCATGGTTTCGACTATAGGGCGGTGCTATAGGGAACTGGGCTGGTCGGCGACGGCTACCCCTCGAAAAGGTGGATCTGACGCAAGACAGCCCGAACCAGTCCGGAGCCGCCATCTCATGTCCGCGATGACGATCAAGGTGTACAAGGTCAATCCCGAGACGGGGAAGCGGACGAGTGTCTGCTCGTGGTCGTGCCCGCCGATGGCCTACGGCGATCCCTTCAGCCTGTCGTCCGTCTGGCCGCTATGCGAGTGCCCGCGCTGCCGACATCGGGACCGGGGAGGCGCCTGGAGCCGTGCGTTGGAATCGACGAAAGGAAGGAAAGCTGATGGGTAGCCATGGAAAGCCACCAGCCCCGAACCCCCAGCCGAAGGAGCCGTCGCCGAGTGACAGCGACAGTCAGCACCCGGATGTGTCGAAGCCGGGTGGCGGGACGCACCGCAAATGACCCTCGATGAACTGCGCGTTCAGGCCGCCGAGATCATCGGCGGCCTGGACGGGTTTCCCGCGCCCTGGATGCGCGAGACCTTCCTCAAGGTGCCGCGCCATGCGTTCGTGCCCAACACCGTATGGGTTTGGTGGGAGGACGCTTACCGACCGCTTCGCGCCGCCGACGAGCCGGACACGTGGGCCGCGTTGGTGTACGACCCGCTGCACCCCTTGGTCACACAGGTGGACGACGGGCAGGTCGTCGGCGGAGACGCGGACGCGCGAGGAGCCCTGCCCACCAGCTCGATCAGCGCCCCGAACGCGGTGTTCACCATGCTCGCCGCCGCCGATGTGCGCCCCGGTCTGAAGGTGCTCGAAATCGGCACCGGCACCGGCTACAACGCCGCGATGCTCTGCGAGCGGGCCGGGGAGGCGAACGTCGTGTCGGTCGAGGTGGACGCCGGGCTGGCGGAGGGGGCCGTTCGACGGCTGGCCGCAGCCGGGTATCTGCCGCGCGTGGTGGCGGGCGACGGGGAGCGCGGCTGGGCGGATGGGGCGCCGTACGACCGGGTGTTGTGCACGGCGTCGCTGCACCGCGTTCCGTTCGCGTGGGTGGAGCAGACCCGGGCCGGTGGCCTGATCGTCACGCCGTGGAAGACGACGCTGCAGCCTCATGGGATGGCCTGCTTGCGGGTGTCGGAGGACGGTCGTTCCGCGAGCGGACACTTCGGGCGCCCGATGTCGTTCATGGATCTGCGGGGTCAGCGGCGGCCGGAGTTCCCGCTGAAGGGCGTGTACACCGCCGAGTCCTGGGAGGAGAGCCGCGACAGCCGTACCGATCTCGACCTGTCGTTCATGGACGACAACTTTCACGCTCGCTTCGCGTTGGGTCTCCGGCTGCCCGGTGTGTATGCCGATCGGGACGGTGACGCGTGGTGGTTCGCCACAGCCGACTCGTGGGCGTATGTGTGCGATGGCAGTGCCCAACAGTGGGGCCCGCGTGACCTGTTCGCGGAGGTGGAGGGCGCGTATCGGTGGTGGCGGGCGGCCGGGGATCCGGAGTTGTACGAGTTCGGGCTCACGGTGACCGCTGACCAGCAGGTGGCATGGCACATGGACCCGGATCGTGGCCATCAGTGGGAGCTGCCCCTCTGAAGTGGCGGTGGCCCGACCAGGACACGGACACGCCGACGCCACGGCGTGTCCGTGTCTCGTATCCAGGGCTCAGGCGGCGTGGAACTCCCCGCGCTTGACGGCCTGCACGAACGAGGTCCAGGTTGCGGACTCGAAGACCAGGGCCGGGCCCTCGGGGTTCTTGCTGTCGCGGAGCGGGACTATCCCGGGTATGCCGTCGACGACCTCAACGCATGAGCCTCCCTGGGTGGCGCTGTAGCTGGACTTGCGCCACACAGCCGTGCTCAGGTCGGGGGTGGTTGGCATGAGTCGCAGACCTCCATGGCGGCTTGGATCAGCCCCGTCGAATCTTTGGGCGACGGTCGTACGCCCGTGCGAATGGTAGGTCTGCTGGTACCCATCGCGTAATAGATGTGCGACGGAAGCATCCAACAGTGAGGCCCGCGCGACGGCCGGGGAGCTGCCACCGCCCGCCAAATTGACCCATGGAATCGACGCCTGAATGAACCATCCGATGGGTCTTTCGGCGACCTAGCTTTGTTGGTGTCAAGGGGACAACCGCCACAAGCAGCTAGGAGCCACCGTGAACATCAACAGCACCACCACCGCCCCCGTCCTCGTCCGCGCCGAGCAGGCCGAGACGCTTCAGGACGGCGCCACCAGCCTGATCACGCTGCTCGCCGACGCGGGCGTGACCGGCGGGGCGCTCACCGCCAACAAGGCGACCTTCGAGAAGGGGTCACCCGGGGCTCCGGCGCACTTTCACACCAAGGCCACCGAGATGTTCTTCGTGCTCGACGGCACGATGCGGATCCTGGTCGGCGACGAGGTGCACACCCTCGGCAAGGGTGACTTCCTGACGGTGCCGCCGACCGTCCCGCACGCGTTCGCGCCGGCGGCGGACAGCACCGCGGAGCTGCTGGTGGTGTTCACGCCGGGGCTGCACCGCTTTGACTACTACCGGCTGCTGGAGCGCGTGTACCGGGGCGAGGCAAGCGTGCAAGAGATTCGCGAGAGCTCCGAGACGTACGACAACCACTACTTCGAGAGCCCCGTGTGGCAGGCCGAGCTCGCCGGGCGCCGTACGACGCACTGAGCCAGGGCCGGGAGACACGGCCCCACCACCCCTTCACCACACCCCCGTCCACACACGCCGAAAGCAGGCTTTGCCATGCCCTCCACCAGTACCCCCGTGCCGTCGCCGCCCCGGCGGCTCGGCCTCACCCTCGCTCTGCTGGCGTTCGCCCAGCTGATCATCTCGATCGACTACAACATCGTGTACGTCGCCCTCCCCGAGATCGGCTCCGGCCTCGGCTTCTCGGCCGCCGACCTCCAGTGGGTGATCAGCGCGTACGCCGTCGCCTTCGGCGGTTTTCTGCTGCTGGGCGGCCGGGCGAGCGATCTGTTCGGGCCGCGCCGGATGTTCGCGCTGGGGCTTGGGCTTTACGCGGTCGCCTCGCTGCTCGGCGGGTTGGCCGGGACGCCGGCGCTGCTTGTCGCGGCCCGTGCCGTACAGGGGGTCGGCGGGGCGTTTCTGTTCCCCGCCACGCTGACGCTCGTCTCGACGAGTTTCCCTGAAGGGCGGGAGCGCAACCGGGCGTTCGCGGTGTGGGGAACGGCGGGTGGCAGTGGCATGATCCTCGGGTCGCTGCTGGGTGGTGTGCTCACCGACGCGTTCGGCTGGGCGTCGGTGTTCTTCGTGAACGTGCCGCTCGCGGGGCTCGCCGCCGGGCTGACGTACGTACTGATCGCCCCGGACGCCCCGCGCGCCGGTGGCCGTTCGTTCGACATCGCCGGGGCGCTGACCTCCACGGTCGCGGTCGCCGCCGTCGTGTTCGCGCTGGTGCAGGGGCCCGAGTCGGGCTGGACCTCGCCGGCCGTGCTGGGTTCGGCGGCTGCCGGCGCGGTGCTGCTGGCGGTGTTCGTGGCGGTGGAGTCGCGCAGCGCGGATCCACTGTTGCCGCCGCGCCTGTTCGCCAACCGCAATCTGAGTGTCGGGACCGTGGTCACCTTCTTGTACATGGGGACGTTCGGCACGCTGATGTACTTCCTGACCGGCTACTTCCAGGGCGTGCACGGCTACGACGCGCTGGCCGCCGGGCTGGCGTGCCTGGTCCCCATGGTCGCGATCGCGGTCGGCTCGCAGACCGCCGGCCGCCTGGCGACGCGGTACGGCATTCGCGCGGTGCTGATCGCGGGGCTGGCGGTCGGTGCGGTGGGCACGGTGGTGGTCGGGGCCTCGATGGCCGTCGACGCCTCGTACCTGGCACTGGTCCCCGGGCTGGTGGTCATGGGTCTTGGCCAGGGCGCGGGCTACACCTTGATGTTCGGGGCCGCCGCCCTCGGGGTGGCGCCCCAGGAGCAGGGCGTCGCATCGGGTGTCGCCTCGACCAGCCAGCAGGTCGGCGGCGCGGTGGGGCTCGCCCTGCTGGTCGCGGTCGCCAATGCGGGCCTCGACGGGCAGCGCGGCGAGGCGCTGCGCGTGGCCACCACGGATGGGCTGCGTACAGCGGTCTTCGTCGCGGCG
Source organism: Streptomyces sp. NPDC020845 (assembly GCF_044334165.1). Lineage (NCBI taxonomy): Bacteria > Bacillati > Actinomycetota > Actinomycetes > Kitasatosporales > Streptomycetaceae > Streptomyces > Streptomyces sp. NPDC020845. The sequence goes on along the minus strand of NZ_JBIRSJ010000010.1, from coordinate 124,331 downwards.
GCGGGGATCGTGGTCACTGCTCTGGTCGCGCTGGGGCTGCGTCGGCCCGCGCCGGAGCGGGTGGCCGAGCGTGCCACGGGAGTCGTCGACCCCCGGCCTGTCGCCCATGTCTGATGTGGTGACGGTTGTTGACACGGCGGCGGCGCCCGCCACCCACACCGGGTGGCGGGCACCGCCGCCGTCGCCTACAGGTGCGGGCGGGCGACACCTTCGATCCGCCCCCACCCGGGTGGGTCGGCTCCGGCGTCGCGGCGTCAGCGGGTCCGTCAGGCATGGGCACGGCTGAAGACGTGGCGGGCCGAGCACGGGCTAACTCCGCAGCTGAGCTGTGAACAGCGGCTCCAGGGCGTTCAGCATGAGCGTCTTGGCGCGTTCGCCTCCGCCCGCGACCCTGCCGGCCATCGCCAGCGACACGCATCCGTGCAGGAAGGCCCAGACGGTGTCGACCGCCCCGCCGGGGTCGGCCAGCTCTGCGTCCCTCGCTTCCGCGATGCTCTGCAGGGCGATGCGGAACGTCCGAAAGGCTGTCTTGGCTTCGAGGGGGGTTTCGGCGGTCCCGAACGGCACCCCGTCCATGCCGTTCATCGCCTGGTAGAGCTCGGGCGAGGCGAACGCGAATGTCCAGTACGCCTCGGCCATCGCGGCCAGCCGCTCCTGTGCCGGGGCCTGTGCGGCCACCTTCAGCTGGTCGGTGAGCTCGGCGAAGCCGACCATCATCAGCTCGATGAGCAGCGACTCCTTGCTGGAGAAGTACTGGTAGAGGATCGGCGCGGTGTATTCGAGCTGGTTGGCGATGCGGCGGATCGTGACCGCGTTCCAGCCCTCTTCGGCTGCGATGCCCCTGGCCGCTTCCAACAGCCGCGTGCGCATCTGCTGACGCTCCCGTTCGCGCCGCTTCCGGCTGGCGCTCTGCTCGGGCTGCGCGGGCTTGGCTCTGGTCGTCACCTTCGTCCTTCCCATTGACGCTCTTCCCGTTGACGCCCCATCCTATCGTCGTTCTAATATCTAACAATGGTAGATCTCGGAACGTCGTTAAGGAGTGAAGCGTGATCGTCGTCTTCGGCGGTACCGGCAAGATCGGCCGCCAGATCGTGGCTCAGCTACGCAACGAAAAGCACGCGGTGCGCGTGGCCACCCGCGATCCCTCCTCGGCGAGGTTCGCCGGGGACGTCGAGGTCGTCGCGGCCGACCTGCGCGACCGGCACTCGCTCGTGCGGGCCGTCACCGGCGCCAGGGCGATCGTCTGCACCGCTCAGGGAGGTGGCGGAAAGGGAGCGAACGGCCCCCAGGGAATTGAGGGCGCGGGCATCCCGAGCCTCATCGCCGTTGCGCAGAACAGCGCGATCGAGCACTTCGTGTACTTCTCGACCGCAAGCGCCCGCGCCGACAGCCCGGTCGAGTTCTTCCGCCTCAAGTACGACGTCGAGCGCACGCTGCGCGCCAGCGGGCTGCCGTTCTCGATCCTGCGGCCCACCCACCTGATGGACACCTGGGTGGAAATGCTCGCAGAGCCGATCACCAAGAAGGGGAAGGCCTTGGTGCTCGGCTCGGGCGCCAACGCGGTGTCGTGGGTGGCCGGCACGGACGTCGCCCGGGTGGCGGCGGCGCTTGCGGTACGCCCGGGTGAAGGCTGGTCCGCCGACCTCGGCGGCCCCGAGGCGCTGACGCTCACCCAGGTCAACGAGCTCATCGCGGCTTCACTGAGTACGCGAATCAGGAGCGAGAACAAGATGCCGCTCGGCATGCTGCGGACGATGAGCATGCTGATGAAGCCGTTCAACCAGGTCCTTGCCCGGCAGATGCAGATGGGCGTGGTGCTCGACACGCAGCCTCAGGTCGTCGACTCCAGCGCGGTCTGGGCCCGATACGGCCGGCCGCTGTCGCTGTCGGCCTGGCTGGAGCGCAACCGGCCGGGCGTCAAGGAAGGCGCCTGATGCACACCTCCGAATCGGGACGCTCTCCATATCACCGCCGTTCGGGCCGTCTGAGCGCCGTGCACAACCAGCGCCAGCGCAGTGGCGACGGAAGGCGATTCTGGAGTAGGGATCGTGGTCGCTCCCGGCCCGTCGCCCATGTCTGACGTGGGGACGGCCACTTCCCCGGCAAGAACCAAAGGACCAGGGCCACCGCCTTCCGCCGCCACCGCCTGTCGTATCCTCGCCGGGAACGTCGCGGCCGGGCCGGTGAGCTGAGCATTTCCGCAGCTAGGGGAGGGCGGCCGCTCCCATCAGAAAGTCTTTATGGGGGGATTGGGAGTCCAGATGTCCTACCCGCCGCCTGTCACCCCGGGCAGTCCGAATCCGAATCCGTACCCTCATCCTCACCCGTATCCTCAGCAGCCGCCGATGCCGCCCACACCACCACCGGGCGCCGCCTTCCCATCACCGGGCGCAGCCGTGCCGCCCCCTGGCATAGCCGTCCCGCCTCCCGGACAGGCGCCCTGGCCGCCGCAGCCCCCGCCGAGCGGGGGTTCCGGAGGTGGTGGCGGCCGGAAGGTGCTGGGTTCGGTGCTCGCTGCCGTCGGAGCGCTGCTGCTCATCGGCGGCGGCGCGCTCACCGCGCACGCGTACAGCAACGCCCAGCAGGAGCTGCCGAATTACGAGTACGGCAACGTGCTGTGGCGCGACGAACCGGTGGACAAGGTGTTCCCGGCGACGCTCGGCGGCCGTGGTGGCTACAACGGCGGGCTCTACGACCGTAAGCAAGCGCTGTGGAACCGCGTCGGGATATCACCGGAGACCGACTGCGACAAGGGCCTCACGCGCGAAACCCTGAAGGCCGCCAAGGACAATGGCTGCAAGGCGGTCCTGCGCGCCACATATGTCGACTCCACCGGGAACATGGTCGCGACGGTCGCGCTCGTGGTGCTGCCCGAGGGCCCGGCCGAGGGCGGGCCGAAGGAGAAGGTCGTCGCGGTCTACGAGGACAAGCGTGACACCGAGGGCGCGGTCGCCCCGTACGCGGTGCCCGGCACCCTGGCCGCCAAGTGGAAGGACCGCAACGGCGCCTACGTCACCGCGGCGTACGGCGAGAACCTGCCGTACGTCCTGGGTGCCAGCATCGGCTCCGTGGACGGCTACGTCGCGGGTGTTCTGCCCGGTGAGTGGGGCGATTACGGCGGCAACGACACCGACCACGAGTCCTGGCACGCCAACGCCGAAGACCTCGTCGGTCTCTTCCGCGCCCATGTCGATCGCCTGCAGATGGGAGACCCGCGGTGAGCACCCGGTCCACCCGATCCACCCGGTCCATACGCAACGCCGCCGTCAGCGGTGCCGCCCTGACGGTCCTCATAGGCGCGGCTCTCTCCTGGGGCGCCGTCCCCGCCGCGGCCGCCGAGAACGCCCCGGTCGGCTGGGAGTCGGCGGCCCTCGGCCTGCCGGCCGCTCACCGGGTCACCCAGGGTGAGGGCGTGACCGTGGCGGTGCTGGACAGCGGCATCAACCCCGACCACCCGGCGCTCAAAGGCCGGGTGACCAAAATCGGCCCCGATTTCTACAACTCCGACGGCCTCAAGTCCGGTGACGCCGGGTACGGCGAGCACGGGACCGCCATGGTCTCGGACGTCCTCAAGGTCGCGCCCAAGGCCAAGATCATCACGGCTCGGGTGATCAACGACAGCGATGAAGTGAAGTTCGAGCGTCTGAAGGACGGCGTCACTCCGCTCGCCAAGGGCATCGATTTCGCGGTGGAGAACAACGCCGACGTGATCTCGTTGTCCCTCGGCGGAGGCCTGTTCGGCGACCTGGACGGCACCGAAGTGTCAGCCATAGCCCGCGCTGTGCAGAAAGGCGTCACCGTACTGGCCAGCGCGGGCAACAGCGGAGACGAGCTCAACGACGGCAACTTCCCCGCGGGATACGCGGAAGTGATCTCCGTCGCCGCGACCAAGCCCGGCGGACAGCGCGCCGACTTCTCCACGGTGCGTACCCACAACACCATCGCCGCCCCCGGCGTCGACATCAACAGCGCCGACAAGGACGGCGGCTACCGCCAGGTCAACGGCACCTCCCCGGCGGCGGCGCTCGCCGCCGGTGTCACCGCGCTGGTGCTGGCGAAGAACCCGGACCTGACCCCGGCCCAGACCCGCGCGATCCTGATGCGCACGGCCGACCGTCCGGCAGGCGGGCACAACGCGTTCGTCGGTGCTGGTCAGATCAACGCCGCGGCCGCGGTGCGCGCGGCGGCGAACCCGCCGAAGGTCGACACCGCGCCGAAGCCGTACAAGGGAAGCGCCAAGCACTTCGCGTCGCCCACCGGCACCAGCAGGATCTCCCATCCACCGATGGAGACGGAGATGCTCGCGATCGGCCTCGGTGCGGCCGGCGGTGGCGTGCTGCTGGTGACGTGGGGCCTGCTGCTGTTCCGCAAGAGCAGGAGACAACGAGCCGCGGCCTGAGGCGGCGCGGGCGTGGGAAGCGAGGGCTCCGGCAGGAACGCGGCCTGCTGAGTGGCAGGAGGAGGGGGCACCCGCACCCAGAAGCGCCCCGAAGGAGGACGTCATGTTCCGCCACTCGATACGCACGCTTGTGATCGGCCTCTGCACGTTGACAGCGGCCGCGCCGGCTGCCACGCCCGTGGCCCTGGCGATGGAGGTCGGTCACCGGCAGGGCACGCACCCTGCCGCCCGGGCCGTGCACCCGCGGACTCTCTCCGACCTGGCCACCGCCATGAAGGGGGAGGCGTTCGCCTACGCCTCCTACAGCCTCTTCGCCGTCGAAGCCGACCGCCAGGCATACCCGGCCGTCGGCAAGCTCTTCCGCGGCACGGCGCGGACCGAGCTGAACGAGCACCTGCGCCAGGCCGCCACCCTGGCCGGAACGGTCGGATCGAACGCGGCCAACCTGCGCCAGGCCATCAACGGCGAGACCTACGAGCACCAGGTCATGTACCGCGGCTTCGCGGCTCAGGCCCGCACGGACGGTGACCTGGCGGCTGCCAAGCTGTTCACCGAGATCGCCGCGGACGAAGGCCGCCACCGCGGCGCCTACCGCACCGCGCTCACGGTCGTGACCACCGGCCGCGGCACCATCCCGGCGCCGCCGAAAGCCGACATGGTACCGGTGCCCGCGGGGCCGCCGAAGGTGAAGGCCGACCGGACGAAGGCCAACCTCGACACCGCGATGCACGGTGAGGCACTCGCCCATGCCAAGTACAGGCTGTTCGCCGCCCGTGCGCGGCAGACCGGCAACATCGCGCTGGCCCGACTGTTCGAGGGCACCGCCCGCGTCGAGCTGCATGAGCACTTCGCCGGCGAGGCGGTCCTGGCCGGTCTGGTCCGCACCACGAAGACGAACCTGCGCAAGGCCGTCACCGGAGAGCGCAACGAAGCCACCGTCCTCTACCCGGGCTTCGCCAAGCGGGCCACCGCGGTCGGCGACACCGCCGCCGCGCGCTACTTCCGCGACACCGCCGCCGACGAAGCCAAGCACGCGGCGGCCTTCCAGCAGGCACTCAACCGGCTGCACTGACCGCCTCGGCCGCACCCGGAGACCGGCCGCACATCACGCGAGGCGGTCCGGCGGCCGACGCCTCGCACAGGCCGGCCGGACCGCCCCTGACGCGGCTGTTGCCGCGTTACCGCCCGGGGCCGGACCGGCTTGTCGAGAAACGGCCCTGCCAGGCGGCCCTCGCACCCGAGTCACCGATCCGGTACACCTGGATGACCGCGCCGACGGCCACGACCAGGGCGATCACCAGCGCCACGACACGCACCGGCAGGGCAGAGGCCACCCGGGCCACCGTGGACGCCCCGCCCACGGTGGGGCTGTCGCCCTCCCCCCTGCGCCCCTCCCCCCTGCGCCCCTCCCCCCTGCGCCCCTCCCCGCTGCGCTCTCGGTCTCGGCGAAGGCCGAAGTGGCCGAGCAGCCATACGACGACCGTCAGCACGAGCAGGGCGATCGCCCATGGAGTGAGACTGGGGCCCATTTCGGCGTGCTCCTCCAGTAGCGACGTCTCCCGCACTCGGTCTTCCAGCCACTCGCCGGATTCGGTGGTCAGCACGACCAGAACAAGAGTGACCACCCCCATGATCGGAAGCACCAGGCTGAGCCTGCGTGCCGCCGCAGGCCACAGCGCACAGATCACGAGAGCCAATGCCGTCAGCGGGACCAGCACCGCTGCGCCGTGAACGAAGAGCGGATGGCCGGGAAGGCCGTTGATCAGCCCGACATTCACGGGATCTCCTCCGGCAGGCGCGCACAAGGCGCGTTCGGTCACATATCTATTGCTTCGGGCATTGTGTGGCAGATGTGTCGAGGTGCGGAGGGCGTGCGCGCGTATGGAGCAGTGCCCAGGGGCGATGAGCTCGGCTGAACGGTCGGTTGTCGCCGGCGCTTCGGGTCATGGGGCCAAGGAGAAGTAGCTCTCCTCTTCCTGGGAGAAATGCAGTCGCAGGACGGTGTGCAGTCCGTAGAGACAGGAGCGCAGATCGTCGAGTTGTCCGGCGTCCAGGCCGCCGCGGGCGTGGGCCAGGTGCAGGTGCGTGGCGATACGCCGGGAAAGACGCTCGATCTCGGTATGGGCACGGCTCATGGTGGCGGTGGTCTCGGGACCGCCGAGCATGGGAGCGAGCGCGGGATAGAGCTGGTGCTCCTCGGCGTACTCGTGCGGCAGGAGCCGTTCGGTCAAAAGCCGGTGCGTCTCCTCGACGGCGGCGAGTGCCTTCGGGCCGGGGCTGTCGGAGAGGCGGTCGGCGGCGGCGCGTACCGCCTCGAGGACGTCCTGCAGGTCGTCGTGTTCGGCCGCGAAGCGGTGGATGAGCGCTTCGGCGGCCGGGGTGAGAGCTGGTCGCGCCGCCTGGTCGACGCGCAGGGCCCGCAGGGCGTTGAGGATGACCGCGACGTCGATGCCCTCCTGGAGCAGGGCGCCGGCGGCGGGCGGGAGCAGACCGGCGGCGGCCGCGGCCATGGCGGCGAGCGACATCAGCATGCCGCCCAGCGCGCTCTGCACGGCGATGCGCCGGGCGCGTTCGGCGATGGCGACGGCATCGGCGAGGCGGTCCACGCGGTCGGTGGTCAGGACGATGTCGGCGGCTTCGGAGGAGGCGGTGGAGCCACGGGCGCCCATGGCCACCCCGATGTCCGCCGCGGCGAGCGCGGGGGCGTCGTTGACGCCGTCGCCGACCATGACGGTGACGGCGCGGTCGCGTTCGGCGCGGACCGCGGCGACCTTGTCCGCGGGGCCGAGCTCGGCCCGTACGCCGTCGAGACCGAGGACGGCGGCGACCTCGTGCGCGGGCTCGGCCCGGTCACCCGTGAGCATTATGATCCGCTCGATGCCCGCCGTCCGCAGGTGGCGCAGGGTTCTGGGGGCGTCGGAGCGTATCGGATCGCGCAGGAGGACGGCGCCGGCCACGTGCCCGTCGACGGTCAGCCAGGCGACGGCCGCACCGTCGAGCAGTGCGCGGTTGTCCACGCCTCTGGCCCAGGACGGCGCAGTACCCGCGGTGTCGATCCGGCCGATGGACGCCCGATGCCCGTCCACGGTGCCCGAGGCGCCCCGGCCGGGGTCCTCGGTGACGTCCGCCGCCACGGGCAGCTCCAGTCCGCGTTCCCGGGCGGCGTCGACGATGGCATGGGCCAGCACATGCGGGGAGTACTGGTCGACTGAAGCCGCCAGGCGCAGCACCTGCGCCGGCTTCCACCCCGGTGCGGCAGCGACGTCAAGGACACGAGGACGGCCGCCGGTGAGGGTGCCGGTCTTGTCCAGCAGCACGGTGCGGGCTCGGCCGAGGTTCTCCAGCGCGCCGCCACCGCGGATCACCACACCCAGGCGTGAGGCGCGGGACAGGCCGGAGACGATCGCGACCGGCGCGGCCAGCAGCAGCGGGCACGGGGTGGCGACCACCAGGACCGCCACCGCCCGTACCGCGGAGCCGCTCAGCAGCCAGGCCAGCCCGGCCACCGCCAGGGACAGCGGCAGGAACCAGGCCGCGTACCGGTCGGCCAGGCGAACCACGGGAGCGGACTCCGCACCGGCCTGCCGAGCCAGCCTCACGATCTCGGCATAAGCGCTGTCCTGCTCAGTGGCGGTGGCCCTCAGATTGAAGGCGCCGCCCGCGTTGACCACCCCGCTGCGTACGGCTTCGTCCCTCGGCCGCTCGATGTGCAGGGCCTCCCCGGTGAGCACCGACTCGTCCAACACGGCGATGGCGCTCTCCACGCGGCCGTCGACCGGGACCACTTCCCCTGGGCCCACCACGAGCAGATCACCGACTTCCACCTCGGCAAGCGGCACCGTGCGCGCCCCGGCGTCGGTGAGGCGTCGGGCCGTGCGCGGCGCGCGTTCCACAAGGGCCCGGACATCGTGGGAGGCGCGCAGTTGAGCTGCGGCTTCGAGAGTGCGGCCGGTGGCCAGCATCAGCGCGATCAGCGCGCCGGCCAGGTACTCGTGCACGGCCAGGGTGCCGCCGAGGGCCAGAACCGCGATCAGGTCCACGCCCGCGCGACCGCGCCGCAACGCGGCCACGACCCACCCCACCGCCGGGACAATGGCGGACACGGTCCCCAGGCCCCACAACAGGTCCGCGAGGCTGCCGGCACCGACGGCCCAGGCCACACCGCCGGCCGTCAGAGCAGCTGCCGTGACGGCGAGGAGGGACGGCTCCAGACGCGCGGAGACGGCGGCTGCCGAACGGCGAACCGGCCCTGCGGCGGCGAAGTAGTTCATGGGCGCACCTCTGCTCCCATCCTCGGCCTGAGCCCGGTCCATCACATCTCGGCGCCGGCCCGGAAGCCGGAAGGCCCGGCCCCGCATCGCGCGGGAACCGGGCCTTCCGTACAGCTACGGCTGACAGCCTCAGGGCAGGTCAGATCTCGAGGACCTCGTTGACCAGCGCCTGCTGCTCCGCCTGGTGCCGCTTGTTCGACCCCACCGCCGGAGAGGAGGAGTGCGGCCGGGACACCCGGACGAGCCGCTCGGAGGCCGGCAGGTCAGCGCCCACCGAGAGCTCCAGGTGGTCGATCAGGTTGAGCGCGACGAACGGCCACGCGCCCTGGTTCGCCGGCTCCTCCTGCGCCCAGACGAACTTCTGGACGCCGGAGTACTTGGCGATCTCGGCCTGCAGCTCGGCGCCCGGCAGCGGGTACAGCCGCTCCAGCCGGATGATGGCCGTGTCCGTCAGCCCGCGCTTGTCCCGCTCGGCGGCCAGGTCGTAGTAGACCTTGCCGGAGGTGAAGACGACCTTGCGGACCGCGGCCGGGTCGACCGTCTCGTCCCCGATGACCGGGCGGAAGGAGCCGTTCAGGAACTCCTCGGTCTTGGAGGCCGCCGCCTTCAGACGCAGCATCGACTTCGGGGTGAAGACGACCAGCGGCTTGTGGTGCGGGTTGTGGACCTGCCAGCGCAGCAGGTGGAAGTAGTTCGACGGCAGCGTCGGCGCGGCGACCGTCATGTTGTTCTGCCCGCACAGCTGGAGGAAGCGCTCGATACGGGCCGAGGAGTGGTCCGGGCCCTGGCCCTCGTAGCCGTGCGGGAGGAGCAGCGTGACGCCGGAGGTCTGGCCCCACTTCTGCTCGGCCGAGCTGATGAACTCGTCGACGATCGTCTGCGCGCCGTTGACGAAGTCACCGAACTGGGCCTCCCACATGACCAGCGCGTCCGGCCGGGCCAGCGAGTAGCCGTACTCGAAGCCCATCGCCGCGTACTCGCTGAGCAGCGAGTCGTAGACGTTGTAGCGGGCCTGCTCGTCGGTGAGGTAGAGCAGCGGGGTGTAGTCCTCGCCGGTCTCCCGGTCCACCAGCACCGCGTGGCGCTGGCCGAAGGTGCCGCGGCGGGAGTCCTGGCCGGCCAGCCGGACGGGGGTGCCCTCCATCAGCAGCGAGCCGATGGCCAGGGTCTCGCCCATGCCCCAGTCGATCGTGTCGTCCTCGATCATCGCCGCGCGCCGCTGGAGCTGCGGGTACAGCCGCGGGTGGACGGTGATCCGGTCGGGGATGTTGACCTGGGACTCGGCGATCCGCTTGACGACCTCCTGGCTGACGGCCGTGGAGACCGCCACCGGGAACTCCGGCTGAGGCTCGGGGACCTCGGTCGGGGTCGGCTGCGAGGTGGCGTCGCGGACCTCGGTGAAGACCTTCTCCAGCTGGCCCTGGAAGTCCTGCAGCGCCTGCTCGGCCTCTTCCAGGGTGATGTCGCCGCGACCGATCAGCGACTCGGTGTAGAGCTTGCGCACCGAGCGCTTCTTGTCGATCAGGTCGTACATCAGCGGCTGGGTGAAGCCGGGGTTGTCGGTCTCGTTGTGACCGCGGCGGCGGTAGCAGATGAGGTCGATGACCACGTCCTTGTTGAACGCCTGGCGGAACTCGAAGGCGAGGCGCGCGACGCGCACCACGGCCTCCGGGTCGTCGCCGTTGACGTGGAAGATCGGCGCCTCGATCATGCGCGCGACGTCCGTGGCGTACATCGAGGAGCGGGACGCGGCCGGGGCGGCGGTGAAGCCGACCTGGTTGTTGATGACGATGTGCACGGTGCCGCCGGTGCGGTAGCCGCGCAGCTGCGACATGTTCAGCGTCTCGGCCACGACGCCCTGGCCCGCGAAGGCGGCGTCGCCGTGCAGGGCGACGGGCAGGACGGTGAAGTCGGTGCCGGCCTTGCCGATGATGTCCTGCTTGGCGCGGACCACGCCCTCCAGGACCGGGTCCACCGCCTCCAGGTGGGAGGGGTTGGCGGTCAGCGAGACGGCGATCTGCTCGCCGTCCAGGCCGGTGAAGGTGCCCTCGGCGCCCAGGTGGTACTTCACGTCGCCGGAGCCGTGCATCGACTTCGGGTCGAGGTTGCCCTCGAACTCGCGGAAGATCTGCGCGTACGACTTGCCGACGATGTTGGCGAGGACGTTGAGCCGGCCGCGGTGGGCCATGCCGATGACGACCTCGTCCAGGCGCGACTCGGCGGCCGCGTCCAGCACGGCGTCGAGCAGCGGGATGACGGACTCGCCGCCCTCCAGCGAGAAGCGCTTCTGGCCGACGTACTTCGTCTGCAGGAAGGTCTCGAACGCCTCGGCCGCGTTGAGCCGGCGCAGGATCCGCAGCTGCTCGTCGCGCTCCGGCTTGGCGTGCGGACGCTCCACGCGGTCCTGGATCCACTTGCGCTGCTTCGGGTCCTGGATGTGCATGAACTCGATGCCGGTGGTGCGGCAGTACGAGTCGCGCAGCACGCCCAGGATGTCGCGCAGGTTCATCATCGTCTTGCCGGCGAAGCCGCCGACCGCGAACTCGCGCTCCAGGTCCCACAGGGTGAGCCCGTGCTCGATGATGTCCAGGTCGGGGTGCTTGCGCTGGCGGTACTCCAGCGGGTCGGTGTCGGCCATGACATGGCCGCGGACCCGGTAGGAGTGGATCAGGTCGAAGACGCGCGCGGCCTTGGTGACGTCGTCGTCGTGCGAGACGTCGATGTCGCGCAGCCAGCGGACCGGCTCGTACGGGATCCGCAGCGCCTTGAAGATCTCGTCGTAGAAGTCGTTCTCGCCGAGCAGCAGCTGGCTCATGATCCGCAGGAACTCGCCGGAGGCGGCGCCCTGGATCACCCGGTGGTCATAGGTGCTGGTCAGCGTCATGACCTTGGAGATGCCCAGCTTGTTCAGGGTGTCCTGCGACGTGCCCTGGAACTCGGCCGGGTACTCCATGGCGCCGACGCCGATGATCAGGCCCTGTCCGGGCATCAGCCGCGGCACGGAGTGCACGGTGCCGATGCCGCCCGGGTTGGTCAGGGAGGCGGTGACGCCGGTGAAGTCCTCCATCGTCAGCTTGTTCGCGCGGGCGCGGCGGACGATGTCCTCGTAGGCCTGCCAGAACTCGAAGAAGTTCAGCGTCTCGGCCTTCTTGATCGCCGCGACGACGAGCTGGCGGTCGCCGTTGGGCTTGACCAGGTCGATGGCGAGGCCGAGGTTGACGTGCTCGGGCTTGACCAGGGTCGGCTTGCCGTCCTTCTCGGTGAACGAGTGGTTCATCGAGGGCATCGCCTTCAGCGCCTGCACCATGGCGTAGCCGATCAGGTGCGTGAAGGACACCTTGCCGCCGCGGGCGCGCTTGAGGTGGTTGTTGATGACGATGCGGTTGTCGAACAGCAGCTTGACCGGGACGGCGCGCACGGAGGTGGCCGTCGGCAGCTCGAGGCTGGCGTTCATGTTCTTCGCGACGGCGGCCGAGGGGCCACGCAGCGTGACGTACTCCGGACCGGCGCCCGGGGCGGCCGGCTCGGCGGCCTTGGCCGGCGCGGCCTTGGCGGCGGGCGCGGCTGCGGCCTTCGCGGGCGCGGGCGCGGCCTTCGCCGGAGCGGCGGCCGGGGCCGGAGCCGCGGGCTTCACCGGAGCCGGGGCGGCCTGCTGGGCGGCGGGCGGCGCGGCCGGGGCGGCGGGCTTCACCGGAGCCGGCGCGGCACCGTTGCTCACCGGGGCCGGCGCGGCGGCGCCGGTACCGGCCGCCCCCGCAGCGGCCGGGGCCGGCGCGGACTCGGCCACCGCGGAGCTGGTGTCCTGGCCCGGCTTGTAGTCGGCGAAGAAGTCCCACCAGGCTCGGTCGACCGAGTTCGGGTCCTGGAGGTACTGCTGGTAGATCTCGTCGACGAGCCACTCGTTGGGGCCGAACGCGGCGGCAGGGTTACTCCCCTGGCCGTCCTGCTGGTCGGTCGAGACGCTCGAACTGTTGGGGGACTGTGGCGACACGGCGGCAACCGCCCTCTTCCGCTTCCTAAAGGTGGTGGACAGCGGGAATAAAGGCTACGCCTCTCGGGCCCTTACGTGCAGGCCGCACTGGTCATCGTCGCGCAAGTCACATTGATCGGCTGGTTTCGGGGCCTGAGGTGGCGGGAATCACCGCTGGTTCTGGTGCGCGATGGGAACGCGAAAATGCGCCCACACCCGCTCGGATGTGCGCGACCGTCGACGCATGTGCGCCTTCGTTGACGACTTTACGTCAATTTTGATCTCTGTGGGGCGTGGGTTCGTCTAGAAGATCTGCCAGAGCTCAGCGGCCTGTCAGTGGTCTCAGAGCTCTTCAGTGGTCAGGGCTCTTTGGAGTGGGTCCCCGGCAGGCTGACCTTGATCCGGCAGCCCCGGGGCGACTCGGCCACGCCTATTCGCCCCCCGTGCAGATCCACCGCCCAGCGCGCGATGGCCAGCCCAAGACCCGTACCGCCGTCGCTGCCCTGCCCGGGCCCGCGCGGCGCGCCCGGCTTTCCGCCCTGCGCGGACGGGCCGCCCCGGTTGAAGCGCTCGAAGACCCGGTGGCGCTCGGCCTCCGGGATCCCCGGACCCTCGTCCAGGACCTCCAGCTCCAGGCTCTCCGGCCCCTCGCCGCGCCGCGCCCTTACGGTGACGCGGCCGTGCGCCGGGGAGTGCTTCACGGCGTTGTCGATGAGATTCGCCACGACCTGGTGAAGCCGCTCCACGTCGGCGTGCGCGGCCAGATCGGACGGGAAGACGTCCAGGTTGAGGTGCACGTCCTTGCGGGCGTGCGCGCCCGAGCTGCCGGCCGCGTACGCGCTCTTTGCCATGCTGGCCTCCTTGAGGATCCCGGCCAGATACGGCCAGACCTCGAAACGCCGCGCGTACAGCGGCACCACACCCTTGTCCAGCCGGGACAGGTCGAGCAGCTGCTCGACCAGCCGGCCCAGCCGCTCGGTCTGGCGCAGCGCGATGCGCATCGTCTCCGGGTCGGCCTCCGAGACCCCGTCCACGACGTTCTCCAGGACCGCGCGTAGCGCCGCGATCGGGGTGCGCAGCTCATGGGAGACGTTCGCGACCATCTCCTTGCGCTGGGTGTCCACCGCCTCCAGGTCGGCGGCCATCCGGTTGAAGGAGGTCGCCAGGGCACCGAACTCGTCCCCCCGCTGGGCCGCGCTCACCCGGCGGGTGTAGTCGCCGTGCGCCATCGCCCGGGTGACCTCGGTCATCTCGTCCAGCGGGGCGGTCAGGCCGTGCGCCACGAACTGGGTGATCAGCAGCGAGGCGATGATCGAGAAGATGGTGATGATGCGCAGCTCGGTGTCCGAGTGCATCGCGGCGAACACCAGCAGGGTGGTGATGATCACCGAGCCGATGACCAGCGCGCCCAGCGCGGCCTTCACCGACCGGTACGGGTCGAACGGCTTCAGGGCCTCCCACAGCCGGTCCCACAGCCGGTCCCACTGGCGGCCCCAGGCGGCGCGCCAGGTCTCACGCCAGGTGTGGCGCCAGGTCTCGCGGCGCCATGCCTCACGGCGCCAGGTCTCGCGGCGCCAGGTCATGCGGCGCCAGGTCATGCGGCGCCAGGTCTCGCGGCTCCAGACGGCCGTCCGGCGGCCCGAGGGCCTCATGCCGCCGGGGTCTCCAGGGCGTATCCCACGCCGTGCACCGTACGGATCCGCTCCGCGCCGATCTTCCGGCGCAGCGCCTTGATATGGCTGTCCACGGTCCGGGTGCCCGAGGCGTCCGCCCAGTCCCAGACCTCCGCGAGCAGTTGCTCCCGGGAGAGCACCGCGCGCGGCGTGTTGGCCAGACAGACCAGCAGATCGAACTCGGTCGGGGTGAGATGCACATCCACGTTGCGCACCCGCACCCGGCGCTGCGCGTGGTCGATCTCCAGCTCGCCCAGGCGCAGGATGCCGCTGCGCGGGGTGTGCGCGGCAAGCGCCGCCCGCTCGACGCGTCTGAGCAGCACATGCACCCGCGCGGCCAGTTCGCGCATGGAGAACGGTTTGGTCATGTAGTCGTCGGCGCCGACGCCCAGGCCCACCAGCATGTCGGTCTCGTCGTCGCGCGCGGTGAGCATCAGCACCGGGACCGGGCGCCTGGCCTGCACCCGGCGGCAGACCTCCAGGCCGTCGAACCCGGGCAGCATCACATCGAGCACCAGCAGATCCGGCTGCCACGCCTCGGCCGTATCGACGGCCGCCGGGCCGTCCCCGGCCGTCTGCACCTGGAACCCCTCGGCGCGCAGCCGGGCCGCGATGGCGTCCACTATGGTCGGATCGTCCTCGACGACCAGGACCCGGCGCTGTGCTCCCGGCGTGGTCGTGGCGGCTCCGTTGTGGCTGCTGTGAGTCTGCTCCATGCGCCCGCCCCTGCTTTGTTCCGTGAAACCGCGGCTCCTGGCTGGTCAATTGCCCGGCCGCGCGCGCTGGCAAGCAGCGTAAAGGCAGCCTACGCGGCTCGGCTACGCGCCTCGAATCGCGAGGTGAACCACGTCCGGGACACCTCGGGCAACACTGATCTCTTCGGTCCGCACCCCCGTGAAACCGGCATTCCGGAGAGCCTCCTCGAAGGCGGACGAGGGCTGGGCGGACCATACCGCGAGCACACCGCCCGGGGCGAGGCGGGTACGGCAGGCGGCGAGACCCACGGGGGAGTAGAGGCCGTCGTTGTCCTCGGTGACCGTCCAGTCGGGGCCGTTGTCGATGTCCAGGCACAGCGCGTCGTAGCGCTCCGCTGTCGTGCCCGAGTGCAGATGGGCGACCAGATCGGCCCGGATGACCTCGGTACGGGGATCGGCGAGCGCGGCGGCGGAGATCCGGCCCAGCGGGCCGGTGCGGTGCCAGTCGATGACCGCCTCCTCGCGCTCCACCACCGCGATCCGGCCCCACCGCGGCTCGGCCGCCGCCTCGGCCAGCGAGAACCCGACGCCCAGGCCGCCGATCAGCAGCGCGGGCGCCTGGCGGCCGGCGGGCAGGGCGTTCAGCGCGGCGCGGATCAGAAGGCGCTCGGAGCGGCCGTCGGAGGTGTCCATCAGAAAGCACCCGTTGGCGATGATCTCGAAGACGGGCTGTGCGGTGCCGGGGCCGGGGTCCCCCTCGCCGCGCCGGCGCAGCACCACCTCGCCGTACGGGCCCTCGCGACGGTCGAGGGTCACGGGGCGGTCGGGGTCGGCTGCGGTGTCGTACGGAGGGTGCACGGTGGGCAAGGTCCTTCCGGGGGCTGCCGAGGCTGCCGGGGCTGCTGGGGCTTCGGGGCTGCTGGGGCGAATCTACCTATCGGGGCCGAGCCCGGCCCAGGACGGCTGTGGCGGCGTTCACAACTGCGGGGCTGGTGACATGAAATGCGGCCCGGCCGTTGTTGTGCCGGGATGGCGAGGAGAGAGCCGGGACGGCACGAGGAAGGAGCGTCGGCGTGACGGAGACGCAAGCGGCCGGTACGGCGGCCGGTGAACCACGCCGGGCTCTGCGCCCGCCGAAGCGTTGCCGCGCCACCGCGCGCCGCGCGGCCACGGCCTCCCTCTCCGGCCCAGCGGCCCCCGACGCAGCCACACCACAGCTCTTCCCGGCCCCGGCCC
Organism: Streptomyces sp. NPDC020845; assembly: GCF_044334165.1. Classification (NCBI taxonomy): domain Bacteria; kingdom Bacillati; phylum Actinomycetota; class Actinomycetes; order Kitasatosporales; family Streptomycetaceae; genus Streptomyces; species Streptomyces sp. NPDC020845. Next base: position 108,087 of record NZ_JBIRSJ010000010.1, on the reverse strand, counting down.
CGGCCCCGCGCACCGTACGTACGTGGGCGCGGATCGTGCCCAGTCCGGCGCGGACGCCGTTCACGTTCGGTTATGCCGTGGTCCTGGTCGTCACCGGGCTGTTCGCCCGGCTCGCGGACCCGGACCGAGTTCACGACGTACTGACCCACTCCAGCACCGACGTCGCAAACCTCGCCGATCGCCCGGTGCTGGTGCTGGTCGCCAGCGCGGTGTGGGTCGCGGGCGGGGTGCTGATGCCGTACATCGTCGCCTTCCTCCTCGTGGTCGGGGCGCTGGAGCGGCGGCTGGGCGGCTGGCGGACCGCCGGGGTGTTTCTGGCCGGGCATGTGCTGGCGACGCTGCTGACCGAGCTGCCCGTGGCCGCCTCGGTCGCCGCCGGGTATCTTCCCGACAGCTCGCTGCGCCGGCTCGACTACGGCATCAGCTACGGGCTGCTCGCCTGCACCGGCGCGCTCGCCGGGCTGCTGTGGCCCCGGCTTCGCTGGACGCTGCTCGGCGGGATCACGCTGGTGCTCGTCCTGGACCTGGTGGACTTCGCCGATCCGCTCACCGACTGGGGCCATCTGCTCGCCCTGACGACCGGCGTCCTGTGCTGGCCGTATGTACGGCGGGCCGTTCGGCGGCGTGAGGTTCAGCGGCGCGAGCCGGGGCCCTCCGGGCGGGCGCCGCGCAGCGCGTAGAGGCAGGTGCCCACGGCGAACAGCGCGGCCGCCGTCCACCACGCCGCCCGCTGCGGCCCCGGCTGGACCGACCAGGCCCAGACCGCGCCTTGGCCACCCGGTTCGGCCCGCGCGGTGAAGTAGACCGCGCCGGTGTGCACCAGCATCGGCAGCCAGCTCAGCCGGGCCCCGATGAGCGCGGCGGCCAGGGCGGTGACCCCCACGGAGCCCAGGACGTTACGGGCCATGGCGTACGCCCCGTACACCTGCGGCTCACCCGGGACGGCCATCGCCAGCAGCCCCGCCGCCACCGCCGTGAGCAGCAGCAGCTGGCAGGCGCGCCGCGGCCACCAGGGGCGTACGGCGGTCCGGTCCAGCTCCTCGCTGTGGGTGTACAGGCTCGCCCCGATCGCGGCCGAGACCAGCAGCGGTGCGAGGACGACCACCGGCTGGCGGGCCCGCGGCCCGAGGCCGGACCCCGAGACGAGCCAGTCCGCGAACCAGGCGGTGGCGGGCGCGGCGGCGATCAGGACGGCGATCGTCACGGGCAGGGCGCGCGAGCGCGCGTACAGCAGCAGATTCGTGTTCACGCGGCTCACAGGGCCGTCACCCGCTCCGGGTGGCAGGAGCGTACGGCGGCGAAGTAGCTGCCGAGCCAGCGGGTGCGTTCGTCGTCGGGCATGGCTTCGATCTTCGCCAGCGCGCGGGTGTAGGCCGGTGCGTCCTGGCCGATGGGCGGCTCGGGCCGGGGCATCGGCGCCAGCCATTCGGCCACGGCCTGGCTGAGGTCGTTGTAGCGCTCCGCGTCCGAGACGCCCGGGCAGGACGGCGCCGTCGCGCCGAGGGCGGCGTTGGCCGCGAACATCTCCGGCTCGACGATCCGGTTGCGCCGGAAGTAGTAGTCCCAGCCGAACAGCGTCGCGTCGGTGCGGCGCGCCCGGTGGCCATCGCCCCGGCTCTCGACGATGCGGGTGGGGGCGTTCGGGATGGCGCGCAGTTTCGCGCTCAGCCCGGCCAGCGCCGCGGACGCGTCCGGCAGCATCCGGCTGTGCGCCCGCGAGGCGCAGACGCGCGGCGCGCCGTCGTCGCAGACCAGGGCCGCGCTCGCCGGGTCCGGGCGCCATACGCCGTCGCCCGTCTGCACGATCAGCACGGCCGCGGTGGCCGCGGCGGCGAGCGGCGCGAGCGCCAGCGCGCGGGCGCGGCGGCGGGTGGCGTAGACCAGCAGCGCGGTCGCGGCCAGCCCGGCCATCCAGACCATCGAGACGGGGCCGAACCACCACACCGGCCGGTCCCAGGCGTACACATGCTCCTTGCCGGGGCTCAGCCAGGCGATGGGGGAGTCCTGATTGGCGATGTAGGGGTCGACGCTGAAGACGGCCAGGGCCACCACGGGAGGGGCCAGCCGCCACGGCACGAGCCGGCCGACGAGAAACCCGAGCGCGGCGAGCGAACCGATCGCCGTCGCGTCCGCCGCGAGCATCGACGCGTACGGGCCGCCGACGTCGCTCGCGTACCGCCAGGTCGCGGCCAGGCACACGGCGGCCGTGAGCAGATACCCGACCACCGGCCACAGGACGGTGGGCGCCGCGGCCAGCAGGGTCCGCCGCAGGCGGGCCCGCGACACCGTGGCCAGCAGCTCCTCGGTCCCCCGCCGCCGCTCCCGCCCGCCCTGCCAGCACGCGGCCGCGGCCGCCAGCGGGGCGCCGACGATCACCCCGGCGCTGCGCAGCATGTCGGTCGTGTCGGTCCAGCCGGTCAGCCAGCCGTCGGCCCGGTCGTACATGGCGAACAGCAGGGCTGCCAGCGTGGCGGCCCCGGCGGGCAGGCCGACGCCGCGGCGGAGTTCGGCACGCAGGGGGTGGTTGGTGGTCCGGCTCATCGGGTCACCGACCATCCGGAAGCCGTAGCGGCAGCGCCGGACCGGTGGCGCCGCAGGGCCACGGCGTAGCCGCGCTCGATCGGGTTGTCGCCGAAGTCCTCCGCCCCCGCCTCCTCGCCGAGCGCGGCCAGGGCGTACGGCGTGCCGCGGTAGGCCACCCGGCCCGCACCGATGAGCGTGACCTCCGTACAGGCCGCGGCGACATCCTCGACCAGATGGGTCGAGACGATCACCGTCGCGTCGCGGCCCAGCTCCCGCAGCAGCGCCCGGAAGTCCACCCGCTGCTCCGGGTCGAGCCCGGCCGTCGGCTCGTCGAGGAGCAGCAGATCCGGGTCGTTGACGATCGCCTGGGCGATGCCGACGCGGCGCACCATACCGCCCGACAGCGTGCGGATCTTCGCGTCGATACGGTCGGTCAGTCCGACCCGCGCGACCGCGCGCTCCACGGCGGCGGGCGCGGCGGCGCGCTCCATCTCCTTCAGCCACGCCACGTACGCGACGAATTCGCGCACCGTGAAGCCCGGGTAGTAGCCGAACTCCTGCGGCAGATAGCCCAGCCTGCGGCGTACGGCGGTGCGGTGCGCGGGCGCCGAGACATCGCCGCCGAGCAGTTCCACCCGCCCGGAGCTGGGCGGGGCGACGGTCGCGAGGACGCGGATCAGGGAGGTCTTGCCCGCGCCATTGGGGCCGAGCAGGCCGTGTACGCCGGTGTCGAAGGCGAGGTCGACGGCGTCGAGGGCGGTGGTCCTGCGGTGCCGGACCGTCAGCCCGTGCACGGAGACGGCGCTGTTCACATGCGCTCCAGACGATCGAAGGAAGTACGGCGCAGGGCCAGCAGCCCCGCGCATACGGCCGCTGCCGCTGCCCAGCAGCTCTGGGCGGCGGGGCCGGAGAGGACGGTGACGAGGGAGTCGGACACGGCGTCCGCGAGGGGGACGCGTTCACCGTCGGCCGGGCCCACGAGGAGCGCCGGGGCGCCGACGGCCAGCAGCCAGCCCGCGGTGACCGCGCAGGTGGCGATCCGGCAGCCGACGTACGAGGCGAGGGCGAGCGCGGCGAGCGTCAGCGCGAGCCCCGGCAACAGCCAGGCCGAGGCGGCGGGCGCCCCGGCGGCCGCGGGCAGCAACTGCCCGACGAGGGTCAGCAGCGGCACGGACACGGCGAGCACGGCCGCCGTGCGGGTCAGCAGCAGCCGCAGCCCGCCGGACGGCGTGGACGCGGCGAGCTCATGCATCGGATCGGCGTGCCGCCCGTACGAGACGGCCACCCCGGCGGACGGCAGTACGGGCGCGAGCGCCAGCAACAGCGGCCGCACCCCGGAAACCCCCGCGGCCCGCGCGGCCCCGGCCGCGACGACCCCCGTCACCAGCATCGCCACCAGCCAAGGCCCCCGCACCGCGGGCCCCGCGGCCCACGCCACCCACCCCCGGGACCGTCGGACCGCCCCGAGCCCGAGGCGGAGCCCGAAGCGCCGCGGCCCGCGGTCGCGGCTGTCGGCGGCGGTCGCGGCTGCTTCCTGACCGCGCCGGACGAGGGCGAGGTCGGAGGCCGCCGCGACGAGGTCCGGGGTCTGCGCCTCGGTGGCGGGCCGCGTAGCGATGCTGGCTGGGACGGCGGCTGCCGTCCCGCTCAGGGACGCGGCCTCCTGAGGGCCGTCGGTCGCCGCCCTCCCCTGCGGGGCGGGCCCGAGGGCGCCCCCGGAAGCCTGCCGTGCGACGGCCGGCGCCGTGCCGACGATGTCGGCCGGACCCCGCGGGCCGTCGGCGCGGCCGGATGCCATCGCGCTTCGCGCGGCGGCTTGCTCGGCGTGCCGGGCCGTGGCCGCCGCTCCCGCCTCCGCGAAGGCGGGCGCCGCCGGGTGGTGGGGCGCACCGGGGGCCGTGTCCCGGGCCGCGACGAGGTCCGGGGTCTCCGCCCCGGTGGCCCCGCCCGCCCCCGCGGCCGTGCCGCCGGCAGCGGCGGGCCGGGGGGAGGCGGGCGCCGCAAGGGGCGCTCCCGCATCCGCCGTATCCCGCGCCGCCGCGCCCGTGGCCGCGGGGGCGACGGGCGCCGCGGGGGACGCCCCCGCCGCGCCCTCCGCGGCCTCCGCCCCCACCCCCGCCTCCGCGAAGGCCAGCACCGCCGCCCGGATGTCCGCCAGCGCGGGGGCCGCCGCGCCCGCGCGGACCGCGGTCGAGACGCGTTCCGCGCAGGCGGCGCAGGACTCGACGTGCTTCTCGACCGACCATGCGTCGGTCTCCGGCAGTGAGCCGTCGGCGTACGACGCCGCGTGGGCGGGCGTCACATGCCAGGCGGCGGGGCCGCCGCGTTTGATCAGTCGTCGGAGCGTCATGCGGTGCCTCCGAGAGCGTCCAGGAGGTGCGGGGGTGTGGAGCGCCGCTCGGTGAGGGTGGCGCGGAGTTCTCTGCGGGCGCGTTGGGCGCGGGTTTTGACGGTGCCCTCGGGGATGCCGAGGAGTTGTGCGGCCTCGCGGGTGGTGAGGCCGTCGACGACCGTGGCGCGCAGGACGGCGCGCAGTTCGGGGGAGAGGCGGTCGAGGGCGGCGCCGACGTCCCCGTACTCCAGCGCGTCGAGCGCCCGCTCCTCCGCGGAGGGGGCCGTGGCGCGGGCCGGGTCCGGCTGGTGGCGGGCGTGGGCGGTCTGGGCCCGGGCGGCGCGGGCGGCGGCGCGCTGGGCGTCGACCAGGCGGCGGGCCGCGATGGTCCACAGCCAGCCGCCCGCCTCGCCGCCGCGGTGCGCGTCGGCCGTGCGCCAGGCCGTGACGAAGGTGTCCTGTAGGACCTCGCGTACGGTCTCGGGGTCCTGGCAGCGGCGCGTGAGGCGCGCGTGCAGCCAGCCGGCGTGCCGGTCGTAGAGCGCGGCGAGCGCCTGCGCGTCTCCCCGCGCGACGGCTCGCAGCAACTCCCCGTCGCTTCGGTCTGGCCCCATGGGGCGGAACAGTTTCACGCTCCTCTATCGCTTACTGAAGGGATGGCGGTTCACCATCCGCTGACGCGCTCACACGCACCCCGCGACAGGTGATCGCTCAGAGCGAACAAGGGGCCGGGAACATCGGCGGGCCCTCGTGCATTGAGTCTGCATAGCTCAACTTGCCTGCCGAAGGGGAGATCATGGCTTCGACGTCCACACCGCTCACCCTGCCCGTGCTGCCCCTCGATGACGAGGTCGTGCTGCCCGGCATGGTGGTGCCGCTGGACCTGTCCGACACCGAGGTACGAGCCGCGGTGGAGGCCGCCCAGGCCGCCGCGCGATCAAGCGGAGCCGCCCGGTCAAGCGGCAGCGGCAGCGGTAAGCCGCGCGTCCTGCTCGTGCCGCGCGTCGACGGGACGTACACGGGCATGGGCACGCTCGGCACCGTCGAGCAGGTGGGCCGGCTCTCCGACGGCGACCCGGGCGCGCTCATCCGCGGTGTGCGCCGGGTGCGCATAGGCGCGGGGACGACCGGTCCCGGCGCCGCTCTGTGGGTGGAGGGCACCCAGGTCGAGGAGATCGTTCCGGACCCGCTGCCCGGTGCCGTCACCGAACTGGTCAAGGAGTACAAGGCGCTGGCCACCAGCTGGCTGCGCAAGCGCGGGGCCTGGCAGGTCGTGGACCGGGTGGAGCAGATCGACGACGTCGGTCAGCTGGCCGACAACTCTGGCTACTCGCCGTTCCTGTCCATCCAGCAGCGCGTGGAGCTGCTGGAGACGGCCGACCCGGTGGCGCGTCTGAAGCTGGCCGTGGCCTGGCTGAGCGAACACCTCGCCGAGCAGGACGTCGCCGAGTCGATCGCCAAGGACGTCCAGGAGGGCGTCGACAAGCAGCAGCGCGAGTTCCTGCTGCGGCGGCAGCTGGAGGCCGTCCGTAAGGAGCTGGCCGAGCTCAACGGCGGAACCGGGGCCGAGGCAGACGAGGCTGACGACTACCGCGCCCGGGTGGAGGCCGCCGACCTTCCCGAGAAGGTGCGCGAGGCGGCCCTCAAGGAGGTCGACAAGCTGGAGCGGGCCTCCGACCAGAGCCCCGAGGGCAGCTGGATCCGCACCTGGCTCGACACCGTCCTGGAGCTGCCCTGGAACGAGCGCACCGAGGACGCGTACGACATCGCCGGCGCCAAGGCCGTGCTCGACGCCGACCACGCGGGCCTGGAGGACGTCAAGGAGCGGATCACCGAGTACCTGGCGGTGCGCAAGCGCCGCGCCGACCGGGGACTTGGCGTGGTCGGCGGCCGGCGGGGCGGCGCGGTGCTGGCCCTGGTGGGCCCGCCCGGCGTCGGCAAGACCTCGCTCGGCGAGTCGGTCGCCCGCGCGATGGGGCGCAAGTTCGTGCGCGTCGCGCTCGGCGGCGTCCGCGACGAGGCGGAGATCCGCGGCCACCGGCGTACGTACGTCGGGGCGCTGCCCGGCCGGATCGTACGGGCCGTCAAGGAGGCGGGCTCGATGAACCCGGTCGTCCTCCTCGACGAGATCGACAAGGTCGGCTCCGACTACCGCGGCGACCCCGCCGCGGCCCTGCTCGAGGTCCTGGACCCGGCGCAGAACCACACCTTCCGCGACCACTACCTGGAGGTCGAACTCGACCTGAGCGACGTGGTCTTCCTCGCCACGGCCAACGTCCTGGAGGCCATCCCCGAGGCCCTGCTCGACCGCATGGAGCTGGTCCGGCTGGACGGCTACACCGAGGACGAGAAGGTCACCATCGCCCGCGACCACCTGCTGCCCCGCCAGCTGGAGCGGGCCGGCCTGGAGCCGGGCGAGGTGGTGCTGGAGGACGATGCGCTGCGCAAGCTGGCCGCCGAGTACACCCGCGAGGCGGGCGTACGGACCCTGGAGCGGTCCATCGCGCGGCTGCTGCGCAAGGTGGCGGCCCAGCACGAGCTGGGCGAGCGGAAGCTGCCCGTCACGATCGGCACCGACGAGCTGCGGCCGCTGATCGGCCGCCCGCACCACACCCCCGAGTCCGCTCAGGACCCGGCCGAGCGGCGCACCGCCGTGCCGGGCGTGTCGACCGGGCTCGCGGTCACCGGCGCGGGCGGGGACGTGCTGTTCGTCGAGGCGTCGCTGGCCGACCCGGAGACGGGAGGCGCGGGGCTGACCCTCACCGGTCAGTTGGGCGACGTCATGAAGGAGTCCGCCCAGATCGCGCTCTCGTTCCTGCGCTCGCACGGCGCGGAGCTGGAGCTTCCGGTCGGTGACCTGAAGGATCGCGGTATCCACCTGCACGTCCCGGCGGGCGCGGTGCCCAAGGACGGCCCGAGCGCGGGCATCACGATGACCACGGCCCTGGCCTCGCTGCTCTCCGGCCGTCAGGTGCGCCCGGACGTGGCGATGACGGGTGAGGTCTCGCTGACCGGGCGGGTGCTGCCCATCGGCGGCGTCAAGCAGAAGCTGCTGGCGGCGCACCGGGCCGGGGTGACCACCGTGATCATCCCCAAGCGCAACGAGCCCGACCTCGACGACGTCCCCGCCGAGATCCTGGACAAGCTCGACGTCCACCCGGTCTCGGACGTCCGCCGCGTCCTGGAACTGGCCCTCACCCCGGCGGCCGCCCCGGCCGCCCCGGAGGTTCCGGTGGCGGCGTGACGGACGCCACCGGTGCGGTGGCCCGGGACTCCCGTTCGTACGGAGTCCCGGGCCACCGCTCCTTGTCTGCTGTGCTTGTCTGCTGTGCTCGTCTGCCGTTCTTGTCTGCTGTGCGTATCGCCGGGAACGGCCGACGCCCCCCGGCGCACGGACAGCAGGGTCCGTACACCGGAGGGCGGAGAGCCGAAGGGCTCAAGGGCTGACGCGGGGGCGTCAGCCGTTGGCGAGGGCCTGCAGCCGGTCCATCGCGCCGTTGAACTGGTTGTGGTCGCCGACCGTCGCACCCGACGAGGTGTACTGCCAGATGGTGTGGAAGCCCCAGCCGGCCGGGAGTTCACCGACGGAGGAGCCGTAGCGCGGGATCCACAGCGGGTTGATGCTGCCGAAGGCGCTGGAGTTGCCGGTGCAGCTCTTCCACCAGCTCGTCGAGGTGTAGATCACCGGGTCGCGGCCGGTGAGCGACTTGTAGGTGTTGCTGAAGTCCTTGATCCAGCTGACCATCGCGCTCGCGCTCTTGCCGTAGCAGGTCGCGCCGTAGGGGTTGTACTCCATGTCGAGCGCGCCGGGGAGCGTCTTGCCGTCCTTCGACCAGCCACCGCCGTGGTTGACGAAGTACGTGGCCTGCGCCGCGCCGCTGGAGTTGTCCGGCAGGGCGAAGTGGTACGAGCCGCGGATCATGCCGACGTTGTACGAACCGTTGTACTGCTGAGCGAAGTACGGGTTCGTGTACGTGGTGCCTTCCGTCGCCTTGACGTAGGCGAAGCGGACTCCGCTGCTCCAGAGCGTCGCCCAGGCGACGTTGCCCTGGTGGCTGCTGACGTCCACGCCTTCGACGGTGGCGAGCAGCCCCTTCGGCTCCTCACCGGTCGTGGATCCGCCTTCGTGCTTGAGTATCTGGGAGCCGGCCCAGTCGTCCTCGGGGTGGGGGATGGCCTTTCCGCTCTTGCCCTGGGCGGCCGAAGCCGTACCGGAGAGCGTGAAGCTCATCGCGAGGAGACCGGCGAGAATGCCGATGAGCGCGGTCAGGGTGCGCCGGGTCGTACCAGGTCTGTGCTTGGGCATGGCGTGCCTCCGAAGGCCTCGTGTGGGGAGAGGTGCACGTGTCATTGGTATGGCCATGTCAGGTAGGAGAGGACGCTACGGGCGTAGATACGCGGCGCGGAAGGGGGCTGGGTTGCTGCCGTTGGTCTAATCCTGCGAAATACTGACGGAGCTGCGGCGACGGCCGCGTCTGAAAGAAAATTTCACGCCGTGAAAATCCGGAGAGGGCTCTGACGTGCACAACAACGGGGCAATGCCCCCCGAGGGGGGTGAGGGACGCACCATGGGCGGAATTGGTGTAGACCATGCATTCCTGGCTTTGGAACGCGAATTGGCGGTTTTTCTTCGCCGCGCCCGCGCCTCTTCGGGTGAATTGGCACGGGAAGTCCACCCCGAACTGGAATCCGCCGCGTATGGACTGCTGATGCGGCTGGAAGACGCCGGACAGCAGCGGGCCACGGATCTCGCGGCCTACTTCGGCGTCGGCAAGGCGACGATGAGCCGCCAACTGCGGGCGCTGGAGGACCTCGGGCTGGTGGCCCGGACCCCCGACCCCGCCGACGGCCGGGCCTTCCTGGTTCAGTTGACGGATGAGGGGCGCGCCCGGTTCCGCCGGGTGCGAGTGGCCCGGCGGGCGCGGTATGCGCGCCGCCTCGCGGCGTGGGAACGCAGCGAGGTGGCCGAACTCGCCCGGCTGCTGCATCGGCTGAACTCCGTGCAGGTCACCGAGGAGCCTGGGCAGGACGCGGCTTCGCCCCAGGAGTAGGCCTCTCATGTACGTCAGGATCGGCAAGGTCCGCCGCCCCGGCGACGCGGGTGTGGCGTTCGGGGGACGGCTGGGAGCGGGCCTGAGGGCGGCCGGCGACCCCCCCCCGGCGGCCGGCGCGGGCCCGGGGAACTCCGGTGGAACTCCTGGAACTCCGCTGGAGTTCCTAGAACTCAGCGAAGACGACTGCCGCGTCGTCATGCGTCTTGCCCCGCCGGAACGCGATGCGCTCCGGGTCGGCGTCCTCCGCCGCCCGCACCCGGTCGATCAGCGACTGCGGGCCCTCCTTCCGCAGCAGCGCGAAGCACTCGGCCCAGTCGCCCTCGTGGAACACCTCCACCCACCGCGCCGCCCCGTCGGTGAGCGCCGCCACCGCCCGTATCCCCGCGCTCGGGGAGGTGCCGGTCACGGCCCGCCGCGCGACCGCCGGGTCGGCGGCGGCGGTGAAGAAGCCGCCCTCGACGTTGCGCAGCGGGGCCAGGGGGCGGCGTCCCGCGGCGATCAGCTGGTCGATACGGTCGTCGAGTACGGGCGTGACCGTGCCGTCCGTATGCTCGATCAGCAACGCCGAGTCGGAGAGCACCAGATGCTCGACCCGCTCCGCGTCCCACCGCACCGCGACTACTGTCGCCTGAGGCGTTCTAACGTGAGAAAGGTCACATTCTGAGCCGTGTGCCTCGGCCGTACGTTCGATCGCGCGGGAGAGGCAATCCGCCAGCGGTATATCCCGGTGTGATCCGGACAGTTCGAGCAGTGCCCCGCCCAGCCGGGCGGTGAACCAGGGCACGCCGTGGGCGCAGCCGTAGTCCTCCTCGGGCGGTGTCACCCCGTCCAGTACCACCAGCACCCCGCCCTGGCCTGACGCGGGCAACGCTACTGACGCGTAGTCCTCGTTGGGGATGCGGGGATCACCGGGGGCGGTGGCGAGTTCGATGCGCATCCGGCCAGTCTGCCGGATCGGGGTCCGTCACCCTCGAGTCGCCCCACTTGCCCGGGCTTGGCCGGAATTGACGGTTGCGGGAATCTGTGAGGGAGCATCTTCCCAGGAGGTCGGGTGATTTCCAACCCGTGAAAGGTTGAAGGAGGGTATGGCACGCGACCGAAGTTTGGTGGTCAACTACGCAATGCGGTTCACTCGTTCGGGCGGTGGGGTGGGTGATGTATGCCCGTCCCGAAGTCGTCCTGAAAGGGTCGGAACCCCTACCAGAGGTGGGGAAACACACAATTGTTGAACCGTCGTCACCTCTGAACCACAGTGGGTCGGGCGAGAAGAGATTGTGAGCACCGGTGCGGAAGAAGCGGCTTCGGGGCAGCAACCATGAGCAGGGCGGCGCGCCACCCCAGCAGGAGGCGTCGCCGCAGCGCAGCACCGCACGGGTCCGTAATCGGCTGGCCGTGTCCGTCGCCGTCGTCTCGCTGGCCGTCCTCGGCGCCGGGGCCCCGGCCGTCCTCAGTGCACTGGACGACACCACCGACGCCCAGGAGCTCGTCGACCTCGCCGAGACCAACCGCGGTGCGGTGACCCTCGCCCACGCCCTCGCCGATGAGCGCGACGCCATGATCGAGTACGTCGCGGCCGGCCGTAACTCCGCCTCCGGCGCCGGTGTCTCGGAGAGCCAGCGGGCCCGGGTGGACCGGCAGGTCAAGGAGGTCGGTCCGGGCACCCCGGCCGAGGTGCGGCGGCTGCTGGACGCGCTGCCCAAGGTCCGGCAGCAGGCGCTGACCGGCAGCGGTTCGGCGCTGGATGTGTACGAGAGCTACACCGAGACCATCCAGGCCCTCGGCGGCCTCGCCGACACCCTGGCCCGCAAGCTCCGGGACGGCGCCGACGACGGCTCCGCGGCCGCGCTGGCCCCCCTCGGCCGGGCCACGGAAGAGGCATCCGCCACCCGCGGGCTGCTGCTCGGCGCGCTCGCCGCGGGCGGCAGCCAGCCCAAGCTCACCTCGGCGGCCCAGCGGACCAACGTCCGCGAGCAGTCCGCGCTCTCCGACTTCAACCAGCTCGCCCCGGCCTCCGTCCGCGACCGCTACGCCCGCACCGTCAACGGCACCGAGGTCACCGCCGCCGAGCGCTATATCGCCCGCCTCACCGACCAGCCCCAGCTCTCCGACACCGATCTGTTCCTCAACGACGAGCGCGTCGAGTCCAGCCTGTCCGCCCGTATCGACCGGATGCGCGGCGTCGAGTCCTCGCTGGCCACCGCCGAGATCGAGCATCTGGAGAAGCTGCGCGACGACGAGGTCACCGACCTCGAGGTGGGCATCGGCATCCTCGGCGCCTGTCTGCTGCTGGCCATCGGCATGAGCATCCAGGCCGCCCGTTCGCTGACCCGCCCGCTGGCCGCGCTGCGGCTCGGCGCGCGGCGGGTGGCCGGCGACCCGGTGGCCGAGGAGCCGATCGCCTTCAAGGGCCGCAACGACGAGTTCGCGGACGCCGTACGGGCCGTCAACCAGATGCACCAGGCCGCGGTGCGCGAGCACGAACGCGCCGTGAAGCTGGAGGCCGACCGGGCCCGCCTGGTCGACGAGCGGCGGCGGCTCGCCGACGAGCGGTCCGAGCTGCGCCGCGAGCGGGACGAGGTCTCCACCCGCCTCGACGGTCTGCGCGCCCGCGTCCACGGCAGCTTCGTCAGCCTGGCCCTGCGCACCCTCGGCCTGATCGAGCGCCAGCTGACCATCATCGAGGAGATGGAGGAGCGCGAGCAGGACCCGGACCGCCTCCAGACCCTCTTCCAGCTCGACCACCTGGCCACCGGAATGCGCCGCTACGGCGAGAACCTGCTGGTCATCGCGGGCTCCGAGAACAAGGCCGCGCATCCGGGGCCGGTGCCGCTGCTGGATGTGCTGCGCGCCTCGATCAGCGAGGTCGAGCGGTACGACCGGGTGCAGATCCAGGCCCTGCCGCAGCACGCCCAGGTCGCCGGGTACGCGGCGGACAGCATCAGCCACCTGATCGCCGAGCTGCTGGAGAACGCGACGACGTTCTCGCCGCCGGACACCCTGGTGCAGATCTCCGGCTGGCTGCTGGAGAGCGGCGAGGTCATGCTCTCCGTCCAGGACGAGGGCATCGGCATGACGCCCGAGCGCTTCGTCGAGCTCAACAACCGGCTGTCCGACCCGGTGCCCGAGTACTGCCAGGGCCCGCAGCCCGAGGACCCGCTGGGGCTCGGTCTGTACGTGGTGACCCGGCTGGCCGCGCGGCACGGCGTACGGGTGCAGCTGCGCGAGCAGAAGCCGGGCGGGGTCGCGGCCGTGGTGGTCCTCCCGACGAAGATCCTGCCCGCCGGTCCGCCCGGCACGGGGCTGCCGCCCGCCGCGCCCGCGGGGTCCTCGTACGGCGGCACCTCGCTGCCGTCCTTCCCGGGCTCGGTGGCCGAGGCCAACTCCAACACCCTTCAGGGGCAGTCCCGTCCGGCCCTCGCCGGGGCCTCCGCCTCCGGGACCTCCGCCGCCGATCTGGAGTCGCCCCGGACGCTCTCGCACCGGCGCGGCGGGCGCATGGGGCTGCCGCGCCCGGGCGCGGGGGACGGCTCCGGCGGCCCGGCCCGTACGGCGGCGAACCCCCAGGGGACTCCGACCGGATCGCCGGTCGGATCGTCGGCCGGACCGGTGGCCACCCCGGCGCTCGGACCGTCGGTGGGGGCGTTGCCCGGGTCGTCGGCCGACGACCCGGCCCAGGAGCCGCGCGCCCGGACCGCGGACTCCGCCGCGACGGCCGTCCCCGGCCTGGAGACCGGCCGTGGCGTGGAGATGGCCCCCGACCCGACCCCGCCGCGCGGCCACCCGGCCCCGGGCCCGTCGGACGGCGGCACGCTGCCCATGCTTCCGCGGCGCGCCCCGAAGCAGGCCCCGGACCCGCTGGTGGAGGCCGCCGAGCGGACCATCCAGCTCTCCGGGCACCGGGGCGAGCAGGTCCCCGACCCGCGCCGGCCGGTCCAGCGGAGCGGCGGCGACACGATCGGCGGCCATGGCATCCGCCCCGTCGGCGCCGACGCCTGGGGGCCCGCCGAGGGTTCGGCGCCGGCCGAGCCCACGGACTCCACGCGATCGGTCACCGGCGCGTATCTGGTCGAGCCCGCCGAGCACACCCGTCCCGGCGCCGCGCCCGGCCTGGCCGGCCAGCCCGAGCTGCCCAAGCGCCGTACGGCGGCGCCGGACGCGGACGACGGGCGGCCGACCCCGGACGGGTCGGGGACCGCGCTGTCCGGAGTGCCCGGCCAGCGAACCCCGGAAGCGGCAGGAGCAGCCGGAGCGGCAGAAGCGGCGGAGGCGCGCGGAAGGCGCCTCACCGACAAGGGACTTCCCAAGCGCACCCCGAAGAACGTGGTTCTGCCGGACACCGACCCCCAGGAGCGCACGGGCGCGGTGAACGCCGAGGAACTGCGGCGCAGGCTCGGCGGTTTCCAGAAGGGCGCGCGCCAGGGACGCCGCGATGCCGAGGCCGAAATCGCGAGTCGCGGCGCGTCGGGGGAGCGGCAGCGGGGACAATCGGGGGCGCAGGACGAGGGTGGCACGGTTGAGGAGGCACGCAGGTGAATGCGCCCAGTAGCACGTATGGGTTGAGTTCCGAGGCCCGTAATCTGCATTGGCTGCTGTCGAACCTGGTCGAGGAGGTCCCCGGCGTCCGCTCGGTCGCCGTCGTCTCCTCAGACGGGCTGATGCTGCTGTCCTCGGACGCGCGGCACGCCGCGGCGGCCGCCGACCCGACGGCTCAGGACGGCCCCAAGGGGTCGAGCGCCGACCTGGCCACCATCGTCTCCGGCCTCGGCAGCCTCACGCTGGGCGCGGCCAAGCTGATGGACGGCGGGGTCGTCAAGCAGACGATGGTCGCGATGGACCAGGGCAGCCTGTTCGTCATGTCCATCAGCGACGGCTCGCTGCTGGGTGTGCACGCCACACCGGACTGCGATATGACCGTGGTCGCGTACCACATGGCGCTGTTCGTCGGCCGGGCCGGGCATGTGCTCACCCCCGAACTCCGTACCGAACTGCGCCGGTCCCTGGAGTCCGCGCAGTGACGTCGGCGTCCTACAAGGCCGCCCGCGTACGCCCGTACTCGCTCACCGGCGGCCGGACCCGGTCCGGCCATGTGCTGCTGGTCGAGACCTTCGTGGCCACGCTGGAGACCCCGGACGGGGCGGTCGAGCCCGCGCTCAGCGGGCCGGCCTCCCGGATGGTGCCGGAGATCCGGGCCATCATCGACCTCTGCCGTCGGATGCGTTCGGTCGCGGAGGTCTCCGCGCTGCTCAAGATTCCGCTCGGTGTGGTGCGCGTGTTGCTCAGCGACCTCGCGGACCAGGGAAAGATCCGCGTGTACGGCACGGGGCGGGGCCCCGGACAGCCGGATCGCGCGTTGCTCGAAAGGGTGCTCAGTGGACTTCGCAGACTCTGAGACGACGATGACGGCGGCACCGACACGGGTGCCGAAGATACCGGGGGCCGACGAGGCGCTCCAGGGGTGGCAGGACGACCGTTCGCGGGCGCCCATCGCCACCAAGATCGTCATCGCGGGGGGTTTCGGCGTCGGCAAGACGACATTCGTCAGTTCTGTCTCGGAGATCACACCGCTGCAGACCGAGGCGCTGATGACGCGGGCCAGCGAGAATGTGGACGATCTCGCCGCGACCCCGCAGAAGCTGACCACGACGGTCGCGATGGACTTCGGCCGGATCACGCTCGACTCCGACCTGGTGCTGTATCTGTTCGGCACACCGGGCCAGCAGCGGTTCTGGTTCATGTGGGACGACCTGATGCGCGGCGCGATCGGCGCGGTGGTGATGGTCGACACCCGCCGCCTGGAGGACAGCTTCCCGGCGCTGGACTACTTCGAGAGCTGCGGGCTGCCGTACGTCATCGCGGTCAACCACTTCCAGGGGACCCCGGTGTACGAGCCGGAGGATGTGCGGGACGCGCTGTCCGTGCCGGCGAAGGTGCCCGTGGTGATCATGGACGCCCGCAATCGTATCTCGGTGGTCGACGCACTGCTGGCGCTGGTGAGGTTCGCCGTGGACATCTCGCCCGAGTGACCCGGCCCCGCCATGCGCAGGATGCTCATCGTCGGGGCCGGTCAGTCCGGGCTCCAACTCGCCCTGGGGCTCCAGGCCCAGGGGTACGAGGTCACCTTGATGTCCAACCGCACGGCCGATGAGATCCGCGTCGGCCGCGTGATGTCCACCCAGTGCATGTTCCACACCGCGCTCCAGCACGAGCGCGATCTGGAGATCAACTTCTGGGAGGAGCAGGCCCCGTGCATCCAGGGCCTGGGCGTCTCGGTCGCCGGCCCCGTCACCCCGCTGGGACATCCACGCCTGGTCGACTGGGTGGGCGAGCTGGACGGCTACGCCCAGTCCGTCGACCAGCGGCTGAAGATGGCCGGCTGGATGGACGCCTTCGAGCGGCGCGGCGGCCGGCTGGTCATCCACGGCGCGGCCGTCTCCGACATCGACTTCCTCGCGGAGCGGTACGACCTGGTGCTGGTCGCGGCGGGCAAGGGCGAACTGGGCTCCCTCTTCGGCCGGGACGCCGCCCGCTCCCCGTACACCTCCCCGCAGCGCGCCCTCGCCGTCGCCTATGTCCACGGTCTCGCTCCCCGGCTGGAACACCCCGACCTCGAAGCGGTGCGCTGCAATCTGGTGCCCGACGTGGGCGAGTTGTACGTGATGCCCGCCCTCACCACCTCCGGGCGCGCCGACATCCTGTTCTGGGAAGCCATCCCCGGCGGCCCCGCCGATGTCTTCGAAGGCGTCACCGACCCCTCCGAGCATCTGGCCCTGACCCTCGAGCTGATGGAGTGGTTCACACCCTGGGAGTACGGGCGGGCCACCCGGGTCGAGCTGACGGACGCGGGCGGCACGCTGTCCGGGCGCTACACCCCGACCGTCCGCGACCCCATCGGCCGGCTGCCGGGTGGCGGGCTCGTCCTCGGGGTGGCCGATGTCGTGGTCACCAACGACCCGCTCACGGGGCAGGGCTCCAACTCCGCGGCCAAATGCGCCGCCTCGTATCTGGCGAGCATCGTCGAACACGGCGACCGGCCCTTCGACGAGGCCTGGATGCGGCGGACCTTCGCGCGGTTCTGGGCGACGGCGCGGCATGTGACCAAGTGGACGAACGCGATGCTGGCCCCGCCGCCCGACCACATCGTGCGCCTCCTGGGCGCGGCGGGCCAACTGCCCGCGGTCGCCCACCGCTTCGCCAACGGCTTCGACGATCCGGCCGACTTCGAGAACTTCTTCTACGAGCCGGACAAGACCGCGGCCTATCTGGAGGAGGCGGAGGAGGCGGAGGCAGCGGGTGCCGCCGAGGAGGCCGAGGGCGCCGAGGACGCGGGAGCCGATGCGGCCGATGCTGTTGGTGCGGCCGATGCGCTTGATACGGCCAGCGAGGCCGCTGAGCAGGTGGGCTGAGTCAGTCCTTGGTCTTGCCGCGCGCTGTCGGGCGTACGGCGCCGCGCAGCGGATTGGAGGCGAGCGGGGACAGCTTGACCCGGCTGCCCGGGCGCGGGGCCTGCACCACCATGCCGTTGCCCGCGTAGATGGCCACATGGGTGGCGCCCTTGAAATAGATCACCAGGTCACCGGGGCGCAGCTCGTTGAGTTTCACCCGCGGCAGGCGGCGCCACTGCTCCTGGCTGGTGCGCGGGATGGGCCGTCCGGCGTGCGCCCACGCCTGGTAAGTCAGCCCCGAGCAGTCGAAGGAGCCCGGCCCCTCCGCGCCCCAGACGTACGGCTTGCCGATCTGGTTCAGCGCATACTTCAGCGCCCGCTGGCCGGCCACCACGGAGGCGGAGGGGCGGTGGGGTGTGCGGCGGTGGCCGGGCGTGGTCTTGCGAGGGGGCTCCTTGCCCTGCGGGGGCGGTTCCTCGCTCTCCTCCGGCTCGGGCTCCTGCTCCTGCTTTGGCTCCGGGGCGGCGCCGGTGTCCTCGGGGTCCGCGGCGGCGTCCGGCGGGGCGTCGGAGGGGGCGTCGGACGGGGTATCGGGTGGGGTGTCCGGCGGGGCGTCTTCGGCCTTGGGGTCGGGGGCTCTGCCGCGGTTGGTGCGGCTGCCGGTGTCGATGTCCCATGGGTCGCCCGCGATGTCGTCCACCGGCGGGTCGAGGACCCCGGAGGCGAGCAGTTCCCGCTGTGCCCTCTCGGTTTCCTCGTACTCCCGCTGTTCCAGCTCGCGCAGCTGGCGGAGGGTCAGTGAGGCCAGGGTCCGCTCGATGGCGGTGAGGCGTCTTTCGACCTTGTCCCGCTGTTTCTTCCGTTTGGTCGCCAGGGACAGCTGTTTCTTCAGCGCGGCCCGGCCCCGCTCGGCGAGCCTTTCCGCATGTGCCTCCCCTCTGGTCAGCCGCTCGACGAGGATCGCCTGGCGGTCGGCGGCCCGGCCGAGCTCGCGCGTCTGCTCGGTGACCTGGTCCGGGCTCGGGGACAGCAGCGCCATCAGGAAGTGGTACGAGGAGAGCTGGGTGCGGCCCTGGTACTGCTCGCGGGCCAGCTGCCCCGCCTCGTCGTGGCTGATGGCGAGGTGGGCGCGGGTGCGGGCGAGGGCGGCGGTCAGCGCCCGGGTCTTGGCGCGCTGCTTGCGCAGTTTCTCCTCGGTGGCGTTGTACGCCTCGCTCGCTTCCTCGGCCTTGCGGTACAGCGTCTTGAGCTGCGTCAGCAGCTCCGCGACCGACTGCTCGGCGGGCGCGGGGGCGGGCGCTGGGGCGGGCGCGGGCGCGGCGGCGGCCGGCGCCGACGGGACGGGCGCGGCCAGCGCGGTGGCCGCGGTCAGCGCCGCCGCGCAGACAGATCGCACGATGCGTCCTGACACGGGTTCACCTCCGGGCTCGACGAGTCGACCTCGGGGCGATCGTGACATGACCAGTCGTATATTCAGGAGAATTATCCGCGAGTCGGGCCAATACGGTCACCCGTCCGGCGGTCGATCCGCGCGCCCGTTCCGTCGTATGCCTGTGCGAGCGGTGGTGGGGTCGGGCGGCGCGGCCGTAACGGTTGGCGTACCGTCAGCCAGGCTTTGACCAGGGCCATTTCAGCCCGCCCTGCGCCTTGCCCTCAGGGTCGTACTCGTACCGCCACCCGCGCACCAGCCCCAGCCGCCGCGATGTGGCGGCCGGCACCCGGCGGTAGACGTACACCGTCGGCGGGCCGCCGCCCTCGTCCGGCACCGGCACCTCGTACGTCTTCGGCGGCTGCCCGGTCATCCCGACCAGCACCGGCAGCACCCGGCCGTCCAGCGGCCCGCCCACGAAGGGCGTCTCCTCGCTTCTCACCGGCCCAGTCTCACAGCAGGTGGGAGGCGTCGCCGAGCACCGGCATCACGCGCCGGGCCAGCGCCCCGGCCTGCCCCTCCGCCGTCTCCAGCGCGAGCGCCGCGCGCAACACCCGCGCCGTCTGCGGGTCGCTCGCGCTCGTGGCGGCCATCAGCGCGACGAAGTGGTCGACGAGCCAGTCGCGCAGCTGCGCCATCGGCGGCTGCTTGCCCTCGTCCAGCCACATCAGCGAGGCGGCCTCGACCGCGGTGATCCAGGTGCGCACCATCATCCGCAGCCGCGGGCTCGGTTCCGCCACCTCCAGATGGAGCAGGATCTGATCGGCCGCGGCGCGCCGCACCTCGTCGACGATCGCGTTGGTCCGCGAGGTGTCGGCGACGCTGCCGCCCTGAAGCAGCGCGCTGAACCCCGCGTCGCGCTCGTCCACGAAGGCGAGATAGCGGTCGAGCCCCCGGCCAAGACGTACGGTGAGCGGGCCGCTCCGGGGCTCGGCGAAGCACAGTTCCAGCTCATCGGCGGCGCTGCGCAGCGCCGCCTCGTACAACTGCTGCTTGCCGCCGGGAAAGTAGCGGTAGACGAGCGGCCGGGAGGCCCCGGCGGCGGTGGCCACGTCGTCCAGCGAGACGTCCTCGGGCGCGCGATGGGCGAACAGCCCGAGCGCGGCGGCAATCAGCTGAGCCCGCCGCTCCTCCACGCTGAGCCTGCGATACGCGGGGCGCGTAGCGCGGCGGGCCGCAGCCGCCGGGGTGGCGGGGGCCTCCGGCGTGTCGGAAGTCGGCGTGCTGGCCGCCGGTGTGGCGGGTGTCGCGGGCGACGCCGCGGCACGGGTCGTTGTCGCCGCCGGTTGCGCCGGGGCGGTGCCGCTGCCTGTCGTCATGCCTGGCAGCGTAACCGCCCCTGCGTGCGAATTGTTTTCTGGGCTCGATTCTCCCCCGGCTACCGCTGGGAGGTGCCCCCGGGGCGCCTCAGCCCCTGTCGACGGTCGCCGTGCTCGGTCACTCGCCCGGCGCCGCCAGCAGGCCCGAGCTATGCCACAACCGGCGCCCCGCGCCCCGCAGCACGCCGATGTCGTCGAGGAAGTCCGTCAGCCGCTTCGCACCCGTACGCATCACCTCGCGCCGATGGACGCTCGCCCGCACCTGCTCGACCGCCGCGCGCCGGTCGAGCCCGACGTCCGCGTACACCTGGGGGTTGACGAAGGCGCGCGCGAACACCCGGGCGAACTCGCCCGAGCCGAGCCGGGTCACCTCCGCCTTCCACGGGGACGCCGACACCATCTGGCGGCGCAACTCCTCCCGGGCGTACCGCACATGGCGCGCCTCCTCCACCACATGGATCCGCGTCGCGCCGCGCACCAGCGGCTGGATCCGCTCGTCGGGGAAGGTCAGCCGCTGCATCCAGTCCAGGATCTCCTCGCCTAGCAGGGTCGCGGTGAAGGAGCCGGGGGTCGTGGAGGCCGTCTTGAAGAAGCGGCCGAGGTTGTGGTGCAGCGGGGCGGGCGGATAGGCGGGGGTGCCGCCCTTGGCGATCAGCCGGGCGAACATCTTCGAGTGACGGCACTCGTCGGCGATTTCGGTGAGCGCGTAGCGCACATGCGCGCTGGTCGAGGGCTTGTCGTAGATATGGCGGGTGAGCAGCTGGATCAGGATGACCTCGAGCCATATGCCGAGCGAGAGCAGCGCGGCGAACTCGTGCCGGGACAGCAGGATGCGCTGCTCCTCGGACATCCGCCGCCACATGGGCGTGTCGTACAGGGACAGCAGCTCCGGCGGCCAGAACCACATGCCCTCCTCGTACGGCGCGTCCCAGTCGAGCTCGGTGTCCGGGTCGAAGGAGTGCCGGGCGGAGGACTTCAGCAGCCGTTCGGCCACCGCCTCGCGGTCCTTGAGCAGCCCGAGCGCATCGCGTGGCGCGGTGGGTCGGATCGTGGTCGTCATGCTTGGCACCTCGGCGTACCTCGGTCGTGGCGGGGCCGCCGGGAGGGTTACCGGCGGATACGTCTTATGAGACGCTGTGTCAGCAAGCACGTCAATCCCCTGCGTACGGCGGCGTCAAGCCCGCCCGGAGAGCGGGCCGCCGATACGCTCGACCGATCCTCGAGTGGCATATGGCTCGGCTGTACTAGACGTGTGAGCCCGCGTTTTCCCATCCGTTTACGGGGGAGCGAGCAAGGCGAAGGAGGCGTCGAATGCCGACGCAGGAGCTCTACGCGATGGACCCCGGGGATCCGAAGTGGCAGGTGCCCGCCACCGGGGCGGCCCGCTTCAGCTGGGACTACGGCCAAGGCCGGGAACGGCTGCTCGCCCTCTACCAGAAGGGCAAGGACAAGCAGTGGGACGCCGTGAAGCGGATCGACTGGGACCAGGAGGTGGACCCGTACGACCCGCTGGGCACCCCCGACGATGCCCTGCCCCTCCACGGCACCCGGCACTGGGGCAAGATGACCGAGCGGGACAAGGGCGAGCTGCGGCACCACTTCGCCGCCTGGCAGTTCAGCCAGTTCCTGCACGGTGAACAGGGCGCCATGGTGTGCGCGGCGCGGATCGTGGAGTCGGTCCCCGACCTGGACGCCAAGTTCTACTCCGCCACCCAGACCATGGACGAGGCGCGGCACGCCGAGATCTACAGCCGGTTTCTGCGCGACAAGCTCGGCACCCTCTACCCGATCAACGACAACCTGGCCGCGCTGCTCGGCGACACCCTCCGCGACTCCCGCTGGGACATGCCGTACCTGGGCATGCAGGTGCTCATCGAGGGTCTGGCGCTGGCCGCGTTCGGGCTCATCCGCGACACCACGGACAAGCCGCTGCCCCGCCAGATCCTCACCTATGTCATGCAGGACGAGGCCCGCCATGTCGCCTTCGGGCGGATGGCGCTGCGCGACTACTACCGGCAGCTCACGGACGCGGAGCTGCGCGAGCGCGAGGAATTCGTCATCGAGGGCTGCTACTTGATGCGCGACCGGCTGCGCGGGGTCGAGGTCCTGGAGAACCTCGGCATCCCCAGCGCCGAGGCCCACGAGTACACCGAACGCGCCCCGCAGCTCCAGATCTTCCGCAAGCTGCTGTTCAGCCGGATCGTGCCGTGTGTGAAGGACATCGGGCTGTGGGGCGCGCGGCTGCGGCGCGCCTATGTCGACCTGGGCGTGCTGGAGCTGGGCGACGGCGACCTCGACCAGCTGATGGCGCAGGACGAGGAGCTGGCCGACCGGCTCGACGCGCGGCGCTTCAGGGCGGAGGAGGCGGCGCGTACGGGGGAGGTGGCGGCGGCGATCGCCGAGGGCGCGGCGGACGACTGACGACGGACGGGGCTGACCGGACGACTGACGGTGGGCGGCTGAGGGCGGACGACTGACGGTGGGCGGCTGACGGGGCTGACGGCTGAGGGGGTGGCTGCGGGCTGGGGGCCTCAGCCGCAGCTGTCCCGGGGCCTCGGGGCGGGATCGACCGCGCCGACCCCGGCCACGAGCGAGCCGAAGCTCTGCGCGCCCAGCGGCCCGACGACGCGCTTGCGCAGGGCGTCGGCCAGGGTGAGGGCGGCGGTGACGGCGGCGGTCAGGCCCGGCTCGGTCAGCCGGGCGAGGATGACGCGGCGGTCGCACGGCGAGGGGCGGCGCTCGAGCAGCCCGGCCTCGGCCAGCCGGTCGGCGACCTTGGTGGTGCCGGCCGTGGTGAAGCCGAGGGTGGCCGCGAGCTGGTTCATCGGCGCGGCGTTCTCAGGGGCGGTGAGCAGGAACCACAGCACCTGGAACGACGAGGGCGCCAGGCCGGTCTTCGTCCTGACGGTCCGCGGCACCACCCGCCCGCTGGCCTTCACCGCCACCGCACCGGGCGCCACCGCGGACGGGGTCACCCTGACCGCCGAACTGTCCGTCGACCCGGCCGACTTCGGGCTCACCTGGAACAAGCTCGGCATGATGAAGGGCCAGACCGCGATCACGGTCGAGGCCCGCTTCATCCGCGGGCGCGCGTAAGGGACGAACAGCGTCTCGGCGGGCCGAAAAACCGCGGTGCGGCGAACCTCCCCCCGCTGGCACGATGCGCACCATGACCGCGACCCCAACTCCGAACCCGTCGGCCGCCCGCCGCAGTATCGAGGCCCTGGCCCTCGGCGACGCCTTCGGCGAACGCTGGTTCCCGCTCTTCCGCGACCGGCGGCGGGCGTACGAGGAGATCCGGGCGCGGGCGGTCCCGGAGGAGTCGCCGTGGCCGTGGACGGACGATACGGCGATGGCGCTCGGCGTACTGAGCGTGCTGAACGACCACGGGAAGATCGACCAACCGCGGCTGGCGCAAACCCTGGCCGACACCTTCCTGTCCGACCCCGGGCGCGGCTACGGCAGTGGCATGCATGAACTCCTGCCGTCACTCGCCGCCGCCCCCACCTCCTGGCCGTCCGCCACCCGCGCCCTGTTCGGCGGCGAGGGCAGCTTCGGCAACGGCGCGGCGATGCGGGTCGCGCCGCTGGGCGCGTGGTTCAGCGCTGACCCGGACCGGGCCGCCGAACAGGCCCGCCGCTCGGCCGAGGTCACCCACGCCCACCCACAAGGCATCGCAGGCGCGGTCGCGGTCGCGGTAGCGGCGTCCCTCACCGCCGGCCGCGTCCAGACCCCTGAATCGGCTCCGGAACCGACTCCGGACGGCAGCGTCCCGATCCCGGAGCCGGCCCCGGAACCGACTCCGGATCTCCTCGCCCAGGTCGCCGACCGCACCCCGCCGGGCCCGGTCCGCGACGGCCTGATCCACGCCATCGCCCTGCCGCCCACCACCACCCCGCGCCAGGCCGCCGACCTGCTCGGCAGCGGCCGCCGCATCCGGGCCGACGACACCGTCCCCTTCGCCCTATGGTGCGCCGCCTGCCACCAGGACGACCTGATCGCCGCCCTGTGGGCCACGGCGGAGGGACTTGGAGACGTGGACACCACCTGCGCGATCGTGGGCGGCGTCGTAGGAGCGGGCACGGGCGTATCGGCCGTCCCGGCCGCCTGGCTGGGACGACGAGAGCCGCTGCCCGCGTGGGTGGCGGGTCTGTCGTAGACCGAGTGGGCGCTCCTCAGCCAGGTTGGCCGACGCGTTTCTTGCGGTACGTAGGCGCTCTCCGTACGCTCGGTAGCCATCGAGCTGAACGTACAGGGGGAGACGGCATGGCCCGTCCCCGGGAAGCCGATCCGACCGCGTTATTCGTGCGGCGATTGCGGAAGTCGGCCAAGGAGCTGGGCACGACCAAGGACGAGGACGGCTGCCCGGACATCTGGGAACTCGGGAACGGTGACATCGCCATCGTCGGACGCGATCTCACAGACGCCTACGCCGAACGTCTGCCCGCGGATGTCACCATCGCATCGGATGAGCGCCTGGTGGTCATTCCGGGACGCATGCTCCGCTCCGCGAAGCCGGACATCGCGGATGCCTAACCGGAGCGCCCTCGAGCTCCCCGTCGGCCAAGGAGAACGATTGCTCCTTGATGCCTATCAAAGCGAATTCCGGCAGCGTCGAGCGGAGCTCCGCGACCGGCACTCCTGGAAGTTCGAGCGGCAGCAGGAGTTCGAGGAACTGGACGACAGCTGGGAAGCGTTCTGCCGAGGCCATTGGGAGGAAGCCCTGCGGCTTCTCGACGAGGGGCGGGAAGCGCACCTCAAGACGGCCCAGCGCGACCGGGAGCGCGGCACCGCTTTTCACCGCGTTCGCGTGGTGGAGGAGCCGCTGACGCCTTATATGCAGTGGGAATTGCATGCGCTGCGGGTGCAGTCGGAGGCCGGCAAGGAGATTCGGATCGTCACGCCCGCTGCCCTGAGCTCGCTGGAGATCACCGGCCCGCTGCCCCAAGTCGTGGTGGTCGGCGGCCAGGTCCTGTACCAGGTTGTCTACACGGAAGCCGGCTTCCTGGACGGAGCGATCCGCTTCACGGACGCCGAGCTGACCAGGCGCTGGGAGAGCTTCATCAAGGAACTGTACGAGGCCGGGGAAGATCTGCTGTCCTACTTCGAACGCCGCGTGGCGCACCTTTCGCCGCCGCCGAAGCCGCCGCAGCCGAAAGCGGTGTAAGCGATCACCAGGCACGAAGGCGCGGACGGGAGGCGTCGGGAAGACACGGACAACGACCTGTCGGGATCCTCACGCGATGTCGTACAAGCGGGAGCCATCTCCGGGGGAGTGCACTTCCACAGCACCCGGGCGGCGGACGACCCCGCCCGGGTCGTTCCGCGACAGCTGCCCGGTGACGTCAGGGGCTTCGTCAACCGTACGGAGGAGTTGCACCGCCTCGACGCGATCTTGGCCGGTGGCGAGGGCGACCCCGTCGTGGTCGCCATATGCGTGATCGCCGGTACTGCGGGAGCGGGGAAGACATCTCTCGCTCTGCGCTGGGCCCACCAGGTGAAGGCCGATTTCCCCGACGGTCAGCTCTACGTCAACCTGCGGGGCTATGACCCGGGCGAGCCGGTCACCGCGCAGGAAGCACTGCACCGGTTCCTCACAGGCCTCGGCGTCGAGCCGGGCGCGGTGCCGACGGACACCGAGGCCGCGTCGGCGCTGTTCCGCTCGTTGGTGGCGGACCGCAGGATGCTGATCGTCCTGGACAACGCCGCCACCGTGGCCCAGGTGCGGCCGCTGCTGCCCGGCCACGCCGGTTGCCTGGTGGTCGTCACCAGCCGGGGCCGGCTGTCCGGACTCGCCGTACGCGATGGGGCGCACCGCATCACCCTCGGGACCCTTCCCGAGCCGGAGGCGGTGTCCCTTCTGCGCGTCGTGACGTCCGGCTATCGCCCTGAGGACGATGCGGAGAAGCTGGCCGAGCTCGCCCGACTCTGTGCGCGACTGCCCTTGGCCTTGCGCATCGCGGCGGAGCGCGCGGCAAGCCATCCCCATATGCGGTTGGACGAGCTGATCGCCGACCTGCGTGACGAGTCCGCGCTGTGGGCGGCTCTGAGCACGGGGGACGAGCAGGACGCCGACGCGGTGCGCTCGGTGTTCGCCTGGTCGTACCGGGCACTGCCCCCGGACGCGGCCTGCCTCTTCAGGCTGCTCGGTCTGCACCCGGGGCCTGCCTTCGGCCTCGGAGCCGTCTCCGCTCTTGCAGGTATCAGCGTGCGGCGGGCGCGGCAGTTGCTGGATGTGCTCGTCGGGGCGCATTTATTGGAGCAGACCGCACCCGACCGGTTCGAGTTCCACGATCTTCTGCGAGCCTACGCGACCGAGCAGAGCCGCCTGGACGAGACGGCCGACAGCCGCGCTGCGGCCTTGCGGCGCGTACTCGACTGGTATCTGCGCACGGCCGATGCCGCGCAGAGCTGGATCACCCCCGCCCGCGAACGCCTCCCGCTCGATCCACCGGACGAGCGGGCCGCTCCCCTGTCCCTCTCCGACTACGACCAGGCCGTCGACTGGTCCGAGCGGGAGCAGTCGAATCTCGTCGCCGCGGTGCGCGCCGCTGAGAAGGCCGGACTCGATCGCTACGCCTGGCAGCTGTCCGCGGTGTTCTGGAGCGCCCAGGCCCCGTCGGCCGCCGTCACCGACTGGCTCGTCACGGGAGAAATCGGCCTGAGGGCGGTGCGACGTCTTGGTGACCGGGTCGGCGAAGCCAAGATTCTGGAGAGCCTTGGATTCGCCTACCGGCGGCTCAACGACCTTCCAAAGGCCCTGAACGCGCATCGCGAGGCGCTGACCATCCGACGGGAGCTGTCCGACCCCCGGGGCGAGGCATCCGCGCTGAACGCTCTGGGACTGCTCGCCCTCCGTACGCGACGGTTACGCGACGCGGAAGAGCATTTCGTACGAGCCTTGGCCGTCTTCCACGAACTCGACGCTGTGCACTGGGAAGCGGTCACCCGCGCCAATCTCGGCACAGTGCACTTTGAGGCCGGACGCTTGACCGAAGCAGAAAGCAATCTTGAACAAGCCCTTGTGGTACATGAGCGGATGGCGAACAAGGGCAGCGTGGGCAATGCCCTCCGCGTGCGCAGTGCGATCCACCTGGAACGCGGCGAATTGGCCGAAGCCGCCCGGACCGCGCACGAAGCCCTGGAGATCGCCTTGGAGTTGCGTGACCGGGTGATGGAGGGGTATTGGCTGCTCTATGTGGGCGATGTCCAGCAAGCGCTCGGGCAGTGCGCCGAGGCTCTGATCTCGTACCAGCGATCCGCCGTGATCCACCGCCGCTTGGGCGACCGCAGCCGCGAAGCGCTCGCCTGGTACGGCGCGGGCAGGACATACCAGCGCCTTGAGCGCACTGGCGAAGCGGCCGACTTTTTCCGCACGGCCGCAGCGGTCCATCAGGAACTGGGTGACTCCTGGCATCTTGCCCTGGCCCTGGACGGCCTCGCGACATCGCTGTTCACCGAAGACGCGGCAGCGGGCAGGCGGCATTGGGGCGACGCCCTAGGCCGCCTGGCCGACTACGACGACGCGCGCGCGGTGAAGCTGCGAGAGCGGATCGAGGGCCGACTGGCGTATGACCGCTGACCGCTAGGGTTTGGCGTTACGGAATGGAGAGGGGCTTCCCGCCCAGGCCGCCCACCTTGTCCAACAGCCCGCCCCCATTGCCTAGCTTGTCCAAGCCGGGCAACTTGTCCAGGCCTGGCAGCTTGTCCAACTTCAGCGGGGAGAGCGGCGAATCCTGGGGCGCGGCGAGCGGATTGTCGTTCTTGAGATCGAACTGGGCCCATGCCTTGTCGGTCATTCTCGCGTCGTTGGGGCTGGCTTGTGCCTGGTTGAGAATCTCGACTGTCTGTTGCAGTGGGCGGCCGGGCCCAAGGGAGAAGTCCCGGTCGATCTCGCCCTTCTTGCCCATCGTCTGCTCGGAGTCGCCTTCGTACAGGACTCCGTGCACACGGACATTGACCTGGTTCTCTCTGGCGACGGCCGCATTGGAGTTCTGGGCCGGACTCACATAGCTGTAGGTGACGAACCACTCGACGCGCATCGAGTCGTTGCAGCGGTCGATGTACTGCCTCTCCAGAGGCGGAGTGTCCAGGACGAGCGTGAGGTCGATGGGGTGGTCCATCCTCGGGCAGTCGACGTAACTTCCGGCGCCCTTGTAGTCGGCCGACCACAGGCTGACCGTCCCGGTCACCCGCTCGGGCGTAGCGGCCGGGGACGGTGCCGCTGAGGCAGAGCCGGCAGTCGTTGGGGCGAGGCCGATCAGGGTGGTGGCACAGGCGGTCAGCAGACGCGTTCGACGCACGGTGGACTCCGATCACTCCGACGTCAGGACAACCACCTTGAGTGATTCACGGGGGAGCGGATCGCTGTACGCGGCGGGAGTCGGTCGGATTCACCCGATTGCGGGGGCGGGGAAAGAAGGCCCAGCTCGAACCATGTCGCCTTGCCGGGCCCCGGACCGTGCGCGCATACGCCCCACGCGTCGGCGCCGTAGGAGATGAGCGCCAGCCCCCGGCCGTGTTCGTCCTCGGTGGCGGGCGCGTAGGGGACGGGGAGGCCGGGGGCCTCGTCCTGCACGAGGACGCGGAGGTGGTGGGGGTTGGTCCACTCGGCGAAGAGTGTGACGGGGGTGGAACAACCACTGCGCAGGCAGGCGTTCACGGAGTTGGTGACGGCCTCGGAGGTCAGCAGCAGCGCGGTGTCGGCGAGGTCCCGCCGGTCGGCGGCGGCGAGGAGGGTACGGACGGCTTCCCGGGCGGCCCGGACCCAGACGGGCTCGGGCGGGAAGACGAGGGAGACGAGGTGGGAGTCGGAAGGCGGCATGTCGGCCTCCTGGGGTGCGGTGCGTGTGTTGTCACGTCAAGTGGAGTTGCGTGGTGGTCACTTGTGCGTTGAGCAGCGCGGTAAGGTCGATTTCGACGATAGGGAACGGTTTTCCCTCGCTGCAACCTTTTCTCGGGAAGTTCCCCCGCAGGGGTGGTGGAAGGCGTAACCGGTGGACCGCCCGCTCGGGCGCTGTGCAGACTGCCCGCACATCGTGAGGAGGAGTGAGCATGGCACCCAGGAGTCAGCCGAGCGAGCGTCAGCGCCGCCTCGGCGCTGAACTGCGGAAGCTGCGCAACCGGGCCGGGCTCTCAGGCGACCAGGCCGCCGTGATCCTGGAGGCGGACCGCGCTCGCATCAGCAACATCGAGGCGGGCCGGATCGATGTGTCGCGGAATCGGCTCTACAAGCTCCTGCGCGAGTACGGGTGTCCGCAGGGACCGCTCTTCGACGGGCTCATGGAGATGGCGCAGGAGCGGGGCAAGGGGTGGTGGGACGAATTCCGCGACGTCATGGGCCGAAGCGCCCTCGACTTGGCGGAGCTGGAGTCCCGTTCCACGGCGATCCTCATGCACGAGCCGCTGTTCATCCCGGGCATGTTCCAGACGGAGGACTATGCGCGTGCGGAAATCCTCGCCACCAGCGAAGATCACACGCACGACGATCGATACGTGGGCTTCCGGATGGCGCGACAGCGGGTCCTTGATGGTGAGTCGCCGGTCACCTATCACGCGGTGATCCATGAAGCGGCGCTGCGCGTGCAGGTTGGTGGCGGCAGGATCATGCGCAAGCAGTTGCTGAGGCTGATCGAACTTGCCCGGCTGCCCAATGTGACCCTGCAGATCTTCCCGTTCGAAAGGGGAGCGTACGCGGCCTTCAGTCGACCCTTCCTGCTCTTCGAGGGTTCAACGCCCGAGTTGCACACCGTCTACCTCGAGTACCCGGGCAATTCCATGTTCCTTGGGGGTGGAGAGCACATCGACGAGTACGCCAAGATGTTCGAGAAGCTGACGGACCTGGCGCTCGCTCCCGTCGACCCGGAAGCCGCGCCGGAGTCCCACGGCAGCCGCGACTCTCTGAGCTTGATCCAGCATGTGATGTACGAACTGTGAGAAGGAGTCCGATGTCCGAGCGTATATGGCGCAAGTCTTCCTTCAGCACTGGTCCGCAGGGTGAATGCGTCGAGGTCGCGACCGGGCCCGATGGGCTGATCCACTTCCGGGAGAGCGACGACCCGCGGGTCACCGCCGCGACCACCCGCGCGATATGGTCCGCCTTCCTCACCGCCGCGAAGGCCGGGAACTTCGACCGCCTTACGGGCTGAGCGCGGATTGCTGCGTGCGTACAAGTTTTTGCTGCGCCCCACTGTCCGGCGGGCGCAGGCCCTCACGGAGATGCTTCGGGATCACTGCTCCCTCTACAACGGCGCGCTTCAGGAGCGTCGGGGCGCCTACCGGCACAGTTCGAAGGCGAGTATCACCTATGGGCAGCGGCAGTGGTTCGGCAGGCACGTTGTCGCAGGCGAGGATGACGTACCACTGCCGCCCCTCACGCCGTGGCTGAAAGCGCCGGTCGTGTACTGATACCCGTGGACCCCCGCAACACCTCCCGCACCTGTCCCGCTGCGGGCACGTGGACGGTGAGAACCGCGACGGCGAAAAGTTCCAGTGCACCAAGTGCGGGCACACCGACCACGCCGACCGCGTGGGCGCCTGGAACGTCGCACTCAGGGCCGGGCTGGTCCTTCCCGACGTGGCCTAGCCACCGACAGGAGAAGCCCCCGGATTCATCCGGAGGAGGAGTCACCGTGCCGAACATCGACAGCTCTCCCATCGGCGTGCGCACCCGCAGCGGCACCTGGATGTAGCTCGGACGCGTCGCCGGGGCGTTGGTGTTCGTGGGGCTGCGGCGAGTCCTGGGTGCGGCCCGGTAAGGATCCCGGGGTGGCCCGGTAAGGATGCCGGGGGCGCGAGACATATAGGGGGCGTGAAGACCATTCAAACGGGGGACGGGCGCGGGCGCTCGGCGCGGTTCACCAAGGTGTACGCGCGCGAGCACCCGCGCATCGTCGCCTTTGTGCACCGGAGAGTGGGCGACCGCGGCGCGGCCGAGGAGCTTGCGGCGGAGGTGTTCCGTATCGCGTGGGAGCGCACCCTCGAGGACAGGGGCGAGATCGCGGCCGGCTGGCTGTTCGTCACCGCCCGCAATCTCGTACGCAACCACTACCGCGCCGAGCCCCGCCTGAGCGAGCTGCACCGGCGCATCGCCGAGGAGCAGGGCCGTACGGCGGCCACCGGCCAGGACTCGGCGGTGCTCGACACGCTCGACCGCCTGCCCGCCCACCACCGCGAGGTGCTGGTGCTGAGCTACTGGGACGGGCTGAGCGCGGCCGAGGCCGGGGCCGTCCTGGGGTGTGGCGCACCGGCCGTGTGGGTGCGGCTGCACCGTGCGCGCAAGGCGTTTCGCGACGTTCACCGGGCCCCGGCCCCCTCGCCTTTGGAGTCGGCATGATCCGTGTGAAGTCCCTGATGCAGCAGGCGAATCCGGTCCAGGAGTCGGCGCCTGAAGAGCCCGCGAGGCCGTCCGGACGACAGCGTGCGCGTCGGCGCGGGCTGGTCCTGAGCGGGGCCGTGGCCGCCCTCGCGGTCGCCGTCGCCGTCGTCGTCACCCTCGTCACCGTGTACGGCTCGCAAGGCGGTGGCTCCGGTGGCCGCCCGGCCGAACCCCCCGCCGCCGACGAGCCGTACTACATGACCACCGGGGACCTGGAGCGGCACGCCGATGTCGTCGTCCGCGCCCGCGTCGACGCCACCCGTGAGACCGACGAGGACGGGTTCTCGGAGACCATCGCCACGGTGAGGGTGGTGGCGACGGGCAAGGGCAAGCCCCCCGGCCGTACGATCCACGCGTCGTACCCCAGCCCGGGCGGCGCCTCACTGCCCGCAGGACCCGAACTCACCGTCCGGCACGAGTACGTCCTGCTGCTGGAGCGCATGGGCGACGGGAAGTACGTCTTGGTGAACACCACCCAGGGCTACTACGGGATCGAGGCCGGCCACGCCAAGGCCGGGCCGCACAACCGCGTGGCCCTCAGCGACGGTGTACTCAAGGCGCTGGGCCTGACCCGCTGACGGAGGGGCGGGCGGCTGGACTCTCCCCCCGTGGGAGAGGCCATGCTGGGGCGCGTGAACGACGACGACCCCCTGTCCATCGGCCAGTTCGCCCGTCTCGTACGGCTCAGCGTCAAACAGCTGCGCCACTACGCCGAACTCGGCCTGCTGCCACCCGCCCGGGTGGACCCCGACACCGGATACCGCTACTACCGTGCTGATCAGGCCCGGGACGCCATGTCCATCGGCCTGTTGCGCTCGCTGGACGTACCGCTGGCCGCCATCAAGGACGTGCTCTCCGGGCAGGATCCCGCCCGCGCCCTGGGCGACGTACGCGACCGGCTGGACGACGAGCTCGCCCGGCGCCGCCGGGCCCTCGCCGCCCTGGAGCGCATCCTGGCCGTCGGCCTGCCCACCGCCGAGGTGACCCTGCGGCGGGAGGAGCCGCAGCGGGTGGCCGTCGTCCGCGATGTGGCCGACTCGCCCGAGGACATCGGGCGGGTCACGGGGGCGTGTGTGGGCAGGCTGCTGGCGCTGCTGGCGGCGGGGGAGCACGGGGAACAAGGGGAGCGGGGAGCGCAGGGGCCGCAGGGGCTGCAGGGGCTGCAGGGGCTGTCGGGGGAGGGGCTTCGGCTGGTCGGGCTCTTCCCCGTCGACCTGGGCGAGTACATCCCCATCACCATCACGGCCGCGCTCCCGGAGGGCCGCCCGGCCCCGCCGGGCACCACGGCGGACCTGCTCCCCGGCGGCACGTTCGCCTGTGCGACCCACACGGGCCCGTACGACCAGATCTCCCTCACCGGCCACGCGCTGGTGGCCTGGTGCGTCGAACGCGGCCATGCGCCCACCGGGCCCATCCGGGAGCTCTACCTCAACGACCCCGCCGTCACGGCCCCCGACCAGTTGATCACCCAGCTGCTGATCCCTCTGGAGGAGACACCATGAACGACCTGGACGCGATGAGCGACCTGGACGCGATGAACCGCCCGGACGCCTGGTACACGGCCGCCGACAAGCCCGAGCTCGTGACGTTCGGGCCGGTCCACGGCCTGGGGGTGACCGGGCAGGGCGAACCGGGCGGGGACGAGTACGGCAGCTGCGTCTCGGCCCTGTACGCCGTCGCCGGCGCGCTGCCCTCGCCCCACGCGGCGCCGTTGGAGGGCCGCTGGTGGGTGGAGGACCCGCGCCCGTATCTGGAGGTGCCGCGCGACCAGTGGCGCTGGCACCTGTTCCTGCGGCTGCCGGACGACCTGGATCCGGCCGCGGCCGACCGGGCGCGCGAGGACGCCCGGCCGTCGGGCCTCGCGGTGGACCGGGTCCAGTTGGTCACCTTCACCGAGGGGCAGTGCGTGCAGCTGACCCACCATGGCCACTACGCCGACGAGCCCGCCTCTTTGGCCCTGCTGGACGAGTACATGACCGAGCAGGGCCTGGAGCGGGCAGGGTTGCACCACGAGATATATCTCTCCGACGTCCGCGAGAGCGATCCGGCGAAGATGCACACGATTCTGCGGCAGCCGGTGCGCCCGGCGCGTAGCTGATGGGCACGTAGCTGATGGGCGCATAGCTGGTGGTCGCGTGGATGATGGGCGCGTGCGGATAAGACTGAGCACCATCGAAGAGCTTCCCGTCCTTCAGGACATCGAGCGGGCCGCGGGCCTGTGCTTCCGGGACATCGGCATGGACGAGATCGCCGACGACGAGCCGCTGAGCCTGGACGAGCTGGGGACGTACCAGCGCGCCGGGCGGGCCTGGGTCGCGGCGAACGGCGAGAACCGGGCCGTGGCGTATCTGATCACCGACCCGGTGGACGGGAACATGCATATTGAGCAGGTCTCCGTGCACCCCGACAGCGCGCGGCGCGGCGTGGGCCGGGCGCTGATCGAGCATGCGGCGGGGCGGGCGGCGGCCGAGGGGGCGTCGGCGCTGACGCTGACCACGTTCGTCGATGTGGCATGGAACGCCCCGTACTACGCGGCGCGGTGCGGGTTCCGGACCCTGGGGGAGGACGAACTGACCCCCGGACTCCGGGAGATCCGGCAGAGCGAGGCGGCGCACGGTCTTGACCGGTGGCCGCGGGTCTGCATGCGGCGCGAGGTGCGCTGACGGTTCCCAGCTGAGGGCTGAGCGGGGGTTGAGAGGGCCGAGGGCTGCTCATCGAAGCCTGCTCATCGAAGCCTGAAGGAAAGGCCGTTGTTCCCGGCCGATCCGGGCTGTTCGCTTGAGACATGTCCAATACCACGGAACTCACCACCCCGGCAGGCAAATCCGGGTCCGGGGCCGGATCCGTGCGCTCGCCGCTCGGAAACTGGCTCGCCGTCGCCGCCGTGGCGGTCGGCACCTTCGCGGTCGTCACCACCGAGATGCTGCCGGTCGGCCTGCTCACCTCGGTCGGCTCCGCGCTCGGGGTCTCGGCCGGTACGGCCGGCCTGGCCATGACCGTGCCCGGCCTCGTCGCCGCCGTCGCGGCGCCCCTCCTGGCCGCCACCGTCGGCGGGCTCGACCGGCGGCTGCTGCTCATCGGCCTGATGGGGCTGCTGGCCGCCGCCAACCTGCTGTCGGCGCTCGCGCCCGGCTTCGCCGTTCTGCTGGTCGCCCGGATTCTGGTGGGGGTGAGCATCGGCGGCGTGTGGTCCATCGCGGCGGGGCTGGCGGCCAGACTGGTGCCGGAGAAGTCCGTCGGCCACGCCACGTCGGTCGTCTTCAGCGGCATCGCGGTGGCGTCGGTCGTGGGCGTGCCGGTCGGGACGCTCATCGGCGATGTGGTGCACTGGCGCGTCGCGTTCGCGGTGGTGGGGGCGCTCTCGCTGGCCGTCGCGGCCGCGCTGGCCGTCACGCTGCCGCCGCTGCCCGCCGACCGCGCGATCCGGCTGGGCGAGGTTCCCGGCCTGTTCCGCAACGCCCGGCTGCGCACCGGCCTGATCACGACCCTGCTGCTGGTGACCGGGCACTTCGGCGCGTACACCTACGTACGCCCGGTGCTGGAGGAGGGCTCGGCGGTCGGGGCGGGGCTGATCAGCACGCTGCTGCTCGCCTACGGCGTGGCGGGCATCGCCGGGAACTTCCTGGCCGGCGCCACCGCCCACCGCGATCCGCGCCGCACCCTCATGGTCATCTTCGCCCTGCTCGCGGCCGCGGTGTTGCTGATGCCGGTGGCCGGCGGGACGACGCCGGGGGCCACGGTGCTGCTGATGCTGTGGGGACTGGCGTACGGAGGGGTGTCGGTCACCTCGCAGACGTGGGTGCTCCAGGCGGTGCCGGAGCCGGATGCGCGGGAGGCGGCCTCGGCGCTGTTCGTCGGGGTGTTCAACGTGGCGATATCCCTGGGCGCGCTGCTCGGCGGGCGGGCGGCGGACGGGATCGCGGTGTCGAGTGTGATGTGGTTCGGGGGCGCGCTCGCGGTACTGGCGCTGGTGAATGTCGCGGTCGCACATCGGCGCTGAAAGGGAGGCCCGGGGCACGACGATGCCCCGGGCCCGCGGCATCGTCATGCTCAGGAGCGGGTCGCCGGCAGCAGCCGCTCCGAGATGATCTTGAGGACCTGAGGCACATGGTCATTGAGGAAGAAGTG
This sequence comes from Streptomyces sp. NPDC020845, assembly GCF_044334165.1. Taxonomy (NCBI): domain Bacteria; kingdom Bacillati; phylum Actinomycetota; class Actinomycetes; order Kitasatosporales; family Streptomycetaceae; genus Streptomyces; species Streptomyces sp. NPDC020845. The sequence continues at coordinate 72,543 of NZ_JBIRSJ010000010.1, read as the reverse complement.
CCCGCCGCTGAGCACGGTGAGCTCCATCTCCGCGGTGGTGTGCTTCTCCCAGTCGCGCACTTCGTCGACCGACGCCCTCGGGTCGGCATCCCCCGTCAGCGCGGTGATCGGGCAGCTGATCCGCCGCCCCGGCTCGCAGCGGTACGACTCGATGGCCCGGTAGTCGCCGCGGATCGCCGGGAGCGCCATCCGCAGCAGCTCCTCGTTCTCCAGCACCTCGCCGTTCGTGCCGTTCAGCATGCGCAGCTCTTCCAGCACCCCCGCGTCGTCCCGCTGATGCACGGACTCCTCCCGGACCCGGGACGGCGCCCGCCGCCCGGAGACGAACAGCCGGACGGGCATCACCTTCCGCTTCTCCAGCCGAAGCGCCACCTCGTACGACAGCGTGGCGCCCATGCTGTGGCCGAACAGCGCGAGCGGCTTGTCGTCCAGCCCCTCCAGCGCCCCGACGACGGCGTCGGCGAGCTTGCCGATGTCGTCGATGCAGGGCTCACGGTGTCGGTCCTGGCGCCCGGGGTACTGGATGGCGAGCACCTCGATCGAGGGCGCCAGCGCCTTCGCCACCGGGAAGAAGTAGCTGGCCGACCCGCCGGCGTACGGCAGGCACACCAGCCGTAACGCGCTGTCCGGGGACTTCTCGTACCGCCTGATCCACGTTTCGGCATCCGCAGCGATGCTCGTCATCGTCGTGCTTCCTTCCTCTACCCCTGCCGGTTCCTGGGGAAGGTGCGGTCCCGGCCCGTCGTCAACATCCTTTCGTCAATACCCTTGCACAGACGCCTGTTTCCGAGCTTGCGTCGGCCAAGGGTCTAAGAGATGTTCCGCAATTCAACGGTAGTCGATCTTGAGGTTGTGGAGGACGGCGATGGCGCGGGCGGTGTCGTTGAAGTGCCTTCCGCGCCTGCGGTGCTGGCGTAGTACCTGGAAGTCCTTGAGGCGGGCGATGGCGTGTTCCACCTTGGCCCGCCGCTTGGCAAACGCCGTGCTCTTGGTCTTGCTGGTGATGAAAGACGGTCACCTTGAGTCGTGCCGCCACCCGTCGGGCGCTACATGCGTACGTGCGTACGAGACGTCGCGGGGATTGGTGAATGTGTGCGCAGTTCGCGTGTGCGTGCGAGGTGCTCTCCAGGTTGGTCTGGAGCCGTGGTGATGCCGAGGGGGGTGACGGTTGTGCAGGTTGCTCGGACGGCGGGGAAGTTCCGGGGGAAGAACAAGGCCCCGAAGTGGACCAAGGCCGGCGACGGGATGGTGTCGGTGATGGTGCTGCCGCTCACCGTCACCGACACGGGCGACCTCGACCGGCTGAACAAGCTGTTCGGCGCGATGTGGAACATCAAACGGGCCCTCCAGCGCGACGCCCGCAACAAGTTGGACACCTACTAGGCCGCGTACCACGAGCGGAACGAGCAGGGCGCGAAGGCCGTACGCCAGCGCCCCGGCCTGTCCCGTGAGGCGTTGGAGCGCTGCGCCTACCGGCACTTGGAGAGGGCGGGGCATCTCAAGAACCACGCCTCGAAGGCTCTGGCGATGCACATGGCCGACGAGGTGTGGAACGGCGTACAACGGCACCTGTTTCCCGACGCCACCGGCCACCGCTTCGGGCGCCCGAAGACCGGCCGCTGGTACGACTTCACCCGCATCCCAGGCCGCGCCCGCTCCCACACCACCGCCAACAAGTGGGAGACCTTCCGTCTCGTCGGCACTCTCCACGGCCATGCCATGGCCTACACCTCGGGTGGACAGCACGAGGTGCAGCAGCCCCGGCGGATACCGAAGCCGACCCTCCCGGCCGGCACCGTGCCCACGGGGAAGGTGACCGCTTCGGGCAAGCCAGGGATGCGGAAGGCCACCTGGTGGGACCACACCGGCCCCCTGGCCGTCGTCTTCGCGGGCGGCCCCGACAGCAACGCCGGTGATCTCGTACTGCCCGTGCGTATCCCGCAGGGGCCTGGGCAGCGGGCGCGGGTGGAACACTTCCTCGCAGCCCCGGCCGCTGCCACACTCTGCTCACCGAACTGCCGGAAGGCGGCCCCGAGCGACCCCGGATGAGACACGCCCCGTGCGTGACCACGCCGGAAAGCCCGGACGCCACCCCGGCTGCGACCCGCAGCTCACCCCCTGGTGAATTGCGGAACAAGTCTTAGGTGCTGCCCCAATGGTCCGGGCTCCGGGTGGTGCGCCGGAAGTCGGTGAAGACCAGGTCGGCAGGTGAGACCCTGATACCAGGGGGCTCGTCCTTCCGGAGTGTCCGATGGCAGTGAGCATGCACGTGGTCTGGAGCACGGCTGAGCCGGGGCGCGTCATCTACGAGACGCACGCGATCGAAACGATCACCGACGGCGAAGGCGTCCACGCGACGGTCAACAGCCACACCTATGAGGTCCCCCTCCACAGCCGCGCCGAGGCGGAGACGATCGCGGAGGAGGACGGGTACGAGCTGTTCAGGAGGGGGGAGGCATGGGAGAGCCTCCCGGAGGAGGAGAGCCTTCCGGATGAGGAGGGCGCCATGGAGGAATAGGAGCATTCCAGGGGCGCGCGCTCGCTGCCAGCGCCCTCGCCCTGCTCCAGTACCGGGTTTGGTACCGGAGCAGGACCAGAGAGCAGGACTGGCTTCCTTTGACTCAGCCGTGGCTCAGCAAGAAGTCGACGTTCCGCGCCTCGGAGCCCCCGGAGCCCTTGGCACCACCGAGCGTGACCGGCATGGTCGCCGGTGCGTAACCGCTGGCGACCACCGTGTAGTGCTCGTCGGTCAGCCCCTCGAAGTGGAACGCCCCGTCCGCGCCGGTCACACACTGCCCGACCACGTCGCCCGCCGAGTCCAGCAGCGCCACCCGCGCGTCCTCCACCGGCCGCCCGCCGTGGGCGCGTACGGTGCCGCGGACCTTGGCCGCGGGCCGCAGCTCGGCGTCGATCCGCGGGGGCTGCCCGGTGCCGGTGATCTCCAGCTGTGCGGCGTGCGGACGGTGGCCCTCGGCGCTGATGGTCAGCGTGTACGAGCCGGGGGTGAGCTCGGGCAGCGCGAAGTCGCCCTTCTCGTCGGCGGTGGCCGTGGCGGCGACCGCACCGTCGGGGCTGATCGCGATGGCCGTCGCCCCGGCCAGCGGCTCGCCGCCGAAGGTCCGTACGGTCCCGGTGGGCCCGCCGCCTCCGGCCAGCCGCACATCACAGGTGACGGGGGCGTCGGACAGCAGCAGCGTGGCCGCCTGCGGCTGGTGGCCAGGGGCCGAGCCGATCAGGACGAAGCTGCCGGCGTCGGGGGCGGCCAGGGAGTACCGGCCGTCCGGACCGCTGACCGTACGGCCGAGCTGGCGGCCGGTGTTGTCGATGAGGGTGACGGCGGCACCCGCAAGCGGGACGTCGCCGGACCCGAGCACCCGGCCCTGGACACCGCCGCCGCCGGCAAGGGGCTCAGCGGCCGGGGCGGGCTCAGCGGCCGGGGCGGGCTCAGCGGCCTCGGCCGCCGCCACGGGCTGGGCCGCCAGGGCCGCCGGGGTGGCCGGAGCCGCTTCCTGGTCGGCCGGCGCCTGGCCCGTCTGTGCCTGGCCCGTCTGTGCCTGGCCCGTCTGTGCCTGGCCCGTCTGAGGCTGGCCCGTCAGGGGCGTACGGCGCCGGTTGGGCAGGAACAGGGTGATCAGCAGACCCAGGGCGGCGGCCCCGCACGCGACGGCGAACGAGATCTTGAACCCGTCCGTGTTGGGCAGCGCGAGCGGCCCGAAGTTCGTGGTCTGGTGCGCGAGGATCACCCCGACCACCGCGCTGGAGGTGGACATGCCGATGGACCGCATCAGGGTGTTCAGCCCGTTCGCCGCGCCCGTCTCGGCGGCCGGTACGGCGCTGATGATCAGGGTCGGCATCGCCGAGTAAGCGATCCCGACGCCGACGCCGAGCCCGGTCGAGAGCACGACGACCTGCCAGACGTGGTCCATCATCACGATGCCGCTGCCGTACGTGGCGCCGATCACGATCAGCCCCAGGAGCAACGAGACCTTCGGCCCGCTCGTGGCGTTGATCCGCGCGGACAGCGGCGAGACCAGCATCATCGCCACGCCCATCGGCGCGACGTACAGACCCGCCATGACCATGGACTGGCCGAGGCCGTAGCCGGTGGCCTTCGGCAGCTCCAGCAGCTGGGGGAGGATCAGCGACATCGCGTAGAAGGAGAACCCGACCATGATCGAGGCGAGGTTCGTCAGCAGCACCTGACGGCGCGCGGTGGTCCGCAGGTCCACCAGCGGCTCGGCGGTCCGCAGCTCCACGAACCCCCAGACCAGCAGGATCAGCGCGGACGCGCCGAACAGCCCGAGGGTGGTGCCGCTGGACCAGCCCCAGTCGCCGCCCTTGGTGATGGGCAGCAGCAGACAGACCAGACCGGCCGAGAGCCCGATCGCGCCGATGGCGTCGAAGCGGCTGGGGGTCCGTACGGTCGACTCGGGCACGACGATCAGCACGAGGGCGAGCGCGAGCACACCGAGCCCGGCGGCGCCGTAGAACAGCACATGCCAGTTGGTGTGCTGGGCGACGAACGCGGCGGCCGGGAGGCCGAACGCGCCGCCGATGCCCAGCGACGAGCTCATCAGGGCCATCGCGGAGCCCAGCTTCTTGGGCGGCAGCTCGTCGCGCATGATGCTGATGCCGAGCGGTATCGCGCCCATCGCACCGCCCTGGATGGTCCGGCCGATCACCATGACCACCAGGTCGGAGGTGACGGCACACACCAGCGAGCCGACGACCAGCAGCCCGAGGGCCACCACCAGCATCCTGCGCTTGCCGAACATATCGCCGAGCCGCCCCATGACCGGGGTGGACACGGCGCCCGCGAGGAGGGTGGCGGTGATCACCCAGGAGGCGTTGGAGCTGGAGGTGTGCAGCAGCTGCGGCAGCTCGGTCACCAGCGGCACGACCAGCGTCTGCATCACCGAGACGGCGATACCGCAGAACGCGAGCACGGCCACGAAGCCGGCGCCCACCTCGCGCGGGAGCTGCTTCTGGCCGGGCGGCGCCGAGCTCAAGGGCTCGACGCGGGCTGCTGGAGCTGACGGGGACATACGGCTGCCGCCTCCGGGTGGGTGTGCTGGTGAATGACCGGATGACCTTCGATATGAAAGGCATAAGGAATGATGAGATGTGCATCCTACACACGATGTGTATCGTGCACATTTCCCGGGACGAGCGGCTGGGAGACGAGGAGGAAGCGTGCTGGAGAAGCTGGAACGCGAGCTGATGCTGGTCGCCAGGTGCAATCTGCTGACGCCGAGGGACCGCAAGGGCCAGGCCGGCCAGACGGGCAACCAACCCGGCAGTCAGACCACCCAGACGCAGACCGACCAGACCGACCAGACCGACCAGACCGGCCAGTGCTCGGGGGCCCGCCTGGACCGCTCCGCGTACTTCCTCCTCTCCTTCCTGGACACCGAGGGCGCGTTGTCCATCGGCCAACTCGCCGACGCCTTGGGCCTCGACGTCTCGACCGTCAACCGGCAGACAGGCGCCCTGCTCCGCGCGGGCCTGCTCGAACGCATCCCGGACCCGAAGGGCGGCCTCGCCCGCAAACTGCGCGCCACCACCCTCGGCGCCGAGCGCCTGGCCGCCGACCGGGAGCGCCGCCGCGCGAAGCTGGAGCGGGTGCTGACGGGCTGGACGCCCGAGGAGGTGAGGCGGTTCGAGGACGCGCTGACGCGGTTCAACCGCGAGGTGGAGGCGGACGAGGGACGTACGTGGCCGCGCCCGGAGAACGCGCAGGACACGTAGCACGCCGCGCGGGCTCAAGGCCCCGTGGCCGGGGCCCCGGGGGTTGTTCACCCCCCGTACGCCCGCCGCTGGGGCGCCCGTGGCCACCCCCTCGTACGGTCACCCGGCACCGGCCCGGAACGGAACGGACCGGCCCGAACGAGGAGATGCGCCAATGCCACGCCCGACCGAACCGCTTCCGTCCCTCCCCCGCTGGGCCGACCCCGAGGTGCCGGCCCGCTCGCTGGACGCGCAGGGCGTCTCACGGCGCGGGCTGCTGCGCCGCGCGGGCCTGTACGGCGCGGGCTTCGCGGGCGGCATGGCGCTGGCGCCCACGGCGGCGTCGGCCGCCGAGGCGCCCGCGACAACCACCGACGGCGGCGCGGCCGGCGACCCGGACCTCGTCTATCTGGTAGGCGACCACCATGTGCACTCGGTCTACAGCCACGACGCGAAGTACACCGCGTCCCAGCAGGCCCAGCGTGCCGCGCAGTTCGGCCTGGACTGGATGGTCTTCACCGAGCACAGCAACTTCGGCCATGCCAACGCGGGCGGGGCGCTCGCCGAACACGACGACGTCCTGAAGGCCCGCGCCGAGAACCCGCGGATGCTGATCTTCCAGGGCCTGGAGTGGTACATCCCGGGAGCCGAGCACGGCACCGTCTTCTCGCCGCCCGGCCCCCACGAGGCCGATCTGCTGCGCACCTTCGAGCTCCGCTACGACGGCAAGCTGCTGGGCCGTACCGACAGCACCGCCGAGAACGAGGCGCTGGCGGTCGCGGGCATCAAGTGGCTCGCCGAGCAGCGCAAGAGCGGTTACGTCGACGATGTGCTGGTCCTCGCCAACCACCCGCTGCGGCTGGGCATCGACTCCCCGCACGAGCTGCGGGCCTGGCGGGACGCCGCGCCCGAGGTCATGATCGGTGCGGAGGGCGCCCCGGGCGCCCAGGGCGCGGCTCTGCCGGGGTGGGGCGGCCCCACCGCCGTCCGCGGGGAGTACGAGAACAAGCCGTCCGCCCAGTCCTGGCCCGGCTACCCGGCCGAGGCATACGTCACGTACGGCGGCTTCGACTGGATGACCGCGACGGTGGGCGGGCTGTGGGACGCGATGCTGTCCGAGGGCCGGCTGTTCTCGATCACCACGAACTCCGACAACCACCGGACCGTCCACGACACCTGGCGCAACGGCGACTGGCAGCCCGGCCAGAACTTCGACAACACGGGCAGGCTGCCCGACCCGGTCAACACCGACAAGGAGCAGCCGGGCAGCGACTTCTGGCCGGGGCAGTTCAGCCGTACGCATGTGGGCGTGACGGCGTACGGCTACCGGCAGGTGATGGCCGGGCTGCGGGCCGGGCGGGTGTGGGTGGACCACGGGCAGCTGATCGACGCCCTGGACGTACGGCTGCACCGCGAGAGCGACGACCGGGACGACCGTGACGGCCAGGGCGGCAGGGGCCGCGGGGTCACCCTGGGCGGCCGGCTCCGGGTCCGCCGCGGCGAGCGGCTGACCCTGACGGTCACGGTCACCACCGCCTCCCGCCCCAACTTCCACGGTGTCCTGCCGCGCCTGGCCCACCTCGACGTGATCCGCGGCGCGGTCCGCGGCCCGGCGCGCGACCGCGACGCATGGCGCGCCCCGGACACCCGCGTCGTACACACCGCGGACGTATCCGGCCGCACCGGTACGTACACCCTGCGGATCCCCCTGGCCAGGGCCGAGGAGTCCGGCTACCTCCGGCTCCGCGGCAGCGACGGCAACCGCCACGGCACGGGCCTGCTGGGCGCGACCGTGGACCCGCACGGCCCGATCCCGCACAAGCCGGGCGACGGCGACCCGTGGGCGGACACCTGGTGCTACACGAACCCGATCTTCATCGAGGTCACGGAGAGCTGAGGGAGGGGCGGAATCGCCGGCCCGGGGTCTGCGTTGACGTAGATGAGGAACCGCTCGGTACATGAAGAACCGCTCGGAAAATGAGGAACCGCTCGGAACGCCCACCGCAGGAGGATCCCGCATGACGACCCAGCACCCCGGCACCGGCAAAGGCACAGGCCACCGCGTGGAGGTGACCCGCGGCACCCAGCACGTCACGGTCACGATCGACGGCCGGGTCGTCGCGGAGTCGCGCCGCCCGCTGCTCCTCTTCGAGACCGGCCTGCCCGTCCGCTACTACCTGCCCCCGCAGGACGTGAACCTGTCCCTCTTCGAGCCGACCGATACGCACACCACCTGCCCGTTCAAGGGCGAGGCGGCGTACTGGACGTATCTGGGCACGGAGGGCGGCAGCGGCCCGCGGCCCGATGTGGTGTGGGCCTACCCGGACCCGCTCGACTCCGTGGCCGAGATCAAGGACCACCTGTCGTTCTACGACACCGTTGCCGACATCTCGGTGAAGGAGGCCGACTGAGAGAAACGGATGGCGCGACGGCGGGAACAGCTGTCGCGTGCACATCCACGCGTATTCCTGGCTGGGCGAGAAGGAGCTGTTCGACCGGGACGTACTCCGCCGCCTACCGGACCGCCCCAGGCCCCCGGTCACCCCGGAGGACCAGGAGCACCACCGCCAGCAGGTCGACGCCTTCAGACGCTCGGAGCTGCCCCCGACGGAGACCGCACACTGGCTGCTCAAGGCCCCCCGCCTCATCCGCGAGACCTTCGAGGAGCCCAAGGACGCCGCCGCCTGGCTGGGCAGACAGCTCACCGAACACGCCCCGGGCTTCCACTCCCAGCAGGAGGCGGACACGGCCCGGCTGTCCCGCCTGGTCGCCACGGCCGCGGACACGCTGACGCACGGGGGCGATGTGTCCGTCGGCTTCTACGTCGGCCGGACGTCATTCCTGTCCCTGGCGCTGGTCACCTGCTCCCCGAACCGCTTCGCGCCGGGCGCCCCGTGCCCGCAAGGATGACGCACGGGGCGCCTCAATCGCCGGCAGGCTGCTAGCAGGCCGCGGACGACCCGACGAACTTGAACGAACGGATCGTGGTGTTCGCGCCGTAGCGGACATGGGGCAGCAGCTTCTGGTGCCTGCCCCGGTAGCGCGGCTCGGTGTAGATGCACACTACTTGCCCGTGTCGTTCCACATCGACTTGATCTTCTTGTCCCAGTCGGCCGGGAGCGTGGCGTGGTTCGCCTTCGTGAGCCACACCTCGTTCCCCCCGCCGTTGTCCTTCTTGTACGAGCAGAAGTAGCCCTTCTGGCAATACCACGCACTGGCCGACGCCGCCTCGGCCGTGGTAGCCGTAACCGTCCCCAGCAGCACCGCGCCCGCCGCGACCGCCCCCACCGACGCCAGCGCCGACCGCATTCCCCGTCGCATCACGAAGTTCCTCCTTCAGTTGTTACGAGAACTCGTGATCATGCGCACGACACCGTAGCAACGGCCCCTACCGCCCCATGGGTTGGGTGGTGTCAGCAACGAGCGAGGCCCGGACGGGGTCGACGGTGACCGTCTGCGTCCCACGACTGTGGTCCGCGTTCCCCTCCGTACGCAGCCCCGTACCGTCCACACTCCCGCAGACGACCACGGTCAGCGCGGCCACCGTGGTCAGGGCGACGGCGGTGATCTGCACGGCGTGGGCGCGGCATTCGGCGAGGGTGAGGGGTCGCATGGCGGATCTCCTGAGGGGCGGGCGTCGGAGAGGTCTGATCGGTACGACAACCACATTGATCCCGCCCGCTGCCGTGCCACTGCCGCCCGACTAACGCTCCACTAACGTCCCGCTAACGTCCCTCCCTCCGCGCACTCGTAGCGGGAGGCCCGTCACGCAGTGAGCAGCGACCGTTGCCCTCTTGCCTCAGAAGCACAGAAATTCTCCAGAGATGCTGGCGGGAATGCTGAATCTGAGCGTATGATTCCGTCTTGTCGGATTGATCTGGGAGAAGGGGGCGGATATGGACATCCGGCTCGGCGGGGAAGCGAGCATGAAAGTGGCGCTTCTGAAGCGTGCTTGGGGGGTGGACGGGGAGGGGGTCGTGCTTCGGCTGTTGCAGCACTTCGAGGCGTCGGAGGAGCAGTCGGTGCCTGAGACCTCCCCAAGTGTGGGGGTGAGCGTGGAGCCGGGGATGGTGGCGGTGCATGCGCGGTACGCGGGGCACAAGGTGCCGGGGGAGTACGACCCGGCGTCGGAGGCCCTGGTCATTCCCTCCGGGCCGGCCCAGGGGCGCTACAAGTCCCCCAGCGGGGCGGCGACCGCCGTTTTGCAGGCATACAACCCGGACGTCGCACCACATCGGAATGGCTGGTCTTTTTGGATCGTGGACGCGACGGGAGCCCGGCTCCAGTCGCTGCGCAAGTCGTCCTCAACGGCAGAGGAAGACTGAGGAAAAAGAGAATAATGAGCGCGAATACTGGTCCTCAGGGTGGGGGTGATCAGGGGGACGGAGAGCGTCGCGACGCCAGGGGTGATGACCCGCGGTTGATCACTGACCACGCAGCCATCGTTTTCTTGACAGCCGGGTTCGTCGGCGCGCTGATAGCGGGGCTGACGGCGGCCTTGGGGGAGCCCTGGCCGGCCGTTGTGATCGCGGGGCTCTTCGCTGCCGGGGCCGTGGTGCCGGTGGCGCACCGCCTCATTGGTTGAGCCGCGCGCTTTGACGGGCCGTCGCGGCGCGCATGAGCGTGGGGGAAGGGACGCGGGCGGTCCGCCCGGCGCAGGCCGTACGACTTCTTGGCTCGCATCAGTACCGGTCAGACGTCCGGCGGCACAGCGCCGTCGTCGTCCATGTCCCGCCAGAAGGCGGGACAGTCCGTCTTCGCCGCCTTGGGAAGTTCGCGCTTGAACAGCTCTCGCTCGTACTTGACGTGGCGGCCGCGGTAGTAGTTGACCTCGCCGTCGGCACGGCCCGCGTCCACGATCAGCAGATGTTGGCCCGCCATGAAGGGCTTTTCCTCCAGCCACTCGGGGTCGACGGTGTTGATTTCGATCTGGTTGGCTCCCTGTGCGGGTTTGATCCAGTCCTGCACGGCGAAGGTCACGACGACCTGATGGGGCTGCGAGGCGTCACGTACCGAGACCACCTCGCCCTCGGCGGCCATCCGGGCACAGGCGACCCATTCGGCGTTCGTCAGGCCCTGGTCGTCGTCGGTGATGCCGGAGGACCGGACCGAGCGGCCATCCACCAGCCAGAAGACCAGCACTCCGACGCTCAGTGCCGCCCCGGCCACGAGGACACCCCCGACCATGCCTCGGCGTCGCCACCACATGGTGCGAGGAGCGGGTCGTAGCGGTACGTCGGCTCGGCCGGCCTCCTCGCCGATCATTCGCATTGCCAGCCGCAGATCGTTCTCTTCCGATTCCGTCAGCTCTGTCACATCAGTGGTGTCGGCCATCTCAGAACACCTCCATGTCGTGGAGTTGTGTCCGCAGCGCGGCGACGGCGCTGTGAAGTCGGCTTTTGACGGTGCCCTCCGGCACGTCCAGCAGCGCCGCGATATCGCGCACAGGCAGATCCGCGTAGTAACGCAGGGTCAGCACCTGCCGCTGCACGGCTGACAGCCCTTCCAGCCCACGGGACACCGTCAGCGCGAGGACGCGATGCTCTTCGGGATGCTCCGGCGGAGGACGCCGAGACCAGCGTGCGGCCAGCCGCTCGCGCAGGCCCGCGTCCCTGGTCCTGGCCCGGTGCCAGTCGACCGCGACCCGGGATGCGACCGCCGTGAGCCATGCCATTGGTTCGCGGATCTCCGGCTGTTCCGGCTTGGCCTGCTCCTCCAGCAGTTTCAGCCTGACTTGCTGAACCCCGTCGTCGAGTTGGTCCCAGGGCACACCACCCAGGACGAGCATCGCGCGCACCCGCTGGACGTACTCCGGCTCGGTCAGCGGCGACGACTCGTCGGGGCTGACCGATCTTGCCTTGCGCCATCCGGCCATCCGCGGTCCCTCCTCGTTTCCCTGATGACGCAGCAACGCCGGGAAACGTTCACCGGGGAAGCAGGGCCGTGCCGCCCTCGGGGCGGACGCTCCTCAGCGGCCGCAAGCCAAAGCGGCCCGCCAGACTCTCGGCGGGCCGCCCTTCGTGCTGCCGCTGGCGGGTGGCTCAGCTGAAGTTCACGTCACTGCACAGGAAGTACGTCTGGTCCATGTGCGAGGCCTGCCAGATCGTGTAGACGACGTGGCGCCCGGTGTAGCCCGAGGTGCTGACGTCGATCGAGTAGTTCTGGCTGGGGCCGTACTTGCCGGTCTTGGCCACCTGCTGCAGATCGCTCCACTTCAGCGGCTGCGTGGTGGGGTCATAGCCTTGGCGGCTGACATAGACCAGGAAGTAGTCCGCGCCATGGCTGGCCTGGTCGTACAGCTTCACCGTGAACTTGTTGCCGATGTTCGTCGTCTGCCATGCGCCCACGGTGTCCAGCGAGTTGTAGCGGTTGCCTTCGGTGTGCCCGCCGCTGCACAGCTGGCCGTCGGGGACGACCGCCGGGAAGTTGCCGGCGGAGCCGTTGCGGTACAGGCCGTTCCAGTTCCACATGGCGTTCGGGTTGTCCTGCCATGCCTGCCAGCACATGGGGTCTTTCTGTGCCATCTCAGGGTTCTGAAAGTCGTCCGCCCAGCGCAGCCAGCAGCCGTAGTTGCGGGACGCGGGGTCGATGACCGACCCGTGGGCGGAGGCGGTGCCGGTCCACGGGATCAGGGTGAGCAGCGTGGCGGACAGCAAGCCGAGGGCGCGGAGCGCCCAGCGTAAGAGATTGCTGTGATCATGACAATTCATGCGATCTCCATCGTCCGTGGGGGGATTGCGCCGATGGGCAACGGGAGTAGATGGGAGCGCTCCCATTGCGGTGAGGGTGCCCGGCGGCACGGGAGTGAAACATATGGTTCGCCAGCGAGGCTGGTCGGCCTGGTGCACCCAGGCGGCATCGTGATCGCCCGGGGCGGGCGCCCTTGATCACCAGGACAAGACGTGATCAGTGGCCGGAATCGCGTTCTTTCAGCACCGACCGTCTCCCTTCACCCTTCAACCAGGGGCGGCGCAGCGGGACCGAAGGGGGAACCGCGATGGTCGAGCCGATCTATGTGCCGGTCGTTCCGGCACGACGGGACGCCTGGGACGCATACGCGCGACTGGAGTTCGGCGTACGCCGGAGAATCGCGCCGCTGTGGACAGTCGCTCCACGGATGGGGTGACAGGGGGCGACCAGGAGTCGGCTGCGGCTGGTCACCGGCCCGGAGCGGGACCCTGCGCATCACCGCTATGTCGCCGACCTCGCCTCCCTCGGCGGACGCGGCCTCGGCCTCGGTATACGCGTCTTGCTCGACGATCCGCCGGACCGGCTCCTCTTGACGGATCTCCTGAACCTGAGCGACCGGCTGTGCCTGCCGTCCTCGTGGCTCGACCTCATACTGGACGCCGGTCCCAGCCCAGCCCACCCGCGTCATCCAGTGCGACCGCGCTGCCCGGGTCCGCGCCATGGCCTGCTGGATCGTGGAGCCCGGCGCATTCCGCGGCACCGACGGCACCGACGGCACCGACTGCACCGACGGGACCGACGGGACCGACGGGAACGCGCTCAGCGGGGGAGAACGCCGGCTGCACGCCTGTGCGTACGGCGACGGTCCGGACGGCTCGGGCAATGCCGAGACATGGATCCGGGTCGGTCACACGCAGCACATGAACTTCGTCGTGCACCAGTTGTCCGGGGCCGAATGGGGCCGAATATCGTAAGGAAATGAATCCATGAACCAGCCCCTCATGCACCGGGACCGGTCGGGGCCGGCGGCGTCACACCAGGTTCGATCGTCGACCGGACGTAGACGCGCGTGCTGCCCGGTGTGAACTCATGGGCGAAGAGGTCGACGCAGTAGCGAAGACGCTTCCCCTCGGGGGAGGTGAGCCCGTCCGGGCAGAAACCGATCCGCCGCATGCCTTTGACCAGGGTCTCCGGCTCCGGGAGCCCCAGATGCGCGAAGGGCGCCATCGGTTCGTACCCCTTCTGCTCCGGATGGAGGTTGGCGACCATCTCCTCGTCCTCCGGGACCAGCCGGGAGAGGTACGCGTCCGCCTCCCGGCTGGGCAGCGTGAAGGCCAGGATCCCGATGTCGTAGCGCGAGCTCGTCTTGTACCCGGCCCGCCCGTCCGCGGCCGCCGCCGGGATCCGGAGGCCCATCGTCTCGCTCATCCAGCGGGGCGTGGCGCCACGCTTCCAGCAGCACTTCCTGTCCTGCTCCGCCTGGTCGGACAGTGTGTCCTCCGTGACGAAGGCGAACGCGACGACGGCCGAGACGACGACCGCGAGAACCACTACTCCAGCAACGAGAAGTCGGCGGCGCACTGCTGGCTCCCGATGGGTTCCGATGGGTGGTGCTCAACGACCATTGGCGTCCTGCTGCTCCCGTCCGGGGTCCGTACGTCCGCCCTCGCGCCCCGGCTCATCGGGGCCCGGGAGCGGCTCATTGTTCGGGACCGATCCGCCCAGATCGTAGTGCTTGACCGAGCTGCTGCCCGACATGTCGAACTCCTGGGCGAGACCTGTCTTGTGCAGGCGGGCCGGCTGTCCGTCGGGGACGTCGATCGGTCCGATGCTCACCCCCTTGCCCTCGTCCCAGTTGTAGCGGTCCCAGGCGTTGACCTGGTAGTCGAGGCCGACCTTGGGCTGGCCGTCGGCGTCCGGCACGACCGTGACCACCCCGGTGACATTCGATCTGGTCGAGCCCACCGCGTAAAACCAGTTCGGGTCCGTGCCCTGATCAAAGCTGTAGTCGCGGTTCTTGCTCTCCACGGGGATGGCGACCGGCTGGCCGCCGTTTCTTTTGAACTCCTCCAGCGCCTGCTTGCGCCATTCGCTCTGGTTCTGCCTGATGCTCTGATCGATGTGGCTTCTGAATCCCTCGTCGTCCCACATCATCTTGTCCACCGGAAGCTTCATGGGATCGCCGCTGTTGCCCAGGTAGTGCGCCATATGGCGCGAGGCGTCATTCATCCCCCGCCAGTCGGCGCCCTCGGCCAGCAGGTTCATCTTCTCCCTGGTCCGCCGCTCCGCCGCGCCGGGGGACTCGGCACCGTGCGGCCCCGACCCCGGGTCCGGCGCCGCCCGCTTGACCGTAGGACTCAGCAGTCCCGCCGCCAGCAGATCGTCCTTGTGCCCCTTCCACAGCTCGGCCCGCGCTTCAGGGCTCAGCGACTGCCACAGCCTCCGCAACTCGGCCCGTTGTTTGTCGTTCGCGTCCTTGCCGAGCGAGGCCAGCTGCGTGGCACGGGGCACCTGCTCCTCGTCGAGTGATGTGTATGTGGCGTGGCCCGCGTTGTAGGGGTCGCCACCGTGGCTCTTCCGCAGCGCGCGCGTAACGGCCGCGTCGATCTCCGAGGCGTGTGACACGAGACCGGTGAGCGTGTCGGCGTACCACTTCATCAAGTCCAGGGTGCGCTGCGGGGTGTCCTTCGTTGTGCACATGTTCGCCATCTGCACCTTCACCGTGCCATTGCCCCCGTCCGACGCGACCAGACCGGGATCTGGAGGCTCCCTCGACGGGTCCCCCCGGCGGGCCTCCTCGGTCAGCGACTTGGCCCGCTTCTGGACGCCCGTCAGCTCGGTGTGCGCGTCCTGGAGGACGTTGTAGATGCTCTGTGCCTCGGCGTGCAGATCGAGGAACTCCTTGGCTGTACTGCGCACGAAGTCCTTGGTGACCCCCGCGTTGACGCCCTGCCACCGCGCTGCGTCGGATTTCTGCACCAAACCGCTATAAACGCTGGTCCTGAGCTTGTCCAGATCGCCGACCATGGTCTTCCAGTCGCTGACCGCGGTGCCCAATTTTCCCAGATCCAACGAGATGAGATCCGAGTACGAGAACTTTCCCATGATCTGTGCCCCCGTTATTTCACGTACTTGGATATCTCGGAGGCCGACACCGCTGAACCGTTCCGGTGGCGCAGTGAAGCCGCGATCTCCGCGTCGTCTTTCGCGTGAGCCTTCTTCGAATAATCGAGGTGGTTCGAGATGTGTGCGCACATCTGCAGGACCGTCTTGACCTGCGTGCCCCAGACCTCGAGCGTCGTGAACAGCTCATCCCCCATGGTGAGCTGACGCGCCGAAAACTCTCTGGCTGCCTGGGCGGTGGAGCCCGCCCCGCTCTTGTCGATGCCCGCGCCGGCGATGTCGGCCTTCTTGTGCAGCTCCCCATGCAACTCGAAAGCTTCATGCCCGACCGCGCCGAGATCGTCTTGGTGGACGACAAGATCGTGATTCGCCCCGGAGCCGCCCGGACCTGCCTTGGCCTGATTCAGTCGCATTCCAGCCGACTGCTGGTCCTTCGCGGCGGATACGAGCTCCGCCCATTCGCTGTCGAATGTCATCCTTACCCCCCGGATTCGGCTGTTTCGACTCCTTATCATCACGTTAGCAAACTATTGATGCGGTCAGTCAGGAACACGCCAAGGGCTGGCTGGGCGGTTCCCACTCGTTGCCGCTGATTCGACTCGAACCGGCCCAAGCGTGTCCTCTGCCGGGGGACGCATCCGATGGGGCCGCGGTGCCTGTGGGTGATCTTCAAGTACCCGGGGCGCGCCGTCTTGGTGAAGGACGCCGACCCGGTGGCGTGCAGCGCGGACCGCCCCTGCGGTAGAGCTCGCCGAGAAGGGACAGGGCGATAACGCTCCTCCCGCTGCCGGGCCCACCGATGACGACGATGACTTCCTTGTTGTCGGCCCGACCCCGCATCCAGCGGCGTCCTGCCCAGGTGCCTCGGCGTTCGGCCTGCGCGCTATGCGGACCGGTTGGCTTGGGCCTGTGCTCGCCCAGCGGGCGAGCCTGCCGCGGCAGCGGAAGGCGGCCCGGGACCGTGCGAAGGACCTTGACGGCTGGTTGTCCGGCCTGTCCAAGGAGGCATTGCTCGCCCTCGTACGTGAACAGATCGCCGAGGACCCGCAGTTGCGCCGCCGCTTGGAGCTGAGGGCCGCGAGCGCTCGCGGGGACCTCGCCGCGGTCCGGGCCCGTATCCGCGATCTGCTGGACATCTCACCGTTCGCGCAGTACGGGTGCGTCGAGTACGCCGACGCCCGCGCCTACGCCGACCAGGCCGGGCAGGCGGTGTCCGCGATCGGCGCGCTCACCGGTTCGGGCCGGGCCGATGATGCGATCACCCTGGCGCGGGAGGCGATGAAGCTGCTGGCCGACGCGGTGGAGAGCGTCGACGACTCGGACGGCTGGCTCGGGCAGGTCGGTGCGGACGGACATCGATCCGCTCGACTACGAGGACGTCCTCGGCGAAGAGGGGATGGCCGTCCTGCGGAAGCTGGCGGTCGAGGCGTGGCGGGGCAACCGCCGCGGCTGGGCGGAGAAGTACCTGATGGAGCGTCTGGCCAAGGCGGGAGGTGATGTCGACGCGGTGATCGCCGTGCATGCGGCCGACCTGGCACCGAACGGACACACGCACCTGGTCATCGCCCACGAGCTGGACACGGCCCGGCGCCCCGACGAGGCCCTGCGCTGGGCGGAACGCGGCATCCAGGCCGCCCGCGACCTCGCCGCCGTCGACACCGCCCTCGTTGACTACCTCTGCGACCGCTACACGCAGGCGGACCGGCTCCCCGATGCCGTCGCCCTGCGCCGTGACCACTTCGGCGCCCGCCGCACCCTGCTCGCGTACCAGCAACTGCGAGCCGCCGCCAGGGCCGCGGGCTGCTGGCCGGCCGAGCGTGAGGGAGCGCTGGCTCTGCTGCGTACCGACGCGGAGCGGCAACAGCACTCTCGGTACGGCGGCCCGGCCCTGATCGATGCCCTGCTCGACGACAAGGACACTGACGCGGCATGGCAGGTCGCCACCGGGACCGGTGCCGACGACCGGCAGTGGCTCACCCTCGCCGACCAGGCCCGCCCCACCCGCCCCGCCGACGCCCTCCGCGTCTACCGGCGCCTGACCGAACCCCTCACGAAGCAGACGGGCAACGCGGTCTACGAGCAGCTGACCAGCCTGCTGCTCAGCATCCGCGACTGCCACCGCCGCCTGGGTACCCAGGACGAGTTCACCACGTACCGCACCGCCCTGCGCGCCGACCAGAGACGCAAACGCAACCTCATGCGGCTCCTCGACCAGCACGGCCTGTGAACCCACAACCGGCCCCCGAACCCCGCTCCCGCACGACCGGAGGTGGCGTACAACGGCCGGTTGGGAATCGTCGTATGGCATGGGCCGACTGCTGTAGTGAGGCGCTTCTCGCAGGCTCGAGTGCCCGGCGAAGGACCCAGTAATTGGGGACAAAGCGGGCCACTGATGGGTGGTGAGCTGGTGATCGAGACGGCCGTCCCGGTGAATCGCGCGGGCACGTAGACGATCGGCGCTCGCCCGCCGTGGCAGGGGCCGCCTCTCGCGGCCCCTGTCGCGTTCCGGGAGTTGAACGTGATCCTGGTCAACGCCGGGCAGTGTCTGGAGAAGCCGCTGGAGGACACCGGGCCAAGCTCGTCGTGGCTGCCCCCGACATCATGGGTCGCGCGGTGGGCGCCACCAGGGCGTCGGTCAGCCGGGGAAACCACCCGAGGAGCGCAGGGCCCAGCGGCGCTCCGCGTAGGCGAGGTCGTCGCGCCACAGCCGGCCGGCGGCAGCGCGTATCAGGGGGCGCAGCAGCGGGGCGGCGCGACGGGCCACGGCGAAGCCCGGCCGTTCGGACGTGGCGACGACGGCCTCCACCACTGCCGTGCGAGGCCGTCCCAGGGCGTCCGGCCCGAGCGGGGTGGCGTGCGTCTCCACGACGGAGCCCTGCCCCTCGCCCTCGATGATCCGCATCACGACGGTGCGGGGTCCGGGCGCCGTGAAGACCGCGCGCACCGGGACGACCACCCGCCCGGCGGCCCTGAAGGACACGTCCACGGTGAAGGAGTCGCTCTCGTCAGCCCGCCCGGGGGTCCGGGCCACGGTGAGGTCGACGAAGGAGTAGGGGTGGAACCAGGCCCCGTGCCAGGGGTCGAGGCGGTTGGCGACGACATCGTCCGGCTCGCAGACGCCCACGGTGGTGTACACGGCGGTCAGCGCCCCGGCCGCCGCCGGTCGCCTCGGCACCGCCGGACGGGCGGTGGGCTCCTCCGCCCCGACCTGGTCCAGCCGTACCCAGACCAGCACCCCGTCGTCGTGCGCCGGCCACGGCTCCCAGCCGGCGAACGGCGTTCCGCTCAGGGCCAGTCCGTGCCAGTGGCACACCAGGGTGCCGCAGCGCACGGGGCTGTCGCGCAGCGGGGCGCCGAGGTGCGGGCAGCTTCCCGGCCCGGCCACGAGGCGCCCTTCGGCGTCCCGCCACAGCACCGCCTCGCGGCCGGCGACGGTGCGGGCCAGCGGCCGGTCGGGCCGCAGTTCACGGGAGGCTCCGACGACGTACCAGTTGCCGGTGGGGCGGGCCTGGGCCCTTTTGAGGGCGTCGGCGATCAGGGTGGGCCGGGCTTCGCGCCAGGTGGGTCGCTGACGCTCCCAGGCGACCGGGTCGCGGCGCAGGGTCAGCGGCAGACGCTTGGACAGGGACGGCCGGGCGGGCTTCACGCGACCTCCTTGTGACTGGGGTGCGGCCGGGCAGGGGGGTGGGCGCGGGCACCGGAAGCCGCCGGTTCGAGGGGTACGCCCGCCCCGCCGGGGGCGCGCCGGGCGGCCACGCGGGCGGCCGCCACCCGCAGCAGACCGTCCGCGGCGACCAGGGCCCGCCGCCACCGGGGCACCACGGCGCGGCGGTGCAGCACGGCGTACCCGGTGGCGGCGACGGCGTCCAGGATGCCGCCGTACAGGACGAACGCCGTGCGGATGCAGGGCCGGGAGACCGGATCGAGCATGCCGACGCCGGGCGCGGCCCGCCGGTAGGCGGCACGGGTGAGGTCCTCGAACTCCCTCAACGCCGCCGTGACCCGGCGGTCGACGCGGCCGGTGTCCCGGCAGTGGCGCAGCAGCTCGCGGTGAACGCCGTGGGCGTTCAGGAGGTCCCGCGGGAGGTAGACGCGGCCTCGGTCGAGGTCCTCTCCCACGTCTCGCAGGAAGTTGGTGAGCTGGAAGGCGACGCCGAGTTCGGCGGCGTGGGGCGCGGCCTCCTCCCGGGGGGTCACGGTGCCGAGCACGGGCAGCATCTCCAGGCCGATCACGGCCGCGGAGCCGTGCATGTAGCCGCGCAGGTCGGCGTAGGTGGCGTACGAGGTGACCGTCAGGTCGCTGCGCATGGCGGCGAGGAAGTCGGCGAAGTGGCGGTGGTCGATGGCGTGACGGCGTGCGGTGTCGGCGAGCGCCCGCACCACCGGCTCGGCTCCGGCGCCGCCGGCCAGGCCATGGGCGAGGTCGTCGTCCAGCCTGTCCAGGGCGCGGGCGCGGTCCTTCGGGCCTGCGGCGCTGTCGAGCGAGTCGACGATGTCGTCGGCCCAGCGGGCGAAGCCGTACAGGGCGTGCACGGCGGGACGCCGGTCGGGGGTGAGCAGGCGGGTGGCGAGGAAGTAGGTACGGCCGTGCCGGGCGTTCAGCTCCCGGCAGCGGGTGTAGGCGGCGCGCAGGTCCGGCTCGGTGATGCCCGCGGCGTCCAGTTCCCGGCCGGTCATGGACGAGCTCCTTCCGGGTGGGGCCGGGTCCGGGCCGCCGGGTGGGTTACCGGGTGGGTTACCTGGTGGGTCACCGGGGCGGCGGTCGTGCGGCGCGCGCCGGTGATACGGGCGGCGGCAAGCTTTCCCGACAGCAGGACGGGCGGCACGCCGACGCCCGGCGTGGTGCCGCAGCCGGCGAGGACGGCGTTGGCGGTGCCGCGCACCAGGTTGCGTGGGCGGAAGGGGCCGGTCTGGGCGAAGGTGTGCGCGGCGGAGAACGGCGTGCCCGCGGCGTGCCCTTGCTCTGTCCAGTCGGCGGGTGTCACCAGGCACTCCTCTTCGATCGCCGCGGCGATGCCGTCGAGTCCCCGGCGTTCCAGCTCGTACAGCAGCGCGTCGCGGTAGCGGGGACCGAGGTCGCGCCAGTCGGCGGGGCCGGGGCCGATGCCGGTGTGGGGACACGGCGCCAGGACGTAGTGCAGATGGCGGCCAGGCGGGGCCAGGGCGGGGTCGGTGGCGGTGGGACGGGTGATCAGCAGGGAGGGATCGCGCATCAGCACGCCGGTGCGGGTGAGTTCGTCGAAGGTGCGCCGCCAGGCGTGGCCGAAGGACAGGGTGTGGTGGGCCAGTTGCGGCCAGGTGCGGTCGCAGCCCGCGTGCAGGACGACCGCCGACGGGGCGTGCCGCAGCCGCAGCGGACGGCGCGGGGTGCGGCCGAGGAGGCGGTAGACCACCGGCAGGTCGGGGGTGAGGACGACGGCGTCGCAGGGGATCCGCTCCTGGCCGGTGATCACGGCGGTGATGCGCTCACCGGAGCGTTCCAGCCGGGTGACCGGCCGTCCGTAGTGGACGACGGCCCCGGCCGCTTCGGCGGCCTCGGCCATGGCCCGCGGCAGGGCGTGCATACCGCCGCGCGGAAAATACACCCCGGCGACGGTGTCCATGTAGGCGATCACCGCGTAGGCGGCCAGGGCGCGTGCCGGGGGCACGCCCGCGTACAGCGCCTGGAAGGTGAAGACGCGGCGCAGCCGCTCGTCGCGCAGGTGGCGGGCGACACCGGTCTCCCAGCGGCCGAAGCCGCCGAGCGCGGCCAGCCGGACCAGGTCGGGGCCGAGCAGCTGCCAGGGGGAGTCGAAGTCGGCGTCGAGGAACCGGTGCCGTTCGGCGCGGTACAGCTCGGTCAGCCAGTGACGCAGCCGGCGGTAGCCGGCCGCCTCGGCGGGCCCGGCGAAGCGTTCCACCTCCGCCTCCATCGCGTCGGCGTCGGTGTGCACGTCGAGGGTGCTGCCGTCGGCGAAGGACGCCCGGTAGGCCGGGTGCAGAGGGATCAGTTCGACGCGGTCGCGCAGTGAGGCCCCGACCGCGTCGAACGCCTCGTCGGCGATCTCGGGCATGGTCAGCACGGTGGGGCCGGTGTCGATGTGGTAGCCGCCGCGGACCATCCGGCCGGCGCGACCGCCGGGCCCGGCGGCGCGTTCGACGACGGTGACCCGGCGTCCTGCGCCGAGCAGGTGCAGCGCGGCGGAGAGGCCGGCCAGTCCGGCGCCGACGACCACCACGTGATCGGTCGGTCCTTTCAGCGCCCTGGTCACCGGCCTCCCTCCGGCCCCGCCGCGGATCGGCGGGGCGCCTGGGTGAAGCACATCGCGGATCGTCCTCTCGGCCGTTGTCATATCGCTCGTGTCAGGACACATTCCGCCTATGGCGCCGGACCGGATGCGCCGAACGGGGGAAGCTCCCGCGCCGGGGACGTGTCCCGCGCCGACACGCCGCGCACCGCATCCGCTCACCGCGGGCGGCCGGAAACACTGGATGGCACCGGGCGGACGCCGTCTCGTCCCGACGGGTGACGTACCGGCCTGATCGCCATGAGAACGGCCCGAGGAAGGGAGCAGCGGTCGTGGACCTGAAGGCCGACGTCGCCGTGGTGGGAGCCGGGGCCGCGGGGCTGTCGCTCGCGCTGCGGCTGGCCCGGCCGCCCTCGGGCGCCGGACCGCTGGACACGGTACTGCTGGCCGCCCCGCCCGGTCCGGCCCGCGCCGCACCGCGCACCTGGTGCTTCTGGGAGCCGGACGACGGCCCCTACGACGAGGCGCTGGCCGCTTCCTGGCAGTGGCTGCGCGTGCGCGGCGCCGACGGTACGTCCGTGACCACGGCCATCGCGCCACTGCGCTACAAGATGCTGCGTTCCGACGCCTTCGAGGCGCTGGTCGGCCGTCGCGTCGCGGCGAGCGGGCGGGTCTCGCGCGTCGAGGCGGCCGTCGACCAGGTCGCCCCGGTGCCGGGCGGCGGCGCCCTGGTGCACGCCCGCCGCGCGGACGGCGGCAGCGTCGCCGTCCGCGCCCGCTGGGTGTTCGACTCACGCCCGCTCAGTCGCCTCCCGCCCGCGCGTACGACACTGCTGCAGCACTTCCGCGGCTGGTTCGTCCGTACGGGGCGGCCGGTCTTCGACTCGTCCGTCGTGGAACTGATGGACTTCCGCACGCCGCAGCCCGCGCACGGTCTCTCCTTCGGCTACGTGCTGCCGGTCGGCCCGCACGAGGCGCTGGTCGAATACACGGAGTTCTCCCGCCGGGTGCTCAGCCGTGCCGGGTACGACCGCGTGCTGCGGGACTACGCGGAGCGCGTGCTCGGTCTGGCCGGCTACGAGGTCACCGCGTGCGAGCAGGGGGTGATCCCGATGACGGACGCCGACTTCGTCCGGCAGACGGCGCCGGGCGTGTTCCGGATCGGGGCCTGCTCCGGCGCCACCCGTCCGTCGACCGGCTACACCTTCAGCGCCGTGCAGCGGCAGACGAGCGCCGTGGCCGCCGCCCTGCACACCGGACGGTATCCGCTGCCCCCGCGGCCCCACCCCACACGCGCCCGCCTCATGGACGCGGTGCTGCTGCACGCCCTCGACACCGGACGGGTGGACGGCCCCGCCTTCTTCACCCGCCTGTTCGGGCGCGTGCCCGCACCGCGGCTGCTGCGGTTCCTGGACGGCCGTACCAGCCTGCCGGAGGACCTCGCCATCGGCGCGCACCTGCCCGTCGCCGCGATGCTCGCCTCCGCCCTCGCCCTGCCCCTCGCCCCGCGCCGGAGCCTTCCCGCCGCCTGACCTCGGAGCCGGACCGCATGCCCCTTCTGCGCGACGCCGATCTGGCCGACGCCTTCGACCATGCCGCCCGCAGCTACGACGCGCTGGTGGCCACCAACCCCGGGTACCACGCCCACTTGCGCCGCTCGGCACGGCGGCTCGGGCTCCCCCGGGACGGCACCGGGCCGCGGGTGCTGGACCTGGGATGCGGTACGGGAGCGTCCACGGCCGCTCTGGCCACCGTGCTGCCCGGTGCGGACATCACGGCGGTCGACGCCTCGGCGGGGATGCTCCGCCGGGCGGCCGCCCGGCGGTGGGCGCGGCCGGTGCGGTTCGTGCACGCGCCGGTGGAACGGCTGGCCGAGGCGGGCGTGAACGGCCCGTTCGACGCGGTCTTCGCCGCATACCTGCTGCGCAACGCCACCGACCCGGACGCCGTGCTCGCCACGGCCCACCGGCTGCTCGCGCCGTACGGCCGTCTGGCGGTACACGAGTACGCGCTGAGCGGGAGGGCCGCGCACCGCGCGGTGTGGAGTGCGGTGTGCGGCGGGATCCTTCTGCCGGTCGCCACGCTGCTGGGGGATGGGGCGCTCTACCGGCATCTGTGGCGCAGCGTCCTCGGCTTCGACACGGCCGACGCTCTGGGCCGACGGGTGGCGCGGGCCGGCTTCGAGCGGGTGCGGGTACTGCCGCTGCCTGGCTGGCAGACCGGCATCACGCACACGGTGGTGGCCCTCCGGCCGACGGGCGGCCGGCCGGCGAGCGAGGAGGACCCGCGATGACCACCGGCACCCGACGGCCCGCGCACCGCCCCGGCCTGGACCTGTTCGGCCTGCACCGCCCCGGCCCGCACCGCCCCGGCCTGGACCGGCTCGCCCGGCTGCTGCCAGCCCCGCCCGGGGCCGATCGCGCCGACCCCGCGGCCGCACCGCACGCCATGGTCGTAGGCGGTGGCATCGCCGGACTGACGGCCGCCACGGCGCTGGCCGAGCGCGGGGTGCGGGTCACCCTGTACGAGCGCGAGGAGGTGCTCGGCGGCCGACTGGCCGGCTGGCGCACCCAGCTCGCCGACGGCAGCACGGTGACGATGAGCCGTGGCTTCCACGCCTTCTTCCGCCAGTACTACAACCTGCGCGCCCTGCTGCGCCGCACCGATCCGGCCCTGTCCCGGCTGACCGGCCTGCCCGACTACCCCCTGCGCCACGCGGAGGGCGGCCACGACAGCTTCCGGCACGTCCCACGTACGCCACCGCTGAGCGCGCTCGGCTTCGTCGCGCTGAGCCGCTCCTTCCGGATGCGCGACCTGGCCCGGATGGACGCCCGGGCCGCGCTGCCGCTGCTCGACGTGCGGGTGCCCGGAGTGTACGAGCGACTCGACCACATCAGCGCCCACGACTTCCTGGAGGCGATCCGCTTCCCGGCGGCGGCGCGGCACCTGGCCTTCGAGGTCTTCTCGCGCAGCTTCTTCGCCGACCCCCGCCGGCTGTCGGCGGCGGAGATGGCGCTGATGTTCCACGTCTACTTCCTCGGCTCGGCCGAGGGCCTGCTGTTCGACGTACCGGACGAGCCGTTCCCGCAGGCCCTGTGGGACCCGCTCGCCGGGTATCTGACCGGTCTCGGGGCCGAGCTGCGGACCTCGGTCGCTGTCGAAGCGGTCGAGGTCCTGCCCGGCGGCGGTTTCACCGTGGCCGCCGACGGCGCCGGGGAGCGGTGCGACGCCGTGGTGCTGGCCCTGGACCCGGGAGCGCTGCGCGGCGTGGTGGCCCGGTCCGAGGGGCTCGGGGACGAGACGTGGCGCGAGCGGGTGGCGCGGCTGCGCACCGCTCCGCCGTTCCTGGTCTCCCGCCTGTGGCTGGACCGGCCTGTCCGCGGCGACCGGCCCGGCTTCCTGGGCACCAGTGGATACGGCCTCCTGGACAACGTCAGCGTCCTGAACCGGTGGGAGGGCGAAGCCGCCCGCTGGGCCGCCCGCACGGGCGGGTCGGTCGTGGAACTGCACGCTTACGCGCTGCCGGGCGACACCGACCGGGAGGTCCGGCAGAAGGAACTCCTCGGGCAACTGCACCGGATCTACCCGGAGACGCACAGCGCCCGGGTGGTGGACGCCCGCCACGAATGGCGCGCCGACTGCCCGCTGTTCCCGGTCGGCGGGTACGGCGACCGGCCGGCCGTGCGTACACCCGTGCCGGGCCTGGTCGTGGCGGGCGACGCCGTGCGCACCGGTCTGCCGGTGGCGCTGATGGAGCGGGCGGCCACCAGCGGGTTCCTCGCCGCCAACGCGCTGCTGAGCCGCTGGGGTCTGCGCGGGCATCCGCTGTGGACCGTGCCCGAACGGGGCCGCGGGGCCGTCCTGCGGTGGGCGGCGCGGGCGGCACACGGCGGGTGACGGGGGCGGGCGTCACGTCCGCCGCCGCGCTCGCGCAGCGAGGCGTCGAAGTCGGCCAGGCAGCCGGCGAGGAAAGCGGTGCGGTTGGGTGTGGCGAACCCGGCCGACGCCAGGGCGCGGTCGCGCATGAAGAGCGGCACGGCCGGAGCCCGGCCCCGGAGCGCTGCCGGGATCTGGCGCGGCGGACCCGTCGGCCGTGGCCGCCCTGGAGTGTTCCGCACGTTGCTCCTGGTCACGGGCCGCGGCGGCGCGGACGATGTTGCGGGCCATGCCTCCGAAGACGACCGCGTGGAGGGGCGAGATGCTCCACCAGTACAGATGGCCGAGTAGTCCGCGCGGGTGGAACAGGGCCCGCTGCCGGTACCGGACGGGCCCGCCGGTGTCGCCGTCCACGCGCATCTCCAGCCAGGCCAGGCCGGGCAGCCGCATCTCGGCACGCAGCCGCAGCAGCCGCCCCCGCTCGATCTCCTCCACCCGCCAGAAGTCCAGCGAGTCGCCCGCCCGCAGTCGGCGCGCGTCACGTCGGCCCCGGCGCAGGCCCACGCCGCCGACGAGACGGTCGAGCCAGCCGCGCACCGCCCAGGCCAGCGGGAAGGAGTACCAGCCGTTCTCCCCGCCGATGCTCTCGATGACCTGCCACAGCGCGTCCGGCGCCACGTCCGCGTCAAGTTCCCGCACGTCGGTGTACAGGCTGCCACCCGCCCAGTCCGGGTCGGTGGGCAGCGGGTCGCTGGGCGCGCCCGGCACGGCGGCGGACGACCAGCGGGTGGTGACCTGAGCCTCTCGTACGCGTTGCAGCGCCAGGGCGACGGCGCGGTCGAAGCCGATGGGGTGCCCGGGCGGGCTGGGCACGTACCGCTCGATGTCCCGGTCCCGGCAGACCACCTCGTGGCGCAGGGACTCCGTCAGCGGGCGGGCGAGCGAGGCCGGCACCGGGGTCACCAGTCCGATCCAGTGGCTGGACAGCCTGGGTGTGAGCACGGGGACGGGCAGGATGAGCCGCCGGGGCAGGTGAGCGATGGCCGCGTACCGGCGCATCATGTCCCGGTACGTGAGCACCTCCGGGCCGCCGATGTCGAAGGCGCGGTTGACTTCGGGGGGCAGCCCGGCGCAGCCCACCAGGATGCGCAGCACGTCTCCCACGGCGATGGGCTGGATGCGGGTGCGTACCCAGCGCGGGGTGACCATCACCGGCAGACGCTCGGTGAGGTAGCGCAGCATCTCGAAACTGACGGAGCCGGAGCCGATGATGACGGCGGCGCGCAGGAAGGCGGTCGGCACGCCCGAGTCGAGCAGGATGCGGCCGACCTCCGCGCGGGAACGCAGGTGCGGGGAGAGACGTGACTCCGGAACGCCCGCGGGGGTGAGTCCGCCGAGATAGACGAGGCGGCGGACGCCGGCCCGGCGGGCCTGCTCGCCGAAGATGCGGGCCGCGTCACGGTCGGTCCGCTCGAAGCCGCGACCGGTACCGAGCGCGTGCACGAGGTAGTAGGCCACGTCCACGCCGTCCAATGCCCGTGCCACCGACTCGGCGTCCGTGACGTCGCCCTGGACGATCTCCGCCTGGTCCGCCCACGGGTGGTCGCGCACCTTGCGCGGGGTGCGGACCAGGCAGCGCACCCGGTGTCCGGCGTCCAGCAGCTCGGGCACCAGCCGTCCGCCGATGTAGCCGCTCGCGCCGGTCACCAGACAGGTCAGGGCGTCGGATGCCGCCTGCCCGTTCCCACTCGCCCTGGTGGCCTGTTCGTCGCCCATGGTCCCGCCTCAGCCGTCTGCCGTCCGCCGCGTCGTCGTGTGTGACTTCCCTGTCTCTACGGTGCGGGCGGACGGGCCGGATGCACCCGGTGCGTGCGGCGGCCGGGTGACGGGGCGGATCGGCACGGAGCACCACCTTCCGGGATCGCCCGCTTCTCCAAAGAAGGGAGCTAGCATCTAAGTAAGATTCAAGCTACGTAAGATCGAAACTGCGCTTGAATGCGCCGTGCTGGAGGTGGAGCAGGGGTGGAGTTCAAGGGCAGGGTCGCTGACCTCGACCTGCTGACGAGGCAACTGGGTCTTGTGGCCGGGGGCGCGGGGGCCACCCGGGGGCAGGCTGTGATCATGACGGGGCGGCGCCGGGTAGGGAAGTCCCGTCTGGTCCAGGAGTTCTGTGACCGGTCCGGGGTTCCGTACGTGGTCTTCCAGGCGACCCGGGGCCGCAACGCCGTGGCCGAGCGGGCGGACTTCGCCACGGCGCTCGCGCAGTCCCCTCTGCCCGGGGCGGAGCTGGTGGCCGGACTGCACGCCGCGGACTGGAACCAGGCGCTGCGTTCCCTGGCCGTCGCGGTGCCGGACGATGCCCCGAGTATCGCGGTGATCGACGAGGTGCCGTGGCTGGTGGAACAGGACCAGGAGTTCGAAGGGGCGCTGCAGACGGTCTGGGACCGTCACCTGTCCGCCAAGCCGGTTCTGCTGATCCTTGTGGGCAGCGACATGTCGGTGATGGAGGCGCTGCAGTCGTACGGCCGTCCGTTCTTCGGCCGGGCCGCGAAGATGACCGTACGTCCGCTGCACCTGGCCGATGTGCAGGCGATGACTGGTCTGGACGCGGCGGACGCGGTGGACGCACTACTGATCACCGGGGGCTTCCCCGAGATCGTCCAGTCGTGGCGACCGGGAACGGGCCGTACGGACTTCCTGTGCGAGGCCGTGGCCAACCCCCTGTCGCCGCTACTGGTGGCAGGCGAACTCTCACTCCTGGGCGAGTTCCCCGAAGCCTCGCACTCGCGGGCGGTGCTGGAGGCGGTCGGCAGCGGCGAGCGGACCTTCTCCACCATCGCCGCCCAGGCCGGCGGCGCCGGCGCCCTGCCCTCCGGAACCCTGTCCCCGCTGCTGCACACCCTGCAGACCAAGCGGATCCTGGCCACCGACCTGCCGCTGTCCACCAAGGCCGACACCAAGAACAAGCGCTACCGGATCGCCGACCCGTACCTTCGTTTCTGGCTGGCCTTCCTGCAGCGGGGAATCCCGCTCATCGAACGCGGCCGCGGTGATCTCGCACTGGAGCGCATCGAGCGGTCGTGGACCACCTGGCGAGGACGTGCGGTCGAGCCGGTTATTCGCGAGTCGCTGCTGCGCCTGCTCCCCGATGACAGATGGCCTCAGACGGAGGCGGTCGGCGGCTGGTGGAACCGGCAGAACAACCCCGAGATCGACCTGATCGGCGTCGACCGCGAACCGGTGGCGGGCGTGGTGCACTTCATCGGCTCGGTCAAGTGGCTGGAGTCTCATCCGTTCGGCCGCCGCGAGTACGACGCCCTGGCCCGGGACATGCTCGCGGTGCCCGGCGCCGAACCGGACACCCCGCTCGTTGCCGTCTCCCGCTGCGGCATCGAGAACGACCTGCCGCTCGCGGCCCACTGGGGCCCGGAGGACCTGGTCCGCGCTTGGCAGTAGCCGCAGAAGAGGCGGGCAAGCGCCCCAGAGGGCGGATGCCGAGGTCAGCAGACGGCACGAGAGCAGAGGAAGGCCATGGAAGGGTTCAGCGAGTCGACTCTGCGGGCGTTGGCTGGGCCCCGTTCCTACGAGCGCGGGCTCGGCTACCTGGACGCGGTGTCCGGGGTCGAGGTCGGTGACGGCTGGGTCACCGCGAGTGTCCACGGCAGGGAGCGGTACGAGGTGGAGTTGGCGCTGGACAGGCCTGGCGGGCTGTCCGGCGAGTGTGACTGCCCGTACGGCATGGAGGGCAACTTCTGCAAGCATCTGGTCGCCCTCGGCCTGACCGTGCTCGCCCAGCGGGAGAGCCTGCCGCGGCAGCGGAAGGCGGCCCGGGACCGTGCGAAGGACCTTGACGGGTGGCTGTCCGGCCTATCCAAGGACGAGTTGCTCGCTCTGGTGCGGGAACAGATCGCCGAGGACCAGCAGTTGCGCCGCCGTCTGGAGCTGAGGGCCGCGAGCGCTCGCGGGGACCTCGCCGCGGTCCGGGCCCGTATCCGCGATCTGCTGGACATCTCACCGTTCGCGCAGTACGGGTACGTCGAGTACGCCGATGCCCGCGCCTACGCCGACCAGGCCGGGCAGGCGGTGTCCGCGATCGGCGCACTCACCGGTTCGGGCCGGGCCGACGACGCGATCACCCTGGCGCGGGAGGCGATGAAGCTGCTCGCCGACGCGGTGGAGAACATCGACGACTCGGACGGATGGCTCGGTCAGGTCGGTGCGGACCTCGCGGGCGTCCATCTCGACGCGTGCCGTGCGGCACGCCCCGACCCGGAGGAGCTCGCGCGCTGGCTGGTCGGCCATGCGCTCGGCGACATGGACGACGGCCTCACGGACATCGATCCGCTCGACTACGAGGACGTCCTCGGCGAAGAGGGGGTGGCCGTCCTGCGGAAGCTGGCGGTCGAGGCGTGGCGGGGGAACCGCCGCGGTTGGGCGGAGAAGTACCTGATGGAGCGTCTGGCCAAGGCGGGAGGTGATGTCGACGCGGTGATCGCCGTGCATGCGGCCGACCTGGCACCGAACGGACACACGCACCTGGTCATCGCCCACGAGCTGGACACGGCCCGGCGCCCCGACGAGGCCCTGCGCTGGGCGGAACGCGGCATCCAGGCCGCCCGCGACCTCGCCGCCGTCGACACCGCCCTCGTCGACTACCTCTGCGACCGCTACACGCAGGCGGACCGGCTCCCCGATGCCGTGGCCCTGCGCCGCGACCACTTCGGCGCCCGCCGCACCCTGCTCGCGTACCAGCAACTGCGAGCCGCCGCCAGGGCCGCGGGCTGCTGGCCGGCCGAGCGTGAGGGAGCGCTGTCCCTGCTGCGTGCCGACGCGGAGCGGCAACAGCACTCTCGGTACGGCGGCCCGGCCCTGATCGACGCCCTGCTCGACGACAAGGACACCGACGCGGCATGGCAGGCCGCCACCGAGACCGGTGCCGACGACCGGCAGTGGCTCACCCTCGCCGACCAGGCCCGCCCCACCCGCCCCGCCGACGCCCTCCGCGTCTACCGGCGCCTGACCGAACCCCTCACGAAGCAGACGGGCAACGCGGTCTACGAGCAGCTGACCAGCCTGCTGCTGAGCATCCGCGACTGCCACCGCAGCCTGGGTACCCAGGACGAGTTCACCACGTACCGCACCGCCCTGCGCGCCGACCAGAAGCGCAAACGCAACCTGATGAGACTCCTCGACCAGCACGGCTTGTGAATCCGCGCCCGTACGACCGGAGCCGCAGCCGGTGGTGGGCAGCCGCCGCATGGCGTGGCCCCCGCTCTCGCCATCTCCTAGCACGGAGGACCGAGCCGCTCCCTGCGACCGGAGGCCGAAAGGCCGGGGGCGTAACTGCCCCTGCGTGGATGCCGACTCCGCCTTGCCGGGAAAGCCCAAACCCTGTGCTCCTCGATTCAGGCCCTGATAGCCTCCTCTTCTCCGTAAGAAAAACCCAAATCGCGTGCTCTAGGCGGTGCTTGCCGTGCGACCTCTACGGTTCCTGCAAGTCGGCGAGGGAAAGCGAGCCGAACGCACTCGTAGTACGCCCCATGGGGCGACACATCGAGAGGGTGGGAGTCGGAGATGGAACACAAGCTGTTGCTCGTGACCGTGGCGATCTTGTTCGCGGTGGTGGTCGCATTGCTGGCCGGGATGCTGGAGAGGACGGGAGGGGCGCGGCTTACGGCGGCGATCCGGACAGGGGCCGCGGCCTTCGCCGCCACCCTGCCGCTTGTCATCCTGATCATGTCCGCTGTGGGGGTGGTGTGAGCGTGCGTGACCGGCAGCCTGTGCGACAGAGGGCGCAAACGCCGGGAGGGATTATGGAAGCAGGACCGGACGCGGTGCCGGTTCAGGTTCGGCGGCTGACGCGGAGCATCAGCGGCAGGATGAACGCACAGGACGCCTGCCGCGTTGTCGTCGGCTTGATCTACCTGCGGTGGGCGGCACGGGACCATCATGCGGCGGTATCGAGGAGACCTTCGTGGACCTGGCTCGTCGCCCAGACCGCAGACCGTTCCTCACCGGTGGGACCGCGCGTTCGAAGCTGCCTGAGTCAGTGGCTGCCGCGAGGTCTTGGCCTGGAGGATGCCGATGAGGACCCGGGCCTGGTGCCCCGGCTTCCGGCGACGGTCGAGGATCAGCTCCGCCGGCTGATCGTGGCCATCGACCGAGCTGAGAAGCCGGCCGGGCTACTTGACCAATGTCTGGCGGATTTGTCCGCCGCTCAGGCTCAGGGCGGACACTACTTCACGCCTGGGGACATCGTGCGACTGATGGTGGCAGCGGCGGTGCCTCAGGACGGGAACCGGGTCCTCGACCCCGTGTGCGGCTCGGCGGGGCTGCTGATCGAGGCCGTACGCCAGGTTCGTGAACAGATCGGCTTTCTCGATGCCAAGTTGTCACTGACAGGGCAGGACCTTCATGCCGGCACCTTGCAGATCGCGCAGATGAACCTCGCCGCGCACGGTGTCACGGCAACGCTTGAGCCGCCGATGGACAGCTTGGAGCGGCCCGCACACGCGTCATACGACATCGTGCTCGCCAATCCGCCCTTCAACGTGTCGGCTTGGGGACCCGACCCCCTGCCCGAGAACGACCCACGGTGGCCGGAAGAAGCTGCTCCGCCACGCGACAAAGGCAATTTCGCCTGGCTGCTGCATATCGCACACGCCCTTGCTCCTCAGGGCAGGGCCGCCGTCCTCATGGCCGACGGTGCTGCCACCGGCGTACGACCGATCGAGCGAAGAATCCGCGAACATCTTGTCGGCTCCGACCTCGTCGAGTGCGTCGTGGCGCTGCCACCCGGACTGTTTACCCATACCAAGATCTCCTGCTGCGTCTGGCTGCTGAATCGGGACAAGAGCCCGCACAGGGGCTGGGGGCAGAGAGATCGTCGTGGTCAGGTCCTCTTCATCCATGCCCGAGAGGCGTACGAGCTTGTGGGTAAATCCCGGCAGCGGCGCCTGGCCCCCGACGGCGTGGAGAAGATCCTGCGCACGCTTGCCGCTTGGAGGGGGACAGCGGCCGATTCCGGAGGGCGGGAAGGCGACTACGAGGATGAGCCCGGCTGGTGCCGGTCCAGCTCCGCTCAGGAGATCGCCGACCGTGAGCACGATCTGCTGCCCACGTCATACGCGGGAGTCGAAGCGGTTGAGGAAGGCGTGGCGGCGCGACTCCAGGTCGAGCGGCTCACCCGGGAGTTGTACGCGAAGTTCGATGAAGCACACGTGCTGGAGCGTGACCTGCGACGAGCCTTGGACAGCCTGTGATGCACGACCTCACGACCGCAGTCGCCTCACTCCCGAGGCGCTTTGAGGCCTGGGAGAAGGTGACGGTGGAAGACGCCGCCGACCTGAAGCTCACGTACGGCATCCTCGAGAACGGCCTGCCGGACGATCAAGGTGTCGTCCGCGCGGGCGACATTGGCGATGGACGGATCACCACCGACCAGCCGGGCCGTACCGGCAGAGCCCACCCGCGGACGACGCGGGCGGCGCTGCGGGAGGGCGATCTCGTGGTCGTCCTGGTCCGCCGGGTCGGCGATGCGGCCCTGGTGACTGCGGAGCACCACGGCTGGATCGCGACGCGCTCCGTGGGGATCATCAGGTCCAAGGACCCCGATGTCACCGAGTGGCTGCGTATCTGGCTCAGGACTCCCACCGCCAGGTCCTGGATCGAACAGCATGTCACCGCCCATGTCGAGCCGACCCTGAGCCTCGACGCCCTGCGGAAGATGCCGGTGGCCCTTCCCCCGCGCGAACAGATGGGGGCGATCCGTGAACTGATCAGTCTGATCGAGCGGAAGACCGAGCTCAATCAACAAATCGCCGCCGACGCGGTCGCCCTGGCCGATGCCCATTACGCCATCTTGGCCTCCGAGCGGCCCGGTTGGCCCCCGAGCACATTCCAGAGGGTTGCCCGTGCGCGGACCGGGAAGTCGGCCTCCGCGCCCCTCCCGGACAGCGAAGGCGTGATGGCCCCCCGGGTCGCTCCCGCCCAGCTCTTCAACGCCTCCCTGCCCTATATCGAGGACACCACTCCCCATGAGCCGGCCGACCCACGCGTCGTATCCCCTCCGGGGACGCTGCTGATAGCGCCCCGCCCGGACGGAGCTCACACCGCGGTCACCCTCCTGCCCGCCGTACCGTCCAGAGGGGTCCTCGCGGTCACTCCTGCCGAGCCTACGGACCTGTGGTGGCTTCTGCACGAACTCCGTTCCCGAAGCAGAGACCTGTCGGACGCGGCCCACGGCAGACACGCCCGTGAGCTCACCAAGCGGGGCTTCTCGGCCCTTGACGTCGCCTGGCCGGGCCCCGAGACGCGTCATCGATTCCACGCGACGGCGGAGCCCCTGCACCGCAGGGCGCGCGCGGCGCTCGATGAGAACCACACCCTGAAGGCACTCCTCGACATACTGCTCCGCAACATCCCGTCGACTTCAGGGGGGCTCTTCGAACGGCAAGGAACCGTGCCACGCATTGACTCGTCAACGTGAAGGCGTGTCAGCCTGATCGCGTCAGACGCTTATACGAGATCTGGGCCGGGGCGGGAATCTCGGGAAGGACGGCTGCCGGCCTTGCAGCCGTAGGCCTGGCCATGGCTCAGAGGGGCGACGGCGTACCGGTCGGACGAGGAACTGCGACCTGCTCCGCGGCGGGCGGCAGTCCCTGACGCTCCAGAATCCGGCCCCGGGGATCGATGGAACCGTGGTCGGCGGACGGGTCAGTTACCGGGCGGCGGGCCGTAGAGCTCCGCGGGGTCACCCGAGAGCGCGGCCTTGACGAAGCGGCTGGGCTCATCGACCAGTACCTCAACGGCGCCGGCCTGTACGCCGTCGAGACTGGCTCGTGCGACGTCGGCCGGGTCGATCTTGGGGACATCGCGCCCAGCCATGATGTCGGTGTCGGCGGCACCCAGGTGCACCCCCTGGACGAGGGTCTTCTGACCGGCGAGCTCAAGGCGCACGCCGTTGGTCATGTTCCACTCCGCAGCCTTGGCCACGGCGTAGGAACCCGTTCCTTCGGTGGCGACCCACGACAGCACGGAGAGGACGTTCACCATGGCGCCCCCGCCATTGGAAGTGAGAGCCGGCACAAAGGCGCGAATAACCTGAAGTGTGCCGAAAAGATGTGTTTCCAGTTCCAGTCGGATCGTGTCGAGGTCGCCGGTCAGGAGCTGCGCTCCGGTAGCGATACCGGCGTTGTTGACCAGCAACGTGACATCCTGCGCTGCTGCTGCGGCGTCCACGATCGACTTCTGGTCCAGCAGGTCCAGGCGCAGCGGCGTGATCCGCGAGTCGGAGGTGTCGATCAGCTCCGGGCGACGAGCGGCGGCGTAGACCTTCTTGGCTCCCCGGGCCAGCAGCTCATCGACGAAGCACCGACCGATCCCTCGATTGGCTCCGGTCACGAGTGCAATGGAACCGGCGATATCCATGATCATTCCTTTCATCGGGCGGTGAGCGGTTCACTTCCGCCCCGTGCCGTCTACGCTAAAACTTGACGTTGACGTCAAGGGCAAGTCGTGACAGGCGACAGCGCACAGCAGAGAGAGCCACGATGCGTATCGGTGAACTGGCTAAAAGGGCTGGAGTCAGCACGCGTGCCCTGCGCTACTACGAGGAGCAGGCCCTTCTGTGTCCCCAGCGCACGGCCAGTGGCCAGCGCGTCTACCCGGAGTCCGCTGTGGACCGTGTGGGACTCATCCAGGAGCTTTACGCAGCCGGTCTTGGCAGCCGCTTGATCGCGACCCTTCTGCCCGGCATCGACGCTCGATATATCGGCCCCGAGTTGTTGGAGCGCTTGCTCGATGAACGCGCCCGCATCAAAGAAAAGATCTCCGAGCTCCAGGCGGCGAACCGCCGACTCGACTTGCTGATCGAGCTGGCGACACATCCGGACACGAAGAGCTGCCCCTCGTCGCTCGATCAGGCGGCATCCCACGAAAGGGTCTTGTCCTGACGTGCGGCGGGTCGTGCGTGATGCGCGCCGTTGTGAAAGGTTTCTGTGCGTGCTCCTGTGGCACTTGGTCCCGGGGTCGGCGGCGCAGGAAGATCCACGGCACTGTGCGATCCCGGTGCCGTGTGATGGGCGCCACCGTCGCCAAGGCGGTCCGAGCTTGGGGGGTGTCTCCAGACGATCGACCAGTGGTTGTCATCCATAGATGTCCGGGGCGTCCCCGCCGCGCACTACCTCCTACCGCTGGGCAGCCCGTTGACCCTCCCAGGTGACCTTGAACACTGCCCACCCGCCGAAGGCTGATCGGTCCAGCCGGACGTAGCCGCGACGTTCGAGCTCGTCTCCTGCCTCGATGATTTCTTCATGGGTGAGACGAACGTATTGGGCCAGGTCGTAGGAGTGCGGAAGAGAGCTGTGATGGTCGTTGAAGTAACTGATCATCGCCCGGAGCACTGCTAGCTCTCGTTCATTGAGGGTGCTCATACTGGGCACCGTAGGACAGATGGCCGGAAGCCGCTTCCGGGGAACTCGCACACCACACGAGGCCGACGGAGCGGCTTTGGCCGGTGTCCTGCCCGGTTTGGGATCGGGCATGGTCAGGGGGCCGCACGCTGGCCAGGCAACTCGCCTCCTCCGCCACGGCGCGGTTATCGGCTTCGGTGGTGGAGCTTCCGCCTGGTCGGGGAACTGCTTGGCCATGCCTCGATATCCGGCGTCCACCTTGGCCTTCACCTGCGGGAACTGCTCAAAAATGCCCGCTGACCTGCGGGCAAACTCATCAAGATCATTACGCGGTCATTACGTGATCACTGTCATGGGGCTGCCTTCGGCGGCATCCGGAGCGTCACCGCATCAGGCCGCGTCGGTGCGATGCGGGGTGAAGGTCACCTGTGTGTCGTCATCATCGAGGGCGATGTTGAGCGAGGCATCCAGGGCCTTGGCCAGCTTGGCGAGGAGAGGCAGCGTGGGAACGGTGTCGGAGCCCTCGATGCGCGAGATCTTGGCCTGGGTCAGTCCCGCGCGGGCGGCCAGCTCGGTCTGGGTCAGGGCGAGCTCGGTGCGGCGTTCGTACACGGCGCGGGCGAGGGCCATGGACAGCGCGATCTGCTGACGGGCCTCGGCTACGTCATCCGGCTCGGTGAACCCCTCGGCGAGCTTCCGTTCGCGCAGGGTCTTCCAGCGGCTGTGGTTCATTGCTCAAGCTCTCCTTCCTCGATCACGCGTACGAACGCCTCATGCGCGGGGCCGTGTTCGGCTTCACAAGTCTTCTGGGCGAGCTTGGCCCGCCTGACCTCCGCTTCCTCTCGCATCTTCGTCTTCCGGAAGATGGTCAGCAGGACGGCCGTGCGATGGGGGGGCCAGTACGTGATGCGTATGTCGGCGCCGTCCAGGGTGGGGCGCAGCTCGCGGACTCCGTCGCCGAGGTAGCGATCGGCTCGCTGAGCCCGGCGGCGTACTCGGTGAGGAGTCCGACGTACGCATCGACTTTGAGGAAGTGCTTGGCTGGCAGAGCCTCCAGCCAGTCGCGAACCTCGGGTTCGATCTCGATCGCGAAGAGCTCGTCCACACCGATATATGTCGTAGGCGACATACCCAAGCCGGCCCGAGTCTCGTCCGGGGGCTACCGGGTGGGCCCGCAGTGGTGGGCGGTGAGCTGGTGAACCAGACGCGATCTCGGGCACGAGCCCGATGACCTTGGCAAGATCCACACACTGGGTGAGCTGCCCGATGACTGTAAGGCGACCCTCTCACCTTTGGGTACCGCCCTGGATACACTGTGTAGCAACAGCGCGCTCGACCACCTCGACCGGAGGCAGACATGGCCCGAGCCTGGGAGGCTGACCCGTCCGCGTTATTCGAGCGTCGGCTGGGGAGATCAGCCGAAGAGCTGGGGAACTCCGATGGCAATGACGAGTGCCCGGACATCTGGCAGCTCGACAATGGCGATGTTGCTGTGATCGGCAGGGATCTGACAGCCGCCTACCGCGCCCGTCTGCCTCATGGCGTGAACCTCGCTCCGGATGAGCGGCTGGTTGTCATCCCAGGGAACATGCTCAGCGCGGCCAAGAAGGACATCCCCGATGCTTGATCTCCTTGCCCCTGCCCTCACCCCCAAGCATGGTGAACGGCTCGCCCGGACCGCCTACAGGCAGGACTTTCGGGAACGGGAGGAGGCGGTCCGTGACGGAAGTTCCTGGAAGCTGGAGCGTCGGCAACACTTCGAGGAGCAGGGCAGTCCGAGTCGCGACGCCCTGCGCCGGGGCGACTGGGACGAGGCGCTGCGACTTCTCGCCGACCGGCGCGACACCCTGGCCGCGGCCGCTCAGGAGGAGGCACGCAGGGGTTATGCCTTTCATCGTGTGCGGGTAGTCGAGAAGCCGCTGACACCGTATGTGCAGTGGGAACTCCACTCCCAGCGGCAGCGTGCGCAACACGGGCAGAGGATCAGGGTCATCCCCGCCGAACGGGTGGCCGCGTCGGAGAGCACTCACCCACTCCCGGAATTGGTCGTGCTCGGCAGCCACACCCTCTTCCAGATCCTGTACACCGAGGCTGGAGTTGCGAACGGCGCGATCCGCTACACCGACCGTGACCTTGTGACGCGCTGGGAGAACTACATCAAGGCGCTCTACGCGGTAGGTGAAGATGTGATCTCCTACTTCGACCGTGAGGTGGCGCACCTTGACCCGCCGACGCTGAGCGCAGGAAAGGAGTAGGCCGATCGCAGCGCCAGGCGGAGGGGGCGAGCAGTCCGGCAGCACCCATTCCGAGTTGTCGGGATCCTCGCGTGACGTTGTCCAGGCGAGGAATGTCCACGGAGGCATCCACTTCCACACGCAGGGCAAGCCGGACCGGGGAAGTACCGCGAGCCCCACCCCACGCCAGTTACCGGCTGACGTAAGCGGATTCGTCAACCGCACTGGTGAGCTCGGCGAGCTGAACGCCGTTCTCACCAGCGAGGACGGCGGTCCACTCGTCGTCTCGGCATACGTGATAGCCGGCACCGCAGGCGCCGGAAAGACATCGCTGGCACTGCGCTGGGCACACCAGGTCCGGGAGCGCTTCCCGGATGGCCAGCTGTACGCCAATCTGCGCGGCTACGACCCCGGAGAGCCGGTAGCGGCACGCGATGCCCTGCACCACTTTCTGACCTCTCTCGGTGTCCCGGCCGATGCCGTACCACAGGACCTCGATGCCGCTGCCGCGTTGTACCGCTCGTTGCTGGCCGACCGTCGGGTACTGGTCGTCCTGGACAACGCGGCCAGCGTCGGCCAGGTCAGGCCGTTGCTGCCCGGAAGCGCGCACAGCCTGGTGCTGGTCACCAGCCGCAGCCGCCTGTCCGGCCTAGCCGTCCGTGACGGGGCCCGCCGACTCACGCTCGGCGTACTGCCGGAGCCGGAAGCGGTCGCACTGCTGCGGGCCGTCACCGCCGGATACCGGCCGGTGGACGACGAGATGCAACTCGCCGAACTGGCCCGCCTGTGCGCACGGCTTCCGCTGGCGCTGCGCATAGCCGCGGAACGCGCGGCCAGCCACCCCCACCTGCGGCTGTCCGACCTGATCGCCGACCTGCGCGACGAATCAGCCCTCTGGGATGCCCTGAGCACGGGCGACGACGAGGAGGCCGAAGCAGTCCGCACCGTCTTCGCGTGGTCCTACCGCGCCCTATCCGAGCAGGCCGCCCGCCTGTTCCGCCTGCTCGGCCTGCACCCCGGACCCGAGTTCGGGCTGCACGCCGCCGCGGCCCTGGCCGGGTCGACCAGCAGCAGCCGGACCCGGCAACTGCTGGACTCTCTGGTCGGTGCCCATCTGCTGGAACAGACCGCCCCGGACCGCTACCAGTTCCATGATCTGCTGCGCGCCTACGCCATCGACCAGGCCCAGCACGAGGAGCCGCCTGCCGAGCGGGAAGCAGCCCTGTACC
This sequence comes from Streptomyces sp. NPDC020845, assembly GCF_044334165.1. Taxonomy (NCBI): domain Bacteria; kingdom Bacillati; phylum Actinomycetota; class Actinomycetes; order Kitasatosporales; family Streptomycetaceae; genus Streptomyces; species Streptomyces sp. NPDC020845. Next base: position 33,025 of record NZ_JBIRSJ010000010.1, on the reverse strand, counting down.
GGGTGCTGGAGTGGTATCTGCACACCGCCGATGCCGCGCAGAGCTGGATCAACCCCGCCGAGGACCGCCTGACCCTCCCGCCTGTCCCGGGCGATGTCAGCCCACTGACGTTCCCCGACTACGACGCTGCCGTGGACTGGGCCGAGCGGGAGCATGCCAACCTCCTCCAGGCCGTACGTACGGCAGCCGACGCCAGGCAGGACCGACTGGCCTGGCAGTTGTCGGCAGTCCTATGGAACGCGCAGTTTCCTTCCGCCTCGGGCACGAGCTGGCCGGCTGTGGGCAGAATCGGGCTGGAGGCAGCGGAAAGGTTAGGCGAACGTGCCGCGCAGGGCGTACTCCTCACCTGGCTCGGGATGGCTCACACCCGCATCAACCGCCTGGCTGAGAGTCTCGAATACCACGAGAACGCGCTGATGATCCGGCGCGACCTGGGCGACCGCCTGGGCGAGGCACGCTCGCTCAACCTGATCGGACTCAATCACCTCCGCGGCAGACGACTCGACGCCGCTGCCCGCCACTTCGAGCAGGCCATCGCCGGCTTCCAGGAGCAGGACGCTGCCCACTGGGCCGCCACCGCGCTGTCCAACCTCGCAACCACCCACTACCGCGCCGGATGGCTTCCAGAGGCGGCGACCGTCATCGACCAAGCCCTGGCAGCGCACCGCGCTCTCAGCGACCAGCGCGGTGAGGGCAACATCCTGCGCGTGCTGAGCGACGTCCGGCGTGAGCAGGGCGATACCGAGGAAGCCCTGGTCTTTGCCCAGGCCGCCCTCGATATCGCCCTTGGCCTCCGTAACCTGCGCCTGGAGGGCTTCTGGCTCCTGACTGTCCGCGATGCCCAGCAGGCGAAGGGTCAGTTCGCCGAGGCCCTGACCTCCTATCAGCGATCCGCCACGCTGCACCGCCGCCTCGCGGACCGCAGCCGAGAGGCACTGGCCTGGCAGGGCGTGGGCGAGGTGTACTGCCGACTCGGACGTCATGCAGAGGCGGCCGACTTCTACTGCCAGGCCGCCTCGACGCATCGTGATCTCGGCGATGAGTGGCACCAGGCCCTGGCCCTCGACGGCATGGGCTTGGCCGTACTCGGCGAAAGCCCGGAGGAAGCCCGCCGGCACTGGACACAGGCGCTGAGGCTCCTCGCCGACTTCGACGATCCTCGTGCAGTGGCGGCGCGTGAGGACATCGAACGCCAGATGGCAGAAGTCAGCTGATGCAGCGGTCGGCTTCCGTCTCTCAGGGCTACCCAAAGGGGGTCCGGCTCGTGCCTGGGGCGTCTTGGGGTATGCCCTGAGTGGTCTCCCGACGGCGAGGCGGTGAATGGTGCCGTGCTGGCCGTGTCGGAGTTGGTGGCGAACGCTGTCGAGTACGCGGTGGGGCCTTATGAGCTGAGGCTGCGTCGCACGGCATCGGACGTCATCTGTGAAGTGGTGGATCAAGATACGAGGATTCCCGAGATCCCATGCCTCCGACGGGGGGCGCTCAGGGCGGCGGCGCGAAGTCTCTCGACGTGAAGGGTCTGGGGCGTCCGGAGGAGGGACACCAAGAAGCCGTTCTATGACGTCAGATGGATCGCGGCCGGGAACGTTTTCTCCGAGCAGTTCCGCACCAAGGGGCTCGCGGACCATTACCGCTCCAAGCTCCTCCCCCGACCCGGGATGACGAAGAGTTCGACAGTGACAGGGCTGCCCGACGCGGTGATCGAGAAGGTGCCGTCGATGACGTGGTACGTCTTCGCCTTGAAGCGGCCGCACGCTGCACCGAACACACGCGATGGCATCAACGAGGCGTTGACCGCTGTGACCCCTGTGCTCCTCAGCAACCGTCTCAAGTCCCCTACACGAACAATTCACAGATTCTGTGCGGCCCCCTACGGCTGCACCCTAGGGGCACTACAGTCATCTGTGTGCGGCTCGTCACATAACGCTGCGCATAAGGGCAGCTGGGGCGGGGTGCTCTCGTGCCCAGGTTGCATCGTTTGGGGGGATTTATGCGTGAAATGGTCAAGGGTTCGAATGTATCTCTCGCAGCCCTGAGCGAGAACGTCGGTTCGGTGATCGTCAGTCTGAGTTGGGGGAGCCCGACCGGCGAGGGGGATGCCGACGTGTCCGTCCTGTTGCTGGACGCGAACGGCAAGGTCCGCAGCGACGCCGACTTCTGCTTCTACAACCACCCGGTTGCCGCTGACGGGAGTGTGCAGCTTCTGGGCAAGACGCCGACGGCTGACGGAAGCGAGGACCGGATCAGCTTCGACTTGACCGCGGTCCCGTCTGAAGTCGACCGCATCGTCGTGGCTGCCAGCCGGTACGAAAGCGCTCGCTTCGTAGAACTGGACGGCGTGAAGCTGTCGTTGGCGGACGGGAGCGGTGAGGAACTCCTCCGCTTCGCCATCGACGACGCCGACTCCGTGAGCGCGATCATCTTCGGCGAGTTGTACCGACGTGGGGAAGATTGGAAGTTCCGCGCCGTCGGCCAGGGCTACGACACGGGCCTCGCCGGTCTGGCGACGGACTTCGGCGTCGACATCGAGGACGACGCGGCTGTCGAGGAAGTGCGGAACAAGGCCGCCATCGACGATCAGGCGGACACGACGGCACCGGCGTTAGCCAACGAACCGCAGCCACACGGGACGCTGGGGGCCTTCCCCGCCCCTCGTCGGCCTGACGACGAGGTCCAGCCGAGGAAGCCGACGGCACGACCTCGTACTGCGAAGAAGAAGGTCACCCTACCCAAGGCGGCCAAGAAAACGCTGGCAGAGAACGAGTCGTGGAAAGAGGCCAGACTCTTCCCAGTCTCGGCGCTCAAGAGCGACCGGGACCGTGAAACGCGTGCGACCTCGGTGCTGCTGTCGGTGATGGCACAGGCGCCGGAATTCGGCAGGAGGCTCACTGCCGCGTTCGGAGCGCCGGCTGGCCGCATGGAGACCTTCACCGAGGTCACCTTGCCGCACAGTGATACCCCACGGCGCCCCGACGGAGTGATCCGGGTCGAGCGGGCCGGCAAGCTGTGGACGGCGCTCGTCGAGACGAAGACCAACGGCAACGCCCTCAAGGTCGATCAGGTACAGGCATACATGGACATCGCCGCGCGCCGTGCCTATGAGGCTGTGATCACGCTGTCGAACGACGTCGCGTTGGAGGGCAGCCCGCTTGTTGACGTCAAGATCGACGGAAGGCGCAAACACAAGGTAGCTCTCTGGCATTTGTCATGGGCGGAAGTCGCGCATCAAGCACAGATGTTGATCCGGCACGAGGGCGTCGGCAATGCGGCGCACGCCTGGCTCCTCCAGGAACTGCTGCATTATTTGCAGCACGAAAACTCCGGCTGCCACGGCTTCCAGAACATGGGCCCGGCCTGGGTACCAGTACGCAACGGAATCGACGACGAAACCCTGTGCCAGGGAGACTCACGTGCACTGGAGGTCGTCGAGAGCTGGGAGCGGCTCATCCGCCAGGTCTGCCTCCGGCTGGGCGGCGAACTGGGGCAGAAAGTACTGCCCGTCCGCCGTGCCAGGCGCGGAACCGATCCGAAAGCACTCCGGGGCCGCGTCGCCGATCAGCTCTGTCTCGACGGGAAACTTCAAGCGGAGCTGCGCATCGAGGGAACGCCCGGCGTCCTGGCGATCAGCGCAGACCTGCGTATAGGCAAGCTCCGCACTTCCATCGAGATTCCGGCACCCGAGCAAGGCTACCCCCTGGCATGGGCAAAGCGGCTCGTCCGGCGCTTGTCCGAGGCGCCGGCGGATCTGCACATCGAAACCCTCATCGAAGGAGAAACAAGCGGCCCACGGGGAACGCTCGAACGGCTCCGCCCCGAGCCAGCGGACATGCTGCCCAAGCAGAACGGCACCCAGATCGCTGGCTTCCGTCTGTCCCTCGTCAAGAGCATGGGAAGCAGTCGCGGCAACGCCGAGTCAGGCTTCATTCGCAGCGTCGACGACGCGGTACACCGCTTCTACACCGCCGTGGTGGTCCATTTGGAGGGTGCGACACCTCGCCGAGCACCGTCTAAGGAAGGGGCGACGGGCTAAAGCTCAGCGATCTTGGCCGCCTCAGACTGCACGCGGCTGCGGCGATCGACAGGAGATCGCCAACCGCAAGATCGAAGAGCTGTTGCGCAAGTACGAGTGATCACGCACGGCGCTAAGCTTCAGGCCCCAGGCTCGTCTGGGGGCCTTCGTCGTTGCGAGGCTGGAAGGCGGTGGAAGGTGCGCCCCTGTTCACCCGGCGCGACGAGCGGGTCAGCTTTGGGCGTTCTCATTGCGCTTGGCTCCTGCTGGCCGCCGAGGAAACGTTGAGTCCTGTGATCATTCGGACGTGTCATGGACTTGCTTGTGGTCCTCGATGAAGCGGTGGCCGTTCTCAAAGCTCCTCTGCTAGAAGAAGATCGGGAACAAGGCTGGACTGACGACTCCGGACGGAGGTACAGGAGGAGATCTCGATCAGTCGTTCAGCAGTACGTCGCCACTGGTTGGGCATGGTGCGGCATCTGCGTCCTCGCTTCGACGAATAGATGGACCGTGAGGCGGAGCGACCGGGGCGACTCCGGAACCTGGTGTCTGGCGTGCAGCGGTGCCTTGCGGACGCTCGGAGGATGGCCTAAGAATTGCCACCTGACCTGGAGGTTCGTCTCTTGTCGCCCGCCCACTAATAGTCCACAGCCGCCGTCATATGGCCGCTCAGGGTGGCATCCGCCTGCGCACACACGAAGACTCCGACCTCAGCGTTTCCGCTGGTGACGGGGTCTTTGGGCACCTCATGAAGGGTGCCCCCGGCGGGGGACTCGGTGCATGGGGACGAACCGACCCATTGGTGGGCGGTGAGCTGGTGATCCAGACGGCCGTCCCGGTGAATCGAAGGGGCAAGTAGACGACCGGCGCTTCGGCCGCTGAGCAGGGGCCGCCCCTCACGGTCCCTGTCGCGGCCTGGCCCGTGGCAGAGCCGCCGGGCGGTGCAAGAAGGTGCTTTTGCTGCGATTTCGGGCACGAGCCGACTTCCTTGGCTAGATCCACACGCTGCTGGGTCAGCCGGATAATCCTGGCACCGGCCAGGACTGCCCCGCACAGCAGCGGGCCTGGCAGCGGGTGTGAGAGGGCGACTGGAGTCCGACGATGCCGTTGAACCGAACGTGGCATTGGGGGTCGGGTCACGACGCTTTCTGCGGCGCCTTCTCGTCCGCCCACGCGACCAGCGCCCGCAGTTCTCTCCGGCCCCGCTCGACCACGTCCAGGAGTGGAGCCGGTTGCGTATTCGGCGGCAGCGGGGCGTCCGCCACCAAGTCAAGCATGTTCCACTCAGTGTCCAGCCATCGCCGCAGGGCCCGCCAGGTTCCCGTACGGGCGGCGGACAGGGTGGGGTCCCAGGGATCGGCCGCGTACGGCGTGCAGTCGTCGCCGAACGTGTGCAGCAGGCCTGAGCGGCGGACCAGGCACGGATAGCAGAGGCCGCAGTGGGCGAGTGCGGGCCCAGCAGGTCGGCGGTCGGGGGGAGCGCCGCAGCTCAAGGTGGCCTCCAGCACCTGCTGCGGCAGCCCAGCGTTATGCGCCACCTCGCAGACTTCACCTTTGGTGAGCGTCGCGAAGGGATTCTCGACGTGTATCTCGGCCCCCGGACCCGCGACCTCGGAGATCACGCGGTTGAGGTGGTGAAGCGTCCACGGGTGCACCGAGCGGGTCGAGCAGGCTCCGGCCCGGGCGGCCGACAGCGGCGGGTTGAGGGCGAGTTGGCCGTTCTCCGGCAGGTGGACGACGGGGACGTGCTCCGCCGCGGCCGCGTGCACGGCGGTCGCCGCGTACAGCAGGCCGCGTGAGCGGGTGGACCGCTCCAGCTTGATGCCGCTGCCACGTGGCGTACGCACGGTCTGGCTCTGGTGAAGACGCCGTAACCGGCCTCGTCGCCCCCGCAGGCCATACACAGCTTGGTACACATGCTCCTGCAGTGCCTCGAAGTTCCGTTCCTCAAAGGTGATGAGGAGCAGCGTGCAAGGTGTGGGCAGGGTGGCACGCTGCGCTGCCCAGCCGAGGGAGTCGAGGCCGCCGGAGAACAGAGCGACATCGTGCGCGTACTCCTCGGAGGCGAAGGTGAGGGGCTCTTCCCGGACCGACTTTCCGGGCATGGGCCGGAAAACGACTTCCCACAGGTCACCCGTCACCGTCCCCAGAACGGCCGTCAGAGCGGGGAGGGCACGGTTCCATCGCTCGGAATCGGCGACCGGTACGGAGAGGGTGATGTGCCGGGTCCAGTGGTCGAAGCCATCGGCACGGCTGGCATACCGGTCCGCTGCGAAGACGGCGCGCGCCACCCGCTGGAGATCATCCGCCCAGTCCGGGGCGGGGGCGAACAACTGCCGTCGGTCCGGTCCGCGTGACGGGCGTTCCCAGTACACGGCGTCGTGCAGGGGCTGCCAGCGCTGGGGCGGTGCTTCGGCGCCCGGTTGGGAAAGCCAGAAGAACCGGGGATGCGTTTTGGTCATGCGGCAGGCTCTCTCTCATGCGACGTGCCGTCCGTATTCCCGCTCGGTCCGTCGGGGAGCAGGCCCAGCGCTTGGCCGACCGCTTGAGGAACGAGTCGGTGCGCGACGAGCCGCAGGGGAGTGATCGGATACTCGACCTCTGATGCGGCCCGATCCCCTTCCTCTTCCACCTCCGCCAGCTGTTCGGCTTCTTCACATGGGTTCGGCAGCAGGCGCAGAACGTGCTCGGCTATCCAGCCGGCGATGTGGTCCTCGGGATCGAGCGCGGGCAGCAGCGGAACGACGAGTTTGGCCTTTTCGGCGACCGCGGTACGAAGGAACTCAGCCACAACGTCTGCGAAGAACCCTTGGTAAAGCAGGCAGAACACGTCGCCGGACAAGCCGCTGCCGCCTGGGGTACCGGCTCCGGGATGCCGTTCCAGGAGGCGATGGGCGGATGCTGCGGCGGCGCGCCGCACGGCCGCGTCCGTCACGGTGCCGCCCTCGCCTCCCACGGCTGCGGTGAAGCGGGCGGCGAATTCATCGCCGTCCCGGCTCAGCGCCCAGATGTCCACGGCGGCGGTCAGCCGTTCCCCTGCCGCGCACGCCGCGTCGTAGAGGCCGAAGGCTGTCGGATCCTCCTGGAGGGTCCGGTGGAGTAGCGTCAGATGCTCTGCAGCGATGTCGTCCAGCCTCGCCAAGGCGTCCGGCGCGTCCGACGGCCAGGCCGATACCTGTCCGCTCGCGTGACTCCACTCACCCGCGATGCCCGTACGACCGCCGGGACCTGGCCAACGCGATGACGTCCCCACGCCTCACTTCCCCCTCCGGTCAGCGGCACAGTCACTCTTCCAGGGGACCAAGAAAGCGATGTCACGGACAGAGCGCCCGTCAGCCAGGCGGTGATACGCGTTTACGTCCCCTTCGGTGGCAGCCCACGCATAGCGGACCTCGACTACGACTGATTCCTGTAAACGGTGGCCGACGAGGTAGGTCATCTCCGACGACGTAAGGTCGTCGATGAAGCCGACGGCAGGAAGCGACCGCTTTACACCTACACCGGAATCGTCGATGTGCCAGTCGAGGATCAGCACACAATCTGGTCAGAGCTAGGGACTCATCGGCTACGAGAGATATGCAAACGCGTCGGCTCCGCGAGGACGGCACGGGCTCCATCGAAGTCTGCGAGGCGGGCGGCCAGGGTCGCTGTCGCCAGGCGTTCGGGAAGGGCGGCGGAGAACTTCAAGCCGCTCACTGCCCGGCGGTCGACATCCGGGAGAACGAGAGGTCCTCCCGCGTCGGTGGCCTCGCGGGCAGTGCTCCACATCTTCGGATCGAGGTCTTCTCGAAGGCGTACGTAGCAGTCCGTGGGCCGCTGGACGGGGTCGCTGATCGAGGGCAGGGTCGCGCTCAAGGTCGCGTTCGCGCGGTAGCCAGCCCAGGTCCACCAGCGCACTTCGTCCCCCAGCCGGGTGATCAGAGTGCCGCCGGGGTGCACGAGGTTGGGTGCGTCGGTCTGGCGCCACTCAGCCAGGCACGCCTCGGCACGTCTTGTGCGGGACACGGGAGGCTCGGCGCCGAGCAGTACCTCGCGCATGGCGCGCGTCAGGGCATACGACAGGCCGGCTACAGCTCCGCTGGTCCACTTGGCAACCCCTCCGCTATCGACCGGCTCGACGAAGGCCCGCTTGCGTGCCCAGTCGATGAAGGTCACCTGCCAACTGCGTCCGCCCAAAAGCAGGCGGCGCGGTCCGGGCCGTTCCTCGGTCAGCACGGATGGGTCTGTCTGGCCGATCTCCCTACGCCCCGACAACACCGTGAATTGCGGGGGCGCGGTGAAGGAGGCGGTCAACTCGATGAAGTGGCGGCGGCCGAAGCGGCGTTCCGCCTCTGGCCCGATGAACAGCAACCCGCTGTCCGTGTCGAGGAATTCCTCGCTCACCAGATGGCGCAGGACGGGAGCGGCCGACTGGTCGAAGGGAGCGAGTCTGTTCCACTGTTCGGCCCAGAGCTGGTCACCGAGCTTGTGCTGTTGCAGGCACACGGCGAGAAGTTGCTGCGCCACGAGATGCCGGGGTTCGGGTGGGGGAGTGACGGGTTCGACCCAGCCGCGCCCCCAGAGCAGTAGCAGCGCCGCTGCTTGCAGCAGAGCGTCTTTGCCGGTCGCCAGGAACAGGCAGTTTCGGCTGGCACCCGGGCGCCGTCCCGTGCGGCCGATGCGCTGCAGGAACGACGCGACAGTGCGCGGCGAGTCGATCTGGATGACGCGGTCCAGGTCGCCGACATCGATGCCCAGTTCAAGAGTGGACGTGGCAACGATGACGCAGTTGCGCCCCTCGGCGAAGGCTTCCTCCGACCTCGCCCGTTCGTCTGCCGATAAGGAGGCGTGAGACAGGAACACCTTGACGTCGCGTCCGCGCAGGGCCGCCCCGAGCTGTTCGACCTGCCGCCGCGACTCGCAGAACACCAAGCGCTTCTCGCCTTTGTGTAGAGCGGCGATGAGCTTCGCTGCGTTGTCGAGAGAACCCACGTAATCCAGTTGGATGTCGCCAGCGGGATGGGTGTTGGGGGTGCCGGCGGATGGGCCGAGCGGCTCGGACGCGCTTGTCCCCACAGGGACGCCGGGCGAGACTACCTGGCCCGGACGGTTGTCCGCATGGGCGCCCTGCAGCCAGGTGAGCAGCTGCTGGGGATTGCCGACGGTCGCCGACAGGCCGATGCGCTGGACAGGGCGCCCGGCGACGCGTTCGAGACGTTCCAGTACGGCCAGGAGGTGCCAGCCGCGGTCGTCGCCGGCGAAGGCGTGTACCTCGTCCACCACGACTGCCCGGACGCTGCCGAGCAGGTGGGCGTGGTCTGTCTTCACCCCGATGAGCATGGCTTCGAGCGATTCGGGGGTGGTGAGCAGGATGTCCGGAGGGTCGGTGCGGATGCGGCGCCGCTGTGATTCCTTGGTGTCCCCATGCCACGGCGCGGCGCGGCGCCCGAGCCACTGGGCGTATGTGTGGACGCGGGGCGCCAGGTTGTTGAGCAGTGCCTTGAGCGGGCACAGGTACAGCACCGAGGTGCCGGTCCACTGCTGCTCGGCCATGGCGGAGAGAACAGGAAGGCAGGCAGCTTCCGTCTTCCCGCCTGCGGTGGGAGCGAGCAGGACCGTGTCCTCGCCGTCCATCACCGGCCGGATCGCAGCGCGCTGGAGAGGACGTAGATTGGACCAGCCCAGGGTGTTCACGACGTGATGGAGGACGACCGGGTCGAGCCGGTCGACCGGGTCGCTCACATCCGACGCATCGGCCATCACACCTCCAGATCGATGTCGTCGGCCGATGTGGCGGACGCCAGGTTGCGTTCCACCTCCGTCAGTTCACCGGCCCGCACCGTCAGCTTGTAGTGGCTGCGGGGATCGAAGTCTTCGAACTGGTCGATGCGATCCAGAACATCGCCGACCAGCTTCTTGAGGAACAGCCGCGGTGCGACGCCGACCTTCCCGCCGAGCGCGCCACCGACAGCCCGCGCAAGGTCGGCGACGTATGCGTCGTCGGCAAGGGCCTTGATGCGGTCGGGCGCCTCGGCTCCTTGGGAATACAGATCGCGGATGGACATGCCCAGACGAACGAGTGAGTCCTGGGTGAAGCCGGGCAGGCGCAACTGCACGGCCCGTGGATTGTCGAAGCGGGGATCGGTGGTGAAGTCGGTGGCGAGTCGCTGCGCGAGCGGGGCGAGACGCTGCACCCCCTGCGGGCCGTCGAAGAACGCGGGGGTGCCGGTGATCACCAGGTAAAGGCCGGGGAACCGACCCGAGTGAACTTCGTCGATGAGCTGTCGCAGTGCGTTCAGAGCCTTGTCTCGGGCGTCTGAGCGGACCCGCTGAAGCGTCTCCACCTCATCGAGCACGACGAACAAGCCGCGGTGGCCGGAGTCGCGCAGCACGGTCAGGAGACCTTGCAGGAACCCGAACGCGCCGAAGTGGTCGAGGTCACCGCGCACCCCGGCGGCTCGTCGCGCCGCCGCGGCCACGTGCGGCTGGCCCCCGAGCCAAGCCAGCACGGCCGCCGCGGTCGCCTCGTCGCCACGGGCGAGCGCCGACCGGTAGCCGCGCAACGCCGCCGCGAAGGAGGGGGCGTGTCTGGAGACCTCCGCCAGGCGGGCGGCCAGCAGTTGGCCGACCTGCTCGGCCAGATCGTCTTCGCCCGCCCCGGCCGCCAAGGCGTCCTCCTCAAGGGCGTAGAACCAGGCGTCCATGACGGGACGGAGAGCGCTCGGCGGAAAGCTGGAGGTGGCCAGCCGTTCGGTGAGGCGACGGTAGACGGTCTCCAGCCGGTGCAGCGGCGTCTCGGTCTCGGAGATCTGGATTTCAGACACGGCGAAGTTACGCTGCCGCGCCCGCTCGCCGAGCCAGCGGGTGAAGAACGTCTTGCCCGAGCCGTATTCGCCTCGCACGGCCTTGAACACCGCGGCGCCCGCCGCCACCGCGTCCAACTCGGCGTCCAGCGCGGACTCGAATCTCTCCAGTCCGGTGGCCAGCAGGTCCAGTCCGCTGTCGGGCACAGCGCCACGCCGCAGCGCGTCGATGGCGGTACGGCGACGGACGGCGGATACGGAAGGGCGGGAATCGCTCACTCTCCCAGTCTCCCATCTGCGTGAACCGTGGAACGTACCCGCCGGTTACCTGCCCCTGGCGAGGCTGCCGTAGCCGAGATTCATCGTCAGATAATGGACGAATTCACTGCTCTTGGCGGCCTTGTCCGGGCCGTAGTTATGCGTCAGCTGGAAACTGGCGAACTGTTCCTGCAAGGATTCCAGGAGCGATTCCAGTTGGGTCTCTGAGGGGAAGATGCTCTCCCGGGCCGCGTTCTTCAGTTCGTTGGGGTCGTTGAAGACACCACCGATGATTTTGACGGCTCCGAGCATGGCCAAATGGAAGTGGAGGTTCGTGTAGAGGGACCGTGACATCGGTGTCGGACGTGTCTGGAGGAATTCGTCCACGTGGCGCTGCGCTCGGGCGAGCCACAGGTAGACCGCGAGCTCAGTCTTCTCGGAGAAGACGCGGCGGTAGTCCAGGTTGGATTTCAGGAGGCTTGACGGGCGGGCTCGGGCGTAGTCCGGTTGGCCGAGGCCCATGGCCATGACGGACTGCGCCAGCAAGGGGATGCTGACGATCTGATTGGCCGGCTTACCCTGGTTGCGGTAGAAGTTCTTGCGGCGGTCGTAGAACCATTCGTGTTCAAGGAAATACGACTCGATCTGCCGCTGGATGTCGTCGGTGGCGCGCAGCGAGGCCACGGGTACCGCCGTCTGCCGGTTCGTGGCGCGGATGACCGCGTCCCGGGCGGCCTGGTCGGCGGTGACGAGGATCCGTACTTGCACCAGCCGTTGGAAGACGGGGTCGGACGGGTCGGCGTCGTAGAGCTGTCGGAGGGTCTCGTGGATCGTGTACGAGGTCTGCAGGCCGTTGACGATCTGGACGTCCGAGAGGCTGAGCCGCTTTCCGACGGACGTCGCCTGGGAGCAGACGATGGTGATTCCGTTGTTCAGCCACCAGAATTCCGGGGCAGTGGGATTTTGCAGGGCCGCCGCGATTTCCCGGTTCACCTCCACGTTCCCCTGGTAGTCGCGCACATTCCAGTCGAAGATGTGTGACTTGATCGTCCCGGTGTCGTCGCTCAGGAAGTCGATGTAATCGCCGAGTGTGACCAGTGCGATGTGGCTGGTCTGATGCGTGATGCTTTCCTGGTAGGGGAGCTCCAGGGTGTAGGAGGGGAGCGTGCTTGCCCGCTTCCACAGCTCGGCGGGCCCCAGGAACTCCACTTCGCCTTGGGAGATGGCGAATGCCTTGTCGAACTGTGCCTCCAGGAGTTTCGCCTTGGCCTGGACCTTGGCATGCACCTCGTTGGCTTCGCCGCGTGTGACGTAAGAGAATTTGATCAGAACCGTCGGATGACGCTTGAGGAGATGGCGGAGTGCCACCTTGAACAGCCTGAAACGAGCGATGAGATCTTCCGAGTACATCACCTTGAGGCTGGACTCGTCAGCCTCCAAGTCCAGCAGGTGGGAGCAGGTGGAGGCCACCTTGTCCAGCGCCAGCTCGGAGAAACTCGTGGACTTCTTGGCCTGCACCAGCCACAGGGTCAGCTGCACACCTTTTTCGACGTTGGCCGCCGCGGACGGGTTCTGCAGTACGTCGCTGTCCTCGTGCAGCAGGCGTCCGCCGAGAAAGACGTAGGCGCCGTCCACGCCACCGTCGTTGCCGCCGCCGATGACGCCGGCTTCGACCTCCTCGTCGGACAGCCCGAACCCATGCAGAGCGTGCTCGCAGGCGAATCTCTCGAACGTCTCATCGAAGGAGAGCGGGACCGTCAGACTGTTCCGCTGCTCCTCGATCATCTGGTCAATCAGCACCCGGTCGTTGGCACTCATGGCACTCCGTTGTCCGTAAATATGTGACAGGCCTGTGTCAGGCCAAGCCGAACTGACTTCTCAGCAGCTGTGGCTGAAGGCGCAGCGTGCGCCCGTCAGGCAGCGTCTCGAGAACCTGAACACCGTCGTAGTTGAGGAGCTGGCGCAGTACGGCGGCGAAGCCGTCGGCGCGGGCGGGTGGGTAGCCGATGCGCTGGGCGAGGGCGGTGGCGGGCAGGGTGCCCCCGGTATCGAGCAGCGCGCGGATCGCCTGCTCGATCTTGTCCAGGTTCTTCGGCTTGCGGGCGAGGAGTTCCAGCTGATCGTGGAAGACCTCCGACGCCAGGAGCTGGCTCACGATGTCATCGCCCGGGACGACGGAGGCGGGCGTGAGCAGCGCGTCACTGTCTTCTGCGGCCGGGACGAGCGCGACGTCGAAGAGAACGCCGCGGGACTGGGCCGCCTGGCCTGTGACCGGTTTCTGCCGTGCTGGCTTTTTCACCACGGGCATGGCGGCTTCCGGCTCCTTGGCGGCAGGCTGCGGCTCCGGCCGCTCGGAGAACCACCAGTCCGGCCGTTGGTCGCCCAGTTCCCGCCAGCCCTTGGGAGGCTCGGCCCCGAAGGGCAGAAAGGCCAGCACCGGGATGGCGAATTCAGCGAGCGAGGCACCGCCGTGGTAGCCCGCCTTGCGGGAGGTGTACCGGGAATCGGCATCCCACAGGGCCACGATCGAGGCGCCGGGCTCGGGCCAGACCACGCGTGGCCCAAAGAGGGCGACTTCCGCCTCGTGCAGCGCCCCGCCGGGGGCCCGGTGACGGGCCGACTCCGGGGAGGCGGAGTCGATCTTCGTGCCGTGCCGGTCCACGACATGCCCGTGGTCGCTGGTGACGAGCACGGCCATGCCTTCCGAGGCGGCGATGCGCAGCAGGCCGAGAAGCGCCGGGATGTGCTCGGCTCTCCAGGCGCCGTCGCCGAGTTTCTGCTCCTTGGCGAGCCGGTCGTCGATCGTGTTCAGGACGACCGCGACATGGCTCTCGCCGTCGGTGAGCGCCGTGAGGAGCGCCGGACCGAAGGGGTCTCCGGTTTCCTTGGTCTCCAGGTCGTCTTTGTGGAAGACGGCAGCCTTCTGCCTGCCCCATAGAGCAAGCCCGGGGAACAGCCGCTTCTCGTCCGCCTGCGCGCCCTTGGAGAGCTTCCCGGTGAGCAAAGACGTACGGGAGACGGCGGTCACGGTGGGCAGGGCGGCGGCCATGGCCCGCCGCCGGGGCGCACCCTCACTCAGCGGGTCGTACTCGGCCCAGGTGGCGCGCAGCTCTTCGCCCAGCTCCGCGGCGATGGCCGCGCTCATGCCATCCAGGACGAGCAGCAGGACGCGGCGTCCGGTTCCGGCCCGGAGGACGGGCTTCACCACCCGGTCGAGGAATGTCTCCACGGTCAGCATGGAACCCGGTGGAGTGCCCGTTTCGGTCCAGATGGCAAGCGTGCGGGCGAAGTCGCGGTCGATCTCGTGCCGCCGCTCCCGCGCCCGTGCGGCGAGGACCCCGTACGCGGCCTTCAGCACAGGATCCGAGTCGCCGCCGGCCTCGATGTACTCAAGGGCGCGGTCCACCCACCCCGTCTCGGTGATGTGGCGTTCTATGGCGTCGCTCACCGAATCGGAGTCGGCGGCCGGGTCGGAGGCCAGCCATTGGGCGAGGCGTTGACCCATACGGGCGCGTTCGATCCGGGCCCGGGTCTCCGGACCGTAGGCGCGCGCGTGCGACGTGAGGGCGCGGACGGCGTCCGACAACGGGGAGTTCGCGCCCTCTGCCAGGGCCTTGCCCACGGCGGTGAACCTGGCGTCCAGGCCCGCGGGCAGCACGGGGCTCGTCGCGGCGGCCGACTCCGCGCCGAACTGCCGGACCAGGCTGGACGCCCGGTCCAGGACCGTGTCGCTGATCCGGCGTGCCTCGCGGATCTCCTCCGTATGGTCGCCGTCCGCGTCGCGTGCCGTGACCGCCAACTGAGCCGTGAGATATTCCTCCGCGGCCTTTCCGAACGTGGAGGCCAGGGCGTCAACCTGCTCACCGGCCGCGGGCGGCTGCTCCCCGAACCAACGCTCGGCGCGCCCCCGCGCCCGGTACACGTCGGCGTTCGGATCGGCGTGCCGCCATAGCGCCGAGCACACCAGACCGAAGGCAACCGCGTCATGGCCATGATCGGCCCCGACGAGCGTGAGCAGCGCCCGCCCTGCAAGGCCCGCCTGGTCCTCCTCTGCGATGAAGGCCGTCAGCCCGGCGCGCTCGGGACCGCGCAGTGCGAGGAAGCGCTCGGGGCCGCCGGGGGCCAGGGACCAGCCGAGGAGCGTATGCGCGTCGATGCCTTGGCCCGCCGGTTCGACCTGCGGGCCGGTCGACGCCTCGCCGTACGCCCCGAGCCGCAGGCGCCGCAGCACCAGCCGGGTCAGTGCCGTGCGGCGCGATAGCAGGCCACCTCCCAACGGGCGCCAGCCACCCGGCGGGGTGGCGTCCAGGAGGGCTTCGGCGGCCCAGTTGTCGTCCTTGAGCCGAGGGTCGACCTGGCCTGCACCGAACGCCTCGCGGATCACATCCCAACGGTCGACGGCCGACACACGCTTCTTGTGGGCGCGTGCCAGGATCGCCGGGTCGAGTTCGCTCTCCTCACGGTCGGTGAGGATCACTAGGACCAAAGGCCCCGCGGCGCCGTCCGCGAGGTGGTCGATGATCAGCTCGTGGACGGCGAGCGCCGACGGGGCAGCCGCGATGCGGGCGGCCCTGCCCTCGCCCCACACCGGCTGGTCAGGGCCGTCCCACTGGGATGTGGAACGCAGCAGGACCACATGGCGCCTGCCCCCACCGGCGAGCGAGGCGGCAAGCGACTCCTGGGACGACAGGTACTGCGTGACGGTCGCCAGGTTCAGCCGTGTGGCGACCGCGGTGGCCGTCACGCTCATCCCTCGATGACCTTCCAGCTGATCTCGATGGTGGCGCCGGGCTCGCTGGCCGCCAGCTCGGACAGGTCGGCCTGCAACTCGGCGACCGCGCGGGCCACCGTGGTGCGTCCGCTCCCCGAGCGCCTGAGCCGACCCTTGACGCCTGCGCCGGAACCAGCGGACGGCTGGGCGGGCGCGGAGTCGGAGACGGGCGGATGGCTGGTCGAGGTGTCCAGCGGCACGTCGTCGGCCTGCCGCGGGCCAGGATCGGGCTGCGACTGAGGCGTCGGCTGGGCAGCCGCACGGTTGCGCTTGATCAGGGCGAGCACCTGTTGCTGGATGCGGTCCACAGCCTCGCACAGGTCGTGGGTGCGCTGGTCCCGCTGGGCCATGGTGCGCAGTGACTCCAGCAGGGCCAGCCCCTCGGGGCCCTCAGTGAGTGCCAGTTCGAGCGTGGACCAGGACGCCCTGTCCAGAGCCTCGGCCACCTTGCGGGCCTGGTGGATGGACGTGCCGTAGCGGTCCGGGCCCACCTGCCCCAGGTCGAACGAGGCGAGTGCCTCCACCGTCTTCTTCGCGCCGGTCGCCCCACCCAGCTTCTTGAGCAGGTCCACGGCCTTGCGCGCGAGGGCCAGGCGACCGCTCTCGTCAGTCTCGTCCAACTCGAGGAAACCGGACCGCGCCTCCAGCTGCCCGACGAGCTCCGCGGCAGCCTCCTCGTGTATCCGGGTCTGCTCCGCGATCTGGCGGGCGAGCTGGTTCACCATGCGGCCGCGGCGCAGTGTCGGGGCTTTGGCACCGAAGACGGTCTCGAAACGCAGCCGCGCCGCCTCCCAGTCCGCTTCCGAGGGCAGCGGCTGGCTGCGCAGCACGTCATGGTCCGCGATCTGCGACAGCTCGGGCGCCGGGTCGAGAACCGTGCCGCCGCGCACCCACACCCGGTCGTCCAGCTCGGCGAAGGACGCCACGACGAGCTTGGCGAGGAAGTCGGGCAGGCCGCGCGGATCGGGCTTGTCCGTCCAGTCGATCAGCTTGATCACGGAGGGGTCCCCGGTGAAGCCGTCATCGCGTGCGAGCTTGCGGAAGTGGTCGGCCCAGTACGGGGACGGCTCGAAGTACACCTCCTTCTGCTGGCCGAGGCCGAGCGGAACCGCTATCCGCTCCATCAGCGTCCGGTCGCCGCTCGGCACTTCGGCGCGGCCGTCACGAGCCTCGGCCGCGGCTCGGACGTGGGTGAACACCCGGCGCGCGTCCGCCGGTTTGACGAAGCCCTTGCCGAGGTCGAAGTCGGGGTGGGCGGGGTATTGGGCGGCCAGCAGCTTGCCCGCGATATGCCGCAGAGCGTCGTGCAGCGACTGGCCGAAGGACAGCCTGAGGCCCTCGACGTCGCGCAGCGACTCCAGATGGTCGTCGAAGCCCAGCTCCACGTCGTCGGGCTTCTTCTGGGCCAGCCCGTACGCCTGCTTGAAGGCGGCCTTGACGTTCCGCAGCAGCGACTCCCGCTGGGTTTCCAGCATTCCCTTGGCGCGAGCGCGGTTGTCCGCGTTGAGGTGGACCGCGTACTGCGTGTTGAAGCGCTGCTCGTCGGCGAGCGCCTTGTCAATGATCACCAGGCGCCGGAAATCCTGGTAGCGCTGCTTGGACAGATGAGCGGGCAGCCAGGCCACAGTGCGTTCCCGCTCGCCCTGCTGCTGCTCACGCAGACCCTGGAGACGACTGACACCGTCCCGCGGACCGAACTCCCCCTCCGGCAAGGGCAGACCCAAGGCTATGCGCCAGTGGTCGTCCTCCAGCGGGTTGAGGTCGTGGTCGGGCAGATCGTCGGTGTCGGCGATGTTCCCGAAGACCACCTCGGCGGTGCGCTGGGTGCCGCGCCATACGAAGTTCAGCTCGTCCGAGAGACGACTCTGGGACACCCCGAGTTCCTCGACGAGGAGCCGCTTGGCGAGCGCGTCCCGGTTGGCGGGGTTGTCGTTGACCGCGGCGTTGGCGATCACCGAGTCGACGTCGATGCCGGACAGTTCCAGCCGGACACCGGGGTTGGCCTCCGTACCGGTCTGCTTGATCTCGGGGAAGCGGGCCGCCCACTCGCCGATCTTGCTCTGCAGGATGCCGTACTCGCGGCCGGGTATCGGGGCCACGATCGAACCGTAGTTGAGCGCGGACAGCCGCCGGATCGTCAGATTGGACAGAGCGGGGACGCTCGGCACCAGCGCCGAGAGCAGCAGGGTGCCGACGATGCGGTTGTCCCCGGTGAACGACTTGAGCCGGCTCAGCAGGTCGGCGTCGGTGATGTCGGCGCGGCGGTGGGCGTACCGCTCGATGTCCTCCTCGTCCACCCGGTAGTGGTCCACGAGGTATGGGCGGAGCTTGGTCTTGTACAGCTTGTCGGCGGCCTCGAAGACGACCTTCAGGCTGTCGGTGAACGGCTTGTCACCGCCCGCGGTGATCAGCGGGTATAGGTCGCCGACCGGAACCAGGTCGCCCAGCCGCAGGTCGTCGCGGTGGTTGGCGAGCAGCTGTCCCATCAGTTTCATACCCGTCCGGTTGCGCTGGAGCGCGGACGAGACATGGACCAGCGTGTCCATGAAGGCGGGCGAGAACGGATAGGTGAGACGGAAGCTGTCCTCGTCCGCGCCGATGCCGTCGGCGCCCCGGTCGGAGCCGAGGAGGGTGTCCCACACCTCCTGGCGGACCTTCCGGGTCTTCTCGAACTGCCCCTCGATCAGTGCGGCGGCCTCCGCGTTCTTGGGCTGCAGGAGGCGGGCGTGCGCGACCTGGGGGAGATTGCGGTCCTCCAGGGTGATCTTGTCGAACCGGCCAGAGGCCAGGTTGAGCGTGTCCTGGATGGCGGACTCGGCAGCGCCCGAGACTTCCTCGCCAACCAGTTCGCGCAGGTCGCGCTGGCGGGCGATGAACGACACCACGGGTATGGCGCGCCGCGCGTCGCCGCCCTCCACCAGGTTCGTGATCTTGCCCGCTTCACGGGCCACGAACTTCTCCTCGTGGATGAGGGTGGCCAGCCACAGAATCAGCTCGTCGAGGAAGAGGATCAGTCCGTCATAGCCCAGCGACTTGGCATGCTCAGCGATCACCGACAAACCAGCGTCGAGCGAGATGAACCCGTGCTCGCTCTCGGCCGCGTTCTTCAAGAATCCCGGCAGCAGATTGGTGCTCGCGTCCCGGACGAGCCGCGCCCGCAGCTCGGCTGGGGTGGACGGCGACACCAGGTTGAGCGCCTGCCCCGACTCGTGCACCTCCTCGGCCGTGAGCGCGGTGTCCAACAGCTCGGGCGTCCAGGCGAAGGACTCGCCCCACTCGTCGTCCTCCCCGTCGTCCCCGTCCACCGAGGCGAGACCGGCGATGACGGCCGGATCGCCCATCCGGGCGCGCATCGTCTGGAGGTCTTCGAAGAGCGAGTCCGTGCGGTAGACCCGGGGCGTCGGGGCCTCGGGGTGCAGCTTCTTCACATGGCTGGCGTAGCCCCCGAGGATCCGCTGCTCCATGGCCTTGGCGCCGAGCATGTGGTACGGCACCAGCAGGAACTTCTTGCCGTCCGTGGTCAGCCACTCGTGTTTGGTCAGCACCGGATCGAAGTCCGCGCGCCCCCGGGCGGCCGGGCTGCCGCTGAGCAGCGCGTGCAGCACGGCCATGAAGTGCGACTTACCGGAACCGAACGAGCCGTGCAGATACGACGCCTTGGAGGTGTGCCCGTCCAGAGCGGCCTTGATGAGGCTCAGCGCCTCATCGAAATTCTCCAGCAGCCGCTCGGTGACCACATAGTCCTTCAGCGCGCGCTCGGCCCCTTCGGGAGTCGTCGCTTCCGACAGTTGGAGGACGAAGTCGGAGGTGGACACCTCCTTCCTGATGTCGATCACATCGCGGAGCAGAGGCGGCTGCTGAGCCATGCGCTACGTGGTCTCCTTTCGGCGGCGCGTAGGCGTCGCCGTCGCTGTCGGTGCGGCTGTTCGGAGATCGCTCAGGTCACCGGCCGGCACGGCGTGGAGTTCACACGTGGGTCCGCGTACGAGTCCAGGTACTCGTGTGGGTACTTGTTCAGGTACGAGTCCACGTACGCATGAGTGCCGGGCGATGGTCTGAAAATCCCCCCGGTAGACAGCATGGCACGCCCGGTCGTCAACAGCGGTGTGACAGGGCCGATTTCGCCGGACGCATGCGCCCCCTGCCGCCCCGGCTTCCGCTTCGGCGCCTACCCCGGCGAGCTTTGGCGGCTGCGGGCGTTCGCCTCGGCCACCCGGGCGCGCAGCAACTCCTCGGAGCCGACGGGCTCCACCCGTGCTGGGTCAGCGTCCCACTCCCGGCCCCCGCTGAGCGGGCGGAGCTGGAGGTGGGGCCCCTGATGCCCCACGACCAGTCCGATCCGGTCGTGGACGGTGTCGCGGACGGCCGTCCCGACGGGGGCGGCAGGCTCGCCGGTCATCGCGCCGCCCCCTTCGCGATCACCTCGGCCAGGGCGTGCGCCACGGCAGCGGAGCACACGCCGAGGTGCACGAGGGCGTACCGGGCTGCCGACCTGGGTTCGGCTTCGGGGTTGGTCGCGGCTTGGGTTCCGTGCTCGGGGTCGTTTGCGGGTTCGGTTCCGGTTCCGTCGGTGGACTCGTCCAGGTCCCCGTTCCACGGGGTGCGGACATCCATGGCCGGGAGCTGGATGCCCGCCCGGGTGAGCGCGGCGGCGAGGGCGTCACGGGCTTCGAGCGCCTCCTGGATCTTGTGCTGCCTTGCGGATGGATGAGAAGTGGCCATGCTCTGCTCCTTATTCTTTTTAGCGGTTTTTCGGGAGATTTCATGATGAGGGTGTGCTCGGTGGATTACCGTGCGTGGTGGTTGGCTTACGAGGATGGACCCATGTGGAGGGGCGCGGGCGGCGACGACGGCGCGTCCTTCCCCGCGGGACGGCCGTCCTTCCACACCTGCCACTTGTCGCCGGAGCTCACGGAGGGGGACGCGCCATGCCGCAGAGAAGAGCGATCACAGGACGGAGCCAGGAGCCGCGCAGGCGCTTCGCCGAGGAGTTGCGTGCCCTGCGTGCGGAGAAGGGGGTGAGCCTGCGTCAGCTGGGCGAGCGACTTGGCTGGGACTGGTCTCTGCTCGGAAAGATGGAGAAGGGCGAATCTCTCGGCGGGCCCGAGGTCGTCCAGGCGCTCGACACGTACTACGGAACGCCTGGCCTGCTGCTCGCCTTGTGGGAGCTGGCGGCTGGCGACCACACGCAGTTCCGCGAGCGGTATCGGCGCTACATGGCGCTGGAGGCGGAGGCGGTGAGCCTGTGGCACTTCGCGGTCAGCGTGCTGCCGGGACTGCTCCAGACGCCCGGTTACGCACGGGAGGTGCTGGCGGCGGGCGGCCTCAAGGGCGATGAACTGGAGCAGCAGGTCGAGGCCCGGATGGGCCGCCGGGAACTTCTGGCGGGCAATGATGCGCCGTCGTTCCGCACGATCCTCTCGGAGGCGGTGCTGCGGACGCCGCTACGGGACGCGGGGGAGTGGCGGGGGCAGCTTGAGTACCTGGCGGAGGTGGCGGAGCGACGGGATGTGGCGGTGCAGGTGCTGCCGTTTGCGGCGGGGCCGCATGGGTTGGTGAGCGCCGACGTGATGTTCCTCCGGCTGCCCGACGCACGCACGGTGACCTACGTGGAAAATGCGATCCAGGGAGAACTTGTCGAGGAATACGCCGCGGTCGAACGCTTGCAACGGGCCTACGATGCACTGCGCGACATGGCGCTGTCCCCGGCCGAGTCGCGAAAGTTGATCCTGCGTACCTTGGAGGAAGTACCGTGCGATCCATCGAGTTGAGCGCGGCAACCTGGCGCAAGAGCAGTTACAGCAATCCGGACGGTGGTCAGTGCGTCGAGGTCTGCGACGGCTTCGTCGGCATCCTTGCTGTGCGTGACAGTAAGGACCCGCAAGGTCCGGCCCTCGTGTTCCCTGCGGAGAGCTGGACGGGTTTTGTGTCGGCCGTCAAGGGCGACCAGATAGCCCTCTGAGCTGCCTGTGCCATTGTGCTCCCGCGCTCTGACGAACGCGGGAGTCACTTACTCCTCGGGGTCGGCCTACCTCTTGGTCGCCCGGCGTCCACGAGTGGCTGCGGCCGGACGCCAGGCGCGAAGATCGTCGTCGGTCAGACCGTGCCTGCCCTGCTCCACCTGGCGCTCACCGCGGAAGTAGGCAGCAGGGGAGCCGCTGAACATCGGGTCGAAGTCATCGTGCCACTGGTCCAGCCAGGGCTGGAGTTCCAGCAGGCCCGCGAGGAACGGGGCCAGCTCCTCGGTGCTCATCGACTCGTGCGAGGCGATGTACGCGAGCAGGGCGTAGGCCTGCTCTTGGTGGTCCCAGCCAGCCCAGCCGTACTGGGTGGGCGTGGCCGCGTTGGTCTGCCCGTACGAGATGAAACGCTCCTTGGGCACGTCTAGCTTGCCGCGCGCCTTCCAGTAGGAGGGCCGGAGGAAGTCAGCCGAGGTGTACTTCGGTGGTATGGGGATGGAGTCGCGGATCTTCCGCTTCATCGGCTCGTCGGGGGCCGCGTCCTCCTGCCGCTGCATGTCCCAGACGTGCTCCCAGTCCAGCCGCTTCTTCATCCCTGACAGCTTGTAGCGCAGAGCAGGGAGGAACGGCACGTGCTCATCGGTCAACAGCTCGGCGACGATGGTGGGAAGTTCCTTGCGGGGTGCGTAGATCTTGGCGACGGTTACGAAGTCCTCGTCACGCGAGAGCGCGTCCGTGAGCCACGAGAGTGTGGCGATGCGTGGCATGTCGTTCTCGTCAAACCAGTGGTCGCGGTTCTCGACCCGGTCTAGCAGCCAGCTCCGCAGTGCCTTCTCCTGGAGCGCTTCCCACCCTTCAGTGGCCCACCGCCGCTTGTACTCTGGCCGCTCGATCATCCCAATGGCACGGCTCGACTCAATAGCGTCGATTCGCTTCTGGACGATCTCCCGGTAGGCGGCGGGCCAGCGGTCGGGGATCTCCGTAATGGGCGTGGAACCATGCCGCTTGAACCACTCATCACTGGCTTCGCCTGCGGCAACCTTGCGTGCGAGCGCGATCTCGAAGGCGCGCTCGCCGAGTGCGATCTCGGGGATATTTGGATCGTTTGGGTCCGTAGATATTCGCAGGTCCTCGGGGTAAAGGCCGTAAAGTGAGTAAACCTGCCAGTCCAGCTCCTCCTGAAGGCTGATCATCCGGGCGCGGGTGGAGTGCCAGGTGGCGCTGGCAGCGCGGAGGTTCGGGATAGTCGGGGTGTCGGCCGAGGTAAGAGAAAGAGGGGCGGACGCTCCGAGTTGCTCAGCAAGAGCAGCTAGGGTAGCGGCGAATGAAGTGTCACTTGCGATGGGTATGGGAAACTCAGAGACGTTAGCGGCATTGTATTGGTATCTGTCTGACCACGGTTGAGCGCTAACGCGTGCACCGTCTTTACCAACTGGGTCGCCACCTTTGGGATAGCAGCGCATTTTGAGCCAAAATGCTGCTGTCGAGCTGTTCAGAAGGCCAAGCAGGCGCAGGTGCTCCTCCTCGGTTGACCATTCCGGAAACTTGATCACAGGGGCGGTGCGATTGAAGGCTTTGCCGTCTTTGTCGAGAGCCCAATGATTATGAGTTGTTACTTCGCTAAAGGCGAGCGTCCATGGATGTGTCTCGGTGTCTTTGGGCAGCTGATGCCAAGCCCACCAATGCTTTCCCGCTGCGGAATAGGTCTTCCCTGTGCCGATGGTGCGCTTCCACAAGGTGATTCGGTAGGTCCAGAAGTGTCGCTTGAAACGCTGTGAGAGCAGGTTCTCCGGCAGGATTGTGTGGTCATCAGTATAGGGAAGTGCTGCAAGATCGAAGCCCGAGAACGTCCAATCGCGGCACTGATCCCCTCTGTGGCTTCGAACTGCATGAAGGTCTTTTGCGATACTTGCAAGAGGGCCGCTAGTGGGGATCGTGAAAACTTCGTCAGCGTGGCTGTCACCGAAAAAGCCGATTCTAGCTACAAGGGTCTTGAGTTTCGTGGGCCCTGCCTTGGAAAGCTCCTCGATAATCTCCAAGCCTCCGTCGGTAAGAATCCACGGCTGCCTGCTAAAGTAGCGCCCCCGCTCCAGGTCATCCACTGAAATCCATTGGCTTACCGAACCTGGCTTGTCGATCTGGTCCACAATAGCTCGCCAGACCAACCCATTCTCGCCTCTATCCGGAGCCGTAGGCTCACCCTGTACGCTTCGTATCGTCCGAACGGTTGCCGAGCGATCCTTCCCTTCCCAGCGCTTGCCGATCAAGATGACAGTGGGCGTGCCGTGGCCAGGTATGTAGGTGCCGGAGGTGTCGATAACCTCCGTCAATTCCACCCGATCGCGGAAGTATTTCTCGATCAGTTCGGCGCCGAACTCGCGCTTCATGAACGAGTTCGTCGTGATCTGGCCCACCATTCCGTAGCCTAGGCCGTCCGACTCGCCCTGCTTTGCCAGCTCAAAGAAGCGCTGCGCGAACGGCACCGACAGCGCGTACGTGCCCGCGCAAGCGTCGTACAGCTCTCGATAAATCTGATTGAGTCTCTTGTCCTTCACCGTGATGTACGGCGGATTTCCCACCACCACGTGGTACCGCCCCGGCTCCAGAATCTTCGGATGCTCGTGTACATCCTCCGTGGCGTACGAGAACTCCGCTAGCTCGTCCTTCTCGTCGGTCGTGAACTCCAGGGCGCCCTGCCCCTTTGTCCCCCGTATACCGATCTCCGTCTGCCGTTCCTTGATGAGCGAGTCGCCCACAGCCAAGTGCATCGGCCACTCGTACCTTCCGGCCTCCGCCAGCGTCCGGATGTCCGCCGCTGCCATGGCTGCCATCAGCAACCGGAACCGCGCGATAGCTACCGCGAACGGGTTGACGTCCACCCCATGCACTGAGTCCAGCGCTGCCCGCACCCGCTCGTACACATCCCGTCCCGGCTGGCCCTCGGCCCACAACCGTATGAGGCGCCGGAAAGCCTCAAGCACAAAGTGTCCCGACCCGCACGTCGGGTCGATCATCTTCAGGCCTTCATACCCGAACTCCCGAACCGCGGGCTTCATGGTCCGGTCGAGGATGAACTCCTCGACAAACTCAGGAGTCTGAAGCAGCGCATACGTCTTCCGCGCAGCCTCGCTGAGGTCCTGGTACAGGTCGCCCAGGAAGCGCGTGTCCCAGCCAGCCGTACCGTCTTCGTTCAGCGGGTCGGTGAAGTCGTGGATCAGCGAGCCCGACTCGTCCCGCTCCCGCCAGAACTCGATCAGCCCGCGGGCACCATCGTGCGAGAGCGGGATCTGGTACAGCGGGTTGTGCTTCTCGTCGAACAGCAGCCGCCCGGCCTGGCCGTCGCCGAGTTCGGCGAAGGCGCGCAGCAGCCAGCCGCGATAGGTCGGGTTGTCGTCCCGCTCGACGTACGCCTCGTAGCGCGCGAGCGCGAGGTCGCGGCGGTCCTCCTCGGGGGCCGTGACGTAGGGCTCGGGGATCAGGCGGTTGTCCTCGCAGAAGCGGACGAAAACCGTGCCCAGTACCCACGCGACCGCAACCTGGGTGACGCGCTCGTCCAGCCAGGAGTTCCAGGTGGCCGCCGTACGGCCCAGCTCGCGCGCCCGGCCGTACTCGGCGCGCAGCCGCAGTTCCACCTCCGTGACCGCCTTGACCTGCTTGTGTAAGTCGGCCTCGACTGTCTTGACCTGCTTCTTCAGGTCGTCCAACAGCGCTGATCGATCGATCACTTAACGGTCTCCCTCGGTTGGTGCGGCTGCGCCTGTGCCCGAGCGGTGGGCGTTCTCGACCCACGAGTCGGGGAGTTCGATCCATTCGCCCAGCCCCGCCTGGTACGCCACCGCGACATGGCCGAGCTTCGGCTCGCGCGCCGGGTCTCCCTGCGGGACGAGCAGCCACAGGCCGTGCCCGCCGTGCCGGGCCGCCTCGGCGAGGCGGTCGAGGACGCCCATCGCGTCGTAGCGGGCGAACACTGCGGCCTCGGTCAGCAGCACTGGTGCCATGCCAACCGAGCCGTCCGTCAGCAGTTCACGTACCTGTGGTTCCACCATGCCCCAGGCCGTCCGCGCGTACTCGGCGAATTTCAGAGCGCCGCGTGAGCCGGGCTCGGCCGCGTCCGCCTTGAGCAGCGTCTCCCAGGTCGGCTTGGTGCCGGGCGGCACCAGCGCGTGCAGGGCTTTGAGGAAGAGAACGGTGACCGAAACCTCCCGGGCGCCGATGCGCGGGGTCGTCAATTCGCTGACTGCGTCGCGTGTCAGCCCGTGGCGTACGGTCAGGACGCGGTAGCCGTCGCGTCGGGCGGAGGCGGCAAGGAGCTCTTCGGCGCGTGCGGCGGACGCGATACGCGGATCGTCCGCGTACCGGGTGGCGGTGCCCAGGGCCGTGGCGCGGCGCACGGCGCCGGTGGTCAGATAGCTGGACTCGTTGTCCGTGTGCGCGGGCAGATAGCGCAGTGTCTTCATGGGCTCGCGGGTGGCCAGCCTCAGGTCGAAGCCGGCGTCCCACAGCGCTTTGGTCAGGCGAGCGCCTGTCGGCAGCTCGTGGGTCGTGCCGCCGCGGCTGTCCTCGACGATCAGTTCGGGGAAGCGCGCCCGTACCCGCTCGTGGACGTCCCCCGCAGGCAGGCCCGGCTGCTGCTCGTCCGGGACGCCGGGGATCCAGGGCACCAGTCCGGCCTGGGTGAGCCGTAGGGCGCGTACCAGCGGCAGGTTCCGCGGATAGATCTCCAGGCGGGGGGTGGCCGCGGCGTTCTGTGAGGCGGCGGCGGCGAGTTCCACCAGGCGGCGCTCGTCCCATTCGAGGGTTCCGGGCGGCGGGGTGAGGGCGCCCAGTTCGGTGAGGACGGTGGCGGCGGTGGGCAGCGTCTCCTGGCGGCTGAGGCGGTCGGCCGTGCGGCCCAGCCGCGTCGCGTAGTCGAGCAGGGCGGGCGCGGTCGGAGTGTCGGGGGCGTCGTCCTCACGCACGTCCAGGGCAAGCAGGCCCGCTTCCAGTGACTCCTCGGTGGCTTTGCGGTTGGCCTGGTGCTGGAACTCGGCTGCCTCAGGGTCGAGTTGTTCGACTTCCACGACCGCCCGCACCGCGGCCAGCGCGAGGGCGCGGCGGCGCTGCTCCCCGCGCAGCTGGGTGCCACGGCGTACGACCAACGCGTCGGCGATCTCGACGGCGGGGGCGACGCGCCCGAGTTCCGCGAGCAGTTCCATGATCTCCGCGCGGAGGGCCGACACCGCCGGGTGCTTCTTCCACCGCTTGCGCTCTTCCTTGAGCATCTGCGGAATGCGGCCCGCAGACAGGCCGAGCTTGTCCGCTACCTCCTTCTGCTTGGGCCATACCCCGATGTCCGGAAGGTCACCATGATCGTTCGGCAGCCGGAGCAGAAGCTGGACCATCTCCACCTTGTTGCGGTTGGAGCCGTTGTTGTTGAGCTCCGGCACGAGGAAGGTGGCCAGCGTGTCGAGGCTGATCGAACGCAGCGACGCGTCGGAGAGCCTGCCATCCTCGGCGAGGGCGCCGAGGAGCGCGGACTCGGCCGCGCTGAGCTGCGCCAGTTCCTCCTTGGCTTCGGCCCGGCCTTTCGGGGTCAGCGGTGAGACGGGTGCCTCGCGTAGCAGTTCGCCCCACTGACGCTGGCGGCGCTGCACTTCGCTGCGGGTCTTGGCGCCGAGGCCCGGGGCGTTGACCAGCTTCCGGCGGCTGTAGTCGAGCAACTGGCCGACAGTGGTGATTTGGAGGCCGTACAGGAAGGACTCAGCGGCGGGGGTCAGGCCGGCAGCTGATAGGTGGGTGTCGCGGGTGACCTGTCTGGCCAGCTCCTCGCGTTGCTGCTCGGCGGTGAGAGGTTCGGCCACGCCCAGACCGGGCGGGCCCGCGTCGGGGGTCTTCTCGGGGTGGCGGGAGCGGTGGCTGGACGGCGCGGCCTGCGCCGCGTCGAGGAAGATCTTTTTCCAGGCGTCCCGCATCGGCTTCAGCTCGGGGAAGCGCTGGGAGGCGTCCCGGTGCAGGGCCTTGCGGAAGAAGCGGACCAGGCCGTCGCGGATGGCGGGGTCGAAGGCGTCGGCGACTATGGCCGGGTGGGGGAAATCCTTCCGGTCGGTGTCGCGGGGCAGGACCGAGCCGTCGCCCCACTTGGGCAGCTCGCCCGACGCCATCTCGTAGAGGGTGACCGCGACCGCGTACCGCTCGGCGTGCGAGTCGTAGGCGGTACGGGTCAGGGTGCCGATGAACGGGTCGAGGTAGCCGTCCGTGCCCGCCTCGTGGTTCTTCGCCGGGTAGCCGGCCAGCGAGAAGTCGATCAGGACCAGCTCGCGGGTGCGATTCGGGCGGATGCGGATGGCGATGTTGTCCGGTTTGATGTCGCGGTGCCAGACGCTCTCGCCCTCCAGGAAGTCGACGGCGCCGAAGAGATAGTCGCCGTATGCCTCCAACTGGTCGATCTGGAGCCGGCCGCCTTCCCGGAGCTGGCGGGCCACCGTCTCCTCACGGCGCCGCTTGCGCCCCGCGGTCCCGGCCTCGTCGGGGTTCTCCTCCCGTTCATCACCCACGTATTCCAGGGCGAGGACCGTGCGTCCGCCGATGGTCAGCGGCTGCGGCTCGACGAGGCGGATGATCCGGGAGTCGGGGCGAAGGTCGCGCATCACGTCGGCCTCGCGCTTGAGGATCTCGCCCCGGTTGTCGGAGAGGGCGATCTTCAGCACGGCCAGCGGGCGGGTCCTGCGAGCCTCCGCCTCGAGATCCCGTACGAGGAAGGCCCGGCTGGTCGAACCCGTGCCAAGGCGGCGACGGACCTCCCAGCGGCCGGACAGGACATCCCCGGCGACCGCTTCCAGCGGATCCTTCTCCGGCGCCTCGGGGGTGGTGACAGGGACGCCGACCGGGGCGGTGAGGCCGTCCTCTACCAGCTCCAGCATCTCCAGGAACTCGTCCACCGTGGAGAGCCGCTGCTCGGGCCGGTAGGCGGTGGCGGCCTGGACCAGCTCGTCGATGTCCTCCGACAGGCCGTCGACCACGGAGCTCGGACGCAGGCCCTCGCGCGCTTCCCACCGCGCACGCAGCTCGGCCTGGCTTGCGGCCGGGGGCTTCCCCGTGGCCAGGAGGTAGGTGAGGACACCGAGGCCGTACACGTCCAGGAACACCGGGTCGGGATTGAGCGCGGTCAGCTCCGGTGCGAGATACGGGTCCGAGCCTTCGGACAGGTGCTTCAGCGAGAGCGTCGTCGGGGCGAGCCGGGTCGATCCCGGAGCCGTGCCGCCCTGGCTGCCGCCGCGCTGTGTGGCGATCTGCCAGTCGGAGATCTGGAGGTGAGGATTGAGCCAGGCTGCCTCCTCGCCGACCGCCTGCCCCCTGGGGCCGCGATTGCGGGGCAGGACGTAGATGGAGCGGGCGGCCAGCGCCCGGTGGTGGATCCGGCTGGAGTGCGCGGACCGCATCGTCTCGGCGAGCTGCCGGACCAGCGCCATCCGGGAGAGGATGTCCAGCTTGTCTCCGTACTGGAGCAGGTACTCGTCCAGCCGCAGGGTCTGCGGATGGTAGTCGAAGACCAGGGCGGGGCCGGCGGAGTGCCCGGAGGCGTCGTATGTCTTGAGCTCTACCGCGCCGGGGTGCCTGAAGCGCTGGAGTATCGCGGCCTCGCGGCGGGCGGCGCGCTCGACGGACTCCCGCAGGGAGGCATCTGAGCCGCGCTCGCGCACGTACACGCGGACCCGGGCGGACTCGGGCAACTCCTCATGGCGGGCGAGGTAGTCGGCCCAGGTGGGACCGGTGTCGAAGGCCTTCCGATCCAGGAGATAAGGGCCGACCCGATATTCGGCGTCGCTGCGGCGGATGCCGATGCGCTCCAGGGCGGTCTTGATCTCGCGGGAACGGCTGGCATCAATGCGGTGCCGTTCGTCTCGTGGCGGCTGTTTCAGTATCTCGACCAGTTGGGCGACGGTGTGGACACCGTTCTGGTCATTGGGCGGGAGCTGGATGCGCAGCGACGCGTCGGTGAAGCAGACGGCCTCGCCGACCCATACCTGCCGACGGTGCTGGTGAGACGGCAGCTGCTGCCTGAGCAGCCCGGCCAGTTCCTTGGCCTTCTTGTTGGCCAGATGCAGCGGGTTTCCGTGCGGGACGCGGCGGCCACCCGGGGTGGTCTGCACCCAGGTGCCGTACTCGCTGCTGACCGAGCCGTGCCACTCCTTCAGCTCAACTATTAAGACGCCGCTCGGGGCGATGACGAGCAGATCTACCTCGCGAACGTGCCCGGCGTGCGAGGTGAAGGTGAAATTGGACCAGGCTCGCCACGGTTCGGCGTCGGGAAGTTGCTTGCGGATGGCTTCCAAGCCGCGGCGCTCGTGGTCGAACTCGGACTCGGTGACCGTGGTCCACCGGCCTTCACGCATGCGCTGCCCCCGCCTCTTCTCATCCATGAGCCGCGGCCTCCACTCCTGATCCCCCTGACCGGCTGCCCCGGAGCGGATGGCCCGAAGGGAAATCCTAACGGCCAGGTGTGGCACCGGGATCGGCTGTCACTGGGCCACCGGGAGACGGCCGCGCACGCCCCACCACCGTCCCCATCACCATCGACAGGGTCACCGCTTCCAGTGATGACTATCCGGGTGACGGCCGTGGGGAGACTCTCTCACTTTCGGGTACAGCCCTGGCTACACTGTGTAGCAAAGGCGTGCTCGACCACCTCGACCGGAGGCAGACATGGCCCGTGCCTGGGAGGCTGACCCGTCCGCGTTATTCGAGCGTCGGCTGGGGAGATCAGCCGACGAGCTGGGAAACTCCGATGGCAATGACGAGTGCCCGGACATCTGGCAGCTCGACAATGGCGATGTTGCTGTGATCGGCAGGGATCTGACAGCCGCCTACCGCGCCCGTCTGCCTCATGGCGTGAACCTCGCTCCGGATGAGCGGCTGGTTGTCATCCCAGGGAACATGCTCAGCGCGGCAAAGAAGGACATCCCCGATGCTTGATCTCCTTGCCCCTGCCCTCACCCCCGAGCAAGGTGAACGGCTCACCCGGACCGCCTACAAGCAGGACTTCCGGGAACGGGAGAACGCCATCCGTGACGGGAGTTCCTGGAAGCTGGAGCGCCGGCAGCACTTCGAGGAGCAGGGCAGTCCGAGCCGCGACGCCCTGCGCCGGGGCGACTGGGACGAGGCGCTGCGACTTCTCGCCGATCGGCGCGACACCCTGGCCGCGGCCGCTCAGGAGGAGGCGCGCAGGGGTTATGCCTTTCATCGTGTGCGGGTGGTCGAGAAGCCGCTGACACCGTATGTGCAGTGGGAACTCCACTCCCAGCGGCAGCGTGCGCAACACGGGCAGAGGATCAGGGTCATCCCCGCCGAACGGGTGGCCGCGTCGGAGAGCACTCACCCACTCCCGGAATTGGTCGTGCTCGGCGGTCACACCCTCTTCCAGGTCCTGTACACCGAGACAGGAGTCGCGAACGGTGCGATCCGCAACACCGACCGTGATCTTGTGACGCGCTGGGAGAACTACATCAAGGCGCTCTACGCGGCAGGCGAAGATGTGATCTCCTACTTCGACCGTGAGGTGGCGCACCTTGATCCGCCGACGCTGAGCGCAGGAAGGGAGTAGGCCGATCGCAGCCCCAGGCGGAGGGGACGAGCAGTCCGGCAGCACCCATTCCGAGCTGTCGGGATCCTCACGTGACGTCGTCCAGGCGAGGAATGTCCACGGAGGCATCCACTTCCACGCGCAGAGCAAGCCGGACCCTGGAAGCTCCACCAGCCCCACCCCACGCCAGTTACCGGCTGACGTACGCGGTTTCGTCAACCGCACCGATGAGCTCGGTGAACTGAACGCCGTTCTCACCAGCGAGGACGGCGGTCCACTCGTCGTCTCGGTATACGTGATAGCCGGTACCGCCGGCGCGGGGAAGACATCGCTGGCACTGCGCTGGGCACACCAGGTCCGGGAGCGATTCCCGGATGGCCAGCTGTACGCCAATCTGCGTGGCTACGACCCTGGGGAGCCGGTCGCGGCACGCGAGGCCCTGCACCGCTTTCTGACCTCTCTCGGCGTCCCGGCCGATGCCGTACCGCAGGACCTCGATGCCGCTGCCGCGTTGTACCGTTCGTTGCTGGCCGACCGTCGGGTACTGGTCGTCCTGGACAACGCGGCCAGCGTGGGCCAGGTCAGGCCGTTGCTGCCCGGAAGCGCGCACAGCCTGGTACTGGTGACCAGCCGCAGCCGCCTGTCCGGCCTAGCCGTCCGTGACGGGGCCCGCCGACTCACGCTCGGCGTACTGCCGGAGCCGGAAGCGGTCGCACTGCTGCGGGCCGTCACCGCCGGATACCGGCCGGTGGACGACGAGATGCAACTCGCCGAACTGGCCCGCCTGTGCGCACGGCTTCCCCTCGCCCTGCGTATAGCCGCGGAACGCGCGGCCAGCCACCCCCACCTGCGGCTGTCCGACCTGATCGCCGACCTGCGCGACGAATCAGCCCTCTGGGATGCCCTGAGCACGGGCGACGACGAGGAAGCCGAAGCAGTCCGCACCGTCTTCGCGTGGTCCTACCGCGCCCTATCCGAACAAGCCGCCCGCCTGTTCCGCCTGCTCGGCCTGCACCCCGGACCCGAGTTCGGGCTGCAGGCCGCCACGGCCCTGGCCGGGTCGACCAGCAGCAGCCGGACCCGGCAACTGCTGGACTCTCTGGTCGGGGCTCACCTGCTGGAACAGACCGCCCCGGACCGCTACCAGTTCCATGACCTGCTGCGCGCCTACGCCATCGACCAGGCCCAGCAAGACGAGCCGCCTGCCGAGCGGGAGGTAGCCCTGGGCCGGGTGCTGGAGTGGTACCTGCACACCGCCGATGCCGCGCAGAGCTGGATCAACCCCGCCGAGGACCGCCTGACCCTCCCGCCTGTCCCGGGCGATGTCAGCCCACTGACGTTCCCCGACTACGACGCTGCCGTGGACTGGGCCGAGCGGGAGCATGCCAACCTCCTCCAGGCCGTACGTACGGCAGCCGACGCCAGGCAGGACCGACTGGCCTGGCAGTTGTCGGCAGTCCTATGGAACGCGCAGTTTCCTTCCGCCTCGGGCACGAGCTGGCCGGCTGTGGGCCGCATCGGGCTGGAGGCAGCGGAACGGCTGGGTGATCGCGCCGCGCAAGGCATACTCCTCACCTGGCTCGGGATGGCCTGAGGTTCCCCCGCTGTGCGGGTGTGGCTGATTAGCTGGTCAGGGCGGGTTGACGTGGTTTCAGGTTCACTGGTTCGGCCGCTGCCTGGTCGGCG
>NZ_JBIRSJ010000009.1:142072-532861 GCF_044334165.1 Streptomyces sp. NPDC020845 | reverse complement strand
ACCCGCCGGTACGCGGCCACTCCTTCGAGTTCCGCATCAACGGCGAGGACCCCGGCCGAGGCTTCCTCCCCGCCCCCGGCACCGTCACCACCTTCACCCCGCCCACCGGCCCCGGCGTACGCCTGGACGCGGGCGTGGAATCCGGCAGCGTGATCGGCCCGGCCTGGGACTCCCTGCTGGCCAAGCTGGTCATCACCGGCGCCACCCGCACCCAGGCCCTCCAGCGCGCCGCCCGCGCCCTGGCCGAGTTCCAGGTCGAGGGCATGGCCACCGCCATCCCCTTCCACCGCGCCGTGGTCACCGACCCCGCCTTCACCAGCGACCCCTTCACCATCCACACCCGCTGGATCGAAACCGAATTCACCAACACCATCACCCCCTACACCCCCACGGGCACCGACGAAACCGACGAGCCCGTCGCCCGGGAGACGGTGGTCGTCGAGGTCGGCGGCAAGCGGCTGGAGGTCTCCCTCCCCGCCTCGCTCGGCGTGGCCACCGCCACGGCGGGCGGTGGGGCCGGGTCGAAGAAGCCCAAGCGCAAGGCGGTGAAGAAGTCGGGTTCGGCCGCGTCCGGTGACGCGCTGGCCTCGCCGATGCAGGGCACCATCGTCAAGGTCGCGGTGGCCGAGGGCGACCAGGTCGCTGCGGGCGACCTGGTCGTGGTCCTGGAAGCGATGAAGATGGAACAGCCGCTCAACGCCCACCGGGCCGGCACCATCAAGGGCCTCGCCGCCGAGGTCGGCGCCTCCATCACCTCCGGCGCCGTCATCTGCGAAATCAAAGACTGACAGCCGGGGCTGACACCCCGCCACACAGCCGAGCCCGGGCCCCGGTCGATCTTCTCGACCGGGGCCCGGCGCATACGGTGGCGACCGGAGCCGTCCGGGCGGCAGGATGGGAGCTCGGCCGAGCAGGGGGGGGAGGGAGCCCATGGCCCAAAGGGATCTGGCAGCGCGGCTCACACGGATCCAGGCGGCCGCGCGGAGCGGGGACGCGGCGGCGCGGCGGGCGTGGGATGTGCTGATCGCGCTGGTGCTGCGGCGGGACGCCACCGACGACGATCTCGGCCTGGACTCGCTCCGACTCGTCCTACTGATCCAGGAACCCGCTGCCGAGGACCCGCAGTTCGCCCGCGCCTTCCAGGACTGGTTGAGCCGATACGGGACGATCGCCGGAAGCGGCGAGGTCCACAACACGATCAGCGGCGGATCCATCCACGGCCCTGTCATCCAAGGACGGGACTTCCACGGGAGCATCACGTTCGGGGACGCTCACGCCGCCCGGCCCCCCGGCCCTCCGTTCGGCGACGACGACTGGGACGACGAGACGGACGAGAACGCGTGACCCATCCGCTCGCCCCCCGCCCGGTGAACCCCCGCCCACGGGAGGCCCGCCCCCGTGGGTGATATCGCCAAGGGTGTGCTCGGCGGCGCCTGGACCCTGCTCGTCGGCTGGATCCTGCCCACCGCCCTCAACCTGTCCGTTTTCTTCTTCACCGTCGCGCCCAGCCTCCACCACATCGACCTGGCACAGCGTCTGTGGCCCTCTTCGAAGGGCAACACCGCCCTCCTCCTGCTGACCGTCTCCCTCCTCCTCGGCCTCGTCGTCTCGGCGGTGCAGACCCTGCTCTACCGCCTCCTGGAGGGCTATGTCCTGTGGCCCGCCACCGCGTACGACGCGCGCTGCCGCCGTCACCGGCAGACCAAGCAGGACCTCCGCGACCGCCTCGCGCTGCTGCGGCTTGAGGGCCGCGAGCGCGAGGGCGGGCTGTCGCCGGAGGCCGCCCGGCAACTGGCCGAGCTGCGCGCCAACCCCCGTGTCGCCCGCGCCGCCCGCCGGGACCGCCTCCGTACGGCGGCCCAACGCGCCCTGCTGCAGGAGCGGTTGCGCCGATACCCCATCGACGACGACCAGGTCGCACCCACCCGCCTGGGCAACGCCATCCGCCGCCTGGAGGAGTACGGCTATGACCGCTTCCGCCTCGACACCCAGGTGTTGTGGGGGGAGCTGACCGGCACGGCGCCCGAACAGGTCCGCCGCCACGAGGAACTGGCCCGCGCCAGCGTCGACTTCTTCATCGCCCTGCTCTACGGCCACGCCGCGGTGGCGGCGGCCGCCCTGGCCGCGCTGGCCTCCGGGGACGCGGACCGCTCCGCGCTGCTGACCACCGCCGCCGTCCTGATCGCGCTGATCCCGCTGTGGTACCGGTCCGCCGTGACCGCCACCGACGAGTGGGCCGCCGCCGTACGGGCGCTGGTCAATGTGGGCCGCAAGCCGCTGGCGGAGTCCCTTGGCCTGGCGCTGCCGCCCGAGCTGGCCGCCGAGCGCACCATGTGGATGCTGGTCTCCCGGCTGTCCCGGCTCCCTTACCACGAACGCGCGGCCGCTCTCGACCCGTACCGCGCCGACCCCCGGCCGCCGCTGGTCCTGCCCCCGGTCCCGCCGCCGACGCCGCCCCCACCCGGCTCGTAATGGCATGCTTGACCCACGGCCCCGTACGGCCCATCACCCCCGTACGGCCGGCCCCGTATGACCGACCCCGTACGGCCAGCTCGTACGACCGGCAACCCGTACGACCGACCCCGTACGACCAGCGGCGCAGGGAGGACCGCGATGGCGACCGAGACAGCCACGGCGCACACCCCACCGCGCGCCATGCGCGCCGACGCGCGCCGCAATTACGAGCGGCTGCTGACCGAGGCGAGGACCGCGTTTGTCGAGCATGGCACCGACGCGTCGCTTGAGGACATCGCGCGCCGCGCGGGCGTGGGGATCGGCACGCTCTACCGGCACTTCCCCAACCGCACCGCGCTCATGGGCGCCGTCTTCCAGAAAGAGGTCTGCGCGCTGCTGGCGCGCGCCCGCGAGCTGGCGAAGGCGCCGCAGCCGTGCCGGGCGCTGGTCGACTGGCTGCGCGAGATCATCGATTACGCGAGCACCTACCGCGGGCTCTCACACGCCCTGATGGCGGCCTCCGGGGACGAGAGCTCATCGCTGTCCCAGGGGTGCGGTCTGCCGATGCGCGAGGCGGGCAGCGCGCTGCTCGCCCGCGCCCAGCAGTCCGGGAACGTACGGTCCGACGTCGGTATAGACGATCTGATGCAGCTGACCAACGCCATCTCGCTGGCCGTGGAACAGTCGCCGGACGACCCGGAGTTGGCCGACCGGCTGCTGGCCCTGACCTTCACCGGCCTGAAGCCGCGCTGAGCCGGCCAGGGCTTCAGCCCCCGCCAGGGCTTAAGCCCCCGCCAGGGTTTCAGCCCCCGCCAGTGCTTCAGCCCCCTCAGCGCCCCTGGCCTCAGCCCCTCAGCCCCTCAGCGCCGCCGTGGCGCCAGGTCCGCGACCCGGCCTCCCGGCCCCGGCTGCTCCGCCAGCGGCATCGCGCCGCGCAGCGTGGCGCCGGGCCCGGGCCCGGGCCCCGGTGGGTGCGGGTGGTTGCGGCGCGGTCCGGGGAGCGGCAGCCCCTCCTCCGCGCCGCGCGCGGGGGGCGGGCCGCCGAGCCGGGGCTGCTGGCGGCCCGGTGCCGCCGGGCCGCCCTCACCACCCGCCGGGCCCGAGCCCGCGCCCGGCCCGGCCACCGCGATCTGCACGCCCTGGTCGGCGAGGGCCTGCAGTTCGGTCAGGGCGCGTTCGTCGTGCGGCGGCGGTTCGTCCGTGACCAGACGGGTGATCACATCCGTCGGCACCGTCTGGAACATGGTGTCGGTGCCCAGCTTGGTGTGGTCCGCGAGGACCACCACCTCCGCCGCCGCCTGTACCAGCGCCCGGTCGACGCTGGCCGACAGCATGTTGGACGTGGACAGGCCGCGCTCGGCGGTCAGCCCACTGCCGGACAGAAAGGCCCGGCTGACCCGCAGCCCCTGCAGGGACTGCTCGGCACCGCTGCCGACCAGCGCGTAGTTGGAGCCGCGCAGGGTGCCGCCGGTCATGACGACCTCCACCCTGTTGGCATGGGCCAATGCCTGTGCGACCAGCAGGGAGTTGGTGACCACGGTCAGGCCAGGGACGCGCGCGAGCCGGCGGGCCAGCTCCTGCGTGGTGGTCCCGGCGCCGACCACGACGGCCTCGCCCTCATCGACGAGACCGGCCGCGAGATCGGCGATGGCCGTCTTCTCCGCGGTCGCTAGATGGGATTTCTGCGGGAAGCCGGACTCCCTGGTGAATCCGCCCGGCAGCACCGCACCGCCGTGCCGGCGGTCGAGCAGTCCTTCTGCCTCCAGCGCCCGCACATCCCGCCGTACGGTCACTTCGGAGGTCTGGACGACGCGGGCGAGCTCGCGGAGCGATACCGCTCCGTTCGCACGCACCATTTCAAGGATCAATTGGCGACGTTCTGCAGCGAACACGAAACTGACAGTAACGCCAACGACCGTCTGGTTTCAGCAGCTTGCACCAATTAACAGATGTTGTTCGTCTACGACCCCGCGAGATGGTATGGAAGCGGATTACGTTCCTCGCGCACCGCTCCCGGCCCTCTTCTTACGCCTCCGCCTGCGTCTTCCGCGTGTGCAGCTGCCGCGCCACCTCGGCGATCGAGCCGGACAGCGACGGGTACACCGTGAAGGCGCTGGCGATCTGCTCCACCGTCAGGTTGTTGTCGACCGCGAGCGAAATCGGATGGATCAGCTCGCTGGCGCGCGGCGCGACCACCACACCGCCGACCACGATGCCGGTGCCCGGACGGCAGAAGATCTTCACAAAGCCGTCCCGGATGCCCTGCATCTTCGCGCGCGGGTTGCGCAGCAGCGGCAGCTTCACCACCCGGGCGTCGATCTTCCCGCCGTCCACATCGGCCTGGGAGTAGCCGACCGTGGCGATCTCCGGGTCCGTGAAGACGTTCGCCGAGACGGTCTTGAGGTTCAGCGGGGCGACCGCGTCGCCGAGGAAGTGGTACATCGCGATCCGGCCCTGCATGGCCGCCACCGACGCCAGCGCCAGCACCCCGGTGACGTCGCCCGCCGCGTACACGCCAGGCGCGCTGGTCCGCGAGACCTTGTCGGTCCAGATGTGGCCGGAATCCTTGAGCCGGACCCCGGCCTCCTCCAGGCCCATCTCCTCCGTGTTCGGGATCGAGCCGACGGCCATCAGACAGTGGGTGCCCGTGATCACCCGCCCGTCGGCGAGGGTCACCTCCACCCGGTCCCCGACCCGCTTGGCGGCCTGCGCCCGCGAGCGCGCCATCACGTTCATCCCGCGCCGGCGGAAGACGTCCTCCAGTACCGCCGCCGCGTCCGGGTCCTCGCCCGGCAGCACCCGGTCCCGGCTGGAGACGAGGGTGACCTTCGAGCCCAGCGCCTGGTACGCGCCGGCGAACTCGGCGCCGGTGACACCGGAGCCGACCACGATGAGCTCTTCCGGGAGCTCGTCCAGGTCGTACACCTGCGTCCAGTTCAGAATGCGCTCGCCGTCCGGCTGCGCGTCCGGGATCTCCCTCGGGTGTGCCCCGGTCGCCACCAGCACGGCGTCCGCGACCAGCGTCTGCTCGGTCCCGTCCGCGGCCCGGACGATCACCTTCCGCGACCCGTCGGGCGACTGCGACGGCTCCAGCCGCCCGCGCCCGCGCATCACGCGCCCGCCCGCGCGGGTGACCGAAGCGGTGATGTCATGCGACTGGGCCAGCGCCAGGCGCTTCACCCGTCGGTTGACCTTGCCCAGGTCGACGCCTACGACCCGGGCCGCCTGCTCCAGCGGCGGGGTGTCATCGGCGACGATGATCCCCAGCTCCTCATAAGAGGAGTCGAAGTTCGTCATCACCTCAGCGGTGGCGATCAAAGTCTTCGACGGCACGCAGTCGGTGAGCACCGATGCCCCGCCCAGACCGTCGCAGTCGACGACGGTCACCTCCGCGCCGAGCTGGGCAGCGACCAGCGCCGCCTCATAGCCGCCGGGTCCGCCACCAATGATCACGATCCGAGTCACATGCTCCATTGTCCCGCACTCGTTCGACATCACTCCTCCGGGGGGTTCCCGGCGCCCCCGAAACCTTCGTCTCCCACTCCCGTACCCTCTGAGCCATGTCGCTCTACGCCGCGTACGCCGGCAACCTCGACGCGCGGCTGATGTCCCGCCGCGCACCGCACTCCCCGCTGCGCGGCACGGGGTGGATCAACGGCTGGCGCCTGACCTTCGGCGGCGAACAGATGGGGTGGGAGGGCGCCCTCCCCACCATCGTCGAGGCGCCGCGCTCCCAGGTCTTCGTCGCCCTGTACGACATCGCCCCCATGGACGAGGAGTCCATGGACCGCTGGGAAGGTGTCGGCCTGGACATCTACCGCCGGATGCGGGTCCGCGTCCACACTCTGGACGGCGACGAGGCGGCCTGGCTGTACGTACTGAACGGCTACGAGGGCGGTCTGCCGTCCGCGCGCTACCTCGGCGAGATCGCGGACGCCGCGGAGTCCGCGGGGGCCCCGCACGACTACGTCATGGAACTGCGCAAGCGCCCCTGCTGAGACCGCGGCCCGGTCGCGTTTCCTCGCTTCCTCGCCGCGTCCTCGCCGCGTCCTCGCCGCTTCCTCACCGTCTCCCTGCCGCGCCTCTTCCGCGCAGTTCGATCGCGCCTTGGCAACGAATCGAACACCCCTGTCGATACTTCTACGCGCGTAGGCAATCACCGGCTAGTCTCGTGCGCGTGAACGCATCAGTTACCCATCAGGGGGACCCCCACGCCGCCGCCGACGCCGCGGCCGCCCGCCTGCGTGAACTCACCGGCGCTGAGACCCACGACGTCGCCCTGGTCCTCGGCTCCGGCTGGGTACCCGCCACCGACGCGCTCGGCACCCCGGAACACGAGTTCCCGGTCACCGATCTGCCCTCCTTCCCGCCGCCCGCCGTCGAGGGCCATGCGGGCAAGATCCGCTCGTACAAGATCAACGACAAGCGAGCGCTGGTCTTCCTCGGCCGCACGCACTACTACGAGGGCCTCGGTGTCGCCGCCGTCGCGCACGGCGTACGGACTGCCGTCGCCGCCGGCTGCAAGACCGTAGTCCTCACCAATGGCTGCGGCGGCCTGCGCGAGGGCATGCGCCCCGGCCAGCCGGTGCTGATCAGCGACCACATCAACCTCACGGCCGCCTCGCCGATCGCCGGTGCGCACTTCGTCGACCTCACCGACCTCTACTCGCCCCGGCTGCGCGCGCTCTGCCGGCAGATCGACCCCAGCCTGGAGGAGGGCGTCTACGCGCAGTTCCCCGGCCCGCACTACGAGACGCCCGCCGAGATCACCATGACCCGCACCCTCGGGGCGGACCTCGTCGGCATGTCCACCGCCCTGGAGGCGATCGCCGCCCGCGAGGCGGGCGCCGAGGTCCTCGGCATCTCCCTGGTCACCAACCTCGCGGCGGGCATGACGGGCGAACCCCTCAACCACGAGGAGGTCCTTCAGGCCGGCCGCGACTCCGCCGCGCGGATGGGGAGCCTCCTGGCGCAGGTCCTCGACCGCGTCTGACTCCGCCTGCGCCTGTCGCCGGGACCCGCCCGCCGGGACCGCCCGCCGACGCCCCGGGCCACGGCCCGCCGGTGACCCGTCGTACGCACTCGCCCGGTCCCACAGGACCGGAGCCGGTGCCCCGGACGCGCTGCCCCGGGCCGGTAACCCCGGCCCTGCGGCCCCGAGCCGCCGACGCGAGTCACGGACCCGGGCTGCGACTCGGGCTACGGGCCCGAGTTACGAGCCCTGGGCCGCCGACCGGACCCACCGGTCGGGGCCCACCAGCACCTGGACCCGCCGACCCGGACCCACCAGCACCTGGACCCGCCGACCCGAGCCGCAGACCCGAGCAGGTGACCCCGGCCGTGGTAACCGTTCCTCGCGCTGTTGGCCACCGTTGGCCGAACTTCGCATCCGAATGTTCCGAACTGCCCCGCGAACGGTCTTCGGGGTCAGAGGGCGCGCTGATCCACCTCGGCGATCCGCGTCTTACGGCCCATAAGGCTGCGCGAAGTCCTCAGCGGGGCTGTCAGCCCTCCCGCGGTCCTCGGCCGCAAGCGCCCCGACGGGTAGCTCTCTCGGCACGATCCTCTGGTCGCACACAAGTCACACCTCGCCGATAACAGACACTCCGCCGTAACCGACCACATCGACATATCACCCACAGGGAGCATTCGATTAACGATCGTGGTCAACAAGGTGTCAACCTTGGTCAACCCGCCCCACCGACCCCGACCCGCCGTGGCCGACTCGCCGACTCCGAGCCCCTGACCCCGGCTCGCCGCGCCTATCGGCCGGCGGACCGGGCGAGGACGGACGGTCGGCAGGTGGTCGGGGGACATACGGGCCGGTCGGCAGGTGGTCGGGGGACATACGGGCCGGGCGGCAGACGGCCGGGGGCGCGTGGGCCGGGCGGCCGGGCGATGGCGACCGGGCGGCACCATCCGCGCCGCGGGCGGGGCCGAGCCGAGCCGGGGCTGCCCCGGCCCCGGCCTGGCTCGGGCGGGCCGTGGGCGTCGCGCCTGCGTCTTGGGGTACTCACTGGTCAGCCACCCTCGGCGGCCGTCCACCTCCGGCGGCGCCGAGGCGGCGGGCGCGGGCTTGTGACAGCGCTGCCCGGCCCCGCCCTGGATTCCGCCCCGCCCCGGATTCCGCCCCGGATTCCGCCCAGGACCAGACCCCGCCCAGAATCCAGACACACGCCCAACTCAGCCACCCCCCAGAGCCACACCAGGAGGCCGCCCATGGCGCCCACCCCAGAGTCCGAACTCATCTCCGAGGCCAGCGCCTGGATGGCCGAGGACCCCGACCCCGAGACCCGTGACGAGCTGGCTGTGCTGCTGGAGGCGGCCGAGGCGGGCGAGCCCCAGGCGCTCGATCAGCTCGCCGAGCGGTTCTCCGGCACCCTGCAGTTCGGCACCGCCGGTCTCCGGGGCGAGCTGGGCGCCGGGCCCATGCGGATGAACCGCGCCGTGGTCATCCGCGCCGCCGCCGGTCTCGCGGCGTACCTCACCGAGCACACCGCCCCCGGCGAGCGGCCCGGCCTCGTCGTCATCGGCTACGACGCCCGCTACAAGAGCGCCGACTTCGCCCGCGACACCGCGGCCGTCATGACCGGCGCGGGCTTCCGGGCCGCTCTGCTGCCGCGTCCGCTCCCCACCCCCGTCCTCGCCTTCGCCATCCGTCACCTCGGCGCGGTCGCCGGGGTGGAGGTCACCGCGAGCCACAACCCGCCCCGCGACAACGGTTACAAGGTCTATCTCGGCGACGGCTCCCAGATCGTGCCGCCCGCCGACCTCGACATCGCCGCCGAGATCGCCGCGATCGGCGGCCTCGCCGACGTGCCCCGCCCGGACTCCGGCTGGGAGACCCTTGGCGACGACGTCCTGGACGCCTATCTCGCCCGTACGGACGCCGTCCTCACTCCGGGATCCCCCCGGGACGTACGCGTCGTCTACACCCCCATGCACGGCGTCGGCGGTGAGACGGTCACCGCGGCCTTCGCCCGCGCGGGCTTCCCGGCCCCCACCGTGGTCGCCGAGCAGGCCGAGCCGGATCCGGCGTTCCCGACCGTCGCGTTCCCCAACCCGGAGGAGCCGGGCGCGATGGACCTGGCGTTCGCGACCGCTCGCCGACTCGGCCCCGGGGGCGCGGACATCATCATCGCGAACGACCCGGACGCCGACCGCTGCGCGGTTGCCGTACCCGACGCCACCCCCGCCGCGACCGCCTGGCGCATGCTCCGGGGTGACGAGGTCGGCGCGCTTCTCGCGACGCACCTCATCCACAAGAGCGCCCGCGGCACGTTCGCGACCTCGATCGTCTCGTCGTCCCTCCTGTCCCGGATCGCGGGCGCCGCTGAGCTCCCGTACGCCGAGACGCTGACCGGCTTCAAGTGGCTGGCCCGGGTCGACGGGCTGCGCTACGCCTACGAGGAGGCGCTGGGCTACTGCGTCGACCCCGGCGGCGTACGCGACAAGGACGGCATCACGGCCGCCCTGCTCGTCGCCGAGCTGACGGCCGAGCTCAAGGAGCAGGGCCGTACGCTCACCGATCTGCTCGACGACATCGCGCTCGAGCACGGGCTGCACGCCACCGACCAGCTGTCCGTACGCGTCGAGGACCTGTCCCTGATCGGTCAGGCCATGAAGCGGCTGCGCGAACAGCCGCCCACCGAGCTCGCGGGCCTCGCCGTGTCCTCCAGCGAGGACCTGTCGCGCGGTACGGCGACGCTGCCCCCGACGGACGGGCTGCGCTACCGCCTCTCCGGCCGCATCGGCAGCAGCCCGGGGAGCACGGTCCAGTCGGCCCGGGTGATCGTCCGCCCCAGTGGCACCGAGCCCAAGATCAAGTGCTATCTGGAGGTCGTGGTCGACGTCCCCGGGGCGGACGCGCTCGCGTCGGCGCGTACGACGGCGGAGCAGGTCCTGTCGGCGATCAAGGCGGATCTCGCTATGGCGGCCGGCATCTGAGGCGGGCGGCCTCCGGGAGGCCGGACCGGAAGGGGCCTGCCGGGTTTCCGGCGGGCCCCCGCGCCAGGGCCTCGCGTACTCGCCCCGGGCGGCGGGAGCGACGGCACACCGGACGGCCCATCAGCCTCCGCCCCGGCCCGCGCCCCGACGCCCGTTCCCGCCTCGGGTGCCGAGGCCGCGGCGCCCGCCACCGGCCCCGGACCGGTACGCTTCCGGCCAAGCCATGACCATGTCAGCCCTGACGGAAGCTCCGGTTCAGCGTGTCCTTTGCGAGTGAGCATCACTTGCCGCCGGATCAGGCAGCGGAGCTGGCGCGCAAGGAGCGCGCAGGAAAAGAGCATCTGATTTGGCCGGGGCTGACCCTGGTGCCGGTCATCATCGCGGTGATCATGCTGCTGACTCCGGCCGACTTCCATGAGACCGTCGAGCACCAAGGCGGGATGACGGAAAGCGTCTCCCTGAAGTGCGGCTCCGTGGTCTCGCCGCGCGCGGAGCGCACGGAGGACGGGTTCTCCCGCTACCGCGACCAGTGCAACGCGCGGC
Organism: Streptomyces sp. NPDC020845; assembly: GCF_044334165.1. NCBI lineage: Bacteria > Bacillati > Actinomycetota > Actinomycetes > Kitasatosporales > Streptomycetaceae > Streptomyces > Streptomyces sp. NPDC020845. The sequence continues at coordinate 521,917 of NZ_JBIRSJ010000009.1, read as the reverse complement.
GGACCCAGCGGGTCGGCTATGCCGGGCTCGCGCTCTCGGGCGCCGTTGTCGTCGCGGCGGTCGGCGCCGCTGTTCAGCGCAGGCCGCGCGGTTCCGCCGTGGCGGCGTCACCGTCGGCGTAGTGCGTCGGTAAGGCGCTCAGCGACCAGCCCCCGTCCGCCGACTCGGCTCAGCGGCGTAGTCGGGCAGGGCCACATCGCTGCTGACCTTCTCCCCCAGCCTGAGCATCCAGTTCAGGAAGAAGGGCCTGGACAGCAGGCCGTTGCGGAAACGCAGGCCGGTCGCGGTGCGGGGCGCGAGGAACTTCCCGGTGCGGTCGCCGCCGGTCTGGCAGCCCTTGGCGTACTGCCGGAGCCTGCCCTCGTAGCGCGTGAAGGCCACTCGATGGTCACCTCCGGCCCGCGCGAGCTCACCTGCCAGCACATAGGCGGCCACCACGGCGGTGCCCGTGCCCATCCCCCCGATGGTGGCCCCGCACGCCGCGTCGCCCACCAGGCACACCCGGCCCCTGGACCAGCTGTCCACGTCCGCCCGGCTGATCGAGTCGAAGTACAGCTCGGGGGCCCGGTGCAGCGAATCCAGCAGACGGGGCACCTCCCAGCCGAGGCCGGAGAAGGCATCGGCGATCAGCCGCTTCTGCTGCTCGGGATCGTGGCGGTCGTACGACAGCTCGGGCGCGGCGAAGACGAAGAACGCCCCGGCCCGCGCCGGGTCCCGGTGGTCGGCCCCGGCGGAGGCGAGCCGCCCCGGCACGTTGTAGCCGACCGAGCCCTTCTCCCACCCCAGTTCATTGGCGAGCTCCCAGGTGGCGGCGTAGTAGCCGAGGTGGCTCACGTAGTCCTCCTCGGGGCCGAAGGCGAGGCGTCGGACATGGGAGTGCAGCCCGTCCGCGCCGATCACCAGGTCGAACTCGCGCGAGGCCGCGTGCCGGAAGTCGACCCGCACACCGGAGGGGGTCTCGGTGAGGCCGGTGATCGAGTCGCCGAAGAGGTACTCGGTGTGGTCCAGGCTGCGCTTGTACAGCAGCTGGGCCAGGTCGCCGCGTAGCACCTCGATGGCACCACCGGCGAACTCCGCGGGCAGGTGCAGCAGTGTCCGGCCGCTTTCGTCGACGAAGCTCATCGGGCTGCCGCCGGTCTGCATCCCGCGCAGCTCGGGCAGCAGGCCCATGCGCTCCAGCACGGTCAGGTGCGTTTCGCCCCGGAAGTCGACGGCCCGGCCGCCGCCACGCAGGGCCGGGGCCAACTCGACGACCGTCGGGTTGAAGCCGTGGCGCCCCAGCCAATAGGCCAGCGCCGGGCCGGCGATGCTCGCGCCGGAGATGAGGACGTTCCGGTTCATGGTTTCTCCACCCCTGAGAACTGTGTCCGTCGGACACGATTAATTACTGTGTACCATAGACGCAGTTATTTGGCACGACAAGAAGCCAAGAAGCCAAGAAGCCAAGACATCGAGGCAAGAGGGGCGACGGACATGGCCGACAACCACGCCGAGACGGTGCGGCTGCTGTGGGGCCCCCACGCCAAGCCGTCGCGCGGCCCCCGGCCGACCCTCGACCTGGACCGCATCGCACGGGCCGGTATCGAGATCGCCGACTCCGAAGGGCTGGCCGGTGTCTCCATGCAGCGGGTCGCCGCGCAACTGGGCGTCACCAAAATGGCGCTGTACCGCTACGTCCCGGGCAAAGCCGAGCTGATCGCCCTGATGGTCGAGGCCGCGATCGGCCCGTACCCGGCCGCGGGGGACGCACAGCCCTCCGGCTGGCGGGGGCAGCTGGAGGACTGGGCCCGCTGTCTGCTCTCCGCCTTCCTCCCGCACCCATGGACGCTCGACGCCACCATCGGACCGCGGGTCATGGGGCCCGCGGAGCTGGGCTGGATGGAGCGCGCCGTCTCCGCGCTGGACGGTACGGGGCTCAGCGGCGCCGAGCGCATGGACGCGGTCGTCCTGCTGGTCGGCCATGTACGCGGCATCACCCAACAGGCCCGCGCGGCGGGCCCGGCGGGCACCCCCGAGGCGGAGCTGGGCGGCATTCTCACCGACCTGATGCGGGATCAGGGAGAGCGCTTCCCCGCCCTGGCCGCCGCCCTCGCCTCGGCGGAGCAGTCCGGCGGACAGGACCAGGCCTGGGAGTTCGGCCTCCAGCGCATCCTCGACGGTCTGGCCGTGCTCATCGACCAGCGCGAGAACTGACCGCGACACGGCACGCGGCCGGGCCCCGTCGTACACAATCGCGACCATGGACCTCAACGACGTAGTGCGCTGCCTCAAGGAGGCCGAAGCCGACCGGCGTCGGCCCGAACTCTGCGGCGGCCGCTATGTGTCCGTGGCCAACCGCTACGCCTACGACGACGCCTCCCCGCTGCCGCTCGACCTCTTCGACGGGGTCGACGACGAGGAAGGCGAGGAATGCGACATCCTCACGGGGCTGGGCGAGGCCACGTCCGTGTACGACGCGTTGGACATCCTGGCGTCCGCAGTGCTGGACGAGGTGGGGGATCCGCCCGACGAGGACGACATGGGGGAGGCGGACCTCCAGCGGCTGGACGGCATCCGCTCACCGGCGAACCGCGCTCTCGCGTGCCTGCTCATGGGCTACGAAGGCGCCATCGACGTGGACACGAGCGCAGGCGCGGGCTGGTTCGCCGGTGCCCGCCTCATCCTCCTCAGCACAGCGGTCCCGCCCAACCAGGAAGCCGACTACGGCATCCTCGAACTCCAGCCCACCGGCGAGCCCACGGACGCCGACCGCGCGCTGATGGACGCCGCCGAGGCCGGTGACACCGACGCCATCTCCGAGGCCCTGAGCGAGGGTGCCCGCGTCAACGCGCTGGACGAGCGCGGCATGAGCGCGCTCCACATCGCCGTGGCCCACCGCCGGCTGTCCGCCGTGACAGCACTGCTCGCCGCAGGGGCCGATCCCGCGCTCCAGGCCGCCTACAACAACGCCCCTCAATTCGCGTCACTCGACGACAGCGAACGGGTCGCGGCCGGCGCGGAGCGGCTCGAGGACGCCGACCACCTGGCCATCCTGCGCACACTCATCGACGCGGAAGCCCCCGTCAACGCGCAGAACCGCGACGGCTCGACCCTCCTCGACCTGGCGATCGCCACCCAGCCCTACCCCGAGGAGACGATTCGCCACCTCGTCGGCAAAGGCGCGCGGAGTATCCGGCTCACGGATCCGGATTTCGGCCGCCTCCTGGCCGCCCTGCCCTACAGCGACGGCCGCCAAGCCCTCGAAACACGCGTCAGCCAACTGCGGTTCCTCCTCGAGTCGGGAGCCCGCCCCGAGGACGCCGAGGCGGCTGCCCAGCGGCCATGGCTACGAGCTCAGGACGGCCCGGCCTTGCACGCGCTGCTCCACTTCACCGGGTACTACGAGCGCGAGGTGCCCGGCGAGATACTTCTCGCACTCGTCGATCTGCTCGTCCGACACGGTGTCCGCGACATCTCGTACCAGGGCAGCACCGCGCTGGAGTGCGCCGAGGGGTGGGTGAAGAACGGCCACGCCAATTACGAGCCGGTGGTGCGCAGGCTGCGCGAGGCCGCCGCCCAGGGCGGCGTCTGACCGAGCCGGCATTGCTCACAGGCGGGAGAAATGGGCCAGGTCGGTCAGCGATTCTCCGGCGGAGCCGGGCAGGCGCCGCGTCTGCACTGCCGTCTCCGCGGGCGGCCGCGATGGCCGGGTTACGCGTTGCCCGAGCCGGGCCCGGGCGAGCGTTTCCGCCCGGGCGAGCACCGCCTTCATCGCCCCGGCCGTCCTGGCCGGCAGCACTTTACGAGCCTCGGCCGAACTGTCCGCGGGGCTGTACGCGAGCGCGGTCCGCAGGCGGCTGAGGCGTTCGAGAACCTGCCGTGCCGACTCGGGACGTCGCTGCGGATCACGAGCCAGGTGTTCGGCGACCAGCGCCGTCAGCGCGGGCGGCAATTCCGGGTCCGGGCCGGATCGGCACCGACCCTACGGTGATCCTCGCCGACGGCGGCGAGGCCACCGCGGACGTGGCTGTACTGCGGGACCAGGGTGAAGTGTTCGGCCCGGTCGCCTCCGCACCGACGGCCTGGCGGCTGCTCGCCGACACCGACTCAGCGAGGCCTCCTCACGCTGGGCGCGGCTCGCTGCGCCAGCAGGAGGGCGGAAGGGAGGGGCGGTCGGCCCGGTGTCCCGGTTTCTTGGCCCGGTGGGTGGTCGGGGGCGTGGGAGCGCGACGGATGGGCGGGCGCCGGCAGTCGGGATCGGCTCTCCCCCACCCCTCTCAGAAAAATGGTTGATGTGGTGCTTGATGCAGAGCAAGCATTTCTTTGAGAGGGGGTGAGGGGAGGCCCCGAACCGGACCGGCATCCACCGCTCCAGGCGACCATCCACCACCGCCCACCGCCCGTCCGCCGCCCGTTGGCCGGTGATGGCCCCTCGGGCTGGGCGGCAACGATGCCTCAACCCCCTCCCCCCTTTCCCGCTGCTGGCCGCTCTGCGCCGAAGGCGCGAAACGATGCCCGCACCCAGCTGCCGGACCATGCCGTCCAGCGGTGCCGCCCCGTTCGTCGCGCTCCCGCGCCCCCAGTCCAGCGCACACCGCTGGTCCCCTGCCGCTCACGCTCGCGGGTGGCTTCCTGTCCCACCAGGTACTCGACCCTTGGACGATGGACGCCTACGGGCGCCACCTGGACGAAGGCGAGTGGGTCGCGCTCATAGATCAAGGAGCTGACGCCTTGTCCGACGCGGACCCCCGACACCTGGTCGGTCGAACCTGGCAACTGTCACTCGACGCATTCGAAGCCCGCGGCCTTCCGGAGGCGGCTTCCCTTCTTACGGCCGCAAGCCGTGAACTCCTGGGGCAGTTCAGAGCGAGGTCATAGCGGTCGATCGGCGCGACATCGGCCGGCGATCACCCGTAGAGCGAGCGGGCTCCCGGGCTGTTGCCCTTGAAGCGCTGGCCCATGGCGATCTCCTCTCCGACCACCGACCAGACGGTGTCGTCGTCCTGGAAGGGGAGCGGGTCAGTGCTGCTCGTCTCCTGGCGGATACGCTCGACCTCGCTCTCCAGGCGCTCGAAGTCGGCTTCCTCGTCGCCGTCGTCGCCGCTGAAGGTGAACTCCTCGAGCAGGCGCTGGAACCGCAGGGTGACCTGGACGAGGGAGGAGACGTCCGTGTGCAGTTCCTGCACGGTCTCCTCGTCGGCGTCGAAGGCGTGCACCTTGCCGGAACCGGGGTCGAGGGCGAGGTGGGCGTTGAGCAGCCAGCCGATGACGGGCCATTCGCCCGCGTCCTCCGAGGCGTCCTCGACGTCCCCGGCACCCCCGGCATCCCCGACGTCCCCGGCACCCCCGACGTCGACGACGTCCTGGACGAGGGGAAGCCGACCGGAGTTCTCGTCGGGCTCACGCAGCCAGAACGTCCCGGTGGGGACGCCGACGGTCTGCAGGAGGCGGGCGCCCTCCGTGTCCGCGGTGGAGGGCGGGAAGGCAGTGGCGGGCAGGGTCGCGATTCGATCCTCGCCGAAGATGTCGGCGAGTTCGCTGCGGGTGACATCGAAAAGCACTGCCGGGACTCCGAACTCGGCGGCGGCACGGGCGCCGTGGGACTCCTGGTGAACGGAAGCGGTCACAGCAACAGTTAGGCGATCGTCTACGAAGCGCCAACCCCTCCCTGCCGAGCCGGACCGCTGTCGCCCCCGGCATCGGACGGAGTGCCCACAGGACCCAGCTCCTCCCCACGGAAGGACAGCAGGACCACCAGGACGCCCCCGCACGTGATCGCCCAGTCGGCGAGGTTCATCACGCTGAAGTCGCGGACCGCGATGAAGTCGACCACCGCGCCCCGCATGGAGCCGGGCGAGCGGAAGACACGGTCTGTCAGGTTTCCGAGTGCCCCGCCCAGCAGCAGCCCCAGCGCGAGCGCCCACGGCGTGCTGGTCAGCCGGCGCGACACCCGGACGATGGCGACGGCGACGGCCGCCGCGATCAGTGTGAAGACGATGGTCGTCGCCTCACCGAGGCCGAAGGCCGCTCCGGGGTTGCGCTGCACCCGCAGCTCCAGCCAGGTCCCGATCACGGGGACGGGGGCACGCCCTTCCAGCCCCGCGACCACCGCCAGCTTGCTCCCCAGGTCGATGGCGTACGCAATACCGGCAACCAACCACAGCAGCCACACCCGCCGCCGTCCGGCAGCGGGTGTCTCGGTCTTCGGCGCATCGCTTGTCGTCACGCTCGGCCTCCTCGCCGTCCCGGTCCCACTCCGGCCGCTCAGGGCCGCTCAGGTGATCGCCAGCACCACCGCGAGCAGCACCGCCCCCGCCACTGCCGGGGCGATGACCTCGAACGCCCAGCGCACCTCGGGCTCGCCCTGCGCGCCCTCCTGCGTGGCGTGGGCCTCCGCGAGGCCGCGCAGTTCGTCGATGGAGCGGTCGGCCTGGGCCCGCCGCTGCTGGTCCGCATCGGCCGCGGCCTGGACGGACGTACGGCCGAAGGGGTCCTCGGTCGCCGCCCGCGCCTGCCGCCGGGTGGCCCGCTTGCGCTGCCGCAGCGACACCGGGATGGCCCACATCTGGTACTTCGCGCCGCCCGCGAGCACTTCGCTGGAGTAGCCCGCGCGCACCGCCTCCACCGAGCCCCAGGGCAGGGTGATCGTACGGAAGGGGTTGCGCACCCGCAGCCGGTCCTGGCCGGCGAACACCGCCGGCCGGACCGTGAAGGCGATCACCAGGGGCACCGCGAACAGCAGCCCGGCGAGCGCCAGCCACGGCGCCCGGCCCTCGCCCCGGATCATGGCGTCGATCCCCAGCCAGGCGCCGATCGCGAGCAGTAGTACGCCGCCCGCGATGCCGCCCGGGGAGCGGTAGACGCGGTCCGCGTACTCGGTCTCCTGGTCAGCGGTCCCCTTCTTGGACCCCTTGGGCCCGCGCGGGGTGGAGGAGTCGTGCGAGGAGTCGTCCGGGCTCGTCATGGGGCCGATTCTGCCCCACGGGCGCGGCGGCCCGTATGCAGGCCCGTATGCAGGGCCTCGCGCCCCCGGGCACAGGGCGTTCTCGTGATGTGCGGGTTCTCGCACCGGCTCCCGCCCGAAGGGAACAGCCGAAGGGAACAGCCGAAGGGAACAGCCGAAGGGAACGGCCTAGGACTCGGCTGCCAGCCGCAACCCGAGCCCGACCAGGACCGCCCCGGAGATCTGTTCCATGCGGCGCCGTACGGACTGCCGCCGGAGCACTCCGCCCATCCGCCCGGCCAGCCAGACCAGCGGCAGGTACCAGATCAGGTCGACCACGGCCCAGATCGCCGAAAAGGCGAGCAACGTCAGCAGGACGGGGGCTCCCTGCGGCACGAACTGCGGCAGGAAGGAGACCGCGAACACGCCCGCCTTGGGATTGGCGAAGTTGGTGATCAGTCCTTGCCAGTACGCGCGCCGGCACGACACTTCGGCCGTTTCCGCCGGTTCCGTATCCGGCCCGCCGCGCCCACCGCGCCCACCGCGCCCGCCGACCCGCCGCGCCTGCCACAGCGCCCGCGCTCCCATCCAGACCAGCACCGCGGCGCCGGTGATCCGTATGGCGTCGTAGGCGACCTGCGAGGCCAGCAGCAGGGCCGAGAGACCGAGTGCCGCGGCGAGGCCCCACAGCAGCACCCCGCACTCATTGCCCAGGACCGTGGCCATGCCGGTTTTCCGGCCGTTCACCACCGCCCGGCGCAGGATCACGACCGTGCTCGGCCCCGGAACCATGGCGATGAGGAAAGCCGCGCCGATGAACGCGACGATGGAGGTCAGCATTGAGTGAGCATCGCCAAGCCTGTCGAAGCCCCACAAGTCCTTTCTCACCGGGCACCCGGGGGTGACATTCGGCTACGCGCGTAGATATGCTCCCCTGGTGACCATGCCCACCACAGTTCCCGCATACGGCGCGGAGGCGGCCGAGCGACTGGCGTCGATGGCGGATGTGACCGCCACCGACGGCGCGCTGCGCCGCTTTCTGCACGGCCTGCCGGGCGTCGACGCGGTCGGCCTGCAGGCTCGTGCCGCCGCGCTCGGCACCCGCTCGATCAAGACCACGGCGAAGGCGTACGCCATCGACCTGGCCATCTCCATGATCGACCTGACGACCCTGGAGGGCGCGGACACCCCGGGCAAGGTCCGGGCGCTGTGCGCCAAGGGGGTCAGCCCCGATCCGACCGACCGCTCCGTCCCCAAGGTCGCGGCGATCTGCGTCTACTCCGACATGGTCGCCACCGCCAAGCAGGCCCTGGCCGAGGCGGGCGGGTCCGAGGTCCATGTGGCCTCCGTGGCGACCGCCTTCCCCTCCGGGCGGGCGGCGCTCGCCGTCAAGCTCGCCGACACCCGGGAGGCCGTGGCCGCCGGGGCCGACGAGATCGACATGGTGATCGACCGCGGCGCCTTCCTGTCCGGGCGCTATCTCCAGGTCTTCGAGGAGATCCGGCAGGTCAAGGAGGCGTGCCGGCGCACGGACGGCAGCGGCACCGCCGCCCACCTCAAGGTCATCTTCGAGACCGGCGAGCTTCAGACGTACGACAATGTGCGCCGCGCCTCCTGGCTGGCGATGCTCGCGGGCGCCGACTTCATCAAGACCTCCACCGGCAAGGTCGCGGTCAACGCGACGCCCCCCGTCACCCTCCTCATGCTGGAGGCGGTCCGCGACTTCCGGGACACGACCGGGGTGCAGGTCGGGGTGAAGCCCGCGGGCGGCATCCGCACCTCCAAGGACGCCATCAAGTACCTGGTGCTGGTCAACGAGACGCTGGGCGCGGACTGGCTGACGGCCGACTGGTTCCGCTTCGGCGCCTCCAGCCTTCTCAATGACCTGCTGATGCAGCGCCAGAAGCTGAGCACCGGACGGTACTCCGGTCCCGACTATGTGACGGTGGACTGAGACTGCCATGACGAACCCAGCCATCACGAACCCCGCCATCACGAACGCGTTCGAGTACGCACCCGCGCCCGAGTCCCGCTCCGTCGTCGAGATCGCCCCGTCGTACGGGCTCTTCATCGACGGCGAGTTCACCGAGGCCGCCGACGGCAAGGTCTTCAAGACCGTTTCCCCCGCCTCCGAGGAGACGCTGTCCGAAGTCTCGCTCGCGGGCACCGAGGACGTGGACCGCGCGGTCAAGGCGGCCCGTAAGGCCTTCGGAAAGTGGTCCGCGCTGCCCGGTGCCGAGCGCGCCAAGTACCTCTTCCGCATCGCCCGCATCATCCAGGAGCGCTCACGCGAGCTGGCCGTCCTGGAGTCGCTGGACAACGGCAAGCCGATCCGCGAATCGCGCGACGTCGACCTCCCCCTGGTCGCCGCGCACTTCTTCTACTACGCGGGCTGGGCCGACAAGCTCGAATACGCCGCCCGCGGGCGGAGCCCGCTGAACGGCACGAGCGGGCCGAGCCCCAAGCCACTGGGCGTCGCGGGCCAGGTCATCCCCTGGAACTTCCCGCTCCTGATGCTCGCCTGGAAGATCGCCCCCGCCCTCGCCGCGGGCAACACGGTCGTCCTCAAGCCCGCCGAGACCACCCCCCTGTCCGCCCTCTTCTTCGCGGACGTCTGCCGCCAGGCCGGGCTCCCCAAGGGCGTCGTCAACATCATCACCGGCGACGGCTCCACGGGCGCCGGACTGGTGGCCCACCCCGGGATCGACAAGGTCGCCTTCACCGGCTCCACCGAGGTCGGCAAGGCCATCGCCCGTACGGTCGCCGGTACGGAGAAGAAGGTCACCCTCGAACTGGGCGGCAAGGCGGCCAACATCGTCTTCGACGACGCGCCGATCGACCAGGCCGTCGAGGGCATCGTGGGCGGCATCTTCTTCAACCAGGGCCACGTCTGCTGCGCGGGCTCCCGGCTCCTGGTCCAGGAGTCGATCCAGGACGAGCTGCTGGACGCGCTCAAGCGCCGGATGCGTACGCTCCGGGTCGGCGATCCCCTGGACAAGAACACCGACATCGGCGCGATCAACTCGGCCGAGCAGCTGGCCCGGATCCGTACCCTCGCGGACGCGGGAGAGGCCGAGGGCGCCGAGCGCTGGGCCCCGGAGTGCGAGCTGCCCACCTCCGGCTACTGGTTCGCGCCCACCCTGTTCACCGGCGTCACCCAGGCACACCGCATCGCGCGCGAGGAGATCTTCGGCCCGGTGCTCTCCGTCCTCACCTTCCGCACCCCGGAAGAGGCGGTCGCGAAGGCCAACAACACCCCGTACGGGCTGTCCGCCGGCATCTGGACCGAGAAGGGCTCGCGCATCCTGTGGATGGCGAACAAGCTCCGCGCGGGTGTGGTGTGGTCCAACACCTTCAACAAGTTCGACCCGGCCTCTCCGTTCGGCGGCTACAAGGAGTCCGGTTACGGTCGCGAGGGCGGCCGCCACGGCCTGGAGGCGTACCTCGATGTCTGACAACACGGTTGACCGGCTGAGCGTTCTCAAGACCTACAAGCTGTTCGTCGGGGGCAAGTTCCCCCGGTCCGAGAGCGGGCGGGTGTACGAGGTGACCACTGCGACATCAGCCGCTGGCGCGGCGGGGAAGAGCCGCTGGCTCGCCAACGCGCCGCTCTCCTCCCGCAAGGACGCCCGCGACGCGGTCGTCGCCGCCCGCAAGGCGTTCGGCGGCTGGTCGGGGGCCACGGCCTACAACCGCGGCCAGATCCTCTACCGCGTCGCGGAGATGCTGGAGGGCCGCCGCGAGCAGTTCGCGCGGGAGGTCGGCGACGCGGAGGGGCTTGGCAAGTCCAAGGCCGCCGCCGTCGTGGACGCCGCGATCGACCGCTGGGTCTGGTACGCGGGCTGGTCCGACAAGGTCGCCCAGATCGCCGGGGCCGCCAACCCGGTCGCGGGCCCGTACTTCAACCTCTCCACGCCCGAGCCGACCGGCGTGGTCGCGGTCCTGGCGCCGCAGGAGTCGTCGTTCCTCGGGCTGGTCTCCGTGATCGCCCCGGCGATCGTCACCGGCAACACGACCGTGGTCGTGGCCAGCGAGCGCGCCCCGCTCCCGGCCCTCTCCCTCGGTGAGGTACTGGCCACCTCCGACCTCCCGGGCGGCGTGGTCAACGTACTCTCCGGCCGCACCGCCGAGATCGCCACCCCGCTCGCCGCCCACCAGGACGTCAACGCGATCGACCTCGCGGGCGCGGACGCGGAGTTGGCCCGCTCGCTGGAAGAGGCCGCCGCGGACAACCTCAAGCGTGTTCTCCGTCCACAGCCTGTGGATTGGTCGGCCGACCCGGGCACGGCCCGGCTGTTGGCCTTCCTGGAGACGAAGACGGTGTGGCACCCCATGGGTGTTTAGCGCGGGGGACGCAGCGGGGGACGCAGCGGGGGACGTATAGGGCCAGGGAACGCCGCGCGACCGCCGGGGGAACACCACACGACCTGAGGGGTTCCTCCGGCGGCGCCATGCCTCACACTGGTGTCCCGTGACCATTCCTCCCATACCCGCCCGCGTCGTCCTGCTGTCCGGCCCCTCCGGCTCCGGAAAGTCGTCCCTGGCGGCCCGCACCGGCCTGCCCGTGCTCAACCTGGACGACTTCTACAAGGAGGGCGACGACCCCTCGCTGCCGCAACTCCCGGGCGGGGCGGGCGCCGACTGGGACTCGCCGCTGTCATGGGACGCGGACGGCGCGGTCGCGGCGATCGAGGCGCTGTGCCGTACGTCCCGTACCACGGTGCCGGTGTACGACATCGCCACCAGCGCCCGCGTCGGCGCCGAGCCGCTGGACATCGGCCGTTCGCCGCTGTTCATCGCCGAGGGGATCTTCGCCGCCGACATCATCGAGCGCTGCCGCGCGCTCGGCCTCCTCGCCGACGCCCTGTGTCTGCGCGGCCGGCCCTCCACCACCTTCCGCCGTCGGCTGCTGCGCGATCTGCGCGAGGGGCGCAAGTCCGCGCCCTATCTGCTGCGGCGCGGCTGGCGGCTGATGCGCGCGGAGCGCGGCATCGTGGCGCGGCATACGGCGCTGGGGGCGTATCCGTGCGGGAAGGATGTCGCGATGGGCCGGATCGCCGCCGCCGCGGCCTCCGGCCGGGCCTGCCTCAGCCCGAGAACCGCGGAGCCGGCGTCGCCCAGCAGGACCTCTTGAGGCGCGCCTGGATGTGCTGCGGCGATGGCGCGATGCCGCTTGACGTAATGAAAAGACGGGATGACGCAATGAAAAGACGGGCCCGGACAGACCCCCCGGCCGTCCGGACCCGCTCGTTTCCCCCGTGATCCCCCGTGCTTCCCCCGTACTACCGACGCTCCCCCGAACGTCGGCCCCCGTGGTCCCCCCGCTTTCCCCCGTATCCCCCGTTCATCCTCAGGCGACAAGCTCGCCGAAGGACTCCTCCTCGTCACGGCCGAAGCTGAGGGCTTCGTCCTCGCGCAGCCGGCGCAGCGAGCGCCAGATGCCGCTTTTGACCGTTCCGACACTAATGTTCAGAATTTCCGCAATCTCCGGATCCGTCCGGCCCTCGTAGTAGCGCAGCACCAGCATCGTGCGCTGCAGCTCGGGCAGCCGGGCCAGGGCCTGCCACAGCACGGCGCGCAGCTCGGTGCCGCGCATCGCGTCGTGGTCGCCCGCCGTCTCCGGCAGCTCCTCCGTCGGGTACTCGTTGAGCTTGCGCCGACGCCAGGCGCTGATGTGCAGATTGGTCATGGTGCGGCGCAGATAGCCGCCGACCGCCGCCTTGTCACTGATCCGGTCCCAGGCCCGGTAGGTCGAGAACAGCGCGCTCTGCAGCAGGTCCTCGGCCTCGAACCGGTCACCGGTCAGGTGGTAGGCGGTGGCGTACAGGGAGGCGCGGCGCTCTTGGACGTAGGCGGTGAATTCCTCCGACGTCCCGCACCGCTCCCCCGATGCCTCCCTGTACGAGCTTCCCCCGCTTCCTCCGCGGCCCCCCTGGTCCGCGGAGCCCCCCTCTTCCTTGGAGCCGGCCGGCTCCACCGGTCCCCCCGGGCCCGTGTTCCCCCCAGAGGCCCCCGTGTACGCGTCAATGGCCACCACATAAGGAGGCCGCTGACGCCCGGTGCCGCGAGCGCACCCCCGCCCGCTCACGGCACCGGACTTCTCGTTGCTCCGGCCGGCGTCGTGGAGGCGCGTGCGAATGACTGCGCTGGCGTTGTTGAAGTGCAGTGTGTTCATGTCGCGCCCCCCGTCGGTAGAGCTTGCTCGGTTCCTTGTGCTTCCCGGGTCCTCGTTCCTCCCGGTGCCCAAAAGACTGCCGGGCCAGTTTCATGGCCCTGTCTGCCGACTGTCACAGGCTCGTCACAGGGGCAGGGGGTGAATGAACCTCCTGACTGCCTGACGGTCGAACTACAGGCCCCTTGTAGGCCAGAATGACCAACGTGCCTTTCCTTCTGCTGATCGAGGACGACGACGCCATCCGCACGGCCCTCGAACTCTCCCTGTCCCGCCAGGGCCACCGCGTGGCGACGGCGGCGACCGGCGAGGACGGCCTGAAACTGCTGCGTGAGCAGCGGCCGGATCTGATCGTGCTGGATGTGATGCTGCCCGGCATCGACGGCTTCGAGGTGTGCCGCCGCATCCGGCGCACCGACCAGCTGCCGATCATCTTGCTGACCGCGCGGAGCGATGACATCGACGTCGTGGTCGGTCTTGAGTCGGGCGCGGACGACTATGTGGTCAAGCCCGTACAGGGGCGGGTGCTCGACGCCCGGATCCGCGCGGTGCTGCGCCGCGGTGAGCGGGAGGCCAATGACTCGGCGTCGTTCGGCTCTCTGGTCATCGACCGCGCGGCCATGACCGTGACCAAGAACGGCCAGGACCTCCAGCTCACCCCCACTGAGCTGCGGCTGCTGCTGGAGCTGAGCCGCAGACCGGGGCAGGCGCTGTCGCGGCAGCAGCTGCTGCGGCTGGTGTGGGAGCACGACTATCTCGGTGACTCCCGACTGGTGGACGCCTGCGTACAGCGACTGCGCGCGAAGGTGGAGGACGTACCGTCGTCCCCGACGCTGATCCGTACGGTGCGCGGGGTCGGATACCGGCTGGACGCGCCACAGTGAGCGGGCAGGCGATGGCTGAGCGGCCCGGGTCGCTGGACGCCGCGTGCCGCCCGACCGCGGGCGCCGCGGGGGGCGGGGTAGCGAAGCGTTGAGCGCGGTGAGGGGGCACCACCCAGCGGTAGCTGGGGGAGGGAAGCCCAGCCGGGCACGTGGCTGGGCCGCGGGGCTGTTGCGGTGGCTGAGTCTGCGGCTGCGGCTGATGCTCGTCTTCGGTCTGGTGGCGCTGGCGGCCGCCGTGTCCGCGTCGGCGATCGCGTACTGGCTGAATCGTGACGCGGTGCTCACACGCACCCAGGACGCCGCGCTGGACGACTTCAGCAAGTCGCTGAAGGAGGCCACCGACCCGCTGCCAGCCGTGCCGACCTGTCCCGAATTGCAGGACGCCGCGGATCGGATGGCGGACAACTCCCAGAAGTACGAGGTGCTGCTGATCGCCCGGACCGAGGGCGGCGGCCCGTGCACCGCCGCCTCAGCGGACGATCTGCTGACGCTGAAGACGGTGCCCGAAGCACTACGGAGCGCGGTCGACAAGAAACGCGCCGTCGCGGGCTCCAATACCTCCCCGTATCACCTCTACTGGCAGCGGATCACGCTGAAGGGCACCCCATACCTGATCGGCGGGGCCCGGGTGAACGGCGGCGGGCCGACCGGCTACATGCTCAAATCCCTGGAGACCGAGCGCCAGGACCTCAACTCCCTGGCCTGGTCCCTGGGCATCGCCACCGCCCTGGCGCTGATCGGCTCCGCGCTGCTCGCCCAGGCCGCCGCGGCCACCGTGCTGCGGCCGGTGCAGCGGCTGGGCGAGGCGGCGCACCGGCTGGGCGAGGGGCATCTCGACACCCGGCTCGAGGTCTCCGGCACCGATGAGCTCGCCAATCTCTCCCGTACCTTCAACCGGGCCGCGGAGCGGTTGGAGAAGCGGGTGGAGGAGCTGAGCGCGCGGGAGGCGTCCAGCCGACGCTTCGTCGCGGACATGTCGCATGAGCTCCGCACCCCGCTCACCGCGATCACGGCGGTGACGGAGGTGCTGGAGGAGGAGACCGACGCGCTCGACCCGATGATCGCCCCGGCGGTGCAGCTGGTGGTCAGCGAGACGCGGCGGCTGAACGACCTGGTGGAGAACCTGATGGAGGTGACCCGCTTCGACGCGGGCACGGCACGGCTGGTCCTGGACGACGTCGATGTCGCGGACCAGGTGACGGCCTGCATCGACGCCCGGGCCTGGCTGGACGCCGTCGAGCTCGACGCGGAGCGCGGCATCATGGCCCGGCTCGACCCCCGGCGGCTGGACGTCATCCTCGCCAATCTGATCGGGAACGCCCTCAAGCACGGCGGCTCGCCGGTGCGGGTCTCGGTGCGGCCCGAGGACGACGATCTGCTGATCCGGGTCCGGGACCACGGCCCGGGCATCCCCGAGGACGTGCTTCCGCATGTCTTCGACCGCTTCTACAAAGCCAGCGCCTCCCGGCCCCGGTCGGAGGGCAGCGGACTCGGCCTGTCGATCGCGCTGGAGAACGCGCATATCCACGGCGGCGAGATCACCGCGGACAACTCTCCCGACGGCGGAGCCGTCTTCACGCTGCGGCTGCCCATGGACGCCTCACGGCTGAGCGAACCGGACCAACCGGACCAAGGCGGTAGCGAGGGCGGCGGACAGGGCGGCGGCCAGGACAGCACTGAGCACGGCAGCACTCAGCACGGCAGTACTCAGCACGGCGGCCGGGACGCCGGTCAGGACGGCCCGGACGAGGGGAGCGAGCGATGAGGCGGCGAGCGGCGGGCGCGCTGCTCGGGGCGGTGGCGCTGCTGGCCTCGGGATGCGGCATCCGCGGTACGTCGGTGCCGGTCGACGCGGGCCCCGCCCCCTCGCGCGCGTCGTGTCAGGCGCCCGAACCGGGCCGGTCGGCCGAGGGTGCGGGCCGGGTCACCGTACGGGTCTATCTGATCTGCACCTCGCGGATCCTCTCGGTGAGCCGGTCGGCGCGGCTGACGGACGAGAAGACGCCCGAGCCGCTGCAGGTCGCCCGCGCGCTGCTGGAACAGTTGCAGGAGCAGCCGTCGTTGGCCGAGGAGGAGGCGGGGTTCTCCACCGCGGTGGAGGACTGGGTGCGGGTCTCCGGACCGGCCAAGGGCGACCCGGACGGCGCGCTGCGGCTGAACCGGCTGCCGGAGGAGCTTCAGTCGTACGCGCTCGCGCAGATCGTCTGCACCTTCGCGGAGACCACCGTGGCGGACTCCAGGCACCGGGTGGTGCTCGGCGGCCCGGACGCGGACCGGGATCCGCTCAAGCGGTACGAGTGCACGGGGGAGATGCGCCGCCACCCCGAGATCGCGGTCACTTCGGGCGTACTCGTCTCCTGACGCTCTGCGCGCCCCAGCCCCGCGTGGCGATTGCGGCCCGCGCTCCCGCCCTCCTTCCCGCTTCTGGCCGACTCGCCGGTAACCCGTTTCTCACCAGCGCGACTCGGCCGGAACCGCGACCCCCGCAACAGGCGTCCTGAGAGTCGTGCAGGGTCATGGTTCCGGCCGCCGCAGGGCCGCCTTCCGCTTCCGCGCCGCGGGATTCGTCCTCCTCGCCGCACATCTCGCGTATGTGTGCTGGCTGACCCTGCGCCCCCTGTCCGCGCCCTGGGTGACCGCCGTGACCCTGGAGCCGCTGGCCACCATCCGCGCCGATCTGGCGCTCGGCCCCTGGGAGGCCACCCGCAGCATCGGCGGCGGGCTGCTGCTGCTCGCGCCGCTGGGTGTGCTGCTGCCGCTGGCGGGGGGCCGGGTGACGGTCTACCCGCTCGCCTCGTTCGTCCGTACGGTCTTCACCGGCGCGATGGTCTCCCTGACGATGGCGCTGGTGCGCAGCGAGCTCACCGGCCAGATCATGAACGTCGACACGGTGCTGCTCAACACGGCGGGCGTCGCGCTGGCGCATCTCGCGGTGGTTCCCGCCGCACGGTCGTGGCTCCGCCGGCGGGCGGACCGGCGGCGGGCCGCCGCCCTCTCCCGGGACGGGGGCGACGAGGGCCGGGAAGGGGAACGGACCGGGGGCGGAGCCCAGGCCATGGCCCGTTCCGTCCACAGCGTCGGGGTCGCGCGGTAGGGCAGCACAGCACGCGGCAGCACACAGTGGGGCCCGCACACCCGGACCGGATGTGCGGGCCCCACTTGCCCGACAGTACGCGGGTCAGCCCAGCAGACCGCCCGGCAGACCGCCGGCCTTCAGTGCGTTGGGGCTGATGGGGAGGTTGTCCAACAGGGTCTTGCTGTTGGGGCCGGGCTGACCCGGCCGCGGGGCCTGGGGCCCGGGTGCGGGTGCGGGCCCCTGCCCGACGGACGCCTTCGCCTGCCCGGCGCCCGCGGGCCCGACCGGAGCGTTGCCGGCCGCAGCCGCGGTGCCGCCTCCGGCAATGACGGCGACCGCACCGAGGGCAATGGCACCGAGGGTCTTGATGGTTCCCTGCTTCATCAGAAATCTGTCCTTGAGACGGGGGCTTGACCGGTACGGCAACGTAGCCATGGATTTCGGCCTTCCGCAAACCCGGAAAAGCGCCCTCCACTTGCCTTCCGGCCGTTTATCCCCATCCGCTTCCCGCTCCGTGAGATCAGCCGCCATCAGCCGCCCTCGACGTGAGACCACCTGGTCAGGGGCGATGCGGAGGCCATCTGACGGAACAGCCATTCGGACTTCAATTCGGCATACCCGGACTTGATCACGTCATTGATCATCGCCAGACGTTCATCAAAAGGAATGAACGCCGATTTCATTGCATTGACCGTAAACCATTGCATGTCGTCGAGCGTGTAGTGGAACGTCGAAACGAGGTGCTCGAATTCGTCACTCATGCTCGTGCCGCTCATCAGACGATTATCCGTATTCACGGTCGCCCGGAATTGCAGTCGGCGCAGCAGCCCGATGGGGTGCTCGGCGTACGAACGGGCCGCGCCGGTCTGGAGGTTCGAGGTCGGGCACAGCTCCAGCGGGATGCGCTTGTCCCGGACGTACGAGGCGAGCCGGCCGAGGGTCACGCTCCCGTCGTCCGCCACCTCGATGTCGTCGATGATGCGGACGCCGTGGCCGAGCCGGTCGGCGCCGCACCACTGGAGCGCCTGCCAGATGGAGGGCAGTCCGAATGCCTCGCCCGCGTGGATCGTGAAGTGGTTGTTCTCCCGCTTGAGATATTCGAAGGCGTCGAGGTGGCGGGTGGGCGGGTAGCCCGCCTCGGCGCCCGCGATGTCGAAGCCGACGACGCCGTGGTCGCGGTAGCCGTTGGCGAGTTCGGCGATCTCCAGGGCGCGGGCGGCGTGGCGCATCGCGGTGAGCAGGGCGCCGACGCGGATACGCAGACCCTTCTCCCGGGCCCGCCGCTCCCCCTCCCGGAAGCCCTCGTTGACCGCCTCGACGACCTGTTCCAGGGTCAGCCCCCGGGTCAGATGCTGCTCGGGGGCGTAGCGCACCTCCGCGTAGACGACCCCGTCCTCGGCCAGGTCCTCGGCGCATTCGGCGGCGACCCGGAACAGCGCGTCGCGGGTCTGCATGACGGCGCAGGTGTGTGCGAAGGTCTCGAGGTAGAGCTCGAGCGAACCGGAGTCGGCGGCCTCCCGGAACCAGCGGCCGAGCTCCGCCGGATCGCTCTTGGGCAGCCCGTCATAGCCCGTCTCACGGGCGAGGTCGACGACGGTGGCGGGGCGCAGCCCGCCGTCGAGGTGGTCGTGCAGCAGCACCTTCGGGGCGCGGCGGATCTGCTCGGGGGTGGGGCGGTCCTGGTACTCGCTCGTCATCTGCGCACCATACCCCTACGCGCGTAGATCGTGTCATGTGCGGCTCCGCCGCGTGGCCCCGATAGATATGCAACAGTGACCCGCACGAGTGGTGGAGTACACCGCTCCTTCTGCGATCGTGTCGCCATGGTTCAGCAAGCGTTGCCCGAGCGGGGCGCCCGGCTGGGGCGGCCGAAAGGCGCGGCCGCCGCACAGGAGACCGTGCACGGTGTGGTGTTACTGCTCCCCGGGGGTCCGGAGACCGGCACCGGACGGCCCTCGCGGCTTTCGGTGGCCGCGGTGCTGCCCCTGGCCCGGCGGCTGGTCCGGGCGGGCCGCGCCGAAGGGCTGACCGCCCATGTCGTCCACTACCGCCACCGCGGCTGGAACGACACCGCGGCCGACCCCGCCGTGGACGCCGAGTGGGCGGTGGACGAGGCGATACGGCGCTACGGCGATGTGCCGGTGTGCCTCGTCGGCCACGGCATGGGCGCCCGCGCCGCCCTGCGCGCCGCCGGACACGACGCCGTCGTCTCGGTGGTTGCGCTGGCCCCGTGGCTGCCGCCGACCGAGTCCGCACTGGAACCCGAGCCGGTCAAGCAACTCGTCGGGCGGCAGGTGCTGATCGCCCACGGGACGAACGACCAGCGGGCCGACCCCGAGCTGTCGTACCGGCTCGCGGAGCGGGCCAAGAAGGCCAACCGGGATGTGTGCCGCTTCGAGGTCCACACGGACGGCCACGGGATGCACCACCACCGCTCCGAAGTACAGGCGCTGGCCGCCGACTTCCTGCTCGGCTCGCTCTTCGACCACGGCTTCTCCCGCCCGGTCGAGGACGCGCTCGCCGCCCCGCCACCGCTGGGGCTGCGCATGCCGCTGGCGGCGGGGTTCGGCTCGACGCTGCCGAGCTGAGCCCCGGCCTGACGGGGTTCAGCTGGGCAGGAGTTGTCCGCGGCGGCTGAGCAGGAAGCGTTTGAAGGCCGCGACCGGTGCGGTGTCCGGATGGCCGTCGAGCCAGGCGACGCCGATCTCGCGGACCGCCCGCGGGGCCGTCACCGTCAGCTCGGCCACCCCGGGGCGCGGCACTGCCGGGGGCGGCAGCAGCGCCACTCCGAACCCCGCGGCCACCAGGCCGCGCAGGGTCTCGGCCTCCTCCCCCTCGAAGGCGATCTTCGGTTTGAAGCCCGCCTCGGCGCACAGCGCGTCGGTGATGCGCCGCAGCCCGTAGCCCGGTTCGAGGGTGACGAAGAGCTCCGTGGCGGCCTCGGCCAGCCGGATCCGCTTACGGTCGGCGAGCCGGTGGTCGTCGGGCACCACCAGGCGCAGCCGCTGCTCGTCGAGGCGGCGGGCCACCAGGTCCGGGGCGTCGGGGACGGGTGAGGTGAGGCAGAGGTCGAGGTCTCCCGTGCGCAGCCGCTCGATCATCGCCTCGCCGTAGCCCTGGACGAGTTGGAAGCGCGCCCGCGGGTGGTCGACCCGGAAGGCGCGGATCAGACCCGGTACCGTCTCCGGGCCGAGGGTGTGCAGAAAGCCGAAGGCGATCTTGCCCGCGGCGGGGTCGGCGTCGGCCCGTACGGTCTCGGCGGCGCGCTCGACCTCGGTCAGCGCCCGTTCCACCGCGCGCAGGAACGTACGCCCGGCGGGGGTGAGCGCGACGGTGCGGCCGCGGCGGGCGAACAGGGCTACGCCCAGGTCCGCTTCGAGGCGTACCATCGCCCGGCTCAGCGTCGACTGGGGTACGCCGAGCCACTGCGCGGCCCGGGTGACGTGCTCGTGCCGGGCCACCGCCGCGAACTGCACCAGGCGGGGCGTCAGGGACGCGGCCCAGGAGTCGGCCTCGAACTCGGCCATGACGCGATCGGCGGCCTGGGACCCGACTGTGGACCCGACTGTGGACCCGACTGTGGACCCGACTGTCACGGGAATGTCTTTTTCATTGCGGGGGCGTGACAATGACCTCGCTGGCCTCGGCTGATGCTGCACAGCATCGATTATGGCAATTCCGTGCATTGGACGCATCAAAAGGCGCCACATACGGTCGACACATGCCTCCTGCTGATACCGAGGCGTCCACCGGAACCCCTGTGGACGCCTGCGTCACCACGTCGTCGACCCCCGACCGAATGAGCCCCGGAGACCCCGGCTTCGGCCGGATGCGGCTCGCTCTCTTCGCCGCCGGTCTTGCGACGTTCGCCCTTCTCTTCTCCACCCAGGCACTGCTGCCCGCGATCTCCGCCGACCTCGATGTCCAGCCCGACCAGGCGAGCTGGACGGTCTCCGCGGCCACCCTCGCGCTGGCACTCGCGGTGCTTCCGCTCAGCGCCCTGTCCGAGCGCTTCGGCCGCCGCGCCATGATGACCGGCTCGCTCGCCGTCGCCGTCGCGGTCGGCCTCGTGGTGCCCTTCGCCCCGGACCTGGGCTGGCTGATCGCGCTGCGCGCCGTCCAGGGTGCCGCGATCGCCGGTATCCCCGCCTCCGCGATGGCCTACCTCTCGGAGGAGGTACGCCCCTCCTCCCTCATCAGCGCCATCGGCCTGTTCGTGGCCGGCAACAGCTTCGGCGGTATGACCGGCCGGCTGCTCACCGGCTGGGTCGCCGACGGCTGGGGCTGGCGCGTATCGCTGGCCACGGTCGGCGTTCTGTCGCTGGTCTGCGCGATCGCCTTCCGGCTGCTGCTGCCCAAGGCGCGCCACTTCACCCCGTCCGCGGTCAGCCCGCGCGCCCTGGCCCGTACGGTCGGCGGGCATCTGTCCGATCCGCTGCTGCGCAGGCTGTACGCGATCGGCGCGCTGTTCATGACCGTCTTCGGCGGCGTCTACACGGTCATCGGCTACCGCCTGGTCGCCGAGCCCTTCAACCTCTCGCAGTCCCTGATCGGCTCGATCTTCCTGATCTACCTGGTCGGTACGGCGTCCTCCGCGGCGGCCGGAAAGCTGGTCGGCCGCCTGGGCCGGCGCGGCGCGCTGTACGTGGGGGTCACCACCACGACGGCCGGGCTGCTGCTGAGCCTCGGTGACTCGCTGGTGGCGGTGCTGCTGGGCCTGGTGCTGATCACCGCGGGCTTCTTCGCGGGCCACGCCGTGGCCTCCTCCTCGGTCAGCCGGGCCGCCAAGACCGGGCGCGCCCAGGCCTCGGCGCTCTACCAGACCGCGTACTACATCGGCAGCAGCGTGGGCGGCACCCTCGGCGCGCTGGCCTTCCACGCGGCCGGCTGGAGCGGCACGGTCGTGCTCGGTCTGGTGGCCGTGGCCGGCGCGGCGGCGATCACGCTCTACGCGACGCGGAAGGCGCTGGCCGAGCGGCGCGCGGAGATCGTGGCCCGGTCGGCGCAGCAGTCCGAGCGCGCGCCCTCCAACGAGACCACGCAGGGCCTGCGTCGGCTGGCCGCTCAGGCGTAGCCGCCTGACGCCCGCCGATCGGATAAGAACCACAGAGCCCGAAGGGGCCGCTCCGCCACTGTCCCGGCGGAGCGGCCCCTTCGCCCATCCGTCTCTTCTACCGCGCGATGCGGTTCTACCGCGCGATGCGGTTCTACCGCGCGATGCGGTCCAGGACGATCGGCTCGGGTGTGAACTCCGTCCCCGGCGGGGCGTAGCTCACCGCCCCCGCCAGCGCCTCGAGCGCGTAGTCGAACTTCTCCGGCGTGTCCGTGTGCAGCGTCAGCAGCGGATCGCCCGCCCGTACCGCGTCCCCCGGCTTGGCGTGGATCTCCACGCCCGCGCCCGCCTGCACCGGGTCCTCCTTACGGGCCCGGCCCGCGCCGAGCCGCCAGGCGACGACGCCGACCGCGTACGCGTCCAGGCCGGTCAGCAGCCCGGTCGACTCGGCCGTCACGACGTGCTGTTCGCGGGCGACGGGCAGCGGCGCGTCCGGGTCGCCGCCCTGGGCGGCGATCATGCGGCGCCAGTGGTCCATCGCGGAGCCGTCCGCGAGGGCCTTGGCCGGGTCGGCGTCCGGCAGGCCCGCCGCGTCCAGCATCTCGCGGGCGAGGGCGAGGGTGAGCTCGACGACATCGGCCGGGCCGCCGCCCGCCAGGACCTCCACGGACTCGCGGACCTCGAGGGCGTTGCCCGCGGTGCGGCCGAGCGGGGTGGCCATGCCGGTGAGCAGGGCGACCGTACGGACCCCGTGGTCGGTGCCCAGGCCCACCATCGTGGCGGCCAGCTCCCGCGCCGAGGCCAGGTCCTTCATAAAGGCGCCGGAGCCGACCTTCACATCCAGCACCAGCGAGCCCGTGCCCTCGGCGATCTTCTTCGACATGATGCTGCTCGCGATCAGCGGGATCGACTCCACGGTCCCGGTCACATCGCGCAGCGCGTACAGCTTGCGGTCCGCGGGCGCCAGCCCCTCGCCCGCCGCGCAGATGACGGAGCCGACGTCTTCCAGCACCCGCAGCATCTCCTCGCCGGAGAGCCGCGCCCGCCAGCCCGGGATGGACTCCAGCTTGTCGAGCGTGCCGCCGGTGTGGCCGAGGCCACGCCCGGACAGCTGCGGTACTGCCGCGCCGCAGGCGGCCACCAGCGGGGCCAGCGGGAGGGTGATCTTGTCGCCCACGCCGCCGGTCGAATGCTTGTCGGCGGTCGGGCGCGCAAGGGACGAGAAGTCCATACGCTCGCCGGACGCGATCATCGCGGCGGTCCAGCGGGCGATCTCCGCGCGGTCCATGCCGTTGAGGTAGATCGCCATCGCGAGCGCGGACATCTGCTCGTGGGCGACCTCACCGCGCGTATAGGCGTCGATGATCCAGTCGATCTGGGCGTCGGTGAGACGGCCGCCGTCGCGTTTGGCGCGGATGACGGTGATGGCGTCCATGGTGAGGTGCGGGCCTTTCATCGGGGAGAGCACACGAAGGGCGCTCGAAGGTGCTCGAAGGTCGCTCGAAGGTGCTCGAAGACGCTCAGCGTTCCAGGTCGTTGCGACCGAACGCGTCCGGGAGGAGTTCGGCGAGCGGGCGGATGCCGGAGGCGGTGTCCACCTGGAGCTCCGGGCCGCCGTGTTCCCACAGCAGCTGGCGGCAGCGGCCGCAGGGCATCAGCACCGCGCCGTGGCCGTCGCAGCAGGTGAACGCGGTCAGCCGGCCGCCGCCCGAGGCGAACAGGGCGGAGACCAGGCCGCATTCGGCGCACAGCGCGACACCGTACGCCGCGTTCTCCACATTGCAGCCGGTCACCGTGCGGCCGTCGTCGACCAGCGCCGCGGCGCCCACGGGGTAGCGGGAGTACGGGGCGTAGGCCCGGGACATCACGCCCCGGGCCTGTGCGCGCAGCGCTTCCCAGTCGACCGGCGCGCTCGCGCCCGTGGTCATCATCCGCCTCCCTTGTGGTAGGGCAGCCCCACCGCCTTGGGCGCGCGCAGCCGCTGTGCGGACAGCGCCAGCACCAGCAGCGTGGCGATGTACGGTGCCGCGGTCACGAACTGGCTCGGCACCTCCTCGGTCAGCGAATACCAGACCAGCAGCAGCGCCGAGAACGCCGCGCCGATGGCCGCGGCCAGGTACTTCTTCCGGTACAACTGCCACAGCGCGACCAGCGCGAGCACGGCGACCAGGAACAGCAGCAGCGCGTGCACGTTCGTGCCGCCGGAGCGCAGGTTGAGGCTGTCGGTGTAGCCGAACAGGCCCGCGCCCATGGCGAGACCGCCGGGCATCCAGTTACCGAAGATCATGGCGGCGAGGCCGATGTAGCCGCGGTTTCCGGTCTGGCCCTCCTGGTAGAGGTTGGAGGCCACCTCGGCCAGGAAGACACCGCCGAGCCCGGCGAACCCGCCGGAGATGATCACGGCCAGGTACTTGTACCGGTAGACGTTGACACCCAGCGACTCCGCCGCCACCGGGTTCTCTCCGCAGGACCGCAGCCGCAGGCCGAACGCGGTGCGCCACAGCACCCACCAGGTGACCGGGATCAGCAGCAGCGCCACGACGGTGAGCAGCGACAGCTCCGTCACCACGCCGCCGACGAGCCCCGCCAGGTCGGAGACCAGGAACCAGTGTTTGCCGTTGAGTGTCTTCATCGCGTCCGACAGCCCGGGCACGGTGATCTGGGTGATCGGGTCGATGGACGGCGACTTCCGGGCGGAGCCCGACGACTCGAGGAAGGTGAAGTTGGACAGATAGCGGGTGGCACCGACGGCGAGGATGTTGATCGCCACACCGGACACGATGTGGTTGACGCCGAACGTCACGGTGATGACGGCGTGCAGCAGCCCGCCGATCGCGCCGCCGAGGATGCCGAACAGCACACCGACCCAAGGCCCCCACTGGTAGCCCGCCCAGGCGCCGAGCCAGGTGCCGAGGATCATCATGCCCTCGAGGCCGATGTTGACCACGCCGGCCCGCTCCGCCCACAGGCCGCCGAGCCCGGCCAGCCCGATGGGGATGGCGAGCTCCAGCGCGCCCGATACCTGGCCCACCGAGGTGATGTCGTCGGCCCCGGTGATCAGCCGGACCACCGAGACCAGGACCAGGGCGCCCGCGACGATCAGCAGAACGACCGGCAGGGTCAGCTTCTGGCGCACGGGCTTTTGCGACTGCGGCTTGTCTGTCACAGAGGTGGTCATGGTGCTCACGCGCCCTCCTCCCGCTCAGTCTTGGCGCGCTTCCACGCACGGGCTTCCTTCGTCACTTCTCGCTCCTTCGCCGCTGCGCGGCTCCTCAGTCCAGCCCGCACAGCGCGCCAAGACACGCTCACGCTGCCACCTCCTCACGGGTCGTCGTACGGGCCGCGGCGGCGAGCTCTTCGCCGACCTTCCGCTGCTGGCGGCGCAGGGCGTACCGGCGCACGGTTTCGTAGGAGACGACCACGGAGATCACGATCAGGCCCTGCATGATCGTGGCGATCTCCTTCTCGTAGCCGTTGTAGTCCAGCGTCTGGGACGCCTTGTCGAGGAACGCGATCAGCAGCGCGCCGAAGGCGATGCCGACCGCGTTGTTGCGGCCGAGGAGGGCGATGGTGATGCCCGTGAAGCCGATGCCGGTCTGGAAGTTCAGGCTGTACGTATGCGAGTCGCCGAGCAGCACCGGCATGCCCGCCAGGCCCGCCACGGCGCCGGAGATCAGCATGCTGGTGAGCACCATGCGCTTGGCGTCGACGCCGCTGGCGGCCGCCGCGCTCTCGCTGGCGCCGGTGGCGCGCAGGTCGAAGCCGAACCGGGTGCGGCCCAGCACCAGCGAGTACGCCACGCCGCAGCCGATCGCCACGAACACGAAGCCGTAGATGTCACCGGCCACATCGCTGACGTGGAGGCCCGGGAACCAGGAGGACTCGGGCAGGTCGCCGGTGGTGAGGTTGTTGCTGCCCTTGGGCTGCACACCGAACTGCTCGGGCAGGATCAGATACGCGATCAAGCTGGTGGCGATCGCGTTGAGCATGATCGTGGAGACGACCTCGCTCACGCCGCGGGTGGTCTTGAGGATGCCCGCGATGCCCGCCCAGAAGGCGCCCACCAGCATGGCGACGATCACGATCAGCGCGATGCTCAGCGGGCCGGGAAGATCGACATTGGCGCCGACCAGGGCCGCGGCCATCGCCGCGACCCGGTACTGACCGTCCACGCCGATGTTGAACAGATTCATCCGGAAGCCGATCGCCACCGCGAGGGCCGCCAGGTAGTAGGAGCTCGCCTGGTTGACGATGAGCACCTGGATATCGGCGTTGCCCGCGTAATCGAGCATCAGCTGGTACGGCTCGAACGGGCTCTTGCCCGAGGCGAGCAGCACTCCGGAGGTCAGCAGCACCGCCACGACCAGGGCCAGCACCGGGCCGGCCACCGCCAGCAGCAGCCGGTCACGGCTGAACCTCTTGCCCACGGAGCCATCGGACTTGGCGGCGCCGCCCGCGGGAGTGCCCGCGGGGCTGCCGGACTTGGCGGGCGTACGCCCGGATTCGATCAGGCCGTCGCCGGACTTCTCCGGGGCGGCGCCGGTCGTGCCCGCGCTGCCGCCGTTCTTCGCGTCGCCGTTCTTCGGGTCGCCGTTCTTCGCGTCGCCGTTCTTCGCGTCGCCGTTCATCGGCTTCGCCTCGTCGGTCTTCTTCATCGCGCCGCCCCCTCCTCGGCGGAGTGCTCCAGATGGCCCGTGGCCGCGCCGGTCATGGCCGAGCCCAACTCCTCGGGGGTGATCGTCGCCGGGTCCGCGTCCGCGACCAGCCGGCCGCGGTAGATGACCCGCAGGGTGTCGGACAGCCCGATCAGCTCGTCCAGGTCCGCGGAGATCAGCAGCACGGCCAGGCCCTCCCGGCGCGCCTCGCGGATCTGGTCCCAGATCTGCGCCTGCGCGCCGACGTCCACACCGCGGGTGGGATGCGCGGCGATGAGCAGCCGCGGACGGTGGCTCATCTCCCGCCCCACGATGAGCTTCTGCTGGTTGCCGCCGGACAGCGAGGCCGCGGTGACCTCGATGCCAGGGGTGCGTACGTCGTACTCGGCCACGATCCGCTCGGTGTCCGCCCGTGCGCCCTGGAGGTCGAGCCAGAAGCCCTTGCCCTTGCTGTTGGGTCGCTCGGTGACATGCCCGAGGATGCGGTTCTCCCACAGCGGCGCCTCCAGCAGCAGGCCGTGGCGGTGCCGGTCCTCGGGGATATAGCCGATGCCGCCCTCGCGGCGCCGCCGGGTGGGCCAGCCGGTGACGTCCTCCTCACCGAGGAGGATGGTGCCGCTGTCGGACTTGCGGGTGCCGATCAGGGCGTCGATCAGCTCGGTCTGGCCGTTGCCCTCGACCCCGGCCAGACCCAGCACCTCGCCCTTGCGGATGGTGAAGGTGATGTCGTCCAGTACGGTGCGGGCGCCGTGCTCGGCGTCCTGCGTGGTCAGCGTCACCCCTTCGACCTGGAGCATCGGCACATCGGTGACGGTGGACTCGCGCGTCTCGGGCGAGGGCAGTTCGCTGCCGACCATCATCTCGGCCAGCTGCCGCGCGGTGACCTCGGAGGGGACGACGGAGCCGACCGTGGTGCCGCGCCGGATGACGGTGATGTCGTCCGCGACGGACAACACCTCGCCGAGCTTGTGCGAGATGAAGATGACGGTCAGCCCCTCCGCCTTGAGCTCGCGGAGGTTGTCGAAGAGCGCGTCGACCTCCTGCGGGACCAGCACGGCGGTCGGCTCGTCCAGGATCAGCGTCCGGGCGCCCCGGTAGAGCACCTTCAGGATCTCCACGCGCTGCCGGTCGGCCACGCCGAGGTCCTCGACGAGCACGTCGGGGCGCACCCCGAGGGTGTACGCGTCCGAGATCTCCTTGATCTTCGCACGGGCCTTGGCGCCGATGCCGTACAGCTTCTCGGCGCCGAGCACGACGTTCTCGAGGACGGTGAGGTTGTCGGCGAGCATGAAGTGCTGGTGCACCATGCCCAGGCCGCGGGCGATGGCGTCGGCGGGGCTGTGGAAGGAGACCTCTTCGCCATCGACCGCGATGGTCCCCTCGTCCGGCTTGTGCATGCCGTAGAGGGTCTTCATCAGGGTGGACTTGCCCGCGCCGTTCTCACCGACGATCGCGTGCACGGTGCCCTTGCGGACGGCGATGTGGATGTCGTGGTTGGCGACGACGCCGGGGAAACGTTTGGTGATCCCGCTGAGTTCTACTGCGGGCGGACTGCTGGACGCGTTGATGGCGCACTCTCCTCAAAGAAGGAGTCTCGGCGGTGGTGGGGGCACCTCCCAGCTGCCGCTGGGGGATTATGCGGGGCGGCGAGTGGCCGCCGCACAGCGAGCGGGACCTGAGGTGGTGTGCCCAAAGCTCCCTCCCCAGGCCCCGCTTATCTACTCAGCAGATGCTCAGCACGTACTCAGCAGATGTTCAAGAGATCGCACGCCGCTTACGGCGTCGTCTTGACCTTGATCTCACCGCTGATGATCTTCTTCTTCGCGGTCTCGACCGCCTCGACGACCTTGGTCATCTTCTTGTACTCGGGGTTGGAGTCGGCCAGGCCGACGCCGCCCGTCTTGAGGCCGTAGCGCACCGTACCGGACTGCGGCTTGCCGTCCTTGACGGACTTGACCAGGTTGAAGACGGCTTCGTCGACGGCCTTGGTCGCCGAGGCCAGGATCTTGCTCTTGAACTTGGCCAGACCCTTCTGCGTGTACTGGTCGCTGTCGACGCCGATGGCCCACTTGCCGCGCGTGGCGGCGGCCTCGATGACACCGCTGCCGGAGTCGCCCGCGGCCTGGTAGATGACGTCCGCGCCCCCGTCCAGCTGGCCGTTGGCGGTGTCCTTGCCGGCGTCGGGCTTCTTGAAGCCGCTGTAGTCCGGCGGCTGGGTCAGGTACTGGACCTTCACCTTGACCGACTTGTCGGTGTCGTGCACGCCCTGGACGTAACCCGCCTCGAACTTCTTGATCAGCGGGTTCTCCACACCGCCGACGAAGCCCACCGTCTTGGACTTGGTGGTCAGGGCGGCCGCCACACCCGCCAGGTAGGAGCCCTGCTCCTCGTTGAACACCATGTTCACGACGTTCTTCATGTGGACGGTGTCATCGTCGACGAGGCCGAAGGTGATCTTCGGGTACTTCTTGGCGACCTCCTTCACCGCCGGGGCGTAGACGAACCCGACGGCGATGACCGGGTTGTGTCCCTCGCGGGCCAGCTCGGTCAGGCGCTGCACCTTGTCGGCGTCGGACTCGCCCTCGGACGGCTCGATGTCGTCGCCCTTGACGCCCAGTTCCTTCTTGGCCTTGACGAAGCCCGCGTACGCGGCGTCGTTGAAGGACTGGTCGCCGCGGCCGCCGACGTCATAGGCGATGGCGACGCCCTTATCCTTCTTGGAGTCGGACGAGCTGCTGCCACCACAGGCCGTGGTGGTGAAAGCGAGGGCCGCGATGCCTATGCCCGCGACGGCGATGCTGGATACCCGGCGCACGAGGGTTCCCCTTCGGCTTGAGCGCGCCTCCTTCGGCGCTGGTTTCGCCGCATCGTAACGCGCGTAGATGCCAGATAAAGGGGCGTCCGGAAGCCGTTATCGGATCGTCGCGAATCTGACTTGTCCCGGGGGTCTCCGGGACAAGTCATTCAGGCAAAGTCGCGGCTCAGCCGAGCAGAGCAGCGGCGGTGAACAGCTCCACGCCAACCTCGATGGCCCCCTCATCCACGTCGAAATCGCCACAATGCAGATCACGCCGGGCCGTGTCACCGACCCTGCGGACGCCCAGCCGCGCCATCGCGCCGGGCACATGCTCCAGGTACCAGGAGAAGTCCTCGCCGCCGAGGCTCTGCTCCGTGCCCTCCACCGCATACGATCCGCGGCGGGTTTCCATCGCACGGCGCAGCAGCTCGACCGAGCTCTCCTCGTTCACCACGGGCGGCACCCCGCGGACGTAGTTGATCTCCGACTTGGCGCCGTGCAGGGTCGCGATCTCGTCGACCGCGGCATGCACCAGATCGGGCGCCTCCCGCCAGGCGGGCAGGTCCAGGCAGCGGACCGTGCCGGACAGCTCGGCGTGCTGCGGGATGACGTTGCAGGCGTGGCCCGACTCCACCCGGCCCCAGGTGACGGCCAGGCCCGAGCGGGTGTCGACGCGGCGGGACAGCACCGCGGGCACCTCCGTGATCACCTTCGCGGCGGCCGTCACCAGATCGGTGGTGAGGTGGGGGCGCGCGGTGTGGCCGCCCGCGCCGTCGAGGGAGACCTCCAGGCGGTCGCAGGCGGAGGTGATCGCGCCGATACGCAGCCCGATGCGGCCCACGTCGACCTTGGGGTCGCAGTGCAGCGCCAGGATCCGGCCGACACCGTCCAGCACACCTGCCTCGACCGCATCGGGCGCACCGCCCGGCAGCACCTCCTCCGCGGGCTGGAACAGCAGCCGTACGGGGCGCGGCAGCCGGCCCTCGCGGGCCAGCTCCGCCAGCACCAGACCGGCGCCGAGGACGACGGTGGTGTGGACGTCGTGGCCGCAGGCGTGGGCGCGGTCGGGCACGGTCGAGCGGTAGGGCACGGACTTGGTGTCCGGGATGGGCAGCGCGTCGATATCGGCACGCAGCGCCAGCATGGGCAGGGCCGCGGCGGCGCCGGTCCTGGCCCCAGTACCACCGTCCGGGCCGATGTCTGTGCCGATGTCTGTGCCGATGTCTGTGCCGATGTCGCAGATGAGGCCGGTGCCACCGGGCAACACGCGGGGCTCCAGACCGGCCTGCTCCAGCCGCGCCTTGATGGCGGAGGTGGTGCGGAACTCGCGGTTGCCGAGCTCCGGGTGCATGTGGATGTCCCGCCGGAAGGCGATCAGTTCCGTCCGCAGTTCCTCGGGGAGCCGGCCGGGCAGCGCGAGGGCGATCGCGCTGAGACCGGTGGCGGTCTCGGGCGCGATGGCCTGGGCCTGGGTGGCGACAGCCTCGGCCTCAGCGGTGACGGAATCGGTCTCGGGGGACATCAATTGCTTCACCCGATCAAGCGTAGAACGGCTGGTGGGGCGACCGGATGTCGATCAACAAAACTTCAACCCGTTCGGGGACAGGAAACTGCCACCCCTTGCGCATGATCTCCCTAGTCAGGGGGTATGAAAACGCTTTTGACAGGGGGGCATGGCCTCCGTGTAGTGACGAGCGCCACATGGCGTACAGGTGAACCCCTGACAGGAAGTTGCCGCCGTCATCTCAGGATGTGGGCGTGGCCGCGGGCATCGACTGCAGCCGGTGTGCGTCCCGGGCCGTGCCCGTGACCCCCGACAGGAACCCCTGGGCGCGCGGCGAGGCATCGCTCCGCAGCCAGGCGGGGTCCACATCGCAGACCGCGACCTTGACCCCGGTGCCCGCGAGCGCCAGCGGAAGCGTATGCACGACGGTCGACGGGAAGCTGACGATCGTATGGCCGATGGGGCCGCGGCGGGCTATCAGCTCCAGCGGCAGATCCGGCCGTACGATCTCCAGCCCGATCTCGCCCGCGACCCGGTGAAGCTTCTCCGCGCTCTCGCGGCGGTGCGCGAAGTAGCGGGTCGCCCCGTACGTACGGGCCAGGGAGGCCACCGCCTCCAGATAGCGCTCCAGATCGACCACCCCGGTCTCCACCAGGGACGTGCCCACCAGGTCGGTGCCGCGGGTGAGCGTGGGCGGGCCGAAGCGGTCCCGGGTCCAGGCGAACGAGTTGGCCGTGACGGTCACCCCGGCGGGCGGCTCGACGGGCATCGAGCTGAACACCTCGACCCGCCGGTTTCCGCCCGGGGTGAGCCGACGGCGCGCGGTCGCCGACACCGGCGCGAACACCATCTCGCGCGCGCCCCGGCCGGTGCCCCGCCGGTGCCAGCGCACCAGGGGCTCACCGCTGGCCAGTTGGGAGACGAACTCCATGGTGGCCGTGCCGTCGTCGACGACGACCAGGTCCTGGGCGCGGGTGAGCATCAGCAGCAGCTGCACATAGCGCGAGAACGGATCGCCGATGACGATCCGGTCGGCGCGGCGCAGCGGCCCGCGCAGCCCCCCGATGGTCTTGAGCGGCGCGCCCGCCCCGCCGCGCGCCTCCTCCCACCGCACCGTGATGCCCTCGTCCCGCGCGAGCTCCGCCATCCGGCGCAGTTGGCCGCGCGTCATCGGGTCGTGCGGCGACAGCACCACGACCGTCAGCGCCTCGGGGTCGCCCCCGTCGGCATACGCCCACTCCAGAACGTTCAGCAGCTGAACCGGGCTCTCGACGAAGGCCAGGGTGCCCCCGGGGCCGGTGGGACCGGGGCGCTCGGCACGCTTGGCGCCGTCCCGGGACGGGGCCCGGAAGCGGCGGGCAGCCCCCGCGGAGTCACGGGGACCCGCCGCTTCCGGGCGTGGGCCGGGCTGACCGGCCGGTGAGTTCACGGCTGACGGCTCCTTGGCCTCTCAGACTCCGGCGGGCTCGCGGTCGGCCGCGGCGGCCTCGCCCTCGGCGATGACACCCGCGACCCGGCGCAGCTTCTTCATCGGCCCGAGCTCGCTCTCGTAGACCTTCTTGACGCCGTCGCCCAGCGACTCCTCGATGGTGCGGATGTCGCGGACCAGGCGCTGCAGGCCCTGCGGCTCGACCGAGGCGGCCTGGTCGGAGCCCCACATCGCGCGGTCCAGGGTGATGTGACGCTCGATGAAGGTCGCGCCGAGCGCGACGGCGGCGAGGGTGGTCTGCAGACCGGTCTCGTGGCCGGAGTAGCCGATCGGCACGTTCGGGTACTCGGCCTGCAGCGTGTTGATCACGCGCAGGTTGAGCTCCTCGGCCTTGGCCGGGTACGTCGAGGTGGCGTGGCAGAGCAGGATGTTGTCGCTGCCCAGGACCTCGACGGCGTGGCGGATCTGCTTCGGGGTGGACATGCCCGTCGACAGGATGATCGTGCGGCCGGTCGCGCGCAGGGCGCGCAGCAACTCGTCGTCGGTCAGCGAGGCGGAGGCGACCTTGTGGGCGGGGACGTCGAACTTCTCCAGGAAGGCGACGGCCTCGGTGTCCCACGGGGAGGCGAACCAGGCGAGCCCGCGCTTCTTGCAGTGCTCGTCGATGGCGCGGTACTCGTCCTCGCCGAACTCGACGCGGTGCCGGTAGTCGATGTAGGTCATCCGGCCCCAGGGGGTGTCCCGCTCGATGTCCCACTGGTCGCGCGGGGTGCAGATCTCCGGGGTGCGCTTCTGGAACTTGACCGCGTCACAGCCGGCGTCGGCGGCGGCGTCGATCAGCTTGAACGCGTTCTCCAGGTCGCCGTTGTGGTTGATGCCGATCTCACCAGTGACGTAGACCGGGTGGCCGGGGCCGGCGATCTTGTCACCGAGCTGACGGAGGCGATTGTTGGAGCTCACTAAGACAGTTCCTTTCCAAGAATCCACGAGGCGATCTCGCGGATCGCACCGTCACCTCCGGGGGTGGAGGTGACCGCGCGTGCGGCGCCGCGCACGACGTCGTGCGCACCTGCGACCGCCACGGGCCAGCCGACGAGGCCGAAACACGGGAGGTCGTTGACGTCGTTGCCGACATAGAGCACGCGCTCCGGCGCGATGCCCTGCTCCTCGCACCACTGCTTCAGTGCGAGGTCTTTCCGGTCGATGCCGTGCAGCACGGGAACCCGCAGCTTGCGGGCGCGTGCGGCGACGACCGGGTTCTGCTCCGTGGACAGGATCAGCAGTGCCAGCTCAGCGCGGCGCAGGGCGGCGATCCCGAGCCCGTCGCCGCGGTGCACGGCGACGAGTTCGCGTCCGTCGGAGTCGATCAGCACCTTGTCATCCGTCTGGGTGCCGTCGAAGTCGAGTACCACCGCGTCGATGTCGTCGCGGGTGGGGAGCGCACCGGGGCGCGGGGCGTCCAGGAGCGGCGCGAGCGCGCGGGCCCGCGCCAGGTCGTGCGGGTCGTCGATCTCCAGGACGCGGGCGGCGTCGGTACGGACCAGGGCGGTACGGCCGAAGAAGCGGTGCCGCTCGGCGCGGAAGCCCTCCACCCGCATCCCGTACGCGGCGCCGGTCTCCAGCAGGTCCTGCGGCCGGTCCTGGCGGCGCGGCCGGTACGACTTGTCGTGGTTGATGCCGTACCCGCCGTCGGCCGTCGCTTCTTTCTCCGCGTCGGTCCCGTCCTCGGCGTCCCGCCAGACGAAGCCGTGGAACGGGGCCACGGTCAGCGCGGTGTCCGCCCCGCCGTCCAGCACCGCCTCGGCGACGCCGTCCACGTCCTCGCGGACGATGAACGGGCTGGTGCACTGCACCAGCAGCACGACCTCGGCGCTGATCCCGTGCGCGGCCTCGTAGGTGTCGAGCGCGTGCAGCACGGCGGCCTCGCTGGTCGCGGTGTCGCCCGCGATGGCGGTCGGCCGCTGCACGACCTCCGCGCCCGCACCGCGCGCCACGGCGGCGATGCCCGCGTCGTCGGTGGAGACGACCACGTCCGTCACCAGGCGGCTGGCCAGGCACTCCCGCACGGCACGCGCGACGAGCGGCACGCCCCCCACGGCGGCGAGGTTCTTGGCGGGCACGCCCTTCGAACCGCCACGGGCGGGAATGACGGCGACGACGCGCCGGTCGGAGGGGGACATGGCGGCTCCTTCAGTGCCTTCGGCGCCTTCTGCGCCTCGCTTCGTTGCGCCTTCGGGGTTCTCTCGAGCGCTCACAGCAACCACCCGTTCGCCCCGCCGCGGCAGCGGCTGCTCGTCGCATCAGCGGCTCCGCCGCGGGAACTGCCGCCCGCGCGGCGCAGAGGTGCGGCCATCAGGGGCATGTGCGGCCCGGCGGCGCGTGCTCCCCCAGTTACCGCTGGGCGGTGCCCCCTGCTCACAGCTCCCCCATCCGCCGGATCACCGGCGCCACCCGCTGGACGCCGTGCCGGTAGGCGCCCCGCGCCGCCTCCCGCATGGTGTTGCGTACGACCCGCCGGAACCCGCTGACCTGCGCGGAGTCCCCGGCCGCCGCGCCCGGCCGGGGTCGGCCGTCCGGTTCGAAGCCGTAGCGGGCGAGTCTCGCGGGCAGATAGCCGGGCGCGGTGGCCCGCGTGTAGTAGGGGGCGAGCGGCGGCAGCTCGTCCGCCGCGGCCAGTTCGGCGACCCGCTCCCGCGCGGCGTCGAAGGCCGTCTCGTACGCGCCGTCGGCCGCGACGCCCTGGCGGCTCACCCAGTCGGCGTTGGGCTGGGGCAGACGGCCCGCATCCAGCTGGTCCCAGGAGGCGAGGCAGCCGGAGCCGAGGAAGTGGTGGTTGCCCAGCACCTCGCGCACCCCGAGGTCGGTGAGGACGGCGGTCGGAATGCCGCGGTGCAGGGACTCAAGGGCGGCCGTGGAACTGACCGTGACCAGCAGGTCCGTGGTGTCCAGGACCTCGCCCATGTTGCCGTAGGCGAGGCGGAAGTTCTTCGGCACGTCGTCGCCGAGCTTGCCGACCAGCTTCTGGTACGGCAGCTCCTCGATATGCGTGGTGTGCTCACCGGGCTTGCTGCGCAGCTTGACCAGGACCTCGCGGTCGGGGTGCGCCCGGGCGTGCTCCACGGCGCGGCGCAGCAGATACATCCGGTCGGCGCGGTTGTCCGGGACGGACGGCTGGACCGCGAACACCACGGTGCCCCCGGGGTACGCGCGCCCCTCGCGCGCCTTCGCGTCGTACGGGGCGCCGCCCAGGAACGGCAGCGCGCACTCCACGACGCTGTCCGCCGAGGCGCCGACGCCCGTGTAGACATCGCGGAACCGCTCGGCGTCATGGCGGGAGTTGGCGAGCACGACGTCCGCGCCGTGCCGCAGCAGCAGACCGTCGGCCAGCTTCTCGTAGACCACGCCCACATAGCCGGTGATCACGACGGGCCGGCGCTCGGCGCCCTCCCAGGCGCGGGCGAGGCCGTGCAGCATGGCCTGGACGGCGCCGCCGACCAGGGACAGCACGATCACGTCGTACCGCTCGCGGTCCACCGCCGAGACGAATTCGACCCCCGTCACCTCGCGCAGCGAGTCCGCGCGCACCCCGACCTCGGCGAGCTGCCGGACGGTGGGCGTCGCCCGGCCGCGCAGCAGGAAGCCGTCCAGGCGGCGGGCGGAGGCGGAGTCCAGGTCATCCGGTACGAGGCGGTGCGCGGTGAGCGCGCCCCATTTCCACCGGGTGTCGGAGTCCGCGAGCACGGCGACTCGTAGGGGGGAATTGGTACGTGAGGGCACGACGCTGACGCTAGGAAGGGATTTCGATTCACGGCCCAACGCAAGAGCAACAAAGGGTTAACAGAACGTCGACGATTGGCGAATCGGCCGACGAGAGCCGACGACAGCCCATCGGAAAGCCGTCGGGAAGCTGTCGGGAAGCCTCAGGGAAGCCCGAAGGGGCCCAGCCGGAACACCCGGCAAACCGCGCAGATGTTCTGACAAGGACGGCGGGTTAACCGTCCTGACGTCCTTCGTTCACCTTTACGTACACCCCTCGTCAAGACGAATGCCAGACGGCGACCTAGCGTCACGCGAGTGGTTAAGCTCTCCGTCATCGTGCCGTTCTACAACGTGCAGACCTATGCCCCCGATACGCTGAGAAGTCTGCGCGCCAACGCGCGCGACGACTTCGAATTCATTCTCGTCGACGACTGTGCCACCGACGGGACGCCGGAGATCCTGGAGCGCGCCGAGCGCGACCTTCCGGGGGCCGTCCATGTGCGGCATGAGCAGAACGGCGGGCTCGCCACCGCCCGTAACACCGGCCTCGACGCCTCCCGCGGCGAGTACATCACCTTCCTCGACGGCGACGACTGGCTCGCGCCCGGCTACTACGAGCAACTGCTCGGCGCCATCGAGGAGTTGGACTGTGACTTCCTGCGCACCGACCACGTCCAGGTAACCGGCCGGGCGCGGACGATCCAGCGCGTGCCGCACGGTCTGCGCAACGTCGTCATGAACCCGCGCGACGTCATCCTGCCCGCCGACCGCTCCACCTCCGTCGACTACGCCTACGCCTGGGCCGGCATCTACCACCGCCGCCTCGCCGACCAGGGCCTGCTGCACTTCACCCATGGTCTGCGTACCGCCGAGGACCGCCCCTGGATCTGGAAACTGCACCGCGAGGCCCGCTCATTCGCGGTGGTCGGCCTGCTCGGTGTCTTCTACCGGCGCGGTGTCGCGTCGTCGCTGACCCAGATCGGCGACGTACGACAGCTCGACTTCATTCGCGCATTCGATCAGGTAATCGAAGAAACGGCCCGGGACCAGGACGCGGACACCCTTCTCCCGAAGGCCGTGCGCACCTATTGCGCGAT
Organism: Streptomyces sp. NPDC020845; assembly: GCF_044334165.1. NCBI lineage: Bacteria > Bacillati > Actinomycetota > Actinomycetes > Kitasatosporales > Streptomycetaceae > Streptomyces > Streptomyces sp. NPDC020845. Next base: position 484,569 of record NZ_JBIRSJ010000009.1, on the reverse strand, counting down.
CATTTCCCACCATCTCGGCAACATCGAAAGGTTCGAGCCGGCCGTGGCCAAAAAACTGCGTTCCATGTCCGCGGCCGCGATGAAGCGCATGCCACAGGACGTACTCAAAGAAGCGCTGGACTCGATGGACTATGAGCGCGCCGCCCGGCTCCGCCGGCTCAAGCGCCGTCCGGGGACGGAGGTGGCGGCCTGATGTCCGCCCTCCTCCCCGCCCGCCGCCCCCGCGCCGTGCGCAAGCGCACCCAGATCTTCCTCGCCTCCACGCTCTACGGCGCCGCGACCATCGCCGCCGCCATCGACTCGGAGCGCATCGGCCCGGCCGACCGCCGCCTGCTGCTCATCAGCAACAACGCCGCGACGCCCGAGACCACGCCCGCCATCGACGACATGCCGGGCTTCGAACGGCTGCGCGGCCGATTCGACCGCGTCCTGTCCTGGAACGAGACGATCAGCCCCTTCCACCCGGGCGGCTGGTCCCCGCGCTCCGACGACGCCCCGCTGTGGGAGCGCCATCTGCGGCTGCTGTGGAACCTCGACGACGACGACATCGAGATCGTCCTGGAGTCCATCCAGGTCAACCCGGCCATGGCGATCGCCAATGTCTTCCAGGGCGCGCCCATCGACGTCTACGCCGACGGGCTGATGAGCTACGGCCCCACCCGTAACAAGCTCGACCCGCTGATCGGCACCCGCATCCGCCGACTGCTCCACCTGGACCTCGTACCCGGACTGCGGCCGCTGCTGCTCACCGAGTTCGGCGTCACGGCGGAGGTCATCCCGACCGAGGTCTTCACCAAGGTGCTCGCCGAGATCGCCGACGCCGCCCCGCGCGGCGTCATCTCCGCGAGCGAGCGGATCGCCACCGGCGTGGGCCCGGCCCTGATGCTCGGTCAGTACCTCTCCGCGCTCGACATCCTCACTCCGCAGGAGGAAGAAGAGCTGCATGTACGGATGTTGCGCGGCGCCGTGGCCCTCGGCCACCACAGCGTCGTCTTCAAACCGCACCCCACCGCGCCGGCCCGCTGGTCGCGGATGCTGGAGAAGAAGGCCGCGGAGCTGGGCGCCGAGCTGACCGTCATGGACACGCCCGTCCTCGCCGAGGTGCTGTACCAGCGGATGGCCCCGGCCCTGGTCATCGGCTGCTTCTCCACCGCGCTGCTCACCGCGAGCGTCTTCTACGGGCTGCCGGTCGCCCGGATCGGCACCGAGGTGCTGCTGGAGCGGCTGACCCCCTACCAGAACAGCAACCGAGTGCCCGTCACCATCGTCGACGCGCTGCTGCCGGACCTCGAGGACCACAAGGCCGTCGCCGCGTGGACACCGCCCACGGACGCGCGCACCGGCCAGCGGCTGACCGGGCTGGTCGCCGCGGTCGGCTTCGCCATGCAGGCCAAGATCTACCCGAATCTGCGTCCGGCCGCCGAGCGCTATCTGGGCACCCATCTGGACGCCCACACCTGGCGCTACTTCAAGCGCCGCCGCCTGACGGCGCTCGCCCTGCCCGGCGCGGTCCCGTCCCAGCTCGCCTTCATCCCGCGCAACGAGACCGTGCGCCGGGTCGCACGCCGGGCGCGTGCGCTCAAGCGGTCGGCGCTGAAGCGAGCGGCCACGGGGTGAGCCGGGGGAACCGGGGGGACTGAGCGGGCCGTACGGGACAGACAGTCGACGAGTGCGAAGAAACGGAAACGGCACCATGACCACGGGCAGAGAGCTCGGCCGAATACGCCACGAGGGTGACGGGGTGGCGCTGAACGGGGCGACGCGGAACGAGGTGGCATCGTGACCGCGACCGCAGGCGCACCCGCCCCCTCGTCCACAGGCTCGGGCGGGGGCCCGGCCGCCGACGCGGGCAAGGAGTCGGCCGACACAGGCCCGATATCCGCGATATCACCCGCCGACTCCCCCGTATCCCCCGCATCCCCCACCGCCGCGCGCCCCCTGCCCCCCGCGCTCCCGCAGCCCCCCGCGCCCTCCCCTGAAGGCTCGCGCCCGTCGCGCGGCGCGCCCGTACGGCTGCGCGCACTGGACGGGCTGCGGCTGCTCGCCGCCCTGATGGTCGCCGCGTACCACTACGGCGGCCGGGGCGGGGAGATCAGCCAGGCGTGGGGCACCTCCCCCCGCGAGCAGTTCCCCACCGCCTCGGCCTACTTCGCGTACGGCTGTCTCGGCGTCCAGATCTTCTTCGTCATCAGCGGCTTCGTGATCTGCATGAGCGGCTGGGGCCGCCCCCTGCGCTCCTTCTTCGCCTCCCGCGTCTCCCGGCTGTACCCCGCCTACTGGGCCGCGATCCTCATCGTCACCGCCGTCTTCGCGCTCCCCTGGGTCGCGTTCAAGTCGGTCTCGCCCAGCGACACGCTGGTCAACCTCACGATGCTCCAGCAGCCCATCGGCGTGGACCGGGTACTGGGCGTGTGCTGGACGCTCTGGGCGGAGCTGCGCTTCTACGCCCTCTTCGCGCTCTTCGTCGTCCTCCCCGGCGCGAACCGCCAGCGCGTCATCCTCTTCTGCGCTGTATGGACCCTGGGCGCCGCCCTCGCGGACGCCGCGAACCAGCCCTTCCTCGAGCTGGTCCTGATGCCGGAGTACGCCCCGTACTTCATCGGCGGCATGGGCCTCTACCTGATCCACCGCTACGGCCATGACGCCCTGGCCTGGGGGATCGTCGGCCTCAGCTTCCTCATCGGCCAGCACTACGCGGTGGCTGAGCTGTGGCACGCGCCGAATCCTTCCTTCTTCTCCTACCGCTCCACGCTCGGCATCGTCGCGATCGTGGCCTTCGGCTATCTGGCGGTCGCCCTGATCGCCCTGGGCAAGTTCCACTGGGCCAACTGGCGCTGGCTCACCCTCGCGGGCGCGCTCACCTACCCCTTCTACCTGGTCCATGAACACCTGGGCTGGGTGGTGGTCGAAGTGCTCCACCAGAAGCTGAGCATCCCCTCGTACGGCACCTTCGCCCTGACGATCCTGCTGATGCTGTTCCTCGCCTGGCTGCTCTACCGCTTCGTGGAGCAGCGCCTGACTCCTGTCATCAAGCGGTCGCTCACGGCCGTTCGGGTGCGCTGACGGCCCGGCCCGCCCTAGGGTCTTGTCCCGTTCGTTCGGCGCATCACCCGATGGGGCCCAACCGGGCCAAGGAGGCAAAATAGATGAGGAACACGTTCCGTGCCCTGCTCGTGCCGGCAGTCCTCGCGGCCGCCACCGCACTGCCGGCCACCACGGCCCATGCGGCCACCGCGGCCGACGGGTACGACCGGTGTCCTGACGGCTATTACTGCATGTTCTCGGGCCTCGACGGCACCGGCGACATGATCCAGCTGAAGGGCAGCACGCCGGACCTCGCGGCGCTCGGCATGAACGACCGTGCCAAGTCGGACTGGAACCGGACCTCTTCCACCATCTACCTGTGGTCCGACGCGAACTACACGGGCTGCACGGTCGTCACCTCCACCGGCCCCACCGGCAAGGGCAACCTCTACCCCGACTACCGGGACTTCCTCAGCTCCGTCCAGTTCGACGGCCCAGGCGGCCCGAGCTGCGGCACCCCACCCGGCGAAGACGGCTGACCGTCACCCTGACCACGGGCCGGCGGCCTGGGCACATGGCCCAGGCCGTCGGCCCGGAGACGCGGGACCGGTCCCAGTAGCGGTGCACTACGGTCACGCGCAATCGAGTCCGAGCCGAACCTTTGGTCAAACGGGACGTCGCTGACCGGAGATAACGCTCCGATTCGGGATGTCGTCAGCCCGGAGAGGAGACGATTCCCGTGCATGTGTCGGACATGCTTGAGGCCGAGGGCGTGGCGCTGGTCAACCACGGCCTGGCGTTGTGGCGGCAGGGTTCGCGCGAGGAGGCCGTGACCACCATGCGGCAGGGCATCGCCGTATGCCGCCGACTGGCCGTGGCGGAACCCGCCAAGATCAACCATCTGGCGCTCGCCCTGAGCAACCTGGGCGCCATGCTTGACGAATGGGGCCGAACAGCCGAGGCCATTCCCGTACTCGAACATTCGATCAAGATCATGCGGATCTACAGCGACAAGAGCCATGAGTTCACCGCCGACCTTGCGGGAGCGCTGAAGAACCTCGGCAGCGCGCTGAACCAGTGCGGGTCTCAGCCGGAGGCGATCTCGACCCTGACCGAGTCGGTCGAGACGTATCAAAGCCTGGTCGAGCAGGGCAGACTCCAGTACGAGCTCCCCCTGGCCCTGGCTCTGAACAGCCTGGGAAACGCCCGCGGCCTGGTCGCGGCGGCAATGGACGACTTCGATGCGGGCATCGCTCTCCTGCGCCATCAGGACTTCGAAGACTCCGTCGAGGCGGCCATGCTGCTCGCCTCGACGCTGGCCAGCCAGTGCGGCGTGCTGATGCACCTGACCGCCTACGAGCGGGCCCTGGTCAACTCCGAGGAGGCGGTGGCGATCTTCCGCCGACTCGGCGAGGCGAACCCCGCAGGGGTCGAGCCATACTTGGCCACCGCGCTCGTGACCAGGGCGGAGGCCCTGACGGCAGTCGACCGGCTGGACGAGGCACACACCGCCGCCACCGAGGCGATCGGAATCGTCCGCAGGTGTTCCGCGGCCAAACCGGACGGCTGGCGAAACCGCCTGATCCGCGCACTGCGTCTGCTCGTCGATCTGCTCCCCGCGCTGAACCGGCACGCGGAGGCGGCCGTCGCAGCCAAGGAGCTCGCGCGGCTGGTCGAGGAAGACCGCCACGATGTCAAAGCGCTCCACCGGCCCTCCCCCGAGAAGCCGAAGGTCTCCTTCTTCTCCCGCTTCAGGCGCAGGCGTGGTGAGGCCTCCGGGCCGCGGAGGTGAGTGCATGTCCGCCTCGCGGTCGCCCGGCCCGGCCGGACCCGGCCGGACGTGATCGTCTACCCCAGTACGCGAATTAGGAAGCCCTACATACGACCGCTGGCCTGCGAAAACATCAAGGCCCTAGTGAGGCGTGTCTGGTGTGTCGATGAGGGTGACGCCCGCCTCGACGGTGGCCTCCAGGGTGTCACGGGCCGCCGCGGCATCCGTCTGTCCGTAGGCGTGGCCGATGCCCATGGCGCCGAAGCCCTGGACACCGACGAGGGGGCCGCCCGGCGCTCATCGACGGGGCACGGCCGACGGTGTGTTTACGTCAGCGGTCACCGAACGGTCAGCACGATCTTCCCCGTAGCTCGACCGGACTCGCTCAACTCGTGCGCCCTGGCCACAGCTTGGAGCGGCAGGACTTCCTCGACAGCCACCCGCAGCACGCCCCGCTCCACCAGCGCCCCGATCTCCCGCAGATCGGCCCCCGAGGGGACGAACCCGAACTCTACGTATCGTCGGCCCAGTTCCCGCGCCCTGGCCCGGATCGGGTCCCGGTCCGGACCGGTGCCCCTGATGTCGATCAGCACCCCGTCGGGGGCCAGCGCGTCCAGAGACCGCAGGCCGTACTCGCCGCTGATCGAGTCCAGCACCACGTCGACGCCCGCCGCGGCGGACACGAAGTCGGTGGCGGTGTAGTCGATCAGCTCATCGGCGCCGAGCTCCTGGAGGAAGCCGTGCTTGGCCCGCCGGGCTGTGCCGATGACGTGCGCGCCGCGACCTTTGGCGATCTGGACCGCCAGATGCCCGATGCCGCCCGCCGCCGCATGCACCAGAACCCGTTGCCCGGCCCCCACATCCGCGACCCGCACCAGTGACTGCCGGGCCGTCAGCGCCGCGGTCGGCAGCGCCGCCGCGTGCACCAGGTCCAGGCCCGCGGGGACGGGCGCCAGCGCCTCCTGCGACACCGTGACGTACTCGGCGTAGGCGCGCGGCGGCAGTACGGCGGCGAACACCGCGTCGCCCGGGCGGAACCCGGTGACCCGCTCGCCCACCGTCTCCACCACCCCGGACAGATCCAGCCCCAGCGTGAACGGCGGCTTACCCATCCTGGGCAGCTGTCCGGAACGCCCCTTCCAGTCAGCCGGGTTGACACCCACGGCATGGACACGCACCAGCACCTCGTCGGGCCCCGGCTCGGGCCGCTCCGTCTCGATGATCTCCAGAACGTCCGGACCGCCGAACACCCGCTGACTGACCGCCCGCATACGGCTGCTCATCTCATCGCCTTCCCTTGATAACCGAGCACGGTGGCCGATCCGGCCACGGGCTCCATCCTGGAAGAGAGCAGTACCCCTTGGGAAGAAGGCACCCATGTGATACCCAGGTACCTTATGGATACCTACTCGGACACAGGCGCGCCCGTGCCCGTCACCTACCGCAGTGACTGCCCCTCACGCACCGTCATCGAGGTCATCGCCAACAAGTGGGCGCTGTACGTCCTGGCGGCCCTGCGGCGCTACGAGCGGCCACTGCGGTTCAACGAGCTACGGCGCGTCCTGGATGGCATCACCCAGAAGATGCTGACCCAGACCCTGCGCGCCCTGGAACGCGACGGTCTGGTCAGCCGCACCGTCTACCCGACCGTCCCACCGCGCGTGGAATACGGCCTGACCCCCCTTGGCGTCCAGGTCGGCCAACTCACCGCCGCCATCGCCGACTGGTCACTGGAACACGCGCGCGAAATCCTCGCCGCCCGCACCTCGTTCGACGAACGGGCGGCCACCGAACCGGCCCCTGTCCGCTAGCTCCGCCTTCAAGGAGCAGACGCTGATGGACACGGCTTGCGTGCACCATTGGCCGACAAGGGACACGTGATCGAGTTTGCAGGGGGATGCCGATGCCTGCACGACGGGGGCGGGATGGAGTTCCGGATTCCGAACAGTCACTCTAATGGGTGGAATTGGCCACTCTGACCTGCCTGAATCACGGAGAGTGAGGGAGAATGGAGGTGTGAGCTCGCCTGGAGGAGGCGGGCATTGAGCGCATCACGGGGGGGGTGATCGCCATGAGGGGCAACACCACAACCATTACTGAGACCGGCAGCCGTGCTCCGGCTCCCGCTCCGGCCCTGGGTCAGGGCCTGGGTCCGGCCCTGGGTCCGGCTCTGGGCCCGGCCCTGGGTCAGGGCCTGGGTCCGGCTCTGCTTCCGGGGACACCGGACGAGTGGGCTGCCTACCTGGCCGACATGGCTCCGGGACCGCAGACGGCAGTCGTGTTACCGCTCATGGACCCGGAGAAGCTGTCCCACGCGGGCCGTATTGACGCGCTGAAGGCCCTGGAGCGGCATGCGGCGTGGATCCAGGCGCAACAGGCCCACATCCTGGCTGCCCTGGACGCCGATGTGCAGGGTGCGTTGCCGGAGGGCAAGTGGAACGAGAGCATCGAGGGCGAGTGGAACTTCGCGTGTGAGGAAGTGGCTTGTGCGCTGAAGCTGTCGGGGACGACAGCCGCCAAACGGCTTCAGGTCGCCCGGGAGCTCGACAGCCACTACCCGACCACCCTGGGCATGCTGGAGCGCGGTGAGATCTGCTACATGCAGGCCGTTGCTGTCACCGAGGCCTGCGGCGTCCTCGACCCGCTGCTCGCCGCGCAGGTCGAAGCCACGATCGCCGAGAAGATGCCGGGCCTGGCCACCGGGCAGACCCGGCGCGCGCTGGCCCGGCACATCATCCGGGCCGATCCGCACGGCGCTGAGGAGCGGCATCGCAAGCGGAAGCGCGAGCGGCAGATGGTTCACCACGCGCAGGACGACGGCATGGCGATGTGGGGTGCGATCCTGCCCGCCGAGCAGGCCGCCCGGATGAACCAGGCAGTGGACGCTCACGCGGCCACACTGCCGGATGAGGGCCGCACACTCGAGCAGAAGCGGGTGGACGCCCTCTTCGACCTGGTCGTCAACCGCACCAGCACAGGCACCACCGGCGCCGAGCATGCCTCTGGTGGGCGGTCAGCGGCCGTCGTGCAGATCACCGTCCCGCTGGATGTGCTGATCGGGGAGAGCGAGGAGCCCGCCCAGCTCAAGGGGTACGGACCGATCACCGCGGGGCAGGCGCGGAAGATCGCGTTCGCCGAGGGGACGATCTGGCGGCGGCTGATCATCGAGCCCAAGACCGGGGTACTGGTCAAGACGGACCCGACGACCTACAAGCCGACGGCCGAAACGGAGCGGCATGTGATCGCCCGGGACGGCCGATGCACCTTCCCCACCTGCCAGATGCCCGCCCACCGCTGCGACCTCGACCACATCCAACCCTTCAACCATGATGATCCGGCAGCAGGAGGGCAGACCGTTCCGGGAAACCTGGGTTCGTTGTGCCGACGCCACCATGTGATGAAGACCCACCATCCGGGGTGGCGAGTCACCCGGGATGCCGACACCGGGATCGCTACGTGGACCGCGCCCACTGGCCACGTCTACACCAACTCACCGCACAACTACCTCGAATAACCCGAGCGGCCGCACGACCCATAGGGCCGCTATCGCGGCGCGGACGAAGGGATCCCTGGAACGGGGGCGCCACCAGACCACAACTCCTCGGCGGGTTCCGCGAAGCGAGAGAACATCCCCACGCCATCATGGCGCCGCAGGTGCATCAACGGCGAATCATGGCCAACGAGCCGGGCCAAGTGCGGCGTGGCGAGTACGGCGTGGCGAGTGCGGCGTGGCGAGTACGGCGTGGCGAGTACGGCGTGGCGAGTGCGGCGTCGTCTGAGCCTGCTGTGCCACAAGGCGACCAGCGAGATCGGCACCCTGTGGCGCAAGGACGGCGGCCCAGAACCTGATCCGTACTCCTCGCGTCACTGCGAAGACGGCGATCGGGTCACGGGACGCCATGCGGCCGGCCAGGCGACGTCCCGGGCAACGGCCCCCGACACGCCGAGGCTGGTGCGGGCCTGTTCGATGTAGCGGCTGCGCGCATCTCGGAACTCCAGATACGCCTGATCCCAGTTCTGTTCGACCTCTGTGGCGACACCCCGGGCCAGACACTCCAACCGCCACAAACAGTGGTCCAGTGTCTTGGACGCGGTGTTTGCCGCCGTGTCGCCAAGCAGCCCAAGGGTCTCCGACAGTGCGGAACGGCGAGACTCCAGCTCGCGGATCTCCGCGAGCACTTCGGGGGTGGGTTCCAGCGGCATGGGCCCGGATACCAAACCCCGGGCGGCAGCGATCATCTGGTAACGAGCCGCCAGCTCCTTTACGGTGTGGGCGTACTCGGCATAGGCCGTCAAGCGGTGCTCGTCCCAGCGCACCGACTGTTGCCTGCGCCACCTCGTCCGCTCGTTCAAGCTGCTCACCAGGAACGACATGGCAGCTCCCAGGGCGACGCCTGCGAGCGGAAGTATCTGGTCGGTCAGACTCACCATGGACTCCCGGTCAAGTAGCAGAGCAGTGTACGCATTCCTTTCCACCCATCAGAGCGATGAGCCGTGTCGAAGGCCAACAGCGTGCTTACGGCTTGCAGGCGAGGGCGGCGTGAATGCAGGAGTCGGCCTCGTTACCCGGCCGGGCGTCCGGGTCCGGCCGCCAATGGTTGGTGGCGACGATGCCAGGGGCAAGGACCTCCAATCCGGCCCGTTCCAGGAATCTCGCGATGGTGGCCTTGTCGCGCGGTGTGACGGTCACGCCGCCTTCCGCGTACAGGGAGGTCAGGAGTTCCACGGTGCGCCGGTCACCGTCATAGTCGTAGGTGCCCTGCGAGAAGACCACATAGCTGCCGGACGGCAGCGCTCCGACCAGCCGCTCGATGATGCCGGCCGGGTCGTCCTTGTCCTCGACGAACAGGAAGACTGAGGCCAGGAGCAGTCCGACGGGCTCGGCGAAGTCGATGGTCCGCCGTACGACCGAGGAGCACAGAATCGACTCGGGGTCGCGCGCGTCGGCCGTGAGGCAGCCGACCCGGGTGTCCTCCTGCCACCTGGCCGACAGCCCCGTCACGACCGCCTCGTCCCGGTCGACGTAGACGACCCTGCAGGCCGGGTCGACGGCCTGCGCCACCTCATGGACGTTCGGTGCGTGGTCCGGGCCGGAGCCGATATCCAGGAACTGCCGGATGCCGTACTGCTCGACGACGGTACGCACCGCCCGCAGCGCAAAGAGACGCTGATTGCGGGCGATCAGCCCGACGTTGGGCACCTGCTGCTGTATCCGTTCGGCCAGTGTCAGTTCTCGGCCGCCGCCGTCGTTCCCGTCATTCCCGTCATTCCCGTCGTCCAGGAAGTGCGCGTACAGCCGTGCCTCATGAGAAGTCATGCCGATCTCCAGTGGTCTCGTCCTCCTCGGCACCGCCGCGAAAGCCGTAGCCGCACGGTCGGGGGCCAACACCGAGGAAGCACGTCCCACCCTGGAACCGTGGCTCGACATCGGCTTTTTCGGACTTCCGCAAAGGGAGACTTCATGCTTTCACGTCGAGCGGCAGTGGCCGGCATCGCCTCGGTGGCGTGTGCGGCGCCGGCTCTGAGCGTAGCCGCGCCCGCCAGAGCCTCGGTGGCTGCCGGCCCCCGCCAGAGCCTCGGTATCTGCCGGCCCCGCCAACGCCTTGGTATCTGCCGGCCCCCGCCAACGCCTCGGTATCTGCCGACTCCGTCAAGGTCAGGAATGTGCGGAAGGCGATGGAAGACTTGCTGAAGTCGGGCCACGTGGTGGGCGTCATCGGCGAGGTGTACCTGGACGGCAAGCTGATCGGGAAGGGATCGGCCGGGTCCCGTCTGCTCGACGGCAAGGGCGGCGCGATTCCGTCTGCACGGTCGTCGAGAAACGGTCCGGAAGGTCACTGGCGGCCGAGCTCAACAGGAGGTTCTTCGCCCCGCTCGGGATGCGCGATACCTATCTGCCCACAAAGCCGTGGGGGGGCATCAAGGGCCCGCATGGGCACGGCTATGCCATGGACGAGACGGGCACGCTGCACGATGCCGACAAGATCAACGCCACCATCATGCTCGGCGCCGGCGGCGTGGTCTCCACCGCGCGCGACGTCAGCACCTTCAATCGCGCCCTCCGCCAGGGCAGGCTCCTGCCGGAGTCGCTGAGCGAGCTGCTCACCGGCCCGCCGCCTGGTATGCCGCCGCGGACCGACGGAGGGCCGTGCGCCGGCAACCCCGAGTTCGCTCCGGGATCCCTGGGCACCGCCCCCGGCTTTGTCGCCTCGACCGCCAGCTCCTCCGACGGCCGTCTGCAGTTCGCCGTGTCCGTGACGCTGTCGGGGGACGATGCCGAGCGCATGAACACGCCGCCACACATCACCGACGCCCTCAAATCGGTGTTCTGCCCGTCGGCATAAAGCGAGCCCCTAGCCCTCCCGGGCCGCGGAGGTGAGTGACATGTCCGCTTCGCGGTCGCCCGCCACCCGGCCGGCGATCGGCTCAAGCAGCGCCAGTTCTTCCGGGGTCAGCGTGATCCGGGTGGCCGCGGCGTTCTCGAGGAGGCGGCTGCGCTTACGGGTCCCGGGGATGGGGACGACGGTCAGGCCGTGGGTCTGGGCCCGCTGCTGGACCCAGGCCAGGGCGATCTGGGCGGTGGTGGCGCCGTGGTCGGCTGCGATCCGGTGGAGGGGGGCCAGGAGGGCCGCGTTGGTCTTGGCGTTGTCGCCGGTGAGGCGCGGTTGGGACTGCCGGAAGTCGTCGCTGGAGAGGTCTTTGCCCGCGTCGGCGAAGGCGCCGGCCAGAAAGCCCCTGCCGAGCGGCGAGTACGGCACGAAGGCGACGCCCAGCGCGGCGGCCGCGCCCACCGCGCTGCGCTCGGCGTCCCGGCTGAAGAGCGACCACTCGGACTGCAGGGCGGTGATCGGGTGCACGGCATGCGCCTCGCGCAGTTCGGCGCCGGTGACCTCGCTCAGGCCGAGGTGCTTGACCTTGCCTTCCCGGATCAGGTCGGCCATGGCGCCGACGGACTCGGCGAACGGGACGGCGGGGTCGCGGCGGTGCATGTAGTAGAGGTCGATGACCTCGACGTTCAGGCGGCGCAGGCTCGCCTCGACGGCCTTTTTGACGTAGCCGGGATCGTTGCGGATGGCCCGGTAGCCCGGGTCGTCGGCGCGGCGCTCGACGCCGAACTTGGTGGCCAGGGTGATTTCGTCGCGGTGCGCGGCGACGAACGGCGCGAGGAATTCCTCGTTGGCACCGATGCCGTACAGATCGGCGGTGTCGATGAGGGTGACGCCCGCCTCGACGGTGGCCTCCAGGGTGTCGCGGGCGGCCGCGTCGTCCGTCTGTCCGTAGGCGTGGCTGATACCCATGGCGCCGAAGCCCTGGACACCGACGAGAGGGCCGCCGGTGCCCAGCTCGACCTTGCTGATCGGCTCGATGGCGCTGCTTTCGATGGCGTTGCTCATGCCGGTCACGCTAGGAGCTTCAAGTGCGCTCCAAGCAAGCCAACTTGCGGCAAGCAGGTGCACATGAAGTGTCAGCGCCAGACCGGGGCGTCGGTGCCCCAGAGGGTCGGCGGATGGGCCCAGTCGCGGGGGGCGTCGGCGTAGCCGAGGGGTGGGCGGGCGTAGCGCAGCCGGCCGTACGGGGCGGGGCGTTCGGTCAGCCAGGGGGCAGGGTCGTACGGGGCGGCGGAGGTGGCAAGCGTGTCGCGGGTGATGCCGTGCATCAGCCACGAGGCCGTGGCGGCCAGGGAGAAGCGCAGATGGCGTCCGCCGCCGCTCTCGTGGCGTTCGGCCAGGGACCGCAGGACCCCGGCGGCGAGCAGATAGCCCGTGCCGTGGTCCAGAGCCTGCGCGGGCAGTACTCCGGGGTGGCCGTCGGGGGCTGCTTCGAGGGCGGCGATACCGCATGCGGCCTGGACGAGGCTGTCGAAACCGCGCCGACCGGCCCACGGGCCGGACCAGCCCCACGCGGACACCTGGGCGACGACGAGCCCGGGGCGGCGTTCCAGCAGGGCGCCGGGGGCGAGGCCGAAGCGGTCGAGGGCGCCCGGGCGGTAGCCGGTGACCACGACGTCGGCGCGGTCGAGCAGTTCCTCGAAGGTCTGCCGGTCCCGGGGGTCGGCGAGGTCCAGCCGGGTGGAGCGCTTGCCGAAGCCGGTGTCGGCGTGGGCGTCCGGGTCCTCCGGAAGGTGCGGGGAGTCGATACGCAGTACGTCCGCGCCGAGCAGCGCCAGGGTGCGGGTGGCCACGGGGCCTGCTATGACCCGGGTCAGGTCGAGGACCCGTACGCCGCTCGCGGGCAGGGGCGCGGGCGGCAGGGGGCGGGCAGCGGCTTCACCGATGTGGCGGGACTCGATCAACGCGGGACCGGGCAGCGGGACGGCGGTCGCTGCGGCGGCCCCGGTGGCGGTCGCTGCGGCAGCCCCGGTGGTGGGCTCTGCGGCAGCCCGGGCGGCGGTCGCTGCGGCAGCCCCGGTGGCGGTCGCTGCGGCGGCCCCGGCGGTGGGCTGCGGCGGCGGCGCTACCGCTACGGCCAGGCCGCCCGCTTGGTACACCGTCTCCTGGATCCACTGGGCCGGGCGGGCCGCCAGTTCCTCCGCGAGGCGCTTGACGAGCACGTCCTCATCGCCGTCGTCGGCTATCCCGAGGGCGGGCAGCAGGCGGGCGCGGTGGTGGGGGTAGTTGGCGTGGGTGCGCACCCAGCCGTCGGCCGCGCGCCAGAAGCCTGACAGCGGCGCGAAGTTCGTCGGCTTCCGGCCGTCGATCCGCAGATGCCGCTCGCTGATGAACGCGGTGGCGACCGCGGCCTCCGCCACCCGTACGGCCGGGACCGCTCCCCCGGACCGCCGCGCCGCGAGTTCGGCGGCGGCGAGGGAGCACGCTCCGACGGTGGCGCGGGCCAGCTCGCGTACGGGCAGGCGGGCGGGCAGAACACCGCCGGCGGGGACGTACGACACCTTCTCCAGCAGGTCCGGGGCGCCGCCGAGGGCGGTCCACGCGTGCGCGGTCGCGGCGTCCGTATCGGCGTTGGCCTCGGCGCCGGTCTCGCCGTCGGCCTCGATTCGGTGTGTCATGCAGTCATTGTGCAGGGCACCGGGCCGGGCGCCTCAAGACCGCGCTTCCGGGCCCATGGTCGCCTCGATGCCCGCGACGATGGCGCGCAGCCCCTCCTCGAAGCGCGCCTCGTAATCCGTGAACAGGTCCGCGCCCGCCTCCGCCGCCAGCGCGTACTCCTCGCCGATGAGCTTCGCGCGCTCCTGGACGTCGTAGCCCTCCGCCCGCTCGCCGGGCATCGGCTCCACCGCCTGTTCCTCGATCACGAACCCGAGGGTGAACGCGTACGCGACGAAGGAGGCGCGGGCGGCGGTGCCGGGGGTGAAGCCCGCCGCGACGAGTGCGCGCAGGTGCTCGTTCTGGCCGGGGGCGTGTGAGGTGTCCGTGAAATGGCTGCCGCTGAAGACCTTGGCGCCGTCGCGGTAGCGCAGAAGCGCGCGGCGCAGCGCCCGCTGGGCGTCCGCGACGCGCTCCTGCCAGGTGGCGGCGGGGGCCGCCGCCGCACCGGCCGCCATCTCGCGGTACATGGCGGTGGCCATCTCGTCGAGGAGGGCCTGCTTGTTCTTGAAGTGCCAGTAGAGGGCGGGCGCCTGGACGTTCAGCTCCTTGGCGATCCGGCGCAGCGTGAGCCCTTCGAGACCCACCTCGTTCAGCAGCCGCAGCGCGGTGTCCACCACCTGCGCGCGGTCCAGTCGCGTCGCCATGCGCCGATTCTCCCAGGCCGTCCCCCGGCCGATGACACTTGACAATTTAACGCCGTTAAGGGCACTCTCGGAGTATGGAACTTAACAACGTTAAGGAAGCGGTACTGATCGTCGGGGCCGGGCCCTCCGGTCTGACCCTCGCGATCGACCTGGCCCGGCGCGGTGTGCGCGCCCGCGTGGTCGAGCGAGGGGCCGGCCTGTTCCCCGGGTCGCGTGGCAAGGGGCTGAACCCGCGGACGCAGGAGGTCTTCGACGACCTGGGAGTGATCGACGCGGTGCGGCGGGCGGGCGGGCCGTATCCACTGGTGCTGGGCTGGGAAGACGGCACGCGGCTCGGCACGCACGACATGATCGAACGGGGCCGGCCGACGCCGGGCGCGCCGTACGCGGACATGTGGATGGTGCCGCAGTGGCGCACCGCGCGGCTGCTGTACGCGCGGCTCCAAGAGTTGGGCGGATCCGTCGAGTTCGGCACCGAGCTCACCGGCCTGACGCAGAACGCCGACGGCGTCGAGGCGCGGCTGTCCCGCGCCGACGGCTCGGCCGCCACCGTACGGGCCGCCTATCTGGTGGCCGCCGACGGTGGCCGCAGTACCGTGCGCAGGGCGCTCGGCATCCCCATGACCGGCGAGACCGTGGATCCCAGCCCGATGCTGGTCGCGGACGTCCGACTGGACGATGACCGGCTCGACCGCGACCACTGGCACGCATGGCCGAAGGCGAAGGGCGGCACGGTCGCGCTGTGCCCGCTCGCCGGGACCGACCACTTCCAGCTCTTCGCCCAGTACGAGGACGTCGACGCCACGCCGGACACCTCGGCCGAGGCGGTGCGGCAGCTGATCGCCGAGCGCACCCACCTCGCGGCGTCCGATGTGCGCGAGGTGTCGTGGGCCTCGGACTTCCGGGCGCGGGCGGCGATGGCGGAGCGGTTCGCCGAGGGCCGGGTCTTCCTGGTGGGGGACGCGGCGCATATCCACTCCCCCGCGGGCGGCCAGGGCCTCAACACCAGCGTGCAGGACGCGTACAACCTCGGCTGGAAGCTGGGGCAGGTGCTGCGACACGGGGCGGACCCGGCCCTGCTGGACACCTACGAGGAGGAGCGACTGCCGGTCGCCGCCGGGGTGCTCGGCATCAGCACCCGTATCCACCGCGCCCATCGGGCGGGTGACGAGGAGGGGGAGCGCCGCGGGCCCGAAGTGCGGCAGCTCGGCCTGAACTACCGCGGCGGCCGACTGGCGGTGGACCGACGGCCCGCGCCGGAAGGCGTTGCGGCGGAAGGCGTTGCGGCGGAAGGCGTTGCGGCGGAGGACGTTGCGGCGGAAGGTGTCGTACGCGAAGACGCCGCGCCGGAAAGCTCTGCGGACGGGTACGGAAGTCCGCGCGCGGGCGACCGGGCCCCGGACGCGCCGTGCGCCCGGCCCGACGGAGAGCCGTTCCGCCTGTTCGACGCCTTCCGTGGCCCGCATTTCACGCTGCTGGCCCTCGGCGACACCGAACTCCAGCCCATCCGCGCAGACTTCGTCCGTACGTACCGGATCGGCGGCCCGGCGGGGCGCCCAGGTCATCTTCTCGACCCCGACGGGCATATCCGCGCCGGCTACGGGGAACGCGGGCTCTTCCTCGTCCGCCCCGACGGCTACATCGGTTTCGCGGCGGACGAGGAAGCCGGGCTGCGTGACTATCTGGCCGGGCTCGGCGGCTAGGCCGCGCCCGCCTGACGGTACAGATCCAGCGCCTCGTTCCCGAGGGTCGGGTGGTACTCGTTGTTGCCCGCGCTCACGCTGATGTTGCCGACGAGGTAGCCGCCGCCGCTCGAGGTGTCGAAGTCGGCCAGGAAGCCGCCGCCGCTCGAACCCCCGGTCTGTACGCAGTCGATGCCCCACATCGTGGAGCCGGGCCGCCCCGCGTCGGGGTACTCGTCGCCCTCGCAGTGGTTCAGGCGCTCGCCGTTGCCCTCCGCGGCCGAGCCTCCGTAGCCGAAGGAGTGGACGTGGCGGCCGGTGGGCGAGTTGAAGGCGATGCCCTGGGCGCCGACGGTGTCGACCAGCGACCGTCCGTTCACCTGGCCCATGACGGCGAAGGCGAGGTCCCAGTTGGCGTTTCCGCCCGTGGAGACGTACTGGCCGAGGTGGAACAGCGACCTGGCGGTGAAGGTGCCGAAGGGGCGGTTGCCGTTGGCGTAGCCCGGGATGAAGACCCAGTTGCGGTAGACCTCTCCGGTGCCCGCGTCCACGACGCAGTGCCCGGCGGTGAGGACGACGGACTTGTTGTCGGCGTTGGCGACGGTGGCCGAGCAGGCGAACGTGCCTCCGGAGGCGTTCTGGAAGAACACCTTGCCGGCCGTGGTGCCGATCAGGCCGCCCCCGGTCCAGGGGGTGGGCGAGGAGGCGGCCACCGAGGGGGCGGTGCCCGGGGGGGCGGTGCCCGAGGGGGCGGTGCCCGAGGGCGACACGGATTTGGGCGCGGACACCGGGGGGACCGTCACCCGCGGTCCGGCGGCCGACGGTCCGGCGGCCGAGGGCCCGGCGGGCGACGCGCCGGTCTGGCGCGGTGTGGTGACGTCCCGTGCGGTGCGCAGGCGTTCGGCGGTCCAGAACCGCAGCGCGGACCGCTGCTGCTCGGCGGAGAAGGAGGTCTCCTGCGCGGACCGGGGCGGCGGGGGCGGCGCGGGCGCGGCCTGGGCGGTACCGAGGGTCCAGCCCATGGCGGCGACGGTTATCGCGCTTAAGAAGGTGATGGCACGTCTCATGGAAGGGGCTCCACGTCCGTTGAGGGGGGTGCGTGGTGCGTTCGGATTGCCGCGCGAGCTGGCCCGACAACGTTGTCCAACCCGCGTCGCGGAAAGCCTGCCACGATTGGCCTAGACATGTCCATGGCATACAGCGGATCCGCATCCACATCCGCATCCACACACGACGGACGGCGTGGCGGATCCCTCTCCGCCACGCCGTCCACCCCGTACCGCTCTACTCCTCGCCGAACTCCAGCAGCACCTTGCAGGAGCGGCTGCGGTCGGCGGCCAGCGCGAAGGCGTCGACCGACTCCCGTACCGGCCGGACCGCGCTGATCAGCGACTCCAGGGACGGCTCGGCCGCCAGCAGCCGCAGCGCGTCATCGAACTCCGCGTGGAAGCGGAACGCCCCGCGCACTTCGATCTCCCGGCTGACCAGCAGGTTCCCCGCGATCGGGCTCTGCCCGGGCGGCAGCATGCCCAGCTGTACGACGACGCCGCCGCGCCGGATCAGGCGCACACAGGTGTCGAGGCCGGCCGCCACGCCGGACGCCTCGATCGCGACGTCCACCTCGCCGTCCGGCCAGTTCGGGTCGGCCGGGTCATCGGCCCGTACGCATGCGGTGGCCCCGGCCGAGGCCGCGAACTCCAGGGCCCGCGGCAGCAGATCGGTCACCGTGATCCGCGCGGCGCCCGCCGCACGCGCCGCGGCCACGACCAGACAGCCGATCGGCCCGGCGCCCGTGACCAGCACATGACGGCCCTTGAGATCACCGGCGCGCCGTACCGCGTGCAGGCCGACCGCAAGCGGCTCAGCGAGCGCGGCGCGGCGCAGCTCAAGACCCTCGGGCAGGGCCCGCAGCTGCTCCGCCGGGACGGCTATACGGCCCGCGAAGCCGCCCTGGACGTGCGGGGTCCGCGCGGCGCTGCCCAGGTAGCGGGTGTCGCGGCAGACGTTGGCCCGGCCGTCCGCGCACTCGGGGCACACCCCGCAGGGCGTGGCCGGGTGGACGGCGACGGGCGTACCGGGCGCCGGTCCGCTCGCGCCCTCGCCGTATCCGATGACCGTGCCGACGACCTCGTGGCCCAGCACCATCGGCTCGCTCAGCCGGAAGTCGCCGACCCCGCCGTGGCGGTGGTAGTGCAGATCGGATCCGCAGATCCCGCCGTAGCGGATCGCGACGACGGCCTGTCCGGGAGCCGGGGTCGGCTCGGGGAGCTCATCGACCCGCAGATCGCCCTGCCCATGGATCACACAGCCAAGCACCATGTCCTCCACCCACACCTCTCTGTGCTCATCCGTGTTCAGAGCACGCTCGTCATGCCGCCGTCTACGTACAGGATCTGCCCGCTCACGAAGTCCGCCGCGGGGGACGCGAGATACAGCAGCGCGCCGACCAGGTCCTCGGTGCGCCCCCAGCGGCCCGCCGGGGTCCGGCCGCGCACCCAGGCGCTGAACTTCTCGTCCTCGACGAGCGGCCGGGTCAGCTCCGTCTCGATATAGCCGGGGCCCAGCCCGTTGACCTGGATTCCGTACGGGCCCCAGTCGGCGCACATGCCCTTGGTCAGCATCTTCAGCGCGCCCTTGGTGGCCGCGTAGGGAGCGATGCCGGGGCGCACCACCTCGCTCTGCAGTGAGCAGATGTTGACGATCTTTCCGTGTCCGCGCTCGGTCATCCGCCGGGCGACCTCGCGGCCCACCAGGAACGCGCTGGTGAGGTTGGTGTCCAGGATCTGGTGCCAGTCGGCGTCGGTGAACTCCAGCAGCGGGGCGCGGTTCTGCATACCCGCGTTGTTGACCAGGATGTCGAGCGGGCCGACCCGCTCCTCCACCTCGGCGATCCCCGCGGCGACGGAGGGGCCGTCGGTGACGTCGAAGGCGGCGGTGTGGACGGTGGTGGTGTTCCCCGTCGCCTCCACGGAGCCGGCGCTTTCGGTGAGCTCGGCCGCCGCGGCCTTGAGCCGTTCCGGGTCACGGCCGTTGAGCACCACCGTGCAGCCCGCCTCCAGCAGGCCCCGGGCGAGCGCGTGGCCGATGCCCCGGCTGGAGCCGGTGACGAGGGCGGTGCGGCCCGCGATGTCGAAGAGCGGATGTGTCGCCATGGGTATGCGTTCCCCCAGTTCGCTGGATGAGCTGTGTTGCTGGTTGCCCGGATCGCCGGACGACCGGGCTGCTGGATGACCGGGTCGCTAGATGACCAGGTCGCTAGATGACCAGGTCGCCGGATGACCAGGTTGCTAGATGACCGGGTCGCTGGATGACCAGGTTGCTAGATGACCAGTGAGAGCAGCAGGACGAAGCCGAGCGAGACGACGGAGATGATGGTCTCCATCACCGACCAGGTCCGTACGGTCTGGCCGACGCTCATCCCGAAGTACTCCTTGACCAGCCAGAACCCGGCGTCGTTGACATGGCTGAAGAACAGCGACCCGGCGCCGATGGCGAGGACGAGCAGCGCGGTGTGCGTGGTGCTCATATCGGCCGCGAGCGGGCCCATCAGTCCGGCGGCGGAGATCGTGGCCACGGTCGCCGAGCCGGTCGCCAGCCGGATGCCCACCGCGATCAGCCAGCCGAGCAGCAGCGCGGAGACGTTCCAGTCCTTGGAGACGTCCATGATCATGTCGCCGACGCCGATGTCGACCAGCGTCGCCTTGAAGCCGCCGCCCGCGCCGACGATCAGCAGGATGGAGGCGATGGGGGCGAGCGAGGTCTCGACAGTGGACGTCAACCGGTCCTTGGTGAAGCCGGCCGCCCGGCCCAGCGTGAACATCCCGACGATGACGGCCGCGAGCAGCGCGATCAGTGGCGAGCCGACGACGTCGGCAACCCGCTGGACGCCGTTCTCCGGGTCGTCCACGACGATGTCGACGAGCGCCTTGCCGAGCATCAGGACGACGGGCAGCAGCACCGTGGCCACGGTGACCCCGAACCCGGGGCGGCGCTCCAGCTCCTCCGAGGGGCGGGCCGGGATCAGCCGGTCGGGCGGGGTGACATCCACCCAGCGGGCGGCGACACGCGCGAAGAGCGGTCCAGCGATCACGACGGTGGGCAGCGCGACCAGCACGCCGAGCGCCAGGGTGACTCCCAGGTTGGCCTTGACCGCGTCGATCGCGGCGAGCGGGCCGGGGTGCGGCGGCACCAGGCCGTGCATGACGGACAGACCGGCGAGGGCCGGGATACCGATGCGCATCAGCGAGTAGTTGCCGCGCTTGGCGACCAGCAGCACGACCGGGATCAGCAGCACCATGCCGACCTCGAAGAAGAGCGGCAGCCCGATGATCCCTGCGATCAGCGCCATCGCCCACGGCATGGTGCGGTTGTTCGCCTTGGCGAGGATCGTGTCGACGATCTCGTCCGCTCCTCCGGAGTCCGCGAGGAGCTTGCCGAGTATGGAGCCGAGCGCGATCAGTACGCCGACGCCCGCGACCGTAGTGCCGAGCCCGGCCGTGAAGCTGGCGATCGCCTTGTCCAGCGGCGCGCCCGCGACGGCGCCGAGGGCCAGCGAGCCGATGGTCAGCGACAGAAAGGCGTGCAACTTGAACTTGGTGATGAGGAGGACGATGACGCCGATGCCGACGAGGACGGCGATTCCAAGCTGGGCGTGACCGGCCGACGTGATCGGGTCGACGGGATCCGCTGCCAGCATCTCGACGCTGAGACTGGTCACGGAGGCTTCCTTTGCGTGCGTGTCTTGGCCGTACGTGTCTTGTCGTGTCTTGGCCGTACGTTTGTTTATCCGGGTATGCCAGATACGGCCCGGGGACGGGACAGAGGGACGGAGAGGGGGACGGGATGGCGGACGGGGCGGGCGCTAGCGCTGGACTTCGAGCCGCCGCAGTACGGCGACGGCCCGCTCCGTGACGGTCTCGGGGTCCGGGGTGATGTCCACCGCGACGCCGTTCTCGTCCGGTTGCAGCGGTTCGAGGGTGGCCAGCTGCGAATCGAGCATCTTGCTGGTGAAGAAGTGGCCCTTACGGGCCTCCATCCGCTGGGCGATCTGATCGCGATCGCCGGTGAGATGGAGGAAGAAGACGTCGGGGGCGGCGGCGCGGAGCCGGTCGCGATAGGCGCGCTTGAGCGCGGAGCAGCTGACTACTCCACCGCCCACGGAGTGTTCGTGGGCCCACGCGCCGATGGCGTCCAGCCAGGGTCGGCGATCGTCATCGTCGAGCGGGACACCGGCCGACATCTTGGCGATGTTGGCCGGCGGGTGGAAGTCATCGGCCTCGGCGTACGGAACGCCGAGCTCCACTGCCAGCCGCTCGCCGACCGTGGACTTGCCCGTACCGGACACGCCCATGACGACGACAACCTGGGGGGTCTGCATCGATACCTCGCTGTCTTCTCCGGCGCTGTCTTCTTCGACCTCGGCGCCGCGGCACACTCAACCCCACAGGTACGACGTATTCAAGAGTCCGTGACCTAAAAGTCATACTTATTTGAGGTGCGGCTCGCCACGTAGGCTGAGCCCATGGACAACCAGGGGCGGGGACAGCACGCGCGTGTGCTGGCATCCCTCGGGCCCGCGATCACCGCAGGCGAATATCCACCAGGCACCGTGCTGCGTACGGACGAGCTGGAGCAGCGCTTCGACGTCTCCCGGACCGTCGTACGCGAGGTGGTGCGCGTCCTGGAGTCCATGCACATGGTGGAATCCCGCCGCCGGGTCGGGGTCACGGTGCGCCCGGCCGACGAGTGGGACGTCTTCGACCCGCAGGTCATCCGCTGGCGGCTGGCGGGCGCCGACCGGCCGCGCCAGTTGCGCTCACTGACCGCGCTGCGCTCGGCGATCGAACCGGCCGCGGCGGCGCTGGCCGCCGAGCACGCCACCCCCGAGCAGTGCGCCGAGCTCACCGAACACGCCCTCAACATGGTGGCCACCTCACGCGGCCAGCAGCTGCCCGCCTACCTGATCCACGACATCGCGTTCCACCGGGTGATCCTCAAGTCCTCGGGCAACGAGATGTTCGCGCGCCTCGGCGACGTGGTCGCGGAGGTGCTGACGGGGCGCACCGAGCACCAGGTGATGTTCAGCGACCCGGACCCGGAGGCGGTCACCCTGCACGTACGGGTCGCCGAGGCCGTACGGGCGCGGGACGCGGCGCTGGCGGAGGCGTACACACGGGAGATCACGGTCGGCGCGCTGCGGGAGCTGGACATCCTGGCGCCGTAAGGACGTGCGCGCCGCGGGGACGTGCGCGCCGCGGGGACGTGCGCGCCGCGGGGACGTGCGCGCCGCGGGGACGTTCGGGATGGGGGCCTAAAGACTCGGTACCCCGCCCTGCCCTCCGCCCGGCGCCCCCGCCGGCCAGCGCTCGTACCACCGCTGGTCGGCCTCCAGCTGCGCGGCGAGCGAGATCAGCCGCGGCTCGCTGTTGGCGGGGCCCAGGAGCTGGGCGCCCAGCGGCAGGGTGCCGTCCTTGCCGACGAATCCCGCCGGTACGTTCACGGCCGGCCACCCCAGGACGTTCCACGGCCAGGCGTACGGGCAGGCCGCGATCGTCGCCCGGTCGGTGTGCCAGGAGTTCAGCTCGGCCAGGGCCCCGATCCGCAGCGGTGGCGTCGCGGTCGTCGGGGCGAGCACCACATCAAAGCCGTAGCCGTCGCCGTAGCCGTCGCCGCCGCGCGAGAAGATCGCCCCGACCCTGCGCCGCAGCGGCTCTTCGGCGGCCCGGGCCAGGCGCAGCGGCCGACCGCCCAGGAGCCTGCCGTGCCGGACGGCGGTGAGGGTGCGTACGTCCAGCAGGGCCCGGTCCGGGACGTTCGCGGACCACTCCCACAGGCCCACCATCGCCCGTGGCAGAAAGGACAGGCCGACCCCGGCCCCGTACCGCGGCTCGGCCGCCACGACCTCGTGGCCCAGGGCCGCCAGCCGCTCGGCGAGCCGCAGGACGGCGGCGCGGACGACCGGGTCGAGGTGCTTGTGCGTGCCGGTGAAGGGGGGTTTCAGGGAGAGCGCGATGCGCAGCCGCCCCGGATCGCGGCGTACGGCGGAGAGCACGTCCACGGGCGGCGGCTGGTGCAGATCGCCCGGGCGGTTGCCGGTCGCCGCGTGCAGCAGCAGGGCGGCGTCCTCGACGGTGCGGGCGAGGGGGCCGTTGCAGGTGATGCCGTTGAACGCCTCGGCGTACGGCCAGGTGGAGATCCGGCCGCGCTGCGGCTTGATGCCGATCAGATGGCTCCAGGCGGCCGGGATACGGACCGAACCGGCCCCGTCCGAGCCGAGCGCGGCGGGCACCAGGCCCGCGGCCACGGCGGCCGCGGCTCCGCCGGAGGAGCCGCCCGGGGTGTAGTCCGGGTTCCAGGGATTGCGTGTCACGCCGAAGGCGGGCCCTTCCGTGAACGGCCACTGCCCCAGCTCCGGTGTGTTCGTCTTGCCCACGATGACGGCACCGGCGGCCCGCAGCCGCCGCACCACCTCGGAGTCCTCGGTCTTGGGCGGGAACTCCCCGCAGCACCCGAAGGCGGTCGGCTCGCCCGCCACGTCCGTGTCGTCCTTGACCGCGATCGGCACCCCCAGCAGCGGCAGCCGTCGCCCGGCCGCCAGCAGCCGGTCGGCCTCGTCGGCCTCGCGGAGCGCGGCCTCGGCGCGTACCCGCCGGAAGGCGTTGAGCGTGCCCTGTGTCCCGGCGATACGGACCAGCGCCCGCTCGACCAGCGCACGGGAGGACACCTCACCGCCGGCCAGCGCGCGGACCTGCTCGCTCAAGCCTTTCGGAATGACGCTGGTCACGGCGGACCTCCTCGACTCGCTTCGCCCGCGCCCGGCGGGCTGGAACCGCTGCTCGTGAGTTCGGCCACTCCCCCTTTACCGCACGGGATGCCCATGCGCACCCTGGGCGGGGTGACGGCTGCCTCATGCCGAATCATCGCTGAGCGAGAAGGACACCCGCATGACCGACATCGCGGCACGCCGCACCCGTTTCCTGCCTCGTACCGGCGGACCGTCCGAAGACGGGCCGCTGGAGACCATCCTCGGCTGGGTTCTGACCATCTGCATCGCGATGCTCACCGTCCAGCTCGGGCTGCTGTAGCCGCGACGGCCGTACCCTCGCCACCGCGCAGCCGGCGGTCGAAGAACGCCACGAGGGACGTACGCGGGTCGTCGGTCGAAGCCGCCAGGTTTCCGCCCAGATCGGCGACCGCCGTGATCCTCGGGTCGTCGTGCAGGGTCGCCAGGTGCAGGGTCGCCAGGTCCGCGGGGCAGCCCCCCGCCCTGACCCTTGCGGACCGGCCGACCAGCCCGATCCTGGACAGGTCCAGTACGCCGGGGGCGAGCGAGATCAGCTGGTCGAGTACGAACCGGACGTCCGGCACGCGGTCGTCCGCCACCCCGTCGCCCGCCAGCCCGTCGCCCGCCAGCCCGTCGCCCGCCAGCCCGTCGCCCGCCACCCGGTCGCCCGCCAGCCCGTCGCCCGCCAGCCCGGCCGCCCGCGCGTCGTCGTCGTGGACGATGGTCACGACCACATAGCCGTGCGAGGCCAGCTCCTCGGCGAGCGGGCTGGGCGCATACGCCTCGCCGACGCCGGGCGAGTGGAGCACCACCGGGCGCGGGCCGCTGGGGTCCAGCGCGGGCGGGGCGTCCTCGTGTACGAAGGTCCCCGGGGTCCGCTCGTACCGCTCGACCTCACGGGCCGGGTAGCGGACGTCGACCATCAGCTCGCGGAACGGCTTGGACCGCACCCCGGGCTCGGGCCGGTCGCGGTCGACCAGGGGCAGGGAGATCATGCCGACGGGGTGCGGGCCGGTCGGCGCCGCCATGCCCGCTAAGGCGGGGGCGGGGGCGGCGAGCGGGGCGGAGGCGGTCGGTTCGCTGCGGTGCGGCCCACGGCCGGTGGTGTATGTCGTCATGTGTTAAAGGATTCCGTGTCGGGCCGCTCGCCACCATGTGGGGAGCCCGCCGTCCTCGGGTGGAGTTGAGTGCACCTTGCCCCGGGACGCGAGTCCTGCGATGAACCAGCACCGTCCAGTACGCTGTACTCCACCGTTATGGATAGTGAACTACGCAGGGAGACGCGAACCGTGACACTCGACGCGGCGAAATGGCTCGACTCGGCCACCATCGACCCGGCCGTCCTCGCGCTGCGCCCCGACTACCGCGCGCTCCTCATCACCGCCGAGGGGCTGCGCCCCGGCCCCAGCGACGACTTCAGTGAGGGCATGCTCGCGGCGGCGGAGGCCACGGCGCGCGAGCTGCTGGGCGACGGGCCTGTGGAGGAGCATCCGCACCTCGCCGCCTGGCGCGAGGCGTTCCGCGCCTTCGGCGCGAAGCCGCAGCGCACCCGGCCGAGCGCGGAGGCGCTGCTGCGGCGGCTGGCGGCCGGGCTGCCCCGGGTGGACCGGCTCACCGATATCTACAACGCGATCTCCGTCGCCCATGTCCTGCCGCTCGGCGGCGAGGACCTGGACCACTACGCCGGACCGGCGCGCCTGGTCCGCGCCGCCGGCGACGAGACCTTCGAGACCACGGCCGGCGGTGAGGCCGTCGTGGAGCACCCCGCGCCGGGCGAGGTGGTCTGGCGCGACGACGCGGGCGTCACCTGCCGCCGCTGGAACTGGCGCCAGTGCACCCGCACCCGGCTGACCCACGCCACCACCCGCGCCATGTTCGTCCTCGACGCCCTCGGCCCCATGGACGACGCCGCCTTGACCGCCGCCGGGGACGCGCTCACCGCGGCCCTGACGGATGCCTGCCCGGGCGTACGGATCCACTCTCGGCTGGTCACGGGCTCGCCGCAGTCGCTCACGGACTGACGGCCCCCGTCTCACCGCGTCACGCGGCAACACCCCACCACACCGCCCACGGTACGAACCCGACCGCGGCCAGCCCGACCGGCGCCAGACGCAGCCAGGCCGCCCAGCTCGACGTCAGCCGTCGGCGCCGGAGTGCGACTGCCGAGACACCGGCAGACACCACCACGGCGACGGCAAGCCCCTGCGCCACCAGCCACAGAGCCGGACGGCCCCACACAACGGGTGCCACGGCGCCGTTCCCCGCCACAAAGACGGCGATCGAACAGGCCACCGTCGCCACGACCGCCAGCAGGCCCAGCCCGGCCAACCACCGCACCGGGCGCAGGACCGGGCCCCGGCGCAGGAGGGCACTCACCGGATAGGCGGCGAAGCCGAGGAGGAGCAGCGCCGGGGCGAGCCAGGCATACCAGGCGTGCCCCGGTACGGGGGTGGTGGCGAGTGCCTGCCCGGGTGCGGGGGCAGCGCTCGACGCCGGTGGGTGGCCGGCGGCCACGGCCCGCACCCATGAAGTCATGGTCTGCGCATAGCGCGGGGTCAGCTCCCCCAGCTTCTTGCCATGGAAGAGTGGGCCGCCGATCCGGTCGAACCCGTCCGACGTGCGGTGCCCGTTGTGCGCACCGCCGGCGACGAAGCCGATGACGGCGTGCCGGTTGCCCGCACGGGCCAGGGCCTCGCGGAAGATCCGTGCGCTCTCCTGGGGCGGCACCTGCGTATCGTGATCGCCCCACAGCGCCAGTACCGGCGTTCGGTGAAGCTGCTCCAGCACCGGCAAAGGGTCGTAGCCGGCCGCGGGGAACAGACCGGTCGAGCCCAGGAATTGGGCGGCGGGGCCGGCCACGGTGCGACGGAACGATCCGCCCACCCCTTGGTGGCGCAGATGCGTGGCGAGGTTCCAGGTCTCGGTACGCAGCGGGTCGTAGCCGGAGCCACCGATGGTGACGACGAACGCGACGTCGGTTGAGCGCGATGCGGCCAGCGGCGCCACCCAGCCCCCCTCACTGAACCCCCACAGCCCGACCCGGCGTGGGTTCACCCCGGTCCTGGACTGCAACAACCGCACTCCGGCGAGCGCGTCGTCGGCCAGCAGGCCGAAGTCCCGGTGGAGCAGGGAGTAGCCGACGGTCCGCTTGTCGTAGACGAGCGTGGTGATCCCGGCCCGGGCGAACGCTTCGGCCTCCTGCCGATACTCCTCCCGGGGCCCGGAACCCGAGCCGCCGACGAGCACGATGCCAGGTTCCGGGCCGGGTGCTCCGTCCCTGCTGAGGACGGTGCCGTGCAGGACGAGCCCACCCCCGCCCCGGAAGGTGACGTTCTGGCGGACCAGCCCGTCCCCGCGGGCGTACGCCATGGGCGCGGCCAACAGGAGGAGGGTGCCGGCCAATACCGCGGACGCAAATGCCAGTACGGCGCGTATCGGTGATACGGACGTAGCCGAGAGCAGCACGGCGTGCGTCCCCCTTCGTTGTTGGTTGGGCCGCGTGCGGTCAGTCGGTCTCGGGAATTCCGAGCAGCCGGACCAGCACGGTCCGCACCTCGGGCGCGTTCCCTGTTTCCGGAGCCGAGTACCGGTAGAGGAGCGCGATGTACTCCTCGAAGAACGCGCGGAGTTGGGCGGGGTCGACCCGGAGCGTGGCGCGCGAGAAGAGCGCCGCGTCAGCCCAGGGGCCCAGCGTGTCGCGCGCCTCCTCGAACCGCCGGGCGGAGTCGATCAGTTCGGCGAGGTTGAGCCGATGCATCTCGGTCAGAGCCTCACGCATCTCCGGCGTCTGTCGACTGTACGGCGGGTACCGCCGATCCCCCGGCACCGCCCGCCACCACCGCTCCCGCCCCTTCGCCAGCTCCGGGACCTCCTCGACGAAGCCGTGCTTGGCCAGCTGCCGCAGGTGGTAGCTGACCAGCCCCGTACTCTCGCCCAACTCGCGTGCCAGCGCGGCAGAGTTGGCCGGTCCTCGGCGCAGGCATTGCTCGATCTTCTGCCGCATCGGGTGCGCGAAGGCGCGCAGCGCCTCGACATCGGTGATCTCTTGAGCAGGCGGTTGTTCGGCCACGCCAGAAGGCTACGAGTTGCAAAGGGTCTTTGCAAGGAGCCCTTGCAACTCTTGGGTGCGGACCGAGTTGCGGGCCGCGGCGGCCGCCCTATGGCGCCGATGTGCGTGTCGGGGCGTAGTCGGTCGCTGGATGTGGCAAGGCGGGAGCGGGGGTGGCTATGGTCGTCCCCGTCGTGTGGCGACGGGCGCCTGTCGCCGGCGCCGTGGTGGGCGAGGAGGGTTTGTGCGGCCGGTGCCGGATGAGGCGTCTGTGTTCGTGTTTCGGATGTGGCGGCGCGCGTGGGACTCGGAGCAGTGGGTGCCGGGATCACGGTTGCTGGTGCACCTGGACGACGGTGGGGGCGAGGTGCCGGAGCAGCTGTCCTGGGGCACCGAGGACGGCGCGCAGTGCGCACTCGGCTTCTCACCGGACATGGCGAGCTGTTACGGCCATCGCCGTACCGCCGACGGTGACGTGGTGGAGGTCCGGGGCGAACTCGACGGCCAACGGGACAACGGCCAACGGGACCGCCCCGAGGATGGGGACGGTGCGCGCGGGTACG
This sequence comes from Streptomyces sp. NPDC020845, assembly GCF_044334165.1. Taxonomy (NCBI): domain Bacteria; kingdom Bacillati; phylum Actinomycetota; class Actinomycetes; order Kitasatosporales; family Streptomycetaceae; genus Streptomyces; species Streptomyces sp. NPDC020845. The sequence continues at coordinate 456,007 of NZ_JBIRSJ010000009.1, read as the reverse complement.
AGTTCGACACGCAGGTCGAGGACACCGGCGGCTGGCATCCGGCGGGACGGCTGCGGGTGCTTGTCGAGGACGGCGAGGAGGCGCCCGTACGGTGGGTGACCTGGCGCGACCGGTCCGGCAACGCGTGTTCGGTGGCGCTGCGTCCGGCGAGTGGGTCCGGCAAGGCGGATGTCAGCGAACTGGTCACCGCCGTGCACGCCAGCGCCGAGTACCGCGACGCGGGTGAGGTGGCTGTGAATCTCGTGGATGCATCGGCCGGCAAGTGGTTCGCACCCCAGAACCGTGCGTCCGTGGAATTCGAGCTGACCGAGCCGGTGTCGGTCGATCGGTACGTGCTGACCTCCGCGAACGACGCGCCTGATCGCGACCCGGCCGCATGGACCCTGCGCGGATCCGCGGACGGACGGCCGTGGCGGACCCTGGACACCCGCTCCGGTCAGTCGTTCGCCCACCGGCACCAGTCGCAGATGTACCGGATCGCCGAGCCGGAGTCCTATGACCGCTACCGCCTCGAGATCACCGACAGCAACGGCTCCCCGCACCTGCAACTCGAAGCCGTCAGGTTCCTCGCCGAGGGCAGCGGCAGTTTCGTCGGCTACCGCCAACGTACGGGCCACGCACCCGTCGCCTACCGGGGCGTACGTGTCGGACAGGCGTCACCGGATATACCGGCGCAGCCGCAGCCCGAAATGGTCGAGCCGTACGGGGGCGGGACGGGATTTCGGTTCAAGATCCGCAACATGAAGATCGATGGCCAGGGCGACGTGATACACGTCCGCGGAGGCGGTTCACACGAGCTCAGTTTTGATGTGTTACATGACTGCTCGGAGTGCGGAAACGCTGTCAACCAGGTGATCGTTGGGTTGGCGGGCCAGGATCGCGCACAGGCGTCGGTATGGAATGGTAAGCAGCGCAGCGGGGGAGGCTTGAAGGTCGTCAATTGGGGCACGGACGTCGAGGCGATGGCGGAAGACAACCCGGGTCCGGCTGAGTGGGTAAATGTGTCGTGCGACATCGTTGTTCCCGACGAGCCCGGCACCTATTCGGTTCGAGCACGTTATGCCCAGGCATATCAGGGACGGTTGATGACTGCCGAAGGACGTACGATTCCCCAGCCGGAATACCAGGACGTGCTGGGCTGGTGGAAAGTCGACCGTCCGGATGGGCCCGGCCCGGAATCGACCATAGGCACCATCATCGTCGAGTCTTGAGGGGCGCTCCGAAACACACATCTCTGCTGCTGAAACTGGTCGCCGCCCTCCAACTCCCCGTTGTGCGGCGCGCGCCGGCAGGGCGCTTGGCGCCGAGGACAGACTCCAACCCCCTCCCAGGGTGCCCAAGGAGGCGTCCCACGTCTTGGCGCCCGCCTGCGCCTTCACTTTGCCTTGTCCATGGCGCACCGCTGGCGTGCGACGACTGAGGTAGTTCGCCGCTCGGTCCTTGTCCCTCATCCTGCTCGCCGCCAGGGCGGCGAAGTTGGTGTGACTGCCGTCCCCCTCTCTCACCTTCTCTCCCTCCGGCGGAGGGGTCCGCTTCGCGTTGGCTTCGCTTCGCTCCGCGTGCGCCTAGGCGCCGTCTCGCGGCATTCGGCTCAGGCGGGTGCGGGTTTCGTCTCGGACCCTCCGGGTCCAAAGCGCCGGCGAGAAGGGGGAAGGGGGGCGGCCGGCCCGGCGTCCCGGTTCCTCGGCCCGGCGGGTGGCTGAGCTCAAAGAGGCTCCGCTGCGCTCCGCCGCAGCTGCTACCGCGCAGTGGCCAAGCCGGTCAGCCAGCGGTGCGCTGGACCGGAGGCGCGCGAGCGCGACGAACGGGCCGACGACCGCTGGACGGCATGGTCCGGACGCCGCGTGCGCGCATCGTCTCGCGCCTTCGGCGCAAAACAGCCAGCAACGGGAAGGGGAGGGGGCGCCGGAGGCATCGTCGCCGTCCGGCCCAACGGGCGGTCGCCCGGAGCGGTGGGTGCCAGTCCGGTTGGGGCTCTCCACCCACCCCCTCTTAAAAAAATGCTTGCTTTATATCAAGTACTGCATCAAGCGTTTTTCTGAGAGCAGGTGGATGGAGAGGCGGTCCCGTCCGTCGGTGCTCGCTTGTCCGTCGCGCTCCCGCGCCCCCGGCCGAGCGCACCGCTGGACTGACCGGTCGGCCACCGCGCGGCAGCAGCTGCGGTGGAGCGCAGCGGAGCCTCTTTGAGCTCAGCGCCCGCCGGGCCGAGGAATTGGGACGCCGGGCCGGCCGCCCCCCTTCCCCCTTCTCGCCGGCGCGTTGGACCCGGAGGGTCCGAGACGAAACCCGCACCCGCGTGAGCCGAATGCCGCGAGACGGCGCCTAGGCGCACGCGGAGCGAAGCGCAGCCAACGCGAAGCGAAGCGCAGCGGCCCAACTCCCCCGCCCCCGCCTCCGCCTCCGCCGCCCCCACGGCCCCGTACACCACACCCCCCGGCCGTCCCTCTGCCCAGGCGTACGGATCCACTTGCGGCTGGTCACGGGCTCGCCGCAGTCGGTCACCGGCTGACGCCCCCGCCCCGCCTCAGTCCACGCCGAGCCACCTGAGCGCCCCGGTGGTGGCCGCTGCCGCCAGCACCGTGGCGAGGAACGGCGCCCGCCGGGTCGCCAGCGCCCCGCCCACCAGCACCCCGGCGGGCCGGGCCCAGCCGGCGAAGGCGTGGTCGGCGGTGAGGGACGAGGTGGCGACCAGCGCGCACAGGAGCACGGTCGCGGATACGGAGAGCAGCCGCCGGGCCCGCTCGCCCAGCTCGATCCGGTCCGAGAGCAGCGGGCCGGACAGCCGTAGCCCGTAGGTGCCGACGGCCAGCAGCAGTACGGTCAGCGGAGTCATGTGAGGCCCTCCGCCCCCGGCGTACCCTCCGCCCCCGGCGCGCCCTCCATCCCCGGCGCGCCCTCCGCCCCCGGCGCGCCCTCCATCCCCGGCGTACCCTCCGCCCCCGCCGCACCATGGGACTCGCCGGTGTCATGTGTCCCGCCCGGTCCACGGGTCCCGCCTGCGCCATACGATCCGTCGGGGCCGCCGCCCGCCGCGGCCACCACCCCCACCAGGGCCACCAGCACGGGCAGTCCGCCGGGCAGAAACGGCGTGCAGGCGAGTGCGACCGCGGCGCCGAGCAGCGCGGCCCGGCGGGTGCGTGGCTCGCGCAGCGCCGGGAGGACCAGGGCCAGCAGGACCATCGGCTCGGCCGCGTCCAGGCCCAGCGCGCCCGGATCGCCCATGGCCCGTCCAGCCACCACGCCCAGCAGGGTGCCGAGATTCCACATCACGAACAGCAGCGCGCCGCAGACGAAGAACGCGGCTCTGCGCCGCGCCGGTTCGCGCTGTGCCAGGGCGAACGCCGCCGACTGGTCGACCAGCGCATGGCTGCCCAGCAGCCGGGCCGGTCCCCGTACACCGCCCAGCACATCGGCGACGGCCAGGCCGAACAGCAGCAGCCGGGCGTTGAGCACCAGCCCGGCGGCCACGGCGGCGGCCGTTCCGCCGCCGCCCAGCACGATGTCCAGCGCGGCGAGCTGCGCCCCGGCGGCGAACACCGTCAGCGACATGGTGAGCGGTACCCAGGCCGGTTCGCCACGGGAGACCGCGATCGCCCCGAAGGACACGCCCACGACGCCGATGGCGACACCCACCATCGCCATATCGCGCAGCAGCCGCCGTTCCAGCGGGACCGTTTTCCACAACGAACGCATGGACGGTATGGTGAACAAACCATCGGTCGTTCGTCAAGGAGAACGTATGGACCGACAGAGCGAACGGGCCCAGTCGGCCCGCCGCCCCCCGCTGGAACGGATCGCGGCCTCGATCCGCAAAGAGCGCGGCCGGGCCGGGCTGTCCCTGTCCGAGCTGGCCAAACGCGCCGGAATCGCCAAGTCCACGCTGTCCCAGCTGGAGTCAGGCGCGGGCAACCCCAGCGTGGAAACGCTCTGGGCGATCAGCGTCACGCTCGACGTGCCGTTCAGCAGGCTGGTCGACCCGCCGCGTCCCCCGGTGACCGTGCTGCGCCACGGCGAGGGCATCGCGGTGCCGTCCGAGCGCTCGAACTATGTGGCCACCCTGCTGGCCTCCAGCCCGCCGAACGCCCGCCGGGACATCTACCTCGTACATGTGGAGCCCGGCCCGCCGCGCGAATCCGATCCGCATCAGCCGGGCACCGTGGAACACGCGGTGATCAATGCCGGGCGTGTGCTCATCGGCCCCAGCGAGGAGCCGGTCGAGCTGGGGCCGGGCGACTACATCGCCTATCCCGGCGACGCCCCGCATATCTGCCAGGCCCTCGAACCCGGCACCGCCCTGACCCTGACCATGGAGCACACGTAGCGCCGGAGTTCGCGGCCGCTCAGCCGCCGCCGAGGTCCCGCGCCAGCTGCTCCGCCTCGTCCCGGTCGAACGACCCGGTGATCTGGACCTTGCCCCCGGGAATGGCGGAAGCGACGGTCGGGGCGGACAGCAGCTTGTCGCCGCGCACCATCGCCAGCCGGTTCCGCGGGGGCTGCTCCTGGGCGAGCTTGCCCGTCAACTCGCCGAAGCGCTTGGCGTCCGCGTCGGCGAGGTCGATGGTCACGATGAAGCCATTGGCGTACTGCGTGTCCAAGGTCGCCTTCGCCGACTCGGTCCGGCGCACGGTCATCCCGCCGTCCGGATCGAGGTAGAGGCACGACGGCGCGGCCTCGGTCGCCCCGTCCGACGCCGTCCCGCCCGTCCCGGTCGCCCCGCCCGTCCTGCCCGTGGGCGTGTCCGTGTACGCGTCGGCGGCGCCGCTCGGGCAGGACCCGGGCTCCTCCCGCTCGACCGGGAGGAACTTCACCGGCGGCCCGCTCACCACGCCACCCGCCGCGCCGCCGCCCTCGTCGTCTCCGCCCCCGGGCGCCGACGGGGTCTTCTTCGGCGGGTCGAAGGCCCCGCCGATGGCGCCGCCCCGGTCACCCGCGCCGTCACTGCCGCCGCCGTCGCATCCCGTCGCGGCCGACGCCGTCAGCAGCAGCCCCGCCACCGCAACGCCCCGCGCCCGCACCCATCCGGTCCTCATCGGCCCTGCCCCCCCGTGGTTCTGAACCCTGTGGCCTCAAGTCGGTCCTGAAAGTAGACCAGAAACCGTGCCCCGGTCAGAAGACATCGGCTCAGAAGGCATCGGCGGGGACATACGTACCCCATACGTCCCGCAGCGCATCGCAGACCTCCCCCAGCGTGGCGCGGGCGGCGAGCGCGTCCTTCATCGGGTAGAGGACGTTCGCCGCCCCCGCCTCGCTCCCGGCGGCCTTCTTGAGCGCGGACAGCGCCGCGCCCACCGCCGTACGGTCGCGCTCGGCGCGCAGCTTCGCCAGGCGGTTCCGCTGCTGTTCCTCGATGGCCGGGTCCACGCGCAGCGGCTCGTACGGCTCTTCCTCCTCCAGCCGGAAGCGGTTCACGCCGACGACCACCCGATCGCCCGCGTCGGTCTCCTGGGCGATGCGGTAGGCGTTGCGCTCGATCTCCTCCTTCTGGAAGCCCTGTTCGATGGCGGCCACGGCGCCGCCCAGGTCCTCGACCCGCCGCAGCAGATCGAGGGCGGCGGCTTCGACGGCGTCGGTCAGCGATTCGACGGCGTACGAACCGGCGAGCGGGTCGACCGTGGCGGTCACATCCGTCTCGAGGGCCAGCACCTGCTGGGTGCGCAGCGCCAGGCGGGCGGACTTGTCGGTCGGCAGCGCGATGGCCTCGTCGTAGGCGTTGGTGTGCAGGGACTGGGTGCCGCCGAGGACCGCGGCGAGCCCCTGGACCGCGACCCGCACCAGATTCACCTCGGGCTGCTGGGCGGTGAGCTGGACGCCCGCCGTCTGGGTGTGGAAGCGCAGCATCTGCGACCTCGGGTCGCGGGCGCCGAACTCCTCGCGCATGACCCGCGCCCAGATCCTGCGCGCCGCCCGGAATTTGGCGGCCTCTTCGAGGAGCGTCGTACGGGAGACGAAGAAGAAGGACAGGCGGGGGGCGAAATCGTCGACCGCCATGCCCGCGGCGAGGGCCGTACGGACGTACTCGATGCCGTCGGCCAGCGTGAAGGCGATCTCCTGCGCGGGCGAGGCGCCCGCCTCGGCCATGTGGTAGCCGGAGATGGAGATGGTGTTCCAGCGGGGGATCTCGGCCCGGCAGTACTTGAAGACGTCCGCGACGAGCCGCAGCGAGGGGCCCGGCGGGAAGATGTAGGTGCCGCGCGCGATGTACTCCTTGAGCACGTCGTTCTGGATGGTCCCGGTCAGATCCCGGGCCGCCACGCCCTGCTCCTCGCCGACGAGTTGGTAGAGCAGGAGCAGCAGGGCCGCGGGGGCGTTGATGGTCATGGAGGTCGAGACGCGGTCCAGCGGGATGCCGGCGAACAGCGTCCGCATGTCCTCGATCGAGTCGATGGCGACGCCGACCTTGCCGACCTCGCCGTGGGCGAGCGGGGCGTCGGAGTCATAGCCCATCTGCGTGGGCAGGTCGAAGGCGACGGACAGGCCCGTCGTGCCGTGCTCGATGAGCCGGCGGTAGCGGGCGTTGGACTCGGCGGCGGTGCCGAAGCCCGCGTATTGGCGCATCGTCCAGGGGCGGCCGGTGTACATGGAGGGATAGACCCCGCGGGTGTACGGGTATACGCCCGGCTCGCCCAGCGCCTCCTCCGGGTCCCGGCCGGCCAGCGCCTCGGGCCCGTACACCGGCTCGATGGGGAAGCCCGACTCCGAATCGCGCGCCATGGGTTCACGTCTCCTGCTGGTCCGGTGTCCATCACTGGGGAAAGAGCCCTCCTCACAGCATGCGCCGATGTTCGCCGGGCGGCAGCCCCGGGAAGCATGGAAGACGGATAGCGACAGCGAACTGCGAACACAAGACCGGGGCAGAGACGGGACTGGGGGGTTGGGGAGGATGCACCGGATATCGGTGGCTGGTACGGCGCTCGCCACGGCTGCGGTGGCGACGCTGGTCACAGGGTGCAAACAGCAGGACATGGCCGACGCCGGGCATACGCGGGCGAGGCCGGAGGTGCGTACGAGCCACAGCGCGCCCGCCCACGCGGCACCGGCGAAGCCGCGGCCGCACAGGACCTGGCACAAGCCGACGTACAAGCCACGTCCCACGCATCGGGCCGTGCCACCGCGGCGGACCGCCCCACCGGCGCCCGCCGCCGTGATCGCCTTCGGGACGAGCAGTGAGCGGGTGCGCGAGTTACAGGCGCGGCTGCGCGCGCTCGGTCTCTTCGGCCGCAACCCGACCGGCTACTACGGCACGGTCACCCGCTCCTCGGTGCTGGCCTATCAGCGCGGCCACGGCCTGTCGGCCACCGGCTCGGTCGACCGCCGCACCTGGAACTCGCTGCGCACGGCCACCAAGCGGCCCACGCGCGACGAGCTGTACCCGCCGACCACCAACCCGCTCGCCAAGCCCGATCCGCGCTGTATGACCGGGCGGGCGCTGTGCATCAGCAAGACGAGCCGGACGCTGGCCTGGATGGTCAACGGCAAGGTCGTCTCGGCGATGGATGTGCGGTTCGGCTCGCAGTACACCCCGACGCGGGAAGGGCAGTTCCAGGTCGACTTCAAGAGCCGCGACCACGTCTCGACGATCTACCACACCCCCATGCCGTACGCGATGTTCTTCAGCGGCGGTCAGGCGGTGCACTACTCGGCGGACTTCGCCGCCCGCGGCTACAGCGGCGCTTCGCACGGCTGCGTCAACGTACGGGACAAGGCCAAGATCGCAAAGCTCTTCGACCAGGTCCGGACGGGTGACAAGGTCGTGGTCTACAAGTAGGCCACGCGAGTAGGCCACAAGCAGGCCCAAAGAGAAGGGCGCGGGCAGGGCCGGGGGAACGTGCCCTGCCCGCGCCATATGCGCGGAGCCGTCGGTACGGGGGGAACCTCGGCTCCCGCGCGCCGGCCGATGACCAGTCGGCCCGTTTCTTACAGCGTCACCGCCGAAAAAAACGTCACACCCTGTTTCCGGACCCTCAGTGGGCCGAGCCAGTGACGTCGTCCGCCACACCGCCGGCGGTGTCACCAGCGCCGTCACCGGTGCTGTCACCGGCGACGTCGTCAGCGCTCTCGGTCGCGTCGTCGACGGCCGAGGTCGGGTCGGCGGTCACCGGGTCGGAAGGATCAGACGGGTCGGAAGGGTCGGAAGGGTCGGAAGGGGGTGGTGGCGGAGGCGGAGGAGGGGGCGCTGGGACGTTGTCAGTGCCCGTGCCCCCGTCCCCTTTTCCCTGGTCGCCCCCACCACCGTTGTCGTTGTCGCCGCTGCCGGAGTCGCCGCCCTGGCCGCTGTCGCCGTTCCCGCCGCTGTCGCCGCCGCTGTCGCCGTTGTTGTCGCCGCTGCTGTCGCCGCTGCGCGGGGTTCCCTCGCTGGTGCCCCCGTTGTTGACGACCGCGACGCAGTAGCCGTGGATCCCGGTCACGCTGCCCGCCGCCCTCTCCAGCTGGCGCAGGTCCTTGGCGTTGACTGCCTCGGCATCGCCGCTCTCCGCCGCCAGATAGTCGCGGCAGATGTTGAGCGCCCAGCCGCCCGCGTTCGAGTCCGGCGCCGAGGGGTCATCCTTGCCGTTGTTCCCCTCGCCCTTGCCGTCCGTGCCACCCTCAGTCTCATGGCCCTGGCCGGATGACGTCGGCGAGCCGCCGGAGCCGTACCCGGCCCCGCCGCTGGCATCGTTGTCGGGCGATCCTCCGGTTCCGGGCGTCGTGCCGTCCGGGGAGATGTTGGGCTCGGCCGACTCCCCGCTGGTGTCGGCCGGCATGCTCACCGAGGGGCCCGGCGCGCTGTCCTGCGGTCCGAAAGGCAGCACGCCCGCCGCCGTCGCGACCGCGAATCCGCTGAGCGCGCAGCCGGCCAGCGCGGCGACCAGTCCCATATGCAGCGGTCTGCGCAGCCGCGCCTGACCGTTCGACGGGCCCGCCATCCGGAACGTCCCGCGGGGTCTCGAGCCGCCGTCGGCGCCGAACCGTACGCTGCGCAGTGCCGCCCGGCTGGCCTGGCCTGCCTTCCCAGTCCGCGCCGCCTGCTCCGCCTGCTCGGCCCGTACCGCGCGGAACGCGGCCAGCGCGGCCTCCTCGCCCGGCAGGGGCTTCCCGTCGGCGGTGCCGTCCGCCGCTATCGGGCGGGACATCTCGGCCACGGCGTCGAGCACGGCGGCCAACCGCTCCGCTTCGCTCCGCGACTGGCTCGACCAGCCGTTCTGTCCGGTGTTCTGTCCGGTGTTCTGTCCGGCGGTCTGTCCGCCGTTCTGCCCGGCTTCGAGGTCGCTGGGTTGCACCCAGGCCGGCTCACCACGAAGCAACCGCTCCGCCGCATCGTCATCCAGCCAGCTGTAGCGGTGGTCGTCGGCCATCACATGTCCTTCTGCGTCGGAGCGCCGGAATCCGTCACACCAGCGGACCTCGCGGTCCCTCTGCGTGACTCCCGCTGCAGCGGGATCCCGTCCAGCACCCCTTGTTCGGCCCCGTTCCCCGCGTCGAGCAGGTCGGCCAGACGCCGCAGGCCCCGGTGGGCGGCGGTGCGCACCGCGCCGGGGCGTTTGCCGAGCACCGCGGCCGCGCTCTTGGCGTCGAGCCCGAGGACCACCCGCAACACCACCGCCTCGGCCTGGTCGTGCGGCAGCTGGGCGACGAGCCCGAGGGCTCGGCCGGTGCCCAGCGCCTCCAGCGCCTGGTCCGCGGTGTCCGCGTCGGACGCCCGGCCCTCCAGTTCGGTCTCGTCGCCGCCGATCGCCGGGCGCCGCCCACGCATCCGTATGTGGTCGAGCGCCCGGTTCCGGGCTATCCGCGCGGCCCAGCCGCGGAAGCGGTCGGCGTCACCGCTGAACCTGGCCAGGTCGCGGGCTATCTGCAGCCACGCCTCGGAGGTGATGTCCTCCGCGTCGCCGTCGCCGACCAGCGTCCGTACGTACCCGAGGAGGCGAGGGTGGACCGCCCGGTACACGGTCCGGAAAGCGGTCTCGTCTCCGCCCTGCGCCGCGCGCACCGCGGCGGTCAGTTCCGCGTCGTCCCCCTGCACGCCCTCTACCTGCCCCACTCGGAGAAACGGAGGTCCAACGATGCCGTAGCCGAGGCTAGCCGTGGCCATAGGGCGGGTACTGCTGGTTCGCCGGACCGGGCGGGCCGTAGGGGGGTGTGGGAGGCGTGCCGTAGGGCGGGGCAGGCGTGCCGTACGGAGCGGCCGGCGGCGTGCCATAGGGCGGGGTGACCCCGCCGACCTGCGGCGGAAGCGAGGCGCGCTGCTCCTGCATCGCGGTGATCTGGCGGACGAGCAGCAGCGCCAGGATGGCCGCGGCGATGAAGACGAGGACCGCGAACATATCGAGCGCGAGAATGCCGTGCAGGTCGTCGAGGTCGCTCCTGGCCTCCGAAAGGCTCGGCTGGTAGCTGTCGCTCTCGACCTTGTTCCGCAGCGTGTTGTAGCGGATCGTGCCGACGGCGTTGGCGACAAAGCCGACGATCCAGGTCACCCACCATCCGTTGAGCAGTCCGCGGCGCACATTGTGCGGCCCCTGGGGGGAACTGGCCCGCCAGATGTCGTTGGCGATCTGCTTGGGGAACCAGAGGTTGACGACCGGGGTGAACCAGGAGCCCGCGGCCCAGCCGCTGCTGAACCGGTGCTGCCCGGGGGCGAACACCTCGGCGTTCAGCCGCAGCCGGCGGAACCATATGGCCCATACGACGACGATCGCGACCATGAGGCAGAAGTAGATGGCCGCCGCGCCCGTATAGAAGTCGTCGGCGTCGTTGAGGTCCTTCACGGACACAAACGAGCCGTCGAGCATGTCCCCGATGACGCCGTACTGGTCACCACGCGCCACGAGAAGAAGGATGAGGGAGGGGATCGCCACGCCGAAGAGCACCACCAGCGTGGTCGACAGCCCGCGCCGCAGATCCACACCTCCGGTCGGCATCCCCATGCCCGGGGCGGCCGGGTAAGCGAGCGGCGGCGCGGCCGGTATGGGCCCCTGCTGGGGCGGGGCATACGGCTGAGGCTGCTGGGGTGGCTGCTGATCGAGCTGTTGCTGGTAGGTCCCGCATGCTGCGCAGCGCCCGTCGGGGCCGACGGCCACGGCGCGGCAGTTCCCGCACGGATACATTTTTTGGAGTCCCCCTGAAAACGTGGCCCCTTTTGGGCCACGCAAGGAATAAACAACACCGCGCCCACAGCGCGGACCTGCACGTTACGGGGATTCGACCGGTCACGTCCAGAGCCGTACCGGGCGTCGGACTCGGCCCGGGTGCCTCGGTCCGGTCTCGATCTCGTCCAGGGGAGGTGTGACGGATTCGGGGCGTGCGACGCTGTAGGGAGTACGGGTCCTTCGCGGGCCCGCACCGGACGACGGTCGGGGCCTCTCCTGTGGGGGGTGGCGGCCCCGACCGTCCTTCCTTTGGGCGAGGGCCCGTATCTGAGGTCCGAGCGAGGGCCCGTTCAGCGGGCCGCGGAGCTCACGTCGTCAGCCGGTCGTAGAGCGCGACGAAATTCTTCCAGCTCAGGGACGGTTTCCCGGGATCCCACAGCCGTTGGGCCAGCGCCGCGAGCGGCAGCCTGATGCCATTGGCCACCTGTGCCTGCGTCTGCGCGCCGGCGATGTCGCTCCACACCGCGAAGCGTGCGCCCGGCACCCGGGCGGGTCCGGTCAGCGACGGGTCGGGGACGGGCGTGGTGCCGCGCAGCACCGCCGGGGACCACTCTTCGTATATACGTTCGCCGGTCGGGTAGCGGAAGTTGTTCGGCTGCCCCAGCACGTAATAGAGGTATTCGTCGTTGAGGTTCACCACCGTGCGCCCCTCGCGCAGATACTCCGCCGGTGGTCTGGCCCCGGCCTCGCGGCCCGTCCAGTACTCGACCTGAATGGAACGGTCGGGGGTGACGACGCCGCCGGAGAAGAAGCCGTCGTTCCATGCCTTGGGCTGCTTGCCCAGCTGGCGCGCGACCGCGGCGCGGGCGTTGAGCCATGCGGTGGCCAGGTCCTGGATGCGCCCCCGCGGCCCGTAGGCCAGCCGGGCGGCCGTGGCCAGGGCCGGATAGGTGGCCTCGGGGTTCCGCGACATCAGCGCGCCGTACTCGTCACCGCCCAGATGCCAGTACGGACCGGGGAAGAGTGGCGCGAATTCGCGCATCAGATCGTCCACGATGCGTGCGGCGGCCGGGTTCGAGATGTCCACGGCGCCGCGGAACGCGGACCCGCTCGCGGTGCGCAGCTGGAGCGCGGGGTGCGCGAGGATGACCGCGCCGAGGTGGCCGGGCGAGTCGATCTCGGGGACGACGGTGATGTGCAGGCTCTGGGCGAGGCTGACGATCCGGCGCACCTCCTGCTTGGTGAGGTGCTGCGGGGCGACGATCTCCGGATGCGTGGAGCTCTGGATACGGAAGGCCTGGTCGTCGGAGAAGTGCAGACCGAGCTGGTTGAGCTTGAGATCGGCCATCTCGCGCAGCCGGGCCTCGATCCACGCGGGCGAGTAGTACTTACGCGCGATGTCGAGGTTGAGGCCGCGCTGTGAGCGGTCCGGGGCGTCGCGGATGACGCCCTGCGGCACCCGGCCCCCGGAGCGCAGCGCCTGCTTGACGGTACGGGTGCCGTAGAACACCCCGGCGTCGGCGGAGCCGGTGATCCGCGCCAGGCCGCCGCGCACGGTGAGGATGTACGCCTCGCGGCCGCCGCTCTGCTTGGGGTTCAGGGCGAGCTCCAGGTCGCCACGGCGTGCGGGGCCCGAGCTGACGCGAAGGCCCAGCTCACGGGCGATCAGCGCGGCCTCGTCGGCGAGCGGGCCACGCGTATTGGTGACGACGCGGCTGCCCGCGCCGGGCCGCCAGCCGGGGCCGGCCGCAGGGGCGAAGTGCCGGACGGACGGGATGGTGCGGGGCGCGGCGGGGAGTGCTGTCGGGCTGGCCGGTGGCCGGGGCGAGGTGGTGGTGGGGCGGGGGCTCCGGGTGGCCGGGGGTCGGCTGGTCGGGGTGGGGCTTGCGGTGCTGGTCGGGCGGTGGCTGGTGGTGGCCGGGTGCCCGCCTTCGCCGCTCTGCTGCTGGCAGCCGGTGGCCAGGGCGACGGCCGTGACGACCGTGATGGCGACGGCCGTGACGACGGGGGTGCCCGCCCGGCGGGTGGCGCTCGCACGGTCGGCCGTCTGTCGCCCTGGCCGCCTTATATACGGCAGTCCCATGGTGCTGACCTCCCGTTCCGGCCCTGTGGCGTCCATCGCATGCCGCGAAACCTCCCCTTCCGGGTGAATTTCGCACATCCTCCAGACAGCGACTGACACATATCGCTACCTTGAACTGCCGATCGCACCACTTCAACCCCTGACGCCCGTTATCTCCCTCTACGCACCTCTTGCATCGCCCCTTCGAACACACGTGTCCAAGGAGCCCATGCTGTCCACCGCCCGCCTCGCCCGCCTCAACGCCGCCTCCGCCGGCGCCGCCGAGGACGTACTGCTCGCCTGCTGTGGAAGCCGCCGCTGGGCCCGGCTGCTCGTGGCGCACCGCCCCTATCCAGATCTCGACGCGCTGCTCGCGGCCGGCGACGAGGCCAGCTATGACCTCACCCCCGCTGACCTCGACGAGGCCCTGGCCGACGAGGCGGTGGTGGGACAGCTGCCGGCCGGCAGCCCCATGGACGGGCCGGGGGCGCTGGCCGCGCATACCGCGCTGCGGGCCGCCCATGCGGAGTACGAGCGCCGCTTCGGACATGTCTTCGTGATCTGCCTGGATGACCTTCACCCCGACGAAATGCGCAATCGGGTGCTGGCCGAAATACATACGCGACTGGACAACGAGAAGGACGCCGAGCGGGTCAAGGCGGCCGAGGAGCTGCGGCGTATCGCGCGCGGCCGACTCGCGCGGCTGATCGCGGGCCAATCTCGGATGTCCGGAATCAAACGGTTCCACCCCGCCTGATATAGGCCGTGCGTGCCTGATCGATCACACTGAAGCCCCCCGGGCGAGCGAACCGACAACACGTCGCTACGATGGCCAGGGCCGGTGGACCGTACCCGGCCGGGCCCGACCGACAGAAGCCGGCAGGCCCCAATCCCCGTTTCCGGAGGGTTTTCCGTGCCGGCTGGAACGCTGTATCGCGGCCGGGAAGGCATGTGGTCCTGGGTGGCTCATCGAGTCACCGGCGTCCTCATCTTTTTCTTCCTGTTCGTCCACGTGCTGGACACCTCGCTCGTTCGCGTGTCGCCCGAGGCCTACGACGACGTCGTGGCGACGTACAAGAATCCGATCGTGAACGTGATGGAGTACGGCCTGGTGGCCGCCATCCTGTTCCACGCCCTCAACGGCCTGCGCGTCATCGCCGTGGACTTCTGGTCGAAGGGCCCGAAGTACCAGAAGCAGATGCTGTGGAGCGTCGTCGGTATCTGGGTCGTGCTGATGGCGGGTGCCTTCTACCCGATCCTGCAGCACACCCTGCGCGATCTGTTCGGGAAGGGCTGACGCACGATGTCCGCCGAGACCACCACCCCCGTGAACGACAGTGTCCACATGTACGACGTGGACCACCCCGCGCCGCTCATCGAGCCGCCGCGCGCCCGTACCCGTAAGACGCCGAAGGCGACCCGCACCAATTTCGAGATGTACGGATGGCTGTTCATGCGGCTGTCCGGCGTCCTGCTGGTCGTGCTCGTCCTGGGCCACCTGCTGATCCAGCTGGTCCTCGACGGCGGCGTCTCCAAGATCGGCTTTGCCTTCGTGGCCGGCCGCTGGGCCTCGCCGTTCTGGCAGGCATGGGATCTGATCATGCTCTGGCTCGCCACGCTGCACGGCGCGAACGGCCTGCGTACGGTCATCAACGACTACGCGGAGCGGGACAACACCCGCCTGTGGCTGAAGGGGCTGCTCTACACGGCGGCAGGATTCACCATTGTGCTCGGCACTCTGGTGATCTTCACCTTCGACCCGAACATCCGCTAGGCCCCGGGGCTGAGGTATCCACTCATGAAGATCCACAAGTACGACACCGTCATCGTCGGCGCCGGCGGCGCCGGGATGCGCGCGGCCATCGAGTCGACGAAGCGCAGCCGCACCGCGGTGCTCACCAAGCTCTACCCGACCCGCTCCCACACCGGCGCCGCCCAGGGCGGCATGGCCGCCGCCCTCGCGAACGTCGAGGAGGACAACTGGGAGTGGCACACCTTCGACACGATCAAGGGTGGCGACTACCTGGTCGACCAGGACGCCGCCGAGATCCTGGCGAAGGAGGCCATCGACTCGGTCCTCGACCTGGAGAAGATGGGCCTGCCGTTCAACCGGACCCCGAACGGCACCATCGACCAGCGCCGCTTCGGCGGCCACAGCCGTAACCACGGCGAGGCCCCGGTCCGCCGGTCCTGCTACGCCTCGGACCGCACCGGCCACATGATCCTCCAGACGCTGTACCAGAACTGCGTCAAGGAGGGCGTGGAGTTCTTCAACGAGTTCTACGTCCTGGATCTGCTGCTGACCGAGGTCGACGGCGTCAAGCGCACCGCGGGTGTGGTGGCGTACGAGCTGGCGACCGGTGAGCTCCATGTCTTCCAGGCGAAGGCCGTCGTCTTCGCCTCGGGCGGCTGCGGCAAGTTCTTCAAGGTGACCTCCAACGCCCACACCCTGACCGGTGACGGCCAGGCGGTCGCCTACCGGCGCGGGCTGCCGCTGGAGGACATGGAGTTCTTCCAGTTCCACCCGACCGGCATCTGGCGCATGGGCATTCTGCTCACCGAGGGCGCCCGCGGTGAGGGCGGCATCCTGCGCAACAAGGACGGCGAGCGCTTCATGGAGAAGTACGCGCCGGTCATGAAGGACCTCGCCTCCCGCGACGTGGTCTCGCGCTCCATCTACACCGAGATCCGGGAGGGCCGCGGCTGCGGTCCCGAGGGCGACCACGTCTACCTGGACCTGACCCACCTGCCGCCGGAGCAGCTGGACGCCAAGCTGCCCGACATCACCGAGTTCGCCCGGACGTACCTGGGCATCGAGCCCTACACGGACCCGATCCCGATCCAGCCGACCGCGCACTACACGATGGGCGGCATCCCGACCAACGTCCTGGGTGAGGTGCTGTCCGACAACGACACCGTCGTGCCGGGCCTGTACGCGGCGGGCGAGGTCGCCTGTGTCTCCGTGCACGGCGCCAACCGCCTGGGCACCAACTCGCTCCTCGACATCAACGTCTTCGGCCGCCGGGCCGGCATCGCCGCCGCGGAGTACGCCGCTGAGAACGACTTCGTCGAGCTCCCCGACGACCCGGCCACCTTCGTCCAGGGCCAGGTCGAGGGGTTGCGGAACGCCACCGGCAGCGAGCGGGTCGCCGAGGTCCGCAAGGCGCTCCAGGAGACCATGGACAAGAACGTCATGGTCTTCCGCACCGAGCAGACGCTGAAGGAGGCCGTCGAGGAGATCGGCCACCTGCGCGAGCGCTACAAGAACATCAGCGTCCAGGACAAGGGCAAGCGGTTCAACACCGACCTTCTCGAGGCGATCGAGCTGGGCAACCTGCTCGACCTGGCCGAGGTCATGGCCGTCTCCGCGCTGGCCCGCAAGGAGTCGCGCGGCGGCCACTACCGCGAGGACTACCCGAACCGCGACGACGTCAACTTCATGCGCCACACCATGGCGTACCGCGAGGTGGGCGCAGGCGGCTCCGAGTCCATCCGCCTCGACTACAAGCCGGTCGTGCAGACCCGCTACCAGCCGATGGAGCGTAAGTACTGATGAGCACCCCGACGCTTGACAAGCCCGCCGAGGCTCCGGAGGCGGCCGCGGCCACCGCTTCGCACCTGGTCACGGTCACCTTCCGGATCCGCCGGTTCAACCCGGAGGTCTCGGCCGATGCGTTCTGGGAGGACTTCCAGATCGACATCGACCCCAAGGAGCGCGTCCTCGACGGGCTTCACAAGATCAAGTGGGATCTGGACGGCACCCTGACCTTCCGCCGCTCCTGCGCCCATGGCATCTGCGGCTCCGACGCCATGCGGATCAACGGCCGCAACCGGCTCGCCTGCAAGACGCTGATCAAGGACATCAACCCGGACAAGCCCATCACGATCGAGGCCATCAAGGGCCTCACGGTCCTCAAGGACCTGGTCGTGGACATGGAGCCGTTCTTCCAGGCGTACCGCGATGTGATGCCCTTCCTGATCACCACGGGCAACGAGCCGACACGCGAGCGCCTGCAGTCCGCCGAGGACCGCGAGCGCTTCGACGACACCACCAAGTGCATCCTGTGCGCCGCGTGCACCTCCTCGTGCCCGGTGTTCTGGAACGACGGCCAGTACTTCGGCCCGGCGGCGATCGTCAACGCGCACCGCTTCATCTTCGACTCGCGCGACGAGGGCGGTGAGCAGCGCCTGGAGATCCTGAACGACAAGGACGGCGTCTGGCGCTGCCGCACCACCTTCAACTGCACGGAGGCCTGCCCGCGTGGCATCGAGGTCACCAAGGCCATCCAGGAGGTGAAGCGCGCGCTGATCACGCGGCGCTTCTGAGTTCCTCACTGCCGCAGGCACCGCTCCTCGTAGCGCCTGCGGTCATCTGACGAGGGCCCCGCTTCCCGCCCGGGAAGCGGGGCCCTCGTCGTATGCCAACAGGGCTCCCTGCGTGCGTCTTTGGGTCTATACACGCGGTGTATACGTGGTGTGTATAGTGCTCCGCATGACCGATGCGTATCTGCTGCCGATCAAGACCGCCGCGGCGCTGTTCCCCCTCCTCGCGCTGGCCCTGTTCCTGCCGACGGCCGTCGCGCTGTACCGCAGGCACGGCGTCATGTCGCGGGGGCGGACCCTGTCGCTGTACGGGTTCCTGTACTACGCGCTGAGCGCGTTCTGCATGACGGTCGTCCCGCTGCCCAGGCGGTCCGCGGACATGTGCAGCAGATTCGCCGCGGTCGCCGACCCGCAGCTGATCCCCGGCAACACCTTCGGCGACATCTGGAAGGAGGCGCACGGCGAGGTCGGCGTCAACGCGCTGGTCCTACAGAACCCCGCCGTCGCCGGAACCCTCTTCAACCTGCTGCTGCTCCTGCCGCTCGGGGTCTTCCTGCGCTATCACTTCCGGCAAGGGCTGCGGGCCACCGCGGCCCTCGGCTTCGGCGCCTCGCTGTTCTTCGAGCTGACGCAGTGGAGCGGGGTGTGGGGCCTGTACGCATGCCCGTACCGGCTCTTCGACGTGGACGATCTGATCGTCAACACCTCGGGCGCGATGCTCGGCTGGGTCCTGGCCGGGCCCGTGGCGCGGCGGCTGCCCACGCTGGAGACGCTGGACGGGCGGGCGCTGGCGCGCCATCCGGTGCCGTTCGGGCGGCGGCTGACGGCGCTGGTGGTCGACCTGGTCGGGTATGCGGCGGCGACGCTTCTCGCCGTCGTGGTGAGCGCGGGGCTCGGCGCGGGGGGCCTCGTGCTGTGGGTGCCCGTCGCGGCCTTCGCCGGGTGGTTCGTCGTCCTGCCGTATCTGACCGGGGCG
Source organism: Streptomyces sp. NPDC020845 (assembly GCF_044334165.1). NCBI lineage: Bacteria > Bacillati > Actinomycetota > Actinomycetes > Kitasatosporales > Streptomycetaceae > Streptomyces > Streptomyces sp. NPDC020845. The sequence continues at coordinate 437,586 of NZ_JBIRSJ010000009.1, read as the reverse complement.
ACACCCGGCAAGCGGCTGTTGCTGCTGCGGGTGGTGCCCTCGGACGGCGGGGCGCTCCCCCTCTGGCGGCTGGCCGTACGGGCGCTGGTGCTCGGCGTGGCCGCGCTGCCGTTGCTGGCGGGGCTCTCCCTCGCGACGGCGGTGCTGCTCTTCGAGCCGTCGCTGTCCGGCTTCGTCAACACTGCCACCGCCCTGCAGGCGAACGGTGAGGACGCGGTGTACCTCGTGGCGTCCTCGCCGGAGCAGGCACTCGTCGCGGTGCTGGGCGTCGCGCTGCTGGTGGCGTACGGGCTGAGGACGCTGCGGCACCCCGATGGGCTCGGCCCGCACGAGACCCTTTCGGGGCTCCGCAACGAGGCCCTGCCGCACACCCGCGCCCGGCACCCCCGCGGCGCGGCGGCCGTCCCGGTCCCCGTCGCCGTCCCGGTCGCCGTCGCCGTCCCTGCCCCTGTCGCCGTCCCCGGCCCCGTCGCCGTCCCCGGCCCCGTCGGGACCGGCCCCGTCGCCGTGAGGACAACCGCCCCGCGAGAGAAGACGCTCACCAGCGTGTGAGCCCGGCGCCCGGGGGCCTCAGCGGTCGCCAGGTCGTCAGGTCGTCAGGCCCGGTTCATGCCTCCCGGGCGCAGAGGGCGAGTTCACGGGGCCTGACGATCACCGTGTACGTCCCGAGGTCATCGCCGCAGGCGTCCTCGTAGACCTTGTCCTGGCCTTCGAGCACCTTGAAGATCCGCGTCTTCACCCAGTCGCGGCCGGTGAAGGGGATCTGCCACCCGCACGGCGTCCGGGCGCCGACCCGCGCCTCGACGATCTCGTCGCTCGACGAGTCCGTGCGCAGCGGGAAACACTGCCCCACCCGGTAGACGCGCTCCATGCACAGCGCCGGCCGTTCCGCTTCGGCCGGCTTCCACTCGATCTGCCAGGTCTCCGGACAGTCCAGCCCCTCGCGCTCTTCCGCGCGGTCGACCACCTTGTAGTAGGCGTCGTCGGCCGCGCAGTCGACCGGCCCCGGGGCCTTGTCGGCCGGATACCACGCGCTGCCGTCATGGAAGACATCGGTGCACTCGCCGGTCAGCAGCGCGGGCTCACCGGCCGTGTCCGCCGTACGCGTGGAACTCGCCGAGCCCGGAGACAGCGACGGCGACATGCTCTGCGACATGCTCTGCGACGGCGACGGCGACGTGCTCTGCGACGGCGATGTGCTGCCGCCCGCCCGCGCCTTCGGCTCGTCCCCGTCGTCGGACATCACGCCGCCGAACATCAGCACCACCGCCACGACACCGAGGCCCACGACGATCGCGGCGACCGCGACCGCCACTGCGGTCTTCCGCACCGGCGCGGTCCGTACGTCCTGAAGGACGTCGGCCTCCACCGGCCACGCTGTTTCGCCGGGCTGCACCAGGCCCCAGGAACCGCCCGGCGTGCCGTCCAGCGGGCCGCCCTCCAGGCCGCGCTCCCGGAAGGCGGCGATGGCCCGCAACCAACTCGGCGGCAGCCATGCCGGGTCGTCCGAGGTCTTGGCCGAGGCCGACGCGGCGAGCTCGGCGGCCAGGGCCTCGAACAGTTCCCGCGGCGACGGCCGGCCGGCCGGGTCGGCCGCCAGACAGCGGCGTACGAGGCCGTCGAGCTCAGCGGGCAGGCCGGTCAGGTCGAACCGCCCTTGGGCGGCCCGCCCCAGCAGTTGGGGAACCTCGCCGGTCTCGGCGTACGGGGGACGGCCGACCGCGAGGTAGAACATCGTCGCCCCGAGGGAGAAGACATCGGACGCCGCGCCGCTCTCCTCACCCCGGGCCTGTTCGGGCGAGGTGAAGGCGACCGTCCCCGGCGTGACCGTGGTCCGGGTCGGATCGACGGCGTGCGGGACACCGAAGTCGATCACGCGCGGGCCGCCCTCGGGCAGCAGCACATTGGAGGGCTTGACGTCCCGGTGCACAAGCCCCGCCGCGTGCACGTTCACCAGCGCCTCGGCGACCCCGGCGGCCACCCACCGCACCGCGGGGACGGGCAGCGGCCCGCAGGTCTCGACCAGATGGGCCAGGGAAGGTGCCGCGATGTACTCGGTGGCCATCCACGGCACCTCGGCCGCGGGGTCGGCGTCCACCACGTTGGCGGTGTAGATGCCCGCGACCCGCCTGGCGAGCGTCACCTCATGCGCGAACCGCTGCCGGGCGGCGTCGCTGATCGGCCCCTCTGTACGGATCGTCCTGAGCGCGACCAACCGGCCTCCGGGTAATGAACGGGCCAGATACACCCGCCCCATGCCCCCGTCGGCGAGCACCGACAGGATGCGATAGAGCCCGACCCAGCCTCCCGGCGCAAGCCCTTCTCCGCTTCTGTCGTAGCCCGTCATCCCAACTCCCCTGTGGGCGGCGCCGCTTGGCCGACGGATCGGCGGACGTCGACCACCATCACCTTACGGCTCGGGGCGCTCCCGGTTCCCGGAAGCGCCCCCGCCCGCGCATGAACTCAGCGCTCCGACACCAGCTCCCGTTCTCCCTCGGGCTCCGGCGCGACCCCCGGGTACGGGCGGTCCGGCGGGTCGACCGCCAGATGCGGCAGCCGCTTGTCGATCGCGCGCGGCAGCCACCAGTTGGCCCGGCCGATCAGCTGCATCAGGGCCGGTACGAGCACCATGCGCAGGATGAACGCGTCCAGCGCCACGGAGCCCGCGAGCCCGAGCCCGGCCATGACGCCGCCCCGGTCGCCGCTGAGGATGAACGAGGAGAAGACGCAGATCATGATGAGCGCCGCACAGTTGATGACCCGGCTGGTGTCGGCGAGCCCGGCCCGTACCGCCCGCGCGTTGTCCTTGGTGTGCACCCACTCCTCGTGCATCCGGCTGACCAGGAAGACCTGGTAGTCCATGGACAGGCCGAACAGCAGCGGCAGCATGATCACCGGCAGGAAGGAGATGATCGGCCCCTCCTTGCCCAGGCCCAGCAGGTCCATGCCCCAGCCCCACTGGAAGATCGCCACCAGCACACCGAAGGACGCGGCCGCCGCGATCAGGTTCATCACCGCGGCTGTCAGCGGCACCACCACGCTGCGGAACGCCACGAGCAGCAGCAGCGCGCCAAGACCGACGATCAGGGCGATGAACGGCGGCAGCCGTTCGCCGATGACCGACGCGAAGTCCTTCTGGATGGCCGTGGCACCGCCGATGTCGACCTCGAGCGCGGTGCCCCGCTCGGCCGCGGGCACGATGTCGTCGCGCAACGTGTCGATCAGCCGGTCGGTCTTCTCCGACTGCGGCGAGGTGGTCGGCACCACCTGCACCACCGCCGTGTCCTTGGCCGTTCCGGGCGGGGCGGGCAGCCGTACGGCCCGCACCACGCCCTCGGTGCCGTTCACCCGGCGCACCAGACCGTCCAGCGCCCGCTGTTCGACCGCTCCGCCGGAGACGTCCGCGACCATCAGCAGCGGCCCGTTGAAGCCGGGCCCGAACCCCTCGGCCAGCAGGTCGTACGCCTTGCGGGTGGTCTGCGACTCGGGCTGGTTGCCCTGGTCGTTGGTGCCCAGCCGGAGCGAGAGCGTGGGGATCGCGAGCACCGCCATCACGACGAGCGCGACCGCGGCCAGCGCCTTGGGCCGGCGCTCCACGAACGAGGCCCAGCGCACCGCCCGCCCGCCGGGCTTCTCGCCCTCCCGCGGCCCCTCCTCCGCCAGGGCGCGCCGCTCCTTGCGGCTGAGCACCCGGTGCCCGAGGAAACCGAACATCGCGGGCAGCAGGGTGACCGCGGCCGCCACGCTGAGCAGGGTGGTGAGCGTCGCGGCGATCGCGATGCCGTTGAGGAAGCTCAGGTCCAGCGAGAACATCGCCAGCAGCGCGATACACACCGTGCCGCCCGCGAACAGCACCGCGCGGCCCGAGGTGTCCAGCGCCCGCGTCGCGGACTCGGCCGGATCCAGGCCCGCCCGAAGGCCCTTGCGGTGCCGGGTGACGATGAACAGCGCGTAGTCGATGCCGACGCCGAGCCCGATCAGGCTGCCCATCAGCGGCGCCACATCGGGCAGGTCGACGACATGGCTGAGCAGGATCAGCGCGGACAGGCCGGTGCCCACCGCGAAGATGGCGTTGAGCAGCGGCAGCAGCATCGCGAACAGCGACCCGAAGGCGAGGAAGAGCACGACGGCCGCCGCGACGATGCCCACCGCCTCCGAAAGCCCGGCCGGGGGCTCCTGCGTCTGCTCGATGGCCTGGCCGCCGAGCTCCACCCGCAGCCCCGCGGTGCGCGCCTCCTCGGCCCGGTCGACGACCTTCTGGATGTTCTCCTTCCGCAGCTCGAACGCCTGCTTGGTGAAGGTCACCTCGGCGTAGGCGATCCGCCCGTTCTCGCTGATCTGCCGCGCGCCCTCGGGCTCGTACGGGCTGACCACCGTGCCCACCTCGGGCAGCTTCCCGATGTCGGTGAGCGCCGCCGACATCCGCTCCCGTACGGCCGGATCCTTGACCGACTTGCCCTGGTCCACCTCCCACACCACGCTGTCGGTGTCCCCCGCGCGCTGCGGGAACGCCTTCTCCATGCGCTCCATGGCCCGCGAGGACTCGGTCCCCGGGAAGCCGAAGACGTTCGCGTACGCGCTGCCCGCGACCCCGCTCGCGACGGCCGTGCCGAACAGCGCCCCCACCCACAGCAGAAGCACCACCAGCCGGTGTCTGAGGCACCACCGTGCCCATGCCGCCATGCGTTCCGCCCCCTGTTTCTCGTGATGTTCCGACGTACGTCCCCGAGGTACGCACCAAGGCTCGGCCGCGGGGGCGGGGCGGCAGGGCAACCGACCCCGGACTCACAAGAAGCTCCCAGGCTTCCCCATGGGATCGCGCAATTTTGCGACCGATACTGGGGAGATGAGTGCCGCAGACCCCAACGGCAACCCCGGCAGTCCTGGCAATCCCGTCAGCCCTGGCGGTTCTGGCAGTCCTGGCGGTCCTGGCAGTCCCGTCAGTCCCGGCAGTCCTGGCAGTCCCGTCAGTCCTGGCGGTCCTGGCGGTCCCGTCAGTCCTGGCAGTCCTGGCAGTCCTGGCAGCGCCACCGTCCTGATCGTCGAGGACGAGCCGAGCATCGCGGACGTGCTCGCCATCACCCTGCGCTTCCACGGCTTCTCGGTGGTGTGCGCGGGCAGCGCGCGGGCCGCCGTGGAACTCGCCCGCGAGGCGCGCCCGGACGCCGTCCTGCTCGACATCGCCCTGCCCGACGGCGACGGGCGCCATGTGTGCCGGGTGCTGCGCGCCGAACGCGCCGATCTGGCGGTCGTCTTCCTCACCGCGCGCGACGCCCCCGCCGATATCGTGCGCGGCCTGGCCCTCGGCGGCGACGACTACATCACCAAGCCGTTCAACGTCGACGAGGTGGTCGCCAGGATCCGGGCCGTGCTGCGCCGCACCCGCCCGCCGGGCCCGGACCCGGACGCCCCGCCGCCGCCCCGGCCCCCGGTGCTGCGCCACGGTGACATGGAGCTCGACGAGGCCACGTACACGGTGCGGCGCGGCGGGCGCAGCGCGGATCTGACCCCGACCGAGTTCGCGCTGCTGCGCCATCTGGTGCGGCACGCGGACCGGATCGTGCCCAAGGAGCAGCTGCTGCGGGACGTATGGCGGTACGAGCAGCCCGTCGAATCCACGGTCGTCGAGACGTACATCAGCTATCTGCGGCGCAAACTCGACCCGTTGGGGCCGCCGCTGATCCGCACCCGGCGGGGCGTCGGCTACGGTCTGCGGCCCGTGGAGCCGGTGTGAAGTGGCGGAAGAAGGAGGAGCGGCATCAGCGCGCGACGCTACGGGCCAAGCTGACGCTCAGCATCATCGCCATGCTGACGCTCGGCATCGCCGCCGCCCTGTGGGTCAGCACCATGGGCATCCGGCACTACATGGTCGCCAACATCGACAGCGATCTCATCGCCTCCCGCAACGGGCTCCAGCGGACCGGGCTGAACAGCGACCAGATAGCGGCCATCGCCGCGATCGCCGACCTGAGCGGCCAGTTCGCCGCCCAGAACCACTCCAACCGGACCCTGTTCACCGTCGTCGGCCGCGACGGCAAGGCCGCGCCCTTCGGCAGGGTGGCGCCGGACGCCGCCCAGCGCGCCCTCGCCGACGCCGTCCCCGACGCCGCCGCACTTGCCCGCCGCGACGAGCCCATCGACGTGACCGCGCACGGCACCGGCTACCGGGTGACCGCCCTGCGCCTGGGCGGCCCCGACGGGCTGCTGGTCCTGATGGCCAACTCCACCACGGCCGTCACCCAGACCATGCACAAGGTCGTACGGATGGTGCTCACCATCGGCGCCGCCCTGGTCGCCTGCCTGGGCGCGGCCACCTTCTTCGGCACGCGGCGGCGGCTGCGCCCCTTGGAGGACATGGTCGAGACCGCCTCCGCCATCGCCGAGGGCTGCCCCCAGGGGCTCGACCTCTCCCGCCGGGTCGCCTCCCGCGGCCACCGGCACAGCGGCGGCGAGGTCGAACAGCTGCGCACCGCGCTCAACGCCATGCTCCAGCAGCTGGAGACCGCCTTCGTCACACGCGAGCACGCCGCCGGACAGCTGCGCCGGTTCATCGCCGACGCCTCGCACGAGCTGCGGACGCCGCTCGCCGCGATCCGCGGCTATCTGCAGCTGGACGAGAAGGGCATGTTCAAGGACGAGGCGGAACGGGCGCGCGCGATGGCCCGGATGAACGCCGAGGCCGAACGGATGGCCCGGCTCATCGACGAACTCCTCGCCCTGGCCCGCCTCGACCAGCGGCCCCGGCTGCGCCCCGCGCCCGTGGACCTGGCGGGCGTGGCGCGTGGCGCCGCCGCCGACCTCAGCGCCCAGCAGCCCGGCCGCCCCGTCGAGCTGCGCCTGCCCGCGGACTGCCCGGTCCTCGCCGACGAGCCGACCCTCCACCAGATCGTCAGCAATCTGCTGGCCAACGTCCGCATCCACACGCCCGCCGACGCGCGGGTGCGGGTGAGCGTGGCCGAGGAGGGCGGATACGGGGTGCTGCGGGTCGCCGACGAGGGGCCGGGCATGGGTCAGCAGGACGCGGAGCGCATCTTCGACCGCTTCTTCCGTACGGGCGGCGCGGAGGGCAGCGGTCTTGGTATGGCGGTCGTACGGGCGGCGGTCGACGCGCACGGCGGCACGGTACGGGTCACCACCGCCCCGGGCGTGGGGCTGACGGTCGTGGTGGCCCTGCCGTCGGCGCGGGCGGACGGCCACCATCGGGCGCGGGGCGCGGCCGACCTTGAGACGACGACCACGGCCGGACAGCCGGCGGCCCGGCCGGGGCCCTGATGTGGGTTGTCGGGGGTCAGGCGCGGGTCGCCGCCAGCTCCACGACGGTGATGTCCGGCGGCGCCCCCACCCGTACCGGCGGGCCCCAGGCGCCGGCGCCGCGCGTGACGTAGAGCTGTGTGTCGCCGTAGCGCTCGAGTCCGGCGGCGGTCGGGTTCGCGAGCTCGGCCACGTAGTTGCCGGGCCACATCTGGCCGCCGTGGGTGTGCCCGGACAGCTGGAGATCCACGCCGTGGTCCACCGCGTCGTGGATCACCACGGGCTGGTGGGCGAGCAGCACACAGGCGCGGGCCGGGTCGCGATCGCCGAGCGCCGCCTTGAAGTCGGGGCCCTGGCCCTCGTCCTCGCCCGCGACGTCGTTCACCCCGGCGAGGTCGAAGCCGCCCAGCTCGGTGCGCTGGTTCTCCAGCGGCCGCAGCCCGAGCTCGCGTACGTGGTCGACCCACTGGGCCGCGCCGGAGAAGTACTCGTGATTGCCGGTGACGAAGTACGACCCATGGCGGGCGCGCAGCTCGCGCAGCGGCTCGGCGGCGGGGCCCAGATCCTCGACGCTGCCGTCGACGAGGTCGCCGACGACGGCGATCAGATCGGGGCTGGTGCGGTTGATCGTCTCCACGATCCGCCGGGTGTGGGCGCGGCCCAGGATCGGCCCGAGGTGGATATCGCTGACCACGGCGATCCGGAACCCGTGCGCCTGGCGCGGCAGCTTGGCCAGCGGCACGGTGACCCGCTTCAGGCGCGGACCGCGCAGCACGGTGTACGTCCCGTACCCCACGGTGCCCGCCGCCACGGCGGCCGCCCCGACAGCCACGGTCCGCGCGACGAACAGCCGCCGGGAGGGGGGCGGTGGCGCGTCAGTGGTCGCGGTCTCGGTCTCGGTCTCGGTCTCGGTGCGCACCGCCTCGTCCACAGCCACCGGCGTCCGCTCCATACAAGAGTCGGCGGGCGGTTCGGCGGGCGAGGCGATCGGCTCGGGCTCGGGCTGAGGCTGACCGGACCGGGCCGCGTCGCGCCGCTCCAGCCATCGGCGCAGCAGCGGCCGTACCGCCTCGCCCGCCAGCAGGGCGAGCGTCAGATACAGCACCAGCGCCAGCCACAGATACCCCGGCCAGGCCAGGGCCTGCTGCAGGGCGAAGGGCGCTCCGGCCCGCCCGGAGACCAGCGCGCCCACGCTGATCAGGGGCAGGACCGCCGCGGCGACCGTACCGGCGCGCCGGGCGCGCCCGCCCCGCGCCGTCGTATCGCGGACGAGCCGGCGCCACAGATACCAGTGGACGCCGGCCAGCAGGCCGACGATGGCAAGCGCCACGAGGGCGAAGAGCACGACCAACCCAGGTCCTCCCGTTCAGCGCTGCTGCTTTTCTGCGGCTTCAGCGGCGTCCTCGTGGCGCAGAGCGCGCAGCCCACGGAACCCGATCACGCCGATCCCCGTCCCCAAGAGAAACGAGGTGATCGCGAGCAGCAGATGCACCCAAAAGTACGCGGTGGGATCTCCGGCGTCGTCGAAAGCCAGCCCGCTGCTGTCCTTCCACAAGTTTTTGACAAAGGTGAACCAGATGGCCCAGCTCCAGACCCCGAAGGCGAGCAGGAACCAGGAAATGGGGCGGCTGAGCTTCATGCTTTCCAGTATGAACACGCATGGCGGACGTACCTCGCGCGGGTCGAACACTCGCAAGACCGCAGCCATTTCGCCCGGGGGTTCGACGGCCGGTACGTTCACAGGCGTGCCGACCTCCTCCCGCGCCCCCAAGCGGCGCACCGCCGCCCCCCTGGCCGCCTCCGCCGCCCTTCTCCTGGCCGCCCTGTTGTCCGCCGCCCCGGCCCAGGCCGCGCCGACCGCCGACCGCGACGACGACACCCCCAAGCCGCCCGCCAAGATGTCCGACGTGGGCGGCGAACGGCTCGGCCGCCCGGGCACCCAGGTCTCGCTGAAGGGCGGCGCGCCCGCGCTGCCCAAGGGGCTGAGCGGACTCTCCTGGATGGTGGCCGACGCCGAGTCCGGCGACGTACTCGCCGCGCACAACGCCCACTGGAAGCTGCCGCCCGCGTCGACCCTCAAGATGCTCTTCGCGGACACGGTGCTGCCCAAGCTCCCCAAGGACCGCGAGCACAAGGTGGCGCCGTCCGACCTGGCGGGCATGGGGGCGGGCAGCAGCCTGGTCGGGGTCAAGGAGAACCTGACCTACTCGGTGCACGATCTGTGGCTCGGTGTCTTCCTGCGCTCGGGCAACGACGCGGTGCATGTGCTGTCCGCGATGAACGGGGGCAAGGGGAAGACGGTCCAGGAGATGCAGGCGCACGCCGAGCAGCTGAACGCGCTCGACACGCATGTCGTCACCCCGGACGGCTACGACGAGAAGGGCCAGGTCAGCAGCGCGTACGACCTCACGCTCTTCGCCCGCTCGGGGCTGCAGAAGGCGGACTTCCGGGAGTACTGCTCGACGGCGACCGCGCAGTTCCCCGGGGAGTACAAGAAGGACAAGAAGAACAAGGGGAAGAAGAAGCGCGAGAGCTTCGCGATCCAGAACACCAACCGCCTGCTGACCGGCTACGAGGTCCCGCAGTACAAGGGCATCGCCGGGGTGAAGAACGGCTACACGACGCACGCTGGCTCCACCTTCACCGGGGTCGCGCAGCACGGCGACCGGGTGCTGCTGGTCACGGTCATGAACCCGCAGAAGGAGGAGGCCAACGAGGTATACAAGGAGACCTCGAAACTCTTCGACTGGGGCTTCAAGGCGGCCGACAAGATCGAGCCGGTGGGCACGCTCGTCCGGCCGGGCCCCAAGGGCCTGGAGAGCGGGTCCGGGTCGGACGGCGCCGGAGGCAGCGGGAAGAAGACCGGCGACCACGCCCAGGCGGCCGTCTCGCCCGGCGACGACGGCTCGGGCTCGGGCGGCATGTGGACGGCGGTCGGCGTCACGGGCGGCTCGCTGGTGCTGCTGGGCGGCGTGGCGTACGCGGTGCACCGGCGGTGGCCGCTGCCGGAGCTGGTACGGCGCCGCTCACGCGGCTGAGCACGCTCTGCTCGCAAGTCCCGACGTCAGGAGCGCTCGGGCTGGGGGATTTCCAGCCCGGGCCGCTCCGGCTCGGGGACGGGCTTGGTGGCGGTCCAGGCGGCGCAGTAGAGCGTCAGCTTGGCGGTGAAGTTGATCCACAGGAGCAGGGCGATGGGCACCCCGAAAGCCCCGTACATGCTCTTGGCCGCGACGTTCTGGAGGTAGCTGCTCAGCAGCAGTTTGAGCAGTTCGAGGCCGATCGCGCCGATGAGTGCCGCGACGACGACGCTCCTGCGGGGTGGCTGTACGCCGGGCAGCCAGGTCAGGACGTAGCACAGCAGCAGGAAGTCGGCGACGACGGCGGCCGCGAAGGCCGCCAGCCGCAGCAGCGAGCCGCCGGGCCCGTTCTCGGGGATGCCCAGATGGCGCGCGGTCCAGCCGACGGCGGTGACGGCGAAGCCGGACACGGCGAAGGAGGCGAGCGCGACGCCGCCGAGGCCGAAGAGCACGACGGCGTCCTTGAGCTTGCGCTTCACCGCGTTGCCGGGGTCCTCCTCCAGCTCCCACACCGCGCGCAGACACTCACGCAGCGAGCCCACCCAGCCGATGCCGGTGAACAGCAGCAGCACGCCGGCGACGATGCCGATGGTGGCGGCGTTCTCGATGAGGCCGCTGAGGTCGAGCTGGCCGGAGATCCCGGGGACCTGCTGGGCGAGCTTCTTCTCCAGCTGCCGCATCTGGTCCGCGCTGAGCGTCGCGGCGCCGATCGCGGCGGCGACGGTGATCAGAGGGAAGAAGGCGAGAAAGCTGATGAAGGTGATGGCGGCGGCGAGCCGGGTCCAGTGGACGCGCTCCAGCGTCTCGTACGAGCGGTATGCGTGGGTGTGCATCAGCCGGACGATCAGGGGGCCGATCACGGGCAGCCGGGTCAACCAGTCCATGATCAGCGAGTACCCTTCGGTCGGCTTCCAGTCCCCGGGGCGAGGAGGCCAGGGTCTCGCTACGACGGGCCGTCAGCCGGAATCGACTTGTCCGACACCCCGCTCATCACTCTTACGGACCGTTGGCCCTTACGGGCCCGTTGGCTCTTACGGGCCCGTTGGCTCTTACGGGCCCGTTGGCTCTTACGGGCCCGTTGGCTCTTACGGATCCGTTAGAGGGACGGCGCGGGCGGACGGCACAGGTTGACCTGGCGAGGGAGCACCGGGCCGGGGCCCGACGGGCCGGGTCCGTCGCCGAAGGGGTATTCGCGCTCCAGGCGCCAGACCCCGTCCGCGCCCTGCTGATAGAGCGCGAAGCCGTCGATCGTCCAGGCCGCCTCGAAGTCCTTCAACTCCGCGTACGCCCGGTCCATGGCCTCCTCGTCGATGCCATGGGCGATCGTGACATGCGGGTGGTACGGGAACTGCAGCTCACGGGCGCACGGCCCGGAGGCGACCCGCACCCGCTCCTGGAGCGCCGCGCACTCCTCGACGCCCTCGACGATCTTGACGTAGACGACCGGGGACAGCGGGCGGAAGGTGTCGGTGCCCTCCAGCCGCATCGTGAACGGCCGGCCCTCGGTCGCGACCGTCGCCAGATGGCGCTCGACGCCGGGCAGCGCCGAGGAGTCGACCTCGGTGGGCGGCAGCAGCGTGACGTGGGTGGGGATGCCATGAGCGGCAGGGTCGCCGAAGCCCGCGCGCCGCTGCTGCAGATAGCTGCCGTACGGCTCCGGGACCGCGATCGAAACGCCGAGCGTTACGGTCCCCACTGCGTTCTCCCTCCTGGCCCTCCCGGGCGTTGTGGGCCTGAGCCGCTGTATCCGGTGTCAGTGTGGCGGCTGGGCCGCCTTCGCGGCTAGGTTCGCCGGTCCATCGGCGCACGTACCCACGGCCCCCGCGAAGGGGGCGTTGGGACATCGGCCGGTGATCGAGGTGATCGAGTAGTGCCGATCAGTGCGAGTAGTGCCAGTGCTTGGCGGGTCAGTGCTTGGCGGGCAGGAAGCCCACCTTGTCGTAGGCGCGGGCCAGCGTGTCGGACGCGACGGCGCGGGCCTTCCCCGCACCCCTGGCCAGGATTCCGTCCAACGTCTCGGGGTCCGCGAGGTATTCCTGCGTACGCTCGCGGAAGGGGGTGACCCACTCGACCAGCACCTCGGCGAGCTCGGTCTTGAGCGCACCGTAGCCCTTGCCCTCGTACTTCCGCTCCAGGTCGGCGATCGTGGTGCCGGTGAGGGTGGAGTAGATGGTCAGCAGATTGCTGACGCCGGGCTTCTTCTCCTCGTCGTAGCGGATCTCGGTCTCGGTGTCCGTGACCGCGCTCTTGATCTTCTTCGCCGAGACCTTGGGCTCGTCCAGCAGGCTGATGATGCCCTTGGGCGTGGACGCCGACTTGCTCATCTTGATCGCCGGGTCCTGAAGGTCGTAGATCTTCCCGGTCTCCTTGACGATATGCGGAGCGGGAATGGTGAACGTGTCGCCGAAGCGCCCGTTGAAGCGCTCGGCGATGTCACGGGTCAGCTCGACGTGCTGGCGCTGGTCCTCGCCGACCGGGACATGGTTGGCCTGGTAGAGCAGGATGTCGGCGACCTGGAGGATCGGGTAGGTGAAGAGCCCGACAGTGGCCCGGTCCGCGCCCTGCTTGGCCGTCTTGTCCTTGAACTGGGTCATCCGGGACGCCTCGCCGAAGCCCGTCAGACAGTTCATCACCCAGGCGAGCTGCGCGTGCTCGGGCACATGGCTCTGGATGAAGAGGGTGCAGCGGTCCGGGTCGAGCCCGGAGGCGAGCAGCTGGGCGGCGGCGAGGCGGGTGTTGGCGCGCAGCGCCGCCGGATCCTGCGGCACGGTGATCGCATGCAGGTCCACGACCATGTAGAAGGCGTCGTGGGTCTCCTGCAGCGCGACGTACTGCCGGATCGCACCGAGGTAGTTCCCGAGGTGGAACGAGCCTGCGGTGGGCTGGATACCGGAGAGTGCACGGGGACGATCGAGGGCCATGGCACCCATTCTCTCAGGTGTGGAACCGGTCTCGGTCCGCCGGTGTATGAAAGGTGTGAGGACTCGTGAGAGGGCGCGGGAGGGGGACCTCGCCGTGCGGAAGACGGCAGGGGCGCGGTTGGCTGGGGCACTGTCGGCAGGGGCGCGGTCGGCAGGCGCGCGGTCGGTAGGCGCGCGGTCGGTAGGCGCGCGGTCGGCAGGGGCCGGGGCCGAGACGGCGTCGGCCGAAGCGGAGACGGCTTCGACCGAAGCGGAGATCATCGCGCGGGTGCGCGCCGGGGACACCGAGGCGTACGCGGAGCTGATGCGCGCACACGCACCGATCGCCCATCGCACCGCCGTGCTGCTCGGGGCGGGCCCCGACGCGGAGGACGTGGTGCAGGACGCCTTCGTCAAGGCGTATCTCGCCCTGGAGGGATTCCGGGACGGCGCGTCGTTCCGCCCATGGCTGCTGCGGATCGTGACCAACGAGACCAGCAACCTGCTCCGCTCGGCGCGCCGAATGCGCACGGCGGTGGGCCGGGAAGCGGCGCTGGGCGGCTGTGCCGGCCGCGGCGGATCCGAGCCGGCCATACCGGAATCCGCGGACCCGGCGGTGGCGGCGCTCGCGGGCGAGCGGCGGGCCCGACTGCTGGCCGCGCTGGACGAGCTGAGCGAGCCGCAGCGGCGGGTGGTCACCTACCGCTATCTGCTGGATCTGGACGAGTCGGAGACCGCGCAAGCGCTCGGCTGGCCGCGCGGCACGGTGAAGTCCCGGCTCAGCCGTGCGCTGAGGCGGCTGGAGGGGCTGGTGGCGGAGGAGGAAGGAAGGCGAGGAAGTGACGGAGAGGAACGCGGAAAGGACTGCGGAGAGGGGCTCGGGGTCGCCCGCGAAGGACACCGAGGCTGTGGCCCGGAGCGGGGACGGGGACGGGCACCTGCCCGACGAGTTGCGGGCGCTCGGGCGCGCGCTGGAGTCTCCCCCGCTGGGCGGGTCGCCGGTGGACGGAGAGACGCTGATCGAGCGGGTGATGGCGCGGATAGTGGGCGCTTCGGCGGCCGCCCCCGCGGCCGCTCCGGACCAGGACGGGCGGGTCCAGGTCCGGGCGGACGAGCAGTGGCGGGACCTGCCCGGCCTGACGGCCGGACAGGGCTCCGCGGACGACCAGCCCGGGCCCAGGCCGGAGGGCTTCCAGTCGGAAGGGGCCAGCCCGGACGAAGCCAGCCCGGACGGGATCAGCTCGGACGAAGCCATCCCGGACGAAGTCAGCCCGGACGGGATCAGCTCGGACGAAGCCATCCCGGACGAAGCCATCCCGGACGAGGCCATCCCGGACGAAGTCAGGCGGTCGGCAGACCGGGGGCGGGATAGGCGGCCATCAGCTCGGCGACCTCGGCCCTGATCTTGGCGAGCGTTTCCTCGTCGCCGCTCCCGGCGGCACCCACGCCCCGGTCGATCCACTCGGCGACGGTGGCCATGTGCTCGGTGCGCAGGCCGCGGGAGGTCAGGGAGGGGGTGCCGATCCGGATGCCGGAGGGGTCGAAGGGCTTGCGCGGGTCGAAGGGGACGGTGTTGTAGTTCACCACGATCCCGGCCTGGTCGAGCGCCTTGGCCGCGACCTTGCCCGGTACGTCCTTGGGCGTGAGGTCCATAAGGATCAGGTGGTTGTCGGTGCCGCCGGAGACCAGGTCGAAGCCTCGGGCGAGCAGGGCTTCGGCGAGGGCTTGGGCGTTGGCGACGATGGCGTGGGCGTACTCGCGGAAGGCGGGCTGGGCGGCCTCGTGCAGGGCGACGGCGATGCCCGCGGTGGTCTGGTTGTGCGGGCCGCCCTGCAGCCCGGGGAAGACGGCCTTGTCGATCGCCTTGGCATGGACCTCGCGCGACATCAGCATCGCGCCGCGCGGGCCGCGCAGCGTCTTGTGGGTGGTGGTGGAGACGACATCGGCATGCGGCACCGGGGAGGGGTGGGCGCCGCCCGCGATGAGTCCGGCGATATGAGCGATGTCGGCGACCAGCACCGCGTCCACCTCGCGGGCGATCTCCGCGAAGGCGGCGAAGTCGATGGTGCGGGGCACCGCCGTACCACCGCAGAAGATCACCTTGGGGCGCTCCTTACGGGCCAGGTCGCGCACCTCGTCGAAGTCGATCAGCCCGGTGTCCTGCCGCACCCCGTACTGGACACCGCGGAACCACTTGCCGGTGGCGGAGACGCCCCAGCCGTGGGTGAGATGGCCGCCCATGGGCAGCGACATGCCCATCACGGTGTCGCCGGGCTCGGCGAAGGCCAGGTAGACGGCGAGGTTGGCGGGCGAGCCGGAGTACGGCTGCACATTGGCGTGCTCGACCCCGAACACGGCCTTCGCGCGGTCCGCCGCCAGGGTCTCGACCTGGTCGATGACCTGCTGGCCCTCGTAATAGCGGCGGCCCGGGTAGCCCTCGCTGTACTTGTTCTGGAGCACCGTGCCGGATGCCTCCAGAACGGCGCTGGAGACATAGTTCTCGCTGGGGATCATGCGCAGGGTCTCCGCCTGCAGCCGCTCCTCCGCCCCCACCAGCGCGGCAAGCTCCGGGTCGGCCTCCGCCAACGCGGGATGGGGGAGGAAGGGGCCGGGGGAAGAGGCGGAGTCGGAATGGGAGAGAGGCTGGCTCATTGGTGTCCTCCGGGCGATCGGTCGGTTGGTCCGGTCGAAGTCCCGGGGTGCCCAGGCGGGCGGCACCTCGTGATGGTCGCAGCCGCACACCGCTTCCTCGTGGTCGCTTCCACGTTCGCCAGTCACGGCGTGCACGCACCCACTCTAGTCATGGCGCGGTTTCGGCCCAGCCGGGCGGCGGGGATGACGGGTCAGCTCGTACGCCCTGGAGGTGAACAGACTCGTGCTTGGGGCTCCCTGCGGCGTAGCGTGGATGAACCGTTCACCTGGTGGGGGTGACTATGCAGTACGCGAACGAGACGATCGGCGATCGAATCGGCCGGCTCCGTGAGCGACGGGAGCTGACGCAAGAGCAGCTTGCCGAGCACGCGAACGTGTCGGTGGACACCGTGCGGAAGCTTGAGCAGAACCGGCGACTGACGGCTCGGCTTTCCACACTGAACCAGCTGGCCCGCGCCCTGGATGTCGAGACATCGGCACTGGTCGGTCAGCCAACGACCTTCGAGGTGCGCTCCGATGGCGACACACCCTCCGTGCTCGCATTGAGACAGGCGGTCTCACCGCTGTCCGACCTGCTCGGCGAGGACCCCGACACGGAAGACCCACCCTCCGTAGGAGCGCTGCGCGCTTCGCTTCGCTCGACCGAGGTCATCCGTCGCGAGGGACGCATGGGTGAAATCGGTTCGCTTCTGCCTCAGCTCATCCGAGACGCCCGCGCTGCGGCCCGCGCCTACCACGGCAGCGACCAAGCAGCCGCCCATGCCGTCCTGGCCGAGGCATATCAAGTGGCGGCGACCACGCTCACAGCGCTGGGCAAGGAAGATGCCGCGTTCACCGCCATGGAGCGCGCTACGGAGGCGGCCAGACGCTCCGACGACCCCCACCTCGAATCCATTGGCGCCTCGACACTGGCATGGATCTTCACGAAGCAAGGGCGCCTTGAAGATGCCGAGCGCGTGGCACTGACGTATGCCGACCAGATCAACCCCGGCTTCCGCTCTCAGCCTGTTGATCTCTCGCTGTGGGGAATTCTGCTGTTGCGGGCGGCCACTGCGACCGTGCGTCAGGGCGAGGGCAAGTACGACAGGGTGAAGGAGCTCCTGAGGCTGTCAACGGGCGCCGCAGCAAGCATCGGAGCCGACCGCCTCGACTACGCCACTCCGTTCGGCCCAACCAACGCGGGTGTAGCGAAGGTGAATTTTCTGGTTGAGATGGAGCAAAGCGCCGATGCGGTAGCTACGGCCCGCACTGTGCAGGGCGTCGGATCGCTTCCACCGACGTGGCGGGCTCGGTTTCATGTGGATCGCGCCCTGGCGTACTCCGATCTCCACCGGGATGCGTCGGCCGTCCGCGCCCTGCTGAAAGCTGAGGAAGACGCGCCCGAGTGGATGAGGTACCACGGCACCGCGCGGCAGCTCGTGGCCGAGCTGCGCAGCCGGGAGCGGCGCCGCACCTCTCCGGTAACGCAACTCGCAGACCGTCTTCACCTGGACGGATAGGGCATCGCGTCCTACCCGGGTGCGAAAGTAGGACGGCTCGTCACTGTCTGCTTGCGCGCGGTGCCCCTAAGTTGCGCCCACTGGACAGCGGCCCGATCGCGCGACCCCCGCCAGGGCAGACCGGCGCCGCCTACGCATGACAAGGGGCGCACATGCCGACCAAAGTCGAACCATGGACACCGCCAAGCGGCCGCAACGCGCAGTTGCAGGCCGCTGGTCAATGGTGGGACGTCGTACGCGTCCCACGCTTCATCGGTGAACAGGCCCTGGAACTGCTCGGCGACGACGTGGGCGCGGTCATCGAGAATCCCTTCGACGGGGTGCTGTGCTGGCTCATCGCTCCCCGGGCAGCCGCCGCGTGGGACATGAGTGCGCTGCCCAGCATCCAGGTCTGGGGAGCGACCGCCTATATCGAGGTGCCCGCCATCGGCTCCCGTAGGGGGCCCGGGGTGCGTTGGCGCGTACCGCCCCGGCACACCCGGCATCTCACCGACCCGACGGCTCTCCTCGCCGCGCTGAAGATCGCCACCAGCGCGGCGCTCGGCCCACGTGAAGGGGCCACCCGGTGACCGAATGCTGCTATCGCTGCGACAAGCCCACCCGCGAACCGATCACCCTGCTGCGCGCGTCGGCCTCCGGGCCCGGCTGTCTGCGCCACCTGTGCCCGGACTGCGACCGCCAACGGCCGCACCCCGACGCCGACCTCTACGACGTGCTGGTCACCCTGCAGCGCGAGAGGCAGACGAGGTGACCGTCCCGGTGGGCGCCCGGCAGATGTCCCCGTACTGCGCGCTGTATACGGCCGAGCCCGACACCACGCCGGCCGAGATCCACGCGTTCTGCAAGGGACCTGGCGAAGTCCGGCTGAAGCCGGTACCGCCCGCCACTCACGGAGTGCTCATCATGACCGTCCGCTGTGGCTGCGACTGCCACAAGACGCCGCCCGTCGAGGTGCTGAAGGCGGACGCCACCTAGACCGGTGGGCCGCTCGGTGGCCCACCCCACCTTCGCCCCGGCCTCCCGCTTGCAGGCCAGTGGGCCGGGACGAGGACCGCGCAACCACGCGGAGACACCCCTGCGCACCTGAACACACAGGAGCAGCCCATGCGATTACAGCACGCCGTCCAACTCCAGGACCCGGACGACCGCGACACCATGCCCGACACCGACACCCCAACATCCGGCGGCCAGACGCCCGGCGACTCCGACGACGGACGCCAGTACGCGAGGTAACCCGCGCCAGGCGCCGTAGCCAGACCGCGGCCCCGTCCTCAGACCGCCCCCGCCGCAGGGCGGGGCCGCTCCCCACCACACCGGAGCCCCCCACATGACCCCACCGCCCCCACCCATGCCTGATCACTGGCACTGCTACCGCTGGACCGGAGAACGCCGAACCTATGATGACGAGTCCGCGCGTCGGCCGCCTCATCTCGTCGTCCAGAACATGTCGCCCCAGGAGTGGAAGCAGATCGCGTCCGCCAGCCCCGCTTTCATGGCAAGCGACGTACCGCCCCTGGAGGTAGCGCACTGGCTGCTGCGACCAGCCAGAACGATCAAGGCGACCTTCGAGGAGCCAGAGAAGGCCTCGGCCTGGTACCGAGACCAGGTCACCGACCTGGCCCCCTCCTTCATGACCGACCACGACAAGAACCCCACCCGGCAAGCCGAACGCTTCGCCGCCGCCGATGACCGGCTCAGCTGGGGCGGGGACGTCGTCGGCGGGTGGTATCTGCGGGGGACAGGATTCGCCTCGGTCCAGGTGGTCGCTTGCAGCGCGAACCGGACCCGCCCGACCATCCCCTGCCCGATATTCCCCTAGCTACCGCCGGAAGATCCCACCGGATGCCTCGCCCGGAAAGGCCGATGGCCCCCGCGGGGGCGGGGGCCATCGGGGCGGGAAGCCGGGGGGAGGCGGCTCCCCGGGTCTGTGGGCCGGGTTGGTCGGCCGGTCGTCAGCCGGGGGTGTTAGTCGGGTGGGTTAGTTGGGCGGGTTAGTCGAGGGCGTTGGACAGGTCGCTCTGCCAGTAGGTGACCTTGGCGCTGTTGTCGATGTAGACGGAGCCGCCGGGGAGTTCGACGGACTTGGAGTCGTCGGAGCCTTCGAGGAAGACCTCCAGGGAGGTGGCCTTGTAGCCGTTCTGGCCCGAGCCGTCGGCGGACGAGGTGCGGATTCCGGCGTACGCGGTCTCGCCGGGGGCGAGGGTGACCACGGCCTGCGGCTTGCTGTCCTCGTACACCGGGGTGGCGGCCTGGGCGTCCTCGCCGAACTTCAGGACCGGGTAGCCGGGCATGTTGCAGTCCACGCCCGCATGGTTGTTCACCTCGAGCACCATGTAGTTCACCGGCCGCTGAACCGACTTGACGCCGACCGTCAGCTTGTTGATGTCACAGGGGCCGATCTCCTGCTCCGAGCCACCCGAGCCCTTGGCGCCGTCCTCGGACGACCCGGCCTGCTCGGTGCCGCCACCCTTCTTCGCGCCGCCCGCGGCGTCGAGGCGCTGATCGCTGTGCTCGGCCGGAGCCTCGCTCTTGGTGCCGGTGCCCTCGTTGCTGTTGCAGGCGGTGAGGGTGAGGGCGGCGACCGCGGTCAGGCCGACCGCGGCCAGACGCAGGGTACGGGCGCGGCGGGCGGTGAAGGCGGTGATCGACATGGTGGGTTCCCCCCAGATGGACTTGGCCGTTTCCGGTGTGTCTTTCTCGGTACGGCTCAAGCCTCTCGTCCCCCGCTGTCGTGCCACTGCCGCCCGGCTGCCGAGCCGCTAACGTCCCACTAACGCCCCGCGGACCCGCGCTCTACTGCCAGGTCGCGGTGTCGGGGTCGATGCTGTGGGCGCGTGCGCTGGCGTCGATGATGCGGCGGAACCACGTGGCAAGGCCGGCGCGGATGCCGTCGTAGTGGGCGGCGAATCCCGGATCGGCCTCGTACATGCGGCCGAGACAGACCTGCATCTGTCTGGTCAGGGGAAAATATGAAGCAAAGACTTCGCGGTGCCTCTCGACGAGTTGATTCGCTTCCGGGCTACCAGGTGTGACACCGGCGTCCATCGCGTCCCCGAGGGCGCGGTCGAGGCCGGCAACGGCGTCGGCGACGGTCTGCCATTCCTCCGGGCCGCGAGAGGCTGAGCGTTCGGCGTACTGCCGCCATTGCGTCGTGTCTCCGTAGCGCTGACGGGCTTGGGCGGGCGAGTCCGGGTTCCACTGGGGGCCGAAGATCGCGGCCTGCTGCTCGACGGTCAGCAGCAGGCCGCGCTCGTGGGCGTCGATCATCCGGTCCAGTCCGGCGCTGAGTTGCTGGAGGCGGTCGATCCGTGTCGCGACCTGGGTGCGCTGCGCGCGCAATGCGCCGGGCACGTCCGCGGTCGAGTCGTCCAGGATGGCCCCGATCCTGTCCAGGCCGAGACCGAGCTCACGGTAGACGACGATGCGGTGCAGGCGTTCCAGATCACCAGCGGTGTAGAGCCGGTATCCGGCAGCCGTGCGCAGCGACGGTCGCGCCAGACCGATCTCATCCCAGTGGTGCAGCGCGCGGACTGTCACGCCCAGACGCGTCGCGACCTGGCCGACGGTCAGGCCGTCGGCGTCAATGGCGTCAGCGGCATCAGGCATGCTCCTCATTGTCGCCGTCGTTGTCGCCGTGGCCGTCGCCCGGTGGGGTGATCCCGATGGCTGCAAGGTTCCGCGCCTCCTGGCTGGCCGGATCAAAGGGCTTGGCCGCGGTGAAAACGATCCGTGCGTTCTCGGGGGTGATCACCTCCACATCGCGGGTGTTCCAGGGAGTGTCCCGTGGACCGTCGACCGAGTTCGGGCGCAGCGCACGGCATGCCTCGGCAAGGGAATCGACCTGGCTGAGCACGCCCGAGAAACTGAAGCTCATCGCTGGTGGCTGCTCCGGAACGCTCGCCGCCGTGACGAGGAGTACGTCCTGGAACGCCCACCGGCGCAGATGCACAAGCCTGCCGGGGATGCTGAACAGCTCGAAGAATCCGAGCCCACGAATCCAGAAGTCCACCGACGCCGCCAAATCGCTCGTGGGGATCGTCACGAACGCGGGCATTCCGTAGATGCCACGGAACGGCTCCGGCGGAACCGCGTCCGGGCCGGGATCGGGCACAGGGCTCATCTCAAACGCGTTGTAGTAGTCGCTCATGCACCCCACCCTCCGGCCTCACGCAACGTGAGGGTCAAGCCGGATTCGCCCGACGATCCCCTGCCCGATGAGCCGCCCTCATCCGCTCAGCCATTGCTCGATCTCAGCGCCGATCTTCGCCTTCAACTCCACGGGAGCGAAGCTGCCCTCGACCGAGGCGCGGGCCAAATTCGCCAGTTCGGCGTCGCTGTACCCGAAAATCTCCCGGGCGCGCTGGTACTCCGCCGCCAGCGACGTCTCCCCGTCGGTGTTCACGGTGACCGTCAGACCGGCCTCGACCAGGCGCGGCAGCGGGTGCTGCGCCAGTGACGGCACCAGGCCGAGCAGGACGTTGGAGGAGGGGCAGACCTCCAGCGGCACACGGCGTCTCCGCAGCTCGGCCACCAGGTCCGGATCCTCCAGTACGCGGATGCCGTGGCCGATCCGCTCCGCATGCCCCACCGTCAGGGCCTCCCGGACACTGTCCGGGCCGGCCGTCTCCCCGGCATGGTGCACCAGGTGCAGCCCCGCCTCGCGGGCGGCCTGGAGTACGTCGGCGAAGGGCGCCGCCGGGTAGGACTCGTCTCCCGCGAGGCCGATGGCGATCACCTGCGGGTACCGGGTGGCCAGCTTGAGGCTGTGCCACAGCCGCTCGACGGGGCGGCGGCGCGAGTGGTCCAGGATCACCCGGGTCTGGATGCCGTACCGTTCCGCGCCGGTGGCCAGTCCCTCCAGCACGGCTTGCAGCGGCATCTCCGGATCGCCGACGCGCTCGCCGTGGGCCGCGGCGGTGAAGGTGACCTCCGCGTAGCGGACGCCCTGGCCCGCCTCGTCCTGGCAGAACTCCTCGGCGATACGGCGGAAGTGCCGATGGTCGCGCAGCAGCGCGCGCACCGCGGCCCGCTGGTCGGCGAACTCCCGGAAACTGGTGAACGGCCGGTCCTGGGCGGGCGGCTCGCCTCCCAGCTCGCGGATCGTTGTAGGACGGACGGTGCTTTCCAGGTGGGTGTGCAGATGGGCCTTGGGCAACAGGCGTAGATCTCTCACGGCAGGACCCTAAGCAGTCGGGGGCCCGCGGCGCCGACATTATCTGGCCGCCGCCACGGCCGGGCGTCGGCCCGCTCCCGCGGGCCAGCCCCGCGCCGTAAAGTTTCTTCGCAAACCACCCGGGCGACGATAGAAAAGAGCACAGATCAGCGCCGACACCGAACGGAGCATGATTTTGACCTCAACGGAACGCGCCATCGCCGCCGCCGAGGCACACAGCGCGCACAACTACCATCCGCTTCCGGTCGTCGTCGCGTCCGCGGAGGGCGCCTGGATGACCGATGTCGAGGGGAGGCGGTACCTCGACATGCTCGCCGGGTACTCCGCGCTCAACTTCGGGCACGGCAACCGGCAGCTGATCGACGCCGCGAAGGCCCAGCTGGAGCGGGTCACGCTCACCTCCCGCGCGTTCCATCACGACCGCTTCGCCACTTTCTGCTCACAGCTGGCCGAGCTGTGCGGCATGGAGATGGTGCTGCCCATGAACACGGGGGCGGAGGCGGTGGAGACGGCCGTGAAGACCGCACGGAAGTGGGGCTACCGCGTCAAGGGGGTCCCGGACGGCCGGGCGAAGATCATCGTCGCGGACAACAACTTCCACGGCCGAACGACCACCATCATCAGCTTCTCCACCGACCCCGAGGCCCGGGCCGACTTCGGTCCGTATACGCCGGGCTTCGAGATCGTGCCGTACGGCGATCTGGCCGCGATGGAGGCAGCCCTGGACGCCGCCGGCGAGGACGCGGTGGCGGTGCTGCTGGAGCCGATCCAGGGCGAGGCGGGGGTGCTGGTGCCACCGGCCGGGTATCTGGCCGGGGTCAGGGAGCTGACCCGGGCGCGGAATGTGCTGTTCATCGCGGATGAGATCCAGTCCGGCCTGGGGCGTACCGGCAAGACCTTCGCCTGTGAGCACGAGGGCGTGGTCCCGGATGTGTATGTGCTGGGCAAGGCGCTCGGCGGCGGTGTGGTGCCGGTGTCGGCGGTGGTGTCGTCCCATGAGGTGCTTGGCGTGTACCGGCCGGGCGAGCACGGTTCGACCTTCGGCGGCAATCCGCTGGCCTGCGCGGTAGCGCTGGAGGTCATCGCCATCCTGCGGACCGGTGAGTTCCAGCAGCGGGCGGCGGAGCTCGGCGAGCATCTGCACAGCGAGCTGGGGCTGCTGGTGGACAGCCCGGCGCACCGCAGCGGCGGCGTACGGGCCGTACGCGGGCGGGGGCTGTGGGCGGGGGTGGACATCGACCCCTCGTACGGCACCGGGCGGCAGATCTCGGAGAAGCTGATGGACCGGGGCGTGCTGGTCAAGGACACCCACGGCTCCACGATCCGGCTCGCGCCCCCGCTGGTGATCAGCAAGGAGGACCTGGACTGGGGCCTGGACCAGCTGCGGGCCGTCCTGGCCGGGTGAGCGCCCCCGCCTGACCGACTGACCGACTGACCGACTGACCGAGCTGACGGAGCTGACGGAGGGCCGTCGGCCGCCCCGCAGCGCTCGGCGGCCCTCCGGAGGATCACCTCTCAGGGATTCGCAGCTCCCAGCCCGTCGATCATCAGGCCGATCGTGAAGTCGAAGCGGTCGTGGACCGTTCCGGCCGTGAGCTCGGCGGCGTAGCGCTTGGTCTGCGGGAACGTATCGGGCAGTGCGGCGAATCGGCCCAGTAGTTCATCGCGGCTGACGACCCAGTCGTCGTCGCTGCGGCTGAGCCGCTTGTTCGCCAGCGAGAGCTCGAGGCTGTAGGCGTTGACGTAGAGCGACAGTGAGTCGATCGCCCAGGCGGCAGCCTGCGGGGCGATGCCCCCGGCGAGCAGGATGGCGAGCATTCCCTCGCTGACGCGCAGCGTGTCCAGATTGGACGGAGCGGCGGCGAAGGCCGCCTGGGAGATTCCCGGGTAGCGCAGATACTGGTCGCGCAGTTGGGAACAGACGCTGATGATCTGCTGCCGCCAGCCGGCGGGGTCCGGTTCGGGCAGGTCGATCTCGGCGCAGAGACGGCCGAGGAGCAGTTCGTCCAGGTCCTCTTTGTTGACGACATGGGCGTAGAGCGACGACGGTCCCGTCTCCAGCACGGCGGCCAGGCGCCGCATCGTCAGGGCTTCGTATCCCTCTTTCTCCACGATGCCGAACGCGGTGCTGATGATGGCGTCGACCGTGATCGGCTTCTTGCGCCCGCCGGACGGTCCACGCCGGGCCGCTGGTGCGCTCGAACCGGTGCCGAGTTGGTGCCGCGCTGCGCGCCGTTCCTGCGGAGTCGGTGACATACGGGCAGTCTAGCGAATCGACGAACAGTGTTCTGCATCACTAAGAACGGTGTTCGTGTTGCCTAGAACACCGTTCTGCCGTAGAACGGTGTTCGTGTCCATTGACCAGCGCGTATCTCAAGCGCCCACCCCAAGCACCCTGCCTCTGCGCACCGCATGGCTCGTCCTGGCCGTCGTGGTCCTGGCCGACATCATGGATCTGATCGACTCGAGCATCGCCAACCTCGCCGGCCCGTCCATCCGCGCCGATCTCGGCGGCGGCGAGGTGACGGTGCAGTGGGTGCTGAGCGCCTACACCGCGGCCTTCGCCCTCGGCCTGGTCACCTCAGGACGGCTCGGGGACCTGCTCGGGCGCCGACGGCTGTTCCTGCTCGGCATGACCGGCTTCACCCTGGCCTCGCTGGCCTGCGGCCTCGCCCCCAACGCGGTCTTCCTGATCGTCGCCCGCACGCTGCAGGGCCTGTGCGGGTCGGTCATGATCCCGCAGGGGCTGGCCCTGGTGAAGGTCGTGTTCCCGCCCCAGCATCTGCGCAAGGCACTGACCCCGGTCGGCCCGCTGATGGGCCTGACCATGGTGGCCGGGCCCATCCTGGCCGGCTGGCTGCTCCACCTGGACCTGTTCGGCAGCCAGTGGCGCTCCATCTTCCTGATCAACGTCCCGTTCGGCATCATCGCCGCCGTACTCGGCCGGCGTGTGCTGCCCCGCCACGGCGGCGAGGACCCGGCCGCCCGCCTCGACCTCACCGGCGTCGGCCTGCTCACCGCGGCCTCGGCGCTGCTCATCATCCCGCTCATCCAGGGACGCGAACTCGGCTGGCCCGCCTGGACGTACGTCATGATGGCCGCCGCGGTCGTTCTGCTCGCGCTGTTCGTCGTCTCCCAACGGCGCAGCGAGCACCCGGTCATCACCCCGTCGCTGTTCCGCAAGCGCAGCTTCGTCGTCGGCCTGGTGATCGTGGCCGGCTTCTACGCATCACTCAGCGTGTTCGTCCTCGTCATCAACCTGCTGCTGCAGCAGGGCATGCACTGGACACCGCTGCGCACCGGCCTCACGCTGATCCCCTGGGCCCTCGGCACCGCCGTCGCCGTCCTGCTCGCGGGTGCCGTGCTCGCCGAGAAGCTGGGACGCGCAAGCCTGCACCTGGGGCTGTCCATCGCCGTCGTCGGCCTGCTGGCGCTGTGGTGGTCCATCGCCCACTGGGGCGCCGACATCACCGTCTGGAAGCTGGCGCCCGCGCTGCTGTTCGCCGGATTCGGCTCCGGGCTGGTGTTCGTCCCCCTGGTCGATTTCATCATCGGCGATGCCACCGCCGAAGAAGTCGGCACCGGCGCCGGCCTGCTCAACGCCGTCCAGCAGTTCGCCGGCGCCATCGGCGTCGCCGCCCTCGGCACGGTGTTCTTCGCCCGGGTCGGGCACCCGTCCGTCCATTCCTGCTTCGCCGCCGCGGAACTGGTCTTCGGCATCGCCGCGGGCCTGAATTTCCTGACGCTGCTGCTGGTGGGCCTGCTGCCCAAGCACGCCCAGCAGGCGCACGGCTGAGCCTGAACTGTCAGAGGATCACATGTGGCAGAAAGCGCGCGTATTCGTCGGTGATCAGCCCCGCCGACTCGCGGATGCCGAGCCCCGCCGACTCCCCCTCGACGACCCAGGTCCCGAGCACCACCCGGTTGCCGTCGAAGTCGGGCAGCGGCGCCAACTCCTGGTAGCAGCAGGCCTCGTCCCGTACGACGGGCTCCGCGCCCGCCCGGTGCACCGTGACGCCCGCGCCCTCCCGGCCCAGCAGCGGCTTGGCGACGTACCCGGTGGTGCG
Source organism: Streptomyces sp. NPDC020845 (assembly GCF_044334165.1). Lineage (NCBI taxonomy): Bacteria > Bacillati > Actinomycetota > Actinomycetes > Kitasatosporales > Streptomycetaceae > Streptomyces > Streptomyces sp. NPDC020845. The sequence goes on along the minus strand of NZ_JBIRSJ010000009.1, from coordinate 410,967 downwards.
GGCCAGCTCGCGGGGGCCGTCGAGGTAGGCGGGCAGCAGGTTGGGGTGGCCGGGGAACAGCTCCCACAGGACGGCCAGCAGCGCCTTGTTGGACAGCAGCATCTTCCAGGCCGGCTCGATCCACAGGGTGGAGCCGGTGCCGCCGCCGTTGTCGAGCGTGTCCAGCGCATACGGGCCGAACCGGTCGGTGGCCAGCCACTCCCAGGGGTAGAGCTTGAAACAGGCCCGGATGAAGCGGAACCGCTTGTCGACGAAGCGGCCCGAGAGACGGTCCCAGCCGATGTCCTCCATCGAGATCGCCTCGGTGCGCAGCCCGGCCTGCTCGGCGGTCTCGCGCAGATACGCGACCGTCATCAGGTCCTCGCCCAGCTCGTCCCCGGCCGAGTGCGCGAAGTACAGCGGCGCGCCCGGCGGCAGCAGCGCCGCCTGCCGCTTCCAGGCGTCGACCAGCCGCTCGTGCAGCGAGTTCCACTGGTCGGCGCCGGGGAAGCGGTCCTCCATCCAGAACCACTGGGCGCTGGCCGCCTCCACCAGCGAGGTGGGCGTATCCGCGTTGTACTCCAGCAGCTTGGCCGGGCCGCCCGGGCCCCCGTCGTAGCGCAGGTCGAACCGCCCGTACACGCTGGGCTGTTCGGACCGGCGGCGCCAGGACTCGGCGACCAGGTCGGCCAGCCGCGGATCGTCGATGCCCAGGTCGGCGAAGCGGTCCGCCTCGACGATGTGCTCGGCCGCGGCCAGGCACATCCGGTGCAGCTCCTCGACGACCTCTTCGAGCGCCTCGACCTGGGGGAGGGAGAACTCGTAGTAGGCGCTCTCGTCCCAGTACGGGCGCAGCGAGCCATCGGGGTAGCGGGTCAGCGGATAGATGACGCCCTGTTCCTCGACGATGGGCTGCCAGTCGGGGCGCGGGGTGAGGGTGTGACGCTTCATGGTCTGGCCTTCATGGTCTGGCCTTCAGGTCTAGCCTTCATGGCCCGGCCTTCAGGTCTAGCCTTCATGGCCCGGCCGGTCAGCCACCGCCGGAGCCGGAGCAGCCGAAGCCGCCGCGGTCCGCGGCCTGGCTCTTGTCGAAGGTGCCGTAGTCGGCCCAGCCGCCGCCGACGTCGGCGTCGTAGTACCAGTCGCCGTCGACGGACTTCTTCTTGCCGCGGCTCTTCTTGCCCGCGGTGGACGAGGAGGAGGAGCTGCAGTTGCTGGAGTCGACGACGCGGTAGCCCTTGATCGCGTCGTAGCTGTTCCGGTCCACACAGCGCTTGTCGGGCTCGGAACCGCAGGAGGTGAGCGCGGCCGCGAGCGCGCCCATGCTGCCCAGGATCACCGTGCTCGACCGCAGTTTGCGTCGCCCTGTCTGCTCCATGGTGTCTCCCCCGTGGCCTGTCTTTCGGCCGTGCTTTGAATGGCCGCCAGCCTAAGGGGCACGGTCGCACATTTGAACGGCGGGGCTCATATGGGAAGTGCCCGGCACAGCGCTTCCAGCGCACCCGAGAAGGCGTGGTCGGGCGGGGTCCCGTAGCCGACCACCAGGGCGTCGCCCACCGCGTCCCCCCGCACGTCCCCCCGCACGTCGTCATCGTCGTCCGCCACGTACCGGAAGCGGGCCAGTCCGTCCATCGCCAGGCCCTGCCAGGCCGCGCCCTGCAGCACGGACCGCTCGGTCCCCGGCGGGAGTTCAAGCACCGCGTGCAGCCCCGCCGCGATCCCGCGCACCCGTACCTGCGGGGCGTGCTCGGCCAGCGCCGCGACCAGTTGGTCACGCCGGCGCCGGTAGCGCAGCCGCATACCGCGCACATGGCGGTCGTAGGCCCCGGACTCAAGGAACTCGGCGAGCGTCAGCTGGTCGAGACCGCCCGTCGGCCACTCCCCCGTCCCCTTGGCCGCCAGCAGCTCGTCCATCAGGTGGCCGGGCACCACCATCCAGGCCAGCCGCAGCACGGGGGCCAGGCTCTTGCTCGAAGTGCCCAGGTAGAGCACGCGCTCGGGGTCGAGCCCCTGGAGCGCCCCGACGGGGTTGCGGTCGTAACGGAACTCCCCGTCGTAGTCGTCCTCCACCACCAGACCGCCCGTACGGGAGGCCCAGTCGACCACGGCGGCGCGCCGGTCGGGGTGCAGGGACACCCCGGTGGGGAACTGATGCGCCGGGGTGAGCAGTACGGTCCGTACGCCGGTCAGCCCGGCCAGTTCGTCGGTGCGGGCGCCGCGCTCGTCGACCGGCAGCGGTACGGTGCGCAGCCCGGCACGGCGCATGACGTTCCAGTGGAGGTCAAGACCGTACGACTCGACGGCCACCTCCCGCTCGCCCGCGGACCTCAGCACCCTGCTGAGGACGGCCAGGCCCTGTTTGAACCCGGCGCAGATCACGATCCGCTCCGGGTCGGCCCGCACTCCGCGGGCGCGCGCCAGATAGTCGGCGAGGGCGCGGCGCAGCTCGGGGCGCCCGCGCGGCCCGCCGTACGCGAAGGCGTCGTGCGGCGCCGCGGTCAGGGCCCGCCGGGCGGCGGAGAGCCAGGCCGCACGGGGGAAGGACGAGACGTCGGGCGAGCCGGGCCGCAGGTCGTAGGTAGGGCGGCGGCGCGGTTCTGTGGTCGGCGGGGTGCGCGGGGGCGTGGGCTCGGGCGGTACGACGCGCGCGGCGACGCGGGTTCCCGAGCCCTGCCGGGCGGTGAGCCAGCCCTCGGCGACCAGCTCGCCGTACGCGTCGGCGACGGTGTTACGGGCGATGCCGAGGTCGGCGGCGAGCGAGCGGGAGGAGGGCAGCCGGGTGCCGGGGGCGAGCCGGCCGCCGCGTACGGCGTCGCGCAGGGACCGGATGAGCGCGGCGCCCACCCCGGCCGCGCCACGCTCCGGTAGGTCCAAATGCAGATCGGCGCCGAGGCCGGCCTGGGAAGTGGCCCATGAATCCTCCATGGAAATGGACCATACTCCTGGGCTACTGACGTCCTAGCGTGGTAGCCATGACGACGACCAACAAGACACCCGAGACACCCGAGACAGCTCAGAGCACCCACGACCACGGCCCCCGTATGCGGCTGGCCAACCTGGCCCCCGAGTTCTACAAGGCGATGGTCGGCCTCGACGCGGCCGCCCGTAAGGGCCTCGATCCCGCCCTCGTCGACCTGATCAAGATCCGTGCGTCACAGATCAACCACTGCGCCTTCTGCATCCATATGCACACCCGGGACGCGCGCAAAGCGGGCGAGACCGAGGAGCGCATCAACCTCCTCAGCGCCTGGGAGGAGGCGTCGGGCTTCTTCACCGAGAAGGAGCGGGCGGCGCTCGCGCTGACCGAGGCCGTCACCGTGCTGACCGACGGCTTCGTCCCGGACGAGGTGTACCAGCGGGCCGCGGCCCACTTCGAGGAGGCCGAACTGGCCCAGGTCATCGCCGCGATCATCGCCATCAACGCCTGGAACCGCATCGGCGTCAGCACCCGCATGGTGCCGGGCAAGGCATGACCGGCGCGAGCACGAGCAGCGCGAGCACGAGCAGCGCGAGCACGAGCAGCGCGAGCACGAGCAGCGCGAGCACGAGCAGCGCGAGCACGACCGGCGCGAGCACGACCGGCGCGACGACGCTCCGCGCCCTGCACCACGGCCGGGCCCCCGGCGACCCGCTCGTCCTGCCCAACCCCTGGGACGCGGCCACCGCCCGCGTCCTGGCCGCGGCCGGCTTCCCCGCGCTCGCCACGCCGAGCGCGGGGATCTCGGCCTCGCTGGGCTACCGGGACGGCGAGACTCCGGCCGACGAGATGTTCGCCGCGGTCGCCCGGATCGCCCGCGCCGTGGACGTGCCGGTGACGGCGGACATCGAGGACGGTTACGGGCTCGCCCCCGCCGAAATCGTCGACCGGCTGCTGGAGGCCGGCGCCGTGGGGTGCAACCTGGAGGACGGCGACCGGGCGGCGGACGCGCTCAAGGACGCGCGGCGGCAGGCGGACTGGCTCGCCGAGGTCCGCGCGGCGGCGGGCGACAGCCTGGTCATCAACGCCCGCGTCGATGTCTTCGTACGCGGCGAAGGCGCCAGGACAGACCCGACGGACACGGACCGGCTGGTCGAGGAGGCCATCGACCGCGGGCGGCGATACGTGGCGGCGGGCGCCGACTGCGTCTATCCGATCTTCGCGCCCCCGCGGCTGCTCCCCCGGCTCGCGGCCGGTATCGGCGCCCCGCTCAACGCGATGGCCGACCCGGACGGCCCCTCCATCCGCGAACTCGGCGAATCGGGTGCGACCCGCATCACGTTCGGCCCCCGTCTCCTCCGCCGGGCGCTGGCGGCGGTGGAGGACATCGCTGAACAACTACGCCCGGCGTAATGTCACATTCCCGACAAGAGAACCCGACAAAAGAATGCAGCTCTCCTGATTCATCACCGCAAAACTGACCAATAGCGCCAACCGGATTCCCCCGACAATAAAGCGGCATACAAAGCCGCTGGACACGTCTGCGGGGCGGGGTTATCGTGCACTCGAAATTCGCGAAAAGCGGTACGTAAAACGGGGAGCAACAAAAGAATGAACAACCTTATAGGGGAGCGCGCAGCGGGCGAACGGCGGGGGTCCGGAAGGCGGTTGGCGACGCGTGCGCTGCTGGCCGCGGCGCTTTCCGTCGGCGCGCTGGCCGGGGCCGGGGCGGCGCAGGCCGAGGAAAATCCCTCGACTCCGACCCCCAGGATTATCGGCGGCCATGACGCCACCGAAAACTACTCGTTCATCGTTTCCCTGCAGAAGGAAAGGAACGGGGACCCCGACGGTCACCGTTGCACCGGCGCGCTGATCCGCAAGGACTGGGTCGTGACCGCGGCGCACTGCGTCACCACAGCGGGCACCGACTCGGCGCCGTACACGGTCATGGACCCGGCGCTGTTCCACGTCCGGGTGGGCTCCAATGACCGGACCACCGGCGGCACCGTCGCGAAGGTCAAGAAGATCGAGGTCGACCCCGGGTACAAGGCGCTCGACGAGCGCTCGGAGGGCTACGACGTGGCGCTCCTCCAGCTCGACACCGCGCTGACCAACAAGACGGTCCCCCTGGCGTCCACATCGACCAAGGAGGGCACCGCGGTCCGGCAGCTCGGCTGGGGCTACACCGCGACCGCCGACGTCGGCGACCCGACCAAGCTTCCGGTGAAGCTTCAGGAGCTCGACACCAAGGTGCTCAACCCGACCACGGAAAAGTGCCGGGTGGACGCCACGGGGGACGACTCGTGGGGCATCCGCGAGGGCGATGTGTGCACGGACAACCCGCAGGACACCTACGGCCCGTGCGGCGGTGACTCCGGTTCGCCGCTGCTGAAGAAGGTCAACGGCCGCTGGCAGCTCGTCGGCGTGGACAGCCGCGGCGTCGGCGAGATCTGCGGGTCGACCCCGGACATCTACACCGACCTCCACTACCACCGCACCTGGCTGAACAGCGTCATCGGCTGACGAACGGTCTGAAACGCGGCACAGCCGCACGCCGACACACGTCGGGGTGCGGCTGTCGCCCTGTCAGAGCAGCCGCCCTGTCAGAGCAGCCGCCCTGTCAGGGCAGCCACTTCTTCCAGACGTCCGGGTGCTCCTTGACCCACTTCTCCGCCGCGTCCTCCGCGGAGAGCCCGTCCGAGGCGATCAACTCGGCGACCTCGTTCTGGTCCTCCTCGGTCCAGTGGAACTTCTTCAGGAACTCCGCCGCCTTGCCGCCCTTCCTGGCGAAGTCCGCGTTGAGGTACTTCTGCAGCGGGGTGGTCGGATAGGCGCAGTCGAAGGACTTGGGGTCCTCGGCGCCCTTCGCGGCGCACGCGTCCGTGTACTTCGGCAGCTTCACCTCGACCATCGGCACCTGATTGAACAGCCACTGTGGCGCGTACCAGTAGGTCAGGAACGGCTTCTTCTCCTTGGCGAACTGTTTGATCTGGGTGATCTGCGCCGCCTCCGAACCCGAGAAGACGACCTGGTAGTCCAGGTCCAGATTCTTCACCAGCGCCTTGTCATTGGTGACATACGACGGCGAGCCGTCCAAGAGCTGGCCCTTGCCGCCGCTTTCGGCCGTACGGAACGTCTTGGCGTACTTGTTGAGGTTCCGCCAGTCGGTGACATCGGGGTGCGCATCGGCGAAGTACTTGGGGACGAACCAGCCGATATGGCCGGTGACACCGAGATCGCCGCCGGGCGCGATCGTCTTCTTGTCCTTGACGTAGCGCTGCTCCTGGTCCGGGTGGCCCCAGTCCTCCAGGATGGCGTCCACCCGCCCCTGGCTGAGCGCGTCCCAGGCGGGGACCTCGTCGACCTGGACGGTGTCGACGCGATAGCCCAGCTCGTGGTCGAGGAGGTATTCGGCGACGGCGACATTGGACTGCGCGCCGACCCAGGACTGCACGGACAGGGTGACGCTCTTGGTGCCGCCGACGTTCGCGTACGGCGAGGACTGCTTGGTCATGTCCGCCGCGCCGCAGCCGGTCGCGGTGAGCAGGGCGGTGACCCCGGTGGCGGCCGTCAGCAGCCGGGTACGGGTACGAGCGGCCGTCAGCAGCCGGGTGCGGGTACGAGCGGCCGTCAGCAGCCGGGTGCGGGTACGGCACCGGGTATGGGTGCTCGGCACGGTCAGGCTCCCTTCTTCGGGCGGCGCGCCGTCGGCTGCGTCACCCGGTCGAGCATCAGGCCCAGGCAGACGATCGCCGCGCCCGCCACCAGGCCGGTCGCCAGATCGCCCTGGGCCAGGCCGAACACCACGTCGTAGCCGAGCGCGCCGGAGCCGACCAGGCCGCCGATGATGACGACGGCCAGCACCAGCACCACGCCCTGGTTGACGGCGAGCAGCAGCGCCGGGCGGGCCAGCGGAAGCTGGACCTGCCGCAGCTGCTGGCCGCGTGTGGCGCCGAGCGAGCGGGCCGACTCCAGCGCGGCCGGGTCGACGTTGCGCAGGCCCTGGGTGGTGATGCGGATGACGGCGGGCAGGGCGTAGACGATGGCCGCGGCAGCCGCCGGGGCCCGTCCGACGCCGAACAGCGCGACCACCGGGATCAGATAGACGAACTGCGGCATGGTCTGGCAGATGTCCAGCACCGGGCGGAGCAGCCGCTCCAGGCGGGGCGAGCGGGCCGCCGCGATACCGATCGCGAAGCCGAGGACGAGCGTCACGGCGACGGCGGCCAGCACCTGCGACAGGGTGTCCATGGCCGGGTCCCACACGCCGAGCACGCCGACCGCGGCCAGGGCCAGGACGGCGGTCAACGCGGTGCCCCAGGTGCCGATCAGCCAGGCCAGCGCCGCGACGATCAGCAGCAGCGACCACCACGGGAGGCCCTGGAGCGCGCCGCGCAGCGGGTCGAGGACATACGTGACGTAGCCGGACGCCCAGTCGGCGGTGCCGCCGACCACCGGCACACCGGAGTAGAGGTGGTCGACCATCCACTCCTTGGCGGTGTTGACGGGTTCGGCGATGGCCAGGGTCCAGCCCTCCGGCCACGTGGCCGAGCCGGCGGCCCGCCCGGCCACGGCCACGACGGCGGTGCCGAGCGCGACCCCCGCCCAGGCGTACCAGCCGCGCAGCCACCGCGGGCCGGTCTCGCGGTCCGTGCCCAGGCGCAGCCCCGCGGCGGCGGTGGTGCGGTCCAGGACGACGGCGAGCAGCACGATCGGGATGCCGGCGGCGAGCGCCTTGCCCACGTCGACGGCCGACAGCGCCTGGTAGACGCGGTCGCCGAGCCCGGCGCCGCCGATGACGGAGGCGATGACGGCCATGGACAGCGCCATCATGATCGTCTGGTTGACGCCGAGCAACAGCTCCTTACGGGCCAGCGGCAGCCGGGCCGACAGCAGCCGCTGGCGCCCGGTGGCGCCGAGCGAGGCCACGGCCTCCATCACCCCGGCGTCCGCGCCGCGCAGCCCCAGCGCGGTCAGCCGGGCCATGGGCGGGGCCGCGTAGATGACGGTGGCGAGCACCGCACCCGGCACGCCGATGCCGAAGACCAGCACGACGGGCAGCAGATACGCGAAGGCCGGCAGCACCTGCATGGTGTCGAGCACCGGCCGCAGCGCCCGGTACGTACGCTCCGAGAGCCCGCCGGCCAGCCCGAGCAGCATCCCGATGGCCACCGACACGGCGACGGCGACGGCCATCAGCGCCAGGGTCTGCATGGTCGGCACCCACATCCCCAGCAGCCCGCACGCCGCGAACGACACGGCGGCCGTCACCGCGACCCGCACCCCGGCGACCCGCCAGGCCAGCAGCGTCGCGGCGGCGGTGACCCCGGCCCAGCCGAGGGCCAGCAGGGTGACGTAGACGGCGCGGACGGCGACGATGACCGCGTTGCTGATGTGGCCGAAGAAGTAGAGGAAGATCCAGTGGCTGTCGCGGTTGTCGATGATCCAGTCGCTCGTCTTGCCCAGCGGCTCCGACACATCGACGGTCAGCGCACCCGGCCAGCTGCCGCTGTGCCAGCGGATGGCGGCGAGGGGTACGAGGGCCGCGGCGATCAGGGCGAGCAGGGCGAGCTTGCGGACGGCGGGGCGGCGGGCCGCGGCGCGCAGCGCGCCCGGGGGCGCGTCGGCGGACTTCGAGACGCCGGAGCCGTCGGCGGGGGCGGCTGACGTGGAAGTGGCGGAGGAGGAGGCGGAGCGGCTGGTGGTCGCGGCGGTCATGCGCGCCCCCGTATGCCGGGGTGGCGGGTGGTCGCGGCGGTCATGCGCGCCCCCCATACGTCGGCCGTCAGGCACGCCCCCCATACGTCGGGGTGGCGGGTGGTCGCGGCCGTCAGGCACGCCCCCCATACGTCGGGGTGCCGTATGCCGAGGTGACGGGTGCCCGGGATCATGCCGGCGCCCCCTTCACCCGCAGCCCCGCCACCACCGCGAGCAGCCGCTGATGGTCGACCACCCCCAGCAGCCGCGAGCCGTCCATGATCCGGGCCGGGCCGCCGGAGCGGGCGACGGCCTCGATGGCGGTGGCTATGGTCGCGTCGGGCGCGAGCGCGGGGCCGCTGTCCCGCTCGCCGTCCTCGGCGGCGCGCAGCGCGTTGCGCACGGTCAGCACCTGCTCGCGCGGCACATCGCGGACGAAGTCCCGTACGTAGTCGTCGGCCGGGGAGCCGACGATCTCCTCGGGGGTGCCCAGCTGCACAATGCCGCCGTCGCGCATCAGCGCGATGCGGTCGCCGAGCCGCAGGGCCTCGCTCAGGTCATGGGTGATGAAGACCATCGTGCGGCCCTCGTCGTGGTGCAGCCGGATCACCTCCTCCTGCATATCGCGGCGGATCAGCGGGTCGAGCGCGCTGAACGGCTCGTCGAAGAGCAGGACTTCGGGGTCGGCGGCCAGCGCGCGGGCCAGGCCGACGCGCTGCTGCTGACCGCCGGAGAGCTGGCCGGGGCGGCGCCGCTCCAGACCGGTGAGCCCGACCTTGGCGACCATCTCGACGGCCTTGGCGCGGCGTTCGGCCTTGCCCATGCCCTGGATCTCCAGGCCGTAGGCGACGTTGTCGAGCACGGTGCGGTGCGGCAGAAGACCGAAGTGCTGGAAGACCATGGCGGCCCGGTGCCGGCGCAGCTCGCGCAGCCGCGCCTTGTCCATCGCCAGCACATCCTCACCGTCGATGTGGAGGGTGCCGGAGGTGGGCTCGATCAGCCGGGTCAGACAGCGTACGAGGGTGGACTTGCCGGAGCCGGACAGGCCCATGACGACGAAGACCTCGCCCTGCCGCACCTCGAACGACACATCGCGGACGGCCGCCGTGCACCCCGTACGGCGGCGCAGCTCCTCGGCGGGCAGCTCGGCGACGGACGAGCCGGGGACGCGGTCGGCCTTGGGGCCGAAGACCTTCCACAGGCCGTGTACGGAGAACACCGGCGCCCCTGCCGCGCCGTCGGGCCCTGACGCGGGGGTCGATGCCTTTGTCTCAGTCGCGCTCATCACGCCTCACCTCCAGTAGTGAGCAGTTCCGCGCATTTCTCGCCGACCATCAGCACGCCGATCATCGGGTTGACGGCGGGCATGGTCGGGAAGACGGACGCGTCGGCGATCCGGACGCCCTTGAGCCCCCGGATCCGCAGGTCCGGGCCGACCACGGCCGACTCGTCCGAGACCGCGCCCATCCGGCAGGTGCCCGCCGGGTGGTAGACGGTGTGCGCGACCTTACGGGCGTACTCGCTGAGCTCCTCGTCCGAGGTGATCTCGGGCCCGGGGCACACCTCGCGCTTCAGCCAGCCCGCCAGCGGCTGGGTCTTCGCGATCTCGCGGGCGATGCGTATGCCGTCGACGAGGGTGCGGCCGTCGTAGTCCTCCTCGTCCGTGAAGTAGCGGAAGTCCAGGGCGGGCTTCACGGACGGGTCGGCGCTGGTGAGGTAGAGGCGGCCGCGGCTGCGGGGCTTGGGGATGTTCGGGGTCATCGACACGCCGTGCTCCGGCTTGTCGTAGCCCAGCCGCTCGGGGTTGTCGGTGAACGGGATCTGGTAGAAGTGGAACATCAGATCCGGGCCCTGCGCACCGGGATCGCGCCGGACGAACAGGCCCGCGTCCGAATCCATCGCCGAGTTCTCGGGGATCGGGCCGTCCGTCTCCCAGACGATCACCGACTCGGGGTGGTCGAGCAGGTTCTCGCCGACGCCCGGCAGATCGTGCACCACGGGGATGCCGAGCGCTTCCAGATCGCGCCGGGGCCCGATACCGGAGTGCAGCAGCAGCCGCGGGGTGTCCACGGCGCCCGCGCAGACCAGCACCTCATGCTCCGCCTCGACCAGCAGCTCCGCGCCGTCCTTGGTGCGGACCCGCACCCCCGTCGCCCGGCCGGACTCGTCGAGCTCCAGCCGGTACGCCCAGGTCTCCAGCATCAGCTGGAGGTTGGGCCGGTCGAGGAACGGGTGCAGATAGGCGACGGAGGCGGAGGACCGCTTGTTGTTCTCCGGGTGGTAGGCGAGGTCGAAGAAGCCGACGCCCTCGTGGAAGGGCTCCTTGTTGAACCCCTCGACGCGCGGCACGCCGAGCGCCGTCTGCGCGGCGTCGACGAAGTCGCGGGCGATGGCGTTCCGGTCCTTCTCGTCGACCGGCACGATGTTGTTGCGCAGCCGCGCGAAGTACGGGTCCATGGAGGCCGCGTCCCAGCCGTCCGCACCCGCCTTCGCCCACTCGTCCCAGTCGCCCGGCAGCGGCTTGAAGGAGATGAGGGTGTTGTGCGAGGAACAGCCACCGAGCACCCGGGCCCGGCTGTGCCGGATATGGGAGTTGCCCCGGGGCTGCTCGGTGGTGGGGTAGTCGTAGTCCAGTCCGCCGCCGAGCAGACCCAGCCAGCGGCGCAGGGTCAGCACCTCGGGCCGGTCGATATCGGACGGCCCGCCCTCGATGACGGCGACACGGATGTCCGGGTCCTCGGTGAGGCGGGAGGCGATCACCGATCCCGCGGTGCCGCCGCCGATGACGACATAGTCGAAACGATCGATTGCGTCAGGTACGGACATGGGGTTACTCCTCGCGGCCCCGGACCGAGGCCCGGGCGTGGGGCGTACATACGTGGGGCGTACGTACGCAGGGGGTGGGGGTGTACGGGGTGTGGGGGCGTGCGGTGTGCGGTGTGCGTAGGGAGATGGGGAGGAGGTTTTGGCGGGGTGACGGGGTGACGGGGCGGCGGGGTGACGGGGTGACGGGCCTACGGCTCAGCCGGCGAACCAGCGGACCGGGGCGGGCCGCAGGTTCTCGTAAATGTGCTTGGTCTCGCGGTATTCGGCCAGACCCGAGGGGCCGAGCTCGCGTCCGATACCGGATTTGCCGAAGCCACCCCACTCGGCCTGCGGGAGATAGGGGTGGTAGTCGTTGATCCATACGGTGCCGTGGCGCAGCCGCCCCGCGACGCGCCGCGCCCGCGCGGTGTCGCTGGACCAGACGGCGCCCGCGAGCCCGTACTCGGTGTCGTTGGCGAGCGCGATGGCCTCGTCCTCGGTGCGGAAGGACTCGACGGTGAGGATCGGCCCGAAGGTCTCCTCCCGCACCACCCGCATCTCGCGGTTGCACTGGTCGAGGATCGTCGGCAGATAGAAGTAGCCGGTCGCGGGGCGGACCTCGGACGGCTCGGGCTGCGCACCGCCGCACCGCAGCAGCGCGCCCTCCTCCAGCGCGGCGGCGACATACGCCTCGACCTTGTCGAGCTGGCGCGCCGATACGAGCGGACCGCACTCCACACCGGGCTCGGTGCCGCGCCCGAGCTTGATCTTCTCGGCCCGGCGGGCGAGTTCGGCGACGAACCGCTCGCGTACGGACTCCTCGATGATCAGCCGGGCCCCGGCGGAGCAGACCTGGCCGCTGTGGATGAAGGCGGCGTTGAGGGCCTGGTCGACGGCGGTGTCAAAACCCTCGGCGGTGTCGCAGGCGTCGGCGAAGACGACATTGGGGTTCTTGCCGCCGAGTTCGAGCGCGACCTTCTTCACGCCCGGCGCGGCCGCCTGCATCACCTTCGTACCGCTGACCAGGCCGCCGGTGAAGGACACCAGATCCACATCGGGGTGCTCGGCCATCCGGGCGCCCACCGGGTCCCCGGCGCCGGTCACCAGATTGCCGACCCCGGCCGGCAGCCCGGCCTCGACCAGCAGCTCCATCAGATACATCGTCGACAGCGGGGTCAGTTCGCTGGGCTTGACGACAAAAGTATTGCCCGCGGCGAGCGCCGGGGCGATCTTCCAGCTGGCCTGAAGCAGCGGATAGTTCCACGGGGCGATCAGCGCGCAGACGCCCACCGGCTCATGCACGACCACGCTGTGCACATCCTGGGTGCCCGCGTCGACCACGCGCCCGGCCGACTCGCCGACGACGACCTGGGCGAAGTAGCGGAAGGCGTTGGTGACGTCGTCGACGTCGACCCGCCCCTCTTCGAGCGTCTTGCCGGTGTCACGGCTCTCGAGCAGCGCGATCTTCTCGCGGTCGCGCTGCAGCAGATCGGCGACGCGGCGCAGCAGCGCCGCCCGCTCGGCCACGGGCGTATGCGGCCAGGGGCCCGTGTCAAAGGCGCGGCGGGCGGCGGCGACGGCCGCGTCGGTGTCCTCGGCGCCGCCCTCGGATACGACCGCGAGGGTCTTGGCGTCGGCGGGGTCAAGGACCTCCCGCTGCGCGCCGGACGCGGCGGCACGCCACGCCCCGTCCACATGAATGGTCTCGACTGCCGACACGTCTGCTCCGCCTTCCGGTGTTACTGGACTGGCGCCGCCGACCGCGTCGGCAACGCGAAGCCCCTCCCCGAAAGGTGCGGACCTATGCGTGATTGTCATTCGAAAGTGGTCGGGCTCACTTGGTCACAAGCTGCACGCGTTCGCGCACAGATGCTCCGCAGGTGATGGATCGCATCGGCTCGCTTCGGCTCGGAACGGCAAGGATCAGCTCAGGCGGAAGGAATCGACGGCGGCCCGCTGTATCTCCTGCTGTCCGGCGCGGTCGTCGCCCGGGCCGATGACCAGCACGGCGTACATCGTGCCGTCGGACGCGGTGAAGCGGTGGTCGAGGACCCGCCGGGAGCCGCCGTACTTCTCGCTGTCGTAGGTGTACTCCAGCTCCGCCGGGTCCATGGCGCCCTGCCCGGTCCGCTCCAGGCTGATCTGCTCATAGCCGCGCTGGCGGGAGGCTATGCGCTCGGCTTCCTGCGCCGACTCGTACGGCGTCCGCTCCGGGCCGTGCAGCTCGAAGATCTGCACCATGGTGGCCTGGTCGGACGAGGTGTAGAAGACGCTGGGCCCCTCGACGGTGCGCCGCCAGCCGTCCGGGACGGCGAGGATGAAGCCCGCCGGGTCGTCCGCCACGCGGAAGCCGTCGGGCGGGGACGCGCCGGGCGAGACCGAGGGGGACAGGGACGGGGATTGCGCCGGGGACCCGGGCGGGGAGGCCGAGGGCGTGTCGGACGGCATATCGGACGGGGTGCCGGACGGGGTGCCGGACTCCTCGCCAGGGGCCGGAGAGGCGCCGTCGGGCAATACCCCGTCCGTCTCCGACGGCCCGAGCACCGAGCTCTCACCGACCCCGGGGACGGGGCCCGCCCGATACCCGGCCTTGCCATCGCTCCCGAACGCCACCCATCCGGCGAACGCGAGCGCGGCGCACAGCACCACCGCCACGGCGGCCACCCGCAGACCCCGCCGCGCATCGCCGACGGGTGGTGGTGGTGGCGCACCGCCACCATCGTCCGTCCACTCCAGCCGCTCCGCGCCTCCGTCGCTCATCCCAGCCCCCCGATGAAAATGTTTCGACCCTTGCGCGCGGCTTTCCCTCGCGCGTCGGCCTTGCTCAGCCGCCCAGCAGCGCGCCGACCGCCTGTCCCAGAGCCACGCCGGACGCCAGCATGCCGATGCTCGCGCTCGCGTCCTGCAACACCGCCCGGAGCCGGGCGAGGCGTCCGGGGGCCGCCGCCCCGGTGCGCCGGATCTCGTCCTCGGCCTCGGACAGCTCGTCCGCCAGCGCGCTGACCTCGGGGCTCTCGACAAGCCGCGCAAGATCCGCGCCGAGCTGCCGTATGGCCTCCAGCAGCCGCTCGTACGCGGGGTCGCGCGCCACCGACGACTCCGCCCGCACGTTCACGATGTAGTTGTGGTCACCGATGCCGACGGCGCCACCACGGACGGAGCCGATACGGATATCGCCGTATGCGCGCCCGCCCGCCCCCGCGGGCTCTTCCTCGTTCTCCGCGTCAGCGTCCGTGTTCGTGTCCGTGTTCGTGTCCGTGTTCTCAGCCATGCTCTCCCCCCGAGCCAGGCAGTCAACTCCTCCCAAAATAGGGGAAGCTGAGCCACAGTCATAGAGCACAACAAAAGGGCCACCCTCCGGAGTGAATACCGGAAGATGGCCCTTCGGATATCTACGGCCGTCAGATCAGGCCGAGACCGCGCACGGCCTCGCGCTCCTCCTCGAGCTCCTTCACCGACGCGTCGATGCGGGAGCGCGAGAAGTCGTTGATCTCCAGGCCCTGGACGATCTCGAACTTGCCGTCCTTGGCGGTGACCGGGAAGGACGAGATAAGGCCCTCCGCCACGCCGTACGAGCCGTCGGAGACCACACCGGCGGAGGTCCAGTCCCCGGCCGGGGTGCCGTTGACCCAGGTGTACACATGGTCGATGGCGGCGTTGGCGGCGGAGGCGGCCGACGAAGCGCCGCGCGCCTCGATGATCGCGGCGCCGCGCTTGGCGACGGTCGGGATGAACGTCTCGGCCAGCCACTGCTCGTCGTTCACGACCTCGGCGGCGTTCTTGCCCGCGACCTCGGCGTGGAAGACGTCCGGGTACTGGGTGGCGGAGTGGTTGCCCCAGATCGTGAGCTTGGCGATCTCCGCGACCGGGACGCCGGTCTTCTTCGAGAGCTGCGAGAGGGCGCGGTTGTGGTCCAGGCGGGTCATCGCGGTGAAGCGCTCGGCCGGTACGTCCGGCGCGGCGGCCTGGGCGATGAGCGCGTTGGTGTTCGCCGGGTTGCCGACGACCAGGACCTTGATGTCGTCCGCGGCGTGGTCGTTGATGGCCTTGCCCTGCGGCTTGAAGATGCCGCCGTTGGCCTCCAGCAGATCGCCGCGCTCCATGCCCTTCGTCCGCGGCCGGGCGCCGACCAGGAGCGCCACGTTCGCGCCGTTGAAGGCCACGTTCGGGTCGTCGGTGATGTCGATGCCCTGAAGCAGCGGGAAGGCGCAGTCGTCGAGCTCCATCGCGGTGCCCTCGGCGGCCTTCAGGCCCTGGGGGATCTCCAGGAGGTTCAGCTTGACCGGCACGTCCGCGCCGAGCAGCTGGCCGGAGGCGATGCGGAAGAGCAGCGCGTAGCCGATCTGGCCGGCCGCGCCGGTGACGGTGACATTGACGGGAGTGCGGGTCATGGCGGTCTCCTGCGCTGTGTTTTCTGTCGATCTCTTGGTGTCGAGATACCGGCGTCAGGCTATCCGACGGGGACACACGGGGCCCCAGGGGCCACTGTGTAACCGCTCACCACCGACAGACAAGGCCCGGCAGCCATTCGGCGCCCGGCAGCATTCGGCGGCCGCCTGCACGAGGAGGGGGAGTAGCAGGCGGCCGCCACGGTGCCATGCCGCACCCGTGGGGGGGGTCGGCCTGCGCCTGCCCCGATTCGGCGAGGGCATGCCGCCCGACCCGGATATTTCCTTGAGATCCCTTCGGACGACGGCGCCCGGCGGCCCTCACGGCGCGCTGGTGCGCCCCGCGGCCGTCGTGGTGCAGCCGCGCTGTCCGGTGGTGCGGGTGACGCAGGCCTTGGCCTGGGTGGTGGAGCCGACCGCGATCATCGGGGTGTAGGCGTCGCCGTCGGCGTTGACCTTGCCGTACTCCGTGCGCGCCGGACCGACCGCGCCCTGGGCGGGCGCGGTCACCTGTAACAGGTCGCCGGGGGCGGCCTTGGTGATCCGGGCCCACGCCGCGCCGCACACCTTGCTGTAGCGCACCTCGACATACGCGCTGCCCACGGTCACGCTCGCGGTCGTCCTGGCGTACGCGCCACCGCACCCCATGGTCTCGGGGTCCTTGCCGGCACACTCCTGGCCGGCGCATTTCACTCCGCTGGGCAGGCGGGGGCCGCTGGTCGTGGTCCGCCCGGGAGTCGGGTCCTTGGCCCGTTCGTCGGCCTGGCCACCCGGGTTGACCAGGAGAACCACTGCCGCGCCCATGAGCAGTACCCCGACCGCCGTGGCGATGAACAGCGGGACGCGTCGGCGGCGCCTGTCCGGCGACGGAGGCGGGCCCGGCGGATCAGGCGGCTCGGGAAGCAGGGCCGGTGCGACGGAGACGAGCGGAGGGTCCGCCACGGGCGGCTCAGGCGGCACGGCGGCCGCCCTGCGCACCGCCGTCTCGGGGATATGGGGCGGCTCGGCTTGGAGTGGCTCGGCGCTGGGTGGCTCGGCGTGGAGTGGCCCGGCGCTGGGCGTCGCGGGCCTCTGCGGCTCTGGCTCCGTACGGGGTGTCTCGGTACGGGGTGGCTCGTTGCGGGGCGGCTCGTTGCGGGGCGGCTCGGCATAGGCCCACCCGGCTTCGGCCTCCTCCGCCGTACGGCCGTTCCTCGAGTGCGGCAGCGGGCCCGTCTCCCCCAGCGCGGCCCGCGCCTGCGCGACCCTGATCGCCTCCATCGTGACGTCGTGCCGTAACTCGGAACGGCTCCACGCGCGCTCCGCCAGCTCCCACAGGGTGCTCAGATGCTCGACGTCCGTGCCCGTCGCCTCGGCCAGCGCCACAACCGCGCCCTGCGGCGGCAGCAGGCGGCCGTTGAGGTAGCGCTCCCACGACGTCTTGCTGTAGCCGGTGCGGTCGGCGACCGCGACGAGGCTCAGCTCGCTGTGCTCGACGAGCCTGCGTAACTGCCCGACGAACTCCCGAACCTGCGGATCGAGCTCGTCCGGCAGCTCCCTCCAACGAGGCATTGCCTCCCCCTGTCCCTCCGTGCCCGTGAACTTCCCGTGCCCTGCCCCCGTTTGGGCACCCTCGAGAGTCCCGGATCCGCTACCCAGGGAGATGCCCCGCCCAAGAATGACAGTTCCCCCAGCAGGGGCGCACCGGAGCATTCCGGACCCGGACGCGCTCCCCACGCGCCCCTATCGGGCTGTTGCGCGCCCGAGACGTCGTACCGGAATGGTCACTTCCGCGCCACAGGCCCTCGACGTCCATTGATCCAGCAGGGCTCTTAACAGAACCCTTATGCCAGACGGCCCGTCCTTCTTCGGGGGAGAGGACGGGCCGTCGTCGTGCACGGGCGCTGAGCGGTCGGGTGGGGGCAGGGACCTCATCGCCCTATCGGACGGTGAAGTGCACCACATCCTCCAGGAACGGCACCTTCAGCCAGGGCTTGGGCTGGGCCATCAGGGACAGCAGCACGATCGCCGACCCCAGCACCCCGTACGTCAGCATGTCGGTGAACCGGGAGCGCACCGCCAGCATCCCGACCTCCGGCAGCGCCCACCGCAGCAGCGCGCCCGCCAGCAGGGAGAGCCCCACCAGAATCGTGCCCGCTCGGAACGCGTCCAGGGCCACCACCAGCAGCCCCAGGCCGACGCCGGCCATCACCACCAGCAGCGGCCACTGGCGGGCGGGCGCCGGGGCGGCGCCGGGCGCGGCGCGGCCGCCGCCCTCGGGGCGCGCGGTGTCCCGGGTGATCAGGGGGAATCGGCGCGATCTGGCGACAGGGCGCCCCGCCGCGCCACTGTGCGCCGCTGCTCCGTTCTGTGCCGCAGCCCCGCTCTGTGCCGCAGCCCCGTTGGGGCCCGCAGCTCCGTTCAGTCCCGCCGCCCCGTGCGGCGCCGCAGCTCCGTTCGGCGCGGTCGCTCCGTTCGACGCCGCCGCGGGGCGCTGTCCGGCCGGCTCGGCGGCCGGCTCACCGGCCTCAGCCGGCATGCCCGGCACCGCTGCCGCCGTCGCTGTCACCGTCACCCTCGCCGTCGCCGTCGGCGGCCTTGGCGGCGCGCTCCGCCGCCTCCACCACGTTGACCAGCAGCTGGGCGCGGGTCATCGGGCCGACGCCGCCCGGGTTCGGGGAGATCCAGCCCGCGACCTCGCTCACATCGGGGTGCACATCACCGGCGATCTTGCCGTGCTCGTCCCGGCTGACGCCGACGTCGAGCACCGCCGCCCCCGGCTTGACGTCCTCCGCCTTGATCAGGTGCTGCACCCCGGCCGCCGCCACGATGATGTCGGCCTGGCGCAGCAGCCCGGGGAGATCGCGGGTGCCGGTGTGGCACAGCGTGACCGTGGCGTTCTCCGAGCGGCGGGTGAGCAGCAGCCCGATCGACCGGCCGACGGTGATACCGCGGCCGACGACCACCACATGGGCGCCATTGATCTCCACGCCGTGGTGGCGCAGCAGCTGGATGATGCCGTACGGGGTGCACGGCAGCGGGCCGGTCTCGTTCAGCACCAGCCGGCCGAGGTTCATCGGGTGCAGCCCGTCGGCGTCCTTGGCCGGGTCGATCAGCTCCAGCACCCGGTTGGCGTCGATGCCCTTGGGGAGCGGCAGCTGCACGATGTAGCCCGTGCAGGCCGGGTCCTCGTTGAGCTCCCGTACGGCCGCCTCGATCTCCTCCTGGGTGGCGGTCTCGGGCAGGTCGCGCCGGATGGAGGCGATGCCGACCTCGGCACAGTCGCGGTGCTTGCCCGCGACGTACCACTTGCTGCCCGGGTCCTCGCCGACCAGCACGGTTCCGAGGCCGGGGTGGATGCCCTTGGCCTTGAGCGCCTCCACTCGGCCGACGAGATCGGACTTGATCGAGGCTGCGGTTGCCTTGCCATCGAGAATCTGCGCGGTCATGGCTTCATCCTCCCGGATTCGGGGACGTCTGTTCCAATCAGGGCCCGCCCCACCCGGGGTCTGGCGGAATCCGGGCCGTGTATGTCCTGTGTCGTGTGACGTGTGTCGCCTACGGCCAGAGGGCCGCACCCCGCGCGTCGGGGGTGCGGCCCTCGGTCCGTACCACTCAGTGGAAGAAGTGGCGCGTGCCCGTGAAGTACATGGTCACGCCCGCCTTCTGGGCCGCCTCGACGGTCAGCTCGTCGCGGACCGAGCCGCCCGGCTGCACCACGGCCTTGATCCCGGCCTCCGCCAGCACCTCGAAGCCGTCCGGGAAGGGGAAGAAGGCGTCGGAGGCCGCGTACGAGCCGGCGGCCCGCTCCTCGCCCGCCCGCTGGACGGCGAGCCGCGCCGAGTCGACGCGGTTGACCTGGCCCATGCCGACGCCGACCGTCGCGCCGTCCTTACCGAGCAGGATCGCGTTGGACTTCACGGCCCGGCAGGCGCGCCAGGCGAAGGCCAGCTCGGCCAGGCCGTCGGCGTCCAGCGGCTCGCCGGTCGCCAGGGTCCAATTGGCCGGGTCGTCGCCCTCGGCCTGGAGCCGGTCCTTGGCCTGCACCAGGTCGCCGCCCTCGATCGACCGGTACTCGCCGCCCGCCGCCGGGGCGTCGGGGCAGCGCAGCACGCGGATGTTCTTCTTGCGGGCCAGCACCTCGACGGCGCCGTCCTCGTACTCCGGGGCGACGATGACCTCGGTGAAGATCTCGGCGACCTGCTCGGCCATGGCGACCGTCACCGGACGGTTGACGGCGATCACGCCGCCGAACGCCGAGAGCGGGTCACACGCGTGCGCCTTGCGGTGGGCCTCGGCGACGTCCGCGCCGACCGCGATGCCACAGGGGTTGGCGTGCTTGATGATCGCGACGCAGGGCGCGTCGTGGTCGTACGCCGCACGCCGCGCGGCCTCGGTGTCGGTGTAGTTGTTGAAGGACATCTCCTTGCCGTGCAGCTGCTCGGCGTACGCGAGGCCCTTGCCCGTGCCGTTGGTGTAGAGCGCGGCGGGCTGGTGCGGGTTCTCGCCGTAGCGCAGCACCTGCTTGCGCTCGTAGGTGACGCCGATGAAGTCCGGCCAGGGGCCCTCGTCGGCGGCGTAGCCCTCGGCGAACCAGTTCGCCACCGCCACGTCGTACGCCGCGGTGTGCTGGAACGCCTCGCTCGCCAGCCGCTTGCGCTGCTCGAGGTCGAAGCCGCCCTCGGCGGCGGCCTTCAGCACGTCCGCGTAGCGCTCGGGGTTGACGACCACGGCCACGGACGGGTGGTTCTTGGCGGCCGCGCGGACCATGGAGGGGCCGCCGATGTCGATCTGCTCGACGCACTCGTCGGGCGAGGCGCCCGAGGCGACGGTCTCCCGGAACGGGTAGAGGTTGACGACGACCAGCTCGAAGGGCTCGACGCCCAGCTCGGCGAGCTGTTCGCGGTGCGAGTCGAGCCGCTGGTCGGCGAGGATGCCCGCGTGGACGCGCGGGTGCAGCGTCTTGACGCGGCCGTCCAGGCACTCGGGGAAGCCGGTCAGCTCCTCCACCTTGGTGACCGGGACGCCCGCGGCGGCGATCTTCGCCGCCGTCGAGCCGGTCGAGACGAGCTGGACCCCGGCCGCGTCCAGCCCCCGGGCCAGTTCCTCGAGCCCCGACTTGTCGTAGACGCTGACCAGCGCGCGGCGGATGGGCCGCTTCGTACCTTCGGCGGTCACGGGATCATTACCTTTCGTCCCTCAATGCGGTAGCCGTTGCGGGCCAGACGCCCCACGACCTCGACGAGCAGCGAGCGCTCGACTTCCTTGATCCGCTCATGCAGAGCGGACTCGTCGTCCTCGTCCCGGACCTCGACCACGCCCTGGGCGATGATCGGGCCGGTGTCGACTCCGTCGTCGACGAGATGGACGGTGCAGCCGGTCACCTTCACGCCGTACGCGAGCGCGTCGCGCACGCCGTGGGCGCCGGGAAAGCTGGGCAGCAGCGCGGGGTGGGTGTTGACGCACCGGCCGCCGAAGCGGGCCAGGAACTCCTGGCCCAGGATCTTCATGAACCCCGCCGAGACCACGAGGTCCGGCTCGTACGCGGCCGTCGCCTCGGCCAGCGCGCGGTCCCATTCGGCGCGGGTGGCGTGGTCCTTCACCCGGCAGACGAAGGTGGGGATCCCGGCGCGCTCGGCGCGCTCCAGGCCCGCGATACCGGCGCGGTCGGCGCCGACGGCCACGACCTCCGCGCCGAAGCCGGAGGCGCCCTCGGCGGCGATCGCGTCGAGGAGCGCCTGCAGATTCGTACCGGAGCCGGATACGAGGACGACGAGGCGGGCGGGGCGCGCGGGGCGGGCGGCGAGGGAGGGCGGGGAGGCCACGGCGGGGATCTTTCTCGCGGGCGATGCGGGCGATGCGGGCGGTGCGCGGGTGCTCAGAGTGCTTGCGGGTGGCGGCGCCACTGCGTTTGTGTGGACATACAAGGACGCGGAGTCATGAATTCCGGGGAACTCTACGAAGCCGCCGACCGTCAGCAACGATACCGGCACACGAAACGGCCCCCGGGGGACGGGGGCGAGCGCGGGAGGTAGCGTCTGGACTGCGAATCCGACTGACGCCGTGGGAACCACCGTCGCGTCCCACGCAAGGGGAGCCGTACGGCGCAGGCCCTACGGAAGCCTTGCGTGCATCACGACGACACAAGGGGAAGACACCTCCACATGCCGGACCGACGCCGCCGCGCGGCTCACTGCCTCACGCCGACCCCTGCGCGTACCGGGGGGCCGCGATGAGGTACGCCCGCACGTCGCGCACGACGCCGCTGCTGCGTGAGCAGCAGTCCCCGTCCTCCTCCGCCTCGCCCGAGGGCTCGCCCGCCGGGCGCGAGGAGAACAACCCCTTCGCACCGCCGCCGGAGGGACGGCCGGACCAGCCCTGGCAGCCCAGGCACCGGCCCGACACCGCGCCGGGCGGTGAGGGCGGCAGCGGCGGTGGCGACGACGGCCGCGCCGCGCCGGGCTGGCCTGGTGAACCCGGCAGCCCGGGCAGCCCAAGTGGCACCCCCTGGCCTGCCGCCCCCGGCACCCCCGGCGGCGGCATACAGGGCGGTCAGGGAGGCCAGAGCGGCCAGAGCGGCCAGGGAGACCAAGAGGGCCAGGGCGGCGGTCAAGGCGGCCAGGACGGCCCGCCGCAGCAGCCCCCGGCCTGGGGCAGCCAGTGGAGCAGCCGCCAGCCCGGCCGCCAGAACGGCGGCTTCGGCTCAAACCCCGGCCGACCGAACGGAACGGGCGGCCAGGGCGGCTCCGGCGGCCCGCGCTGGGACCCGAACGACCCGGCCCAGCGGCGCGCCCGCTACGCCCTGCTCGCGGGCATGTGGGCCTTCTTCTTCGCGCTGTTCAGCCTGCCGGAGATCGCGCTGCTGCTCGGTGCGCTGGCCGTCTACTGGGGCATCAGCTCACTGCGCGCCAAGCCGCGCCGGCCGGCCCCCACGCCGCCCTCGGCCGTCCCGCTGAACGCTCCGCCGCCCGCTCCCGGCACCACCCCGGCCCATCTCCCGGCGCCGGGCACCAGCCCCTCGAAGCCGCAGGCCACGGCGGCGATCAGCGGGCTGGTCACGGGCGGTCTCGCACTGGCCATCGTCGCGGCGACCTTCACCGTCCAGATCGTCTACAGCGACTACTACTCCTGTGTGGACGACTCCCTCACCCAGACCTCCCGGCACGCCTGCGAGGACCTGCTGCCCAAGCAGCTCCGGCCGCTGCTCAGCACGGAGGACTGAGCGGGACCAGGGAACCCGAACAGCAGGGGCGGCTGCGGCGCGTATACGTCGCAGCCGCCCCTTTCGCGTGCCCCGGCACCCCTCCCTGAAGCCCAACCACAACCGTGTCCCCGGACACGCCGGTTCGTGCCTTCAAAGGCTCACAGACTGGCTCCGCCGGCCTAAGCTCCGCCGGCCTGAGCTCCGCCGGCCTGACGGCCGCTGCGGCGCTCCGCGCCGCCTTCCGCAGGATGCGAATCCTCCCGGTCCTGCATGCCCGGGCCTCCTCGCAAGAAGCAGGTGATCTCGTGGTCGGGGCCACGGCCTTCGTACTGCTCGTGCTCGGACAGCGCCGGGCCCTGGGGCGGTGCCCCAGGCCGGTCGGCCTTGGGGCCCGGCGCCGTGTCGTAGTGCGGGAAGAACTGCCGCCACCAGGGCGCGGGCGCCTTGGCCGCGTCCGTGCCACCGTCACCCCCGGTGCCCGGGGCGCTCCGGCTGTCCCGCGCGCTCCGGCGCTCGGCCGCCGATCGCTTCGATCGCGGCGGGGGCGTCGCCGAGGCCGCCCAGGCCCGGGCCTCCGCCTTACGGGCCACCCAGGCCATCAGCGCGGGTACGAACAGCCGCAGCCATCGCAGAAGGACCGCTCCGGGGATCCCCGGCAGGGCGGTCCAGGCCAGCGTCGCCGTGCCCGTACGCCACCAGCTGGGGCCCAGCTCGGCGAGTCCGTGGGTGCCCAGGGCCCCGCCCGAGGCACCGGCGAGCAGCGCCATCACGGCCGCGCAGCCGAGTGAGGCGCCCGCGGCCATCAGGGCGGTCTGGCCCCACCCCCACACCGACACGGCCGGCCGCAGCGCCCGCCGCCCCTCGCCGCCGCCCGCACCCCCATCCCCGCCCCTGCTCTGGACAGGGTGCACGGCCTGGCCAACCCGCACGGCCTGGACGCTCTGAACGCTCTGGCCGCCGTCAGCGCCGTCCACCCGCCGTACGGCCGCGACCGCGACGAACCACGCCACCGACGCCCCCGCCGCGCACCCCGTCAGCCAGCTCAGCGGGACACCCCCGCCCTCGGCGGGCAGCGCGGCCAGCAGGGGGAAGTCGGGCAGGTCGGGGTAGTCCGCCACGCCGAGCGGGCCGACGGCGGCGGAGCCGACCGTGAACCCCGGCCCGAGTCCGTACGCCGCGCCCCACACGATCGCGTTCGGCAGCAGCGCCAGGCTGATCAGCAGCACCGCGAAACGGCCGGACCACACGTCGCTGAGCTCCAGGAACGCCAGTTGCACCGCGCCCGCGTGGCTCATCAGCGACACCGCCGTAAGCAGCGCGCCACAGCCGAGCAGCACGACGACCGCGCCCCCGGCGGCCCGCAGCACGGCGCCGCGGAAGGCGGGGGTCCGGTACGCCGGGGGCCGCAGCTCGACGGCCCCGGGGGCGGCACCCCGGCGCCCGGCGGCCGAGCGGAGCCGTACGACGGGCACGAGACACACCAGGCGCACCAGACGCACCAGGCGCTTGAGCCGGTGACGGGCCGAGACAAGCCGTACGGCGCGCGGCGCCCGGGCGGCCAACCGCGCGCGCAACCAGTCGCCCAGCCGGCGTCGCCACCGGCGGCACGCCTCGCGTACGGGGCCGGGCGGCAGCGGTCTGGGGAACCGCCCGTCCGCCGCCCACACCCCCACCGCGACGGCCGCCGCGCCGACGAGCGGCAGATGCAGCAGGGCGCTGAACGGCTCGACGTGCAGCGGACCCGTCGAGGCGTACACCACGATGGCCACCCCGACCAGCAGATAGCCGCCCGTCACCCAGCCGAAGGCGGTACGCGGGTGGAGGGTGGCCTCCTCGGACACCCACAGCCCCGGGCCCCCCGCCGCCTCCGCCGCCTCGTCCGTCTCCTCCGGCACGCCCGTCTCGATCGCATGGCGCCCGGCCCGGTAGAGCAGCCAGCACGGCAGGGCACTGAGCAGCAGCGGGGTCAGCCCGACGGGCGCGGAGTCCCCTGACAGCGTCTCGGTCCGTACGAGCTCCGCGCCATGCGCGAGCAGCCACAGGTCGGCGGCGATGTGCAGGGCGCCGTCCGGGCTGCTGTCGGGAGACGAGGAGGTGATCCACAGCAGGAGTACGACGACGGCGAGCGCGCCGAGACCGAGCCCCGCGGCGACGACGCCGCCGAGGAACGCCTCTCTCACCTCGGAGGAGGGGCGCCGGAGCGCGGCGCGGCCAGGGGAGGACAACGACGGGCTGCGATCGGTCAATTGGGTCACGCGCCCATGCTGCCAATAACTGCCGTTTCATCCGCACATCAGGCGATTAGTCGCCGTGTCGTAAAGATTGCGCTTATGCGGCTTTCGCGGTAAAGGCGGACAGGAGCAGGTGGCGGAAAGCCAGCCGGAACGGCAAAAGGCGCGGGCCCGCACCACCTCGTGGGTGGTACGGGCCCGCGCCCGTGAGCCGTACGCTCCGGTCAGCGCCCGGTCGGCGGCGTCAGCCGGCCAGCGCGGCGCGCGCCAGGCGGGCGGTCTCGGACGGGGTCTTGCCGACCTTCACGCCCGCGGCCTCCAGGGCCTCCTTCTTCGCCTGCGCGGTGCCGGAGGACCCGGACACGATCGCACCGGCATGGCCCATGGTCTTGCCCTCGGGCGCGGTGAAGCCCGCCACATAGCCGACGACCGGCTTGGTGACATTGGCCTTGATGAAGTCCGCGGCCCGCTCCTCCGCGTCGCCGCCGATCTCGCCGATCATCACGATCAGGTCGGTGTCGGGGTCGGCCTCGAAGGCGGCCAGGGCGTCGATGTGGGTGGTGCCGATGATCGGGTCACCGCCGATGCCGACGCAGGACGAGAAGCCGATGTCGCTCAGCTCGTACATCATCTGGTAGGTCAGCGTGCCGGACTTCGACACGAGACCGATCCGGCCCGGCTTGGTGATGTTGGCCGGGATGATGCCCGCGTTCGACTGCCCCGGCGTGATCAGACCCGGGCAGTTCGGGCCGATGATGCGGGTCTTGTTGCCCTTCTGGCCGGCGTAGGCCCAGAAGTTGGCGGTGTCGTGGACCGCGATGCCCTCGGTGATCACGACGGCGAGCGGAATCTCGGCGTCGATCGCCTCGATGACCGCGTCCTTGGTGAACTTCTCCGGGACGAAGATGACGGTGACATCGGCGCCGGTGGCCTCGATGGCCTCCTTGACGGTGCCGAAGACCGGTACCTCGGTGCCGTCGAAGTCGACCTTCGTGCCGGCCTTGCGCGGGTTCACACCACCGACGATGTTGGTGCCCGAGGCGAGCATCCGACGGGTGTGCTTCTGGCCCTCGGAGCCGGTCATCCCCTGGACGATGACCTTGCTTTCCTTGGTGAGGAAGATAGCCATGGTGTTGGTGACCTGTTCCCTTACTTCGCAGCCGCGAGCTCGGCGGCGCGCTCGGCCGCTCCGTCCATGGTGTCCACCTGCTGCACGAGCGGGTGGTTGGCGTCGGTGAGGATCTTGCGACCCAGCTCCGCGTTGTTGCCGTCGAGGCGCACGACGAGCGGCTTGGTGACCTCTTCGCCCTTGGACTTCAGCAGCTCCAGGGCCTGGACGATGCCGTTGGCCACGGCGTCACAGGCGGTGATGCCACCGAAGACGTTGACGAAGACGGACTTGACGTCCGGGTCGCCGAGGATGATCTCCAGGCCGTTGGCCATCACCTCGGCGGAGGCGCCGCCACCGATGTCGAGGAAGTTGGCGGGCTTGACGCCACCGTGGTTCTCACCGGCGTACGCGACGACGTCGAGGGTCGACATGACCAGACCCGCGCCGTTGCCGATGATGCCGACCTCGCCCTCGAGCTTGACGTAGTTGAGGCCCTTGGCCTTGGCGGCCGCCTCGAGGGGGTTGGCCGCGGCCTTGTCCTCGAGCGCCTCGTGCTCCGGCTGGCGGAAGGCGGCGTTCTCGTCCAGGGAGACCTTGCCGTCCAGGGCGATGATCTTGCCTTCGCCCGTCTTGACCAGCGGGTTGACCTCGACGAGAAGGGCGTCCTCCTCGATGAAGACCTTCCACAGGGTCTGCAGGACCTCGGCGACCTGGTCGGCGATGTCGGCCGGGAACTTCGCCGCGGCGACGATCTCGGCGGCCTTCTCCTTGGTCACGCCCTCGATGGCGTCGACCGGGATCTTGGCGAGCGCCTCGGGGTTCTGCTCGGCGACCACCTCGATCTCCACGCCACCCTCGACAGAAGCCATGGCGAGGAAGGTGCGGTTGGTACGGTCCAGCAGGAAGGAGACGTAGTACTCCTCCTTGATGTCCGCGGTCTGGGCCAGCATCACCTTGTGGACCGTGTGGCCCTTGATGTCCATGCCCAGGATCTGGGTGGCCTTGGCGACCGCGTCATCCGCGTCGGAGGCCAGCTTGACGCCACCGGCCTTGCCGCGGCCGCCGACCTTGACCTGCGCCTTGACGACCGCGCGGCCGCCCAGTCGCTCGGTCACCTCGCGCGCCGCCTCAGGCGTGTCGATGACTTCACCGGCCAGCACCGGTACACCGTGCTTGGCGAAGAGGTCCCTCGCCTGGTATTCGAACAGGTCCACGCGCGTCCGTCCCTTTTCCTGGAAATCGCGGTTCGTTGTCTGCGCGGGCGTGCCGCGGTGGCAGCGTGAGGACGCGATCTTTGACGAGGCGGCACACGTGCGCCGGGTACGCGGCATGTCCGTCTCGCAGGTTATCCCCGCAGGACCTGCGTCCCTAAATCGCAGATCACACTGGCGCGGTGATTACGGTCACAGATCGCGACCATACCCACCTATCTTTGTACAGCCGTGCTGCTCGGAGGGGGAAATGCCGATCGGGCGGCCCCCTCCCCAACGAGGGCCGCCCGATCGGTCAAGCAGATGCCGTACGGCGTACAGCAGGTGGTGTCATCAGATGTTCAGCCCGCCGAGGCCGTCAACACCGCCGATGCCGTCGATGCCGTCGACGGTGGGCAGGTCGGCCGGGACGGCCGGGAGGTCGGCCGGGACGGTGGGCAGGTCCGCGGGCACGGTCGGCAGGTCCGCGGGCACGGTCGGGAGGTCCGCGGGCACGGTGGGCAGGTCCGCGGGCACGGTCGGGAGGTCCGCCGGGACGGTCGGCAGGTCGGCCGGGACGGTGGGCAGGTCCGCGGGGACGCTCGGCAGGTCAGCCGGAACCGCCGGGAGGTCCGCGGGGACGCTCGGCAGGTCAGCCGGGACCGTCGGCAGGCCCGTGGCCGGAACCGCCGGGAGGTCCGCCGGGACCGAGGGGACGCCCGGCAGGGCAGGCAGGACCGGCAGGCCCGGGATGTTGGCGGCGTCCGTCAGGTCGGTCAGGTCGCCGGGCAGCGACGGGACCAGGGTCCGGGCGCCCGCGACCGCGTCGCCGACGACGATCTGCCCGTCAGCGGTCACGGTCATGGTCAGGCCCTGCACGAGCAGCACGCTGTCGCCCGCCACGCCCGTCGCGCTGTCCTGGGCGCCGTTGGCCAGGTTCTGGGCGTACGGGGCGACCTGCAGGTACACATCGTCGGCCAGCATGCCGGCGTCACCGACGGTCTGCTGGGCCACGGGGGTCACCTTGCCCACGACGTCGTTCCCGGCCGGGGGCAGCTCGCCCGGGGCGATGGAACCGGCGGTCGCCTGGGCGTCGCCCACGGCGCGCTGGGCCTTGCCGGCCAGCTCCTCCGGACGCACACCCGCACCGGAGAGGGCGGCGAGCAGGTTGTCGGCCGAGCCGGGGGTGGCGGGCAGCTCAGGGGTGGCCGGGACGGAGGGGAGGGCAGGCAGCTCGCCCGGGACGGAGGGCAGGGCAGGCACGGACGGCAGCGAGCCGAGGCCGGGGAGCTGCGGGATGACGCCGGGCACCTCGCCGGTGGGCAGGTCGACACCGCCGGTGACCTTCTTGGCGGCCTTCTGCGCCTTCTTGACGGTCTTCTTGGCCTTCTTGACCGTCTTCGCCGGGTCGACCTTGTCGGTGGCGCCGCCCGCGACGCCGTCGGTCAGGCCGTCGGTCAGGCCCGTCACGTCGCCGACGCCCGGCAGGGCGCCCTTCGCGGTGCCGGTGACCTGCGAGGCCGCGCCGTCCACGGTGGCCTTGGCGCCGTCCACGGCCTCGCCGGCGGCACCGGTGACCTTGGAGGTGTCGGCCACGCCGTTGGTCACGTCCTTGACGCCGTCGGTCGGCAGCGTGTCCCCGGCGGTCTTGGCGGCGCCGCCGACGGTGCTGGTGACGCTGTCGGTGGCCGGGACCTCGGGAAGGGTGTCCGCGTTGGCGGCGGCGGTGCCGAGGGCCCAGATGCCGGTGGCGGCAGCGGCGACGAGGATGGAACGGCGGATGTTGTTACGCATGAGGGGGAAGTCCTTCGAATTCAGGGGGATGTTCGGACGGGCAGACCTGACCCGCCCCCGCGCGGCAGGTCTCAGCAGACGGAGTGGAGGTCTGCCCTATCCGGGGAATTCGAGGACTTCGTTGAACCGCTCACGCGTGGGCGCGGAGCTCTCGGCGCGTACGGCGCCGGGGCACAGCCAGTGGCCGGCCTGGCCGCCGGGCACCAGGGCGGCATGGGTGTCCCCGCCACGGGGGGCGCCGCTGTCGCTGGTGCACTGGGCGACGGCCCCCGCCGGAGAACCGGCGGGGAGGGGGAAGGGAAGCGGCGCCGGAACGCCGTCACCCTGGGCCGGGCCGTGCGCCGCCCGTACGACCGGGGCCCGGTCGTGATCGGCGACGGTGCGCGGCGCGGTCACGGCCGACCGCGGGGCCGTGGGCCCCATACGGGTAGCGGCGCGCGCGGCCTGGTGTCCGGATGCCTTGTCGCCCTTGGCCTGGTGGCCGTCGGACGGCTGCTGAGCAGGCACGGAACCGCTCGGACCGGTGTCGTCGCCCGCCCCGCCGAGCACGTCGGAGGGCAGGTGGACGGGCAGAGACGAGCCCGTCTGGTCCAGCAGGTCGGTGACCGGCTCGGTGAGCTCCCGGGTCTGCTCCTCAACCGGCCGTATGGCATCCCGCAGCATCGATATGCGGCTCCGCCGCGTGGCGTCGTTGGCGCCCTGCGCCGCGCCGTCGGTGGCCTTCGTGGCCTGGGCGGCGTCGTCGGCGCTGTCCGTGTCGAGCAGTCCGGAGGTGGCCGACGAATCGACCGTCCCGCCCGTGTCCGTACGGTCCGCGGCGTGCGCGCTGCCCCCGAAGAGGAACGCAAGCGCCAGGAAACCCCCGAGGAACAGCGCCGCCAGCAGCGCCCGCCGCGCGGCCGCGGTGCGCGGCAGGCGCACTGCGACAGGCGTGGCGGACACAGCAGACAAGATCGGGGGCCTTCCCAGACGTACGGGCATACGGGCATACGGAACAGGGCGAAGCAGAGTTGGATCGACCAATCGGAAGGTCAGATTCACTTCCGCGGCGATGGGTTGATCCTTGCACGACGGGCGGGGGGCGGCGCAACCCCCCGGCGACGGTTACAGCTCCTTGTCCGGTATGGGTAGTTGACGCTTTTCGATTGCCGCGGCCATGACGTCCGGGAACAGATCGGGGGTGCAGGCGAAGGCGGGCGCGCCGAGCGCGGCGAGCGCCGCGGCGTGCTCCCGGTCGTAGGCGGGCGCGCCCTCGTCGGACAGCGCGAGCAGCGCGACGAACTGCACACCGGACGCCTTCATCGCCGCGACCCGGCCCAGCATCTCGTCGCGTATGCCGCCCTCGTACAGATCGCTGATCAGCACGACCACGGTGTCGGCGGGGCGGGAGATCTGCGACTGGCAGTACGCGAGCGCCCGGTTGATGTCCGTGCCACCGCCGAGCTGGGTGCCGAAGAGCACGTCCACCGGGTCGTCCAGCTCCTCCGTCAGATCCACGACGGCGGTGTCGAAGACGACGAGGCGGGTGGCGAGGGAGCGCATCGAGGCCAGTACGGCGCCGAAGACGGAGGCGTAGACGACGGACGCGGCCATCGACCCCGACTGGTCGATGCACAGGATCACGTCTTTCTTCACCCCGTGCGCCGCGCGCCCGTATCCGATCAGCCGTTCGGGGACGACGGTGCGGTGCTCGGGGAGGTAGTTCTTCAGGTTCGCGCGGATGGTGCGGCCCCAGTCGATATCGCGGTGGCGCGGGCGACTGGTCCTGGCGGTGCGGTCGAGGGCGCCGGTGAGGGTGGCGCGGGTGCGGGTGGCCAGCCGCTTCTCCAGGTCCTCCACGACCTTGCGGACGACGGCGCGGGCGGTGGTCCTGGTCGTCTCCGGCATCGCCTTGTTGAGCGAGAGCAGGGTCCCGACGAGGTGGACGTCCGCCTCCACGGCCTCCAGCATCTCGGGCTCCAGGAGCAGGGCGGACAGGCCGAGCCGGTCGATGGCGTCGCGCTGCATGACCTGGACCACGGAGGTGGGGAAGTATCGGCGGATGTCGCCCAGCCAGCGCGCCACTTGGGGCGCGGAGCCGCCGAGCCCGGCCGCGCGCGGACCGCTCCCCGGCGAGCCGCCGCGGGCGGTGGCGGCACCGCCGCCGCCGGGACTCGTCCCGCCGCCCGCGCCGTAGAGCGCTTCGAGCGTGCGGTCCATCGCGACGTCCTGCCCGCTCAGCGCGCATCCGGTCCCGTCACCGCCCTGCCCGCCGAGCACCAGCCGCCAGCGGCGCAGCCGCTCGTCCGTGGCTTCCCCGGTCGTCTGCGCGGTCATCCGGCCACCTCCGACGCGTGGTTGTCGTGGCTGCTGTGGTTGTCGTGGTTGTCGTGGTTGCTGTGGTTGTCGTCAAGCCCCAGAAGAAGGCGGACCGTCGGCAGGGCGGCCGCCGCGCGCCCCTCGTCCAGACCGGGCCCGAACCCGGGCGCGGGCGGGCCTCCGACCGGCCGCGGGCCGTCGCCCGCCGCCGGTCCGCGGCGGACCAACTCGCCGAGCGTACGGCGCACCCCGGCGTCGTACGCCGAGAACGT
The DNA here is from genome assembly GCF_044334165.1 of Streptomyces sp. NPDC020845. NCBI lineage: Bacteria > Bacillati > Actinomycetota > Actinomycetes > Kitasatosporales > Streptomycetaceae > Streptomyces > Streptomyces sp. NPDC020845. Next base: position 379,102 of record NZ_JBIRSJ010000009.1, on the reverse strand, counting down.
GCGCCGCAGCAGCGGCAGTACGTCCGTGAACGCCTCCGCCGGAACGCCCGTGAGCCAGCCGTCGAGCAGGCCCAGCAGCCGTTCGTCATGGACCAGCAGCATCCCGCCGCCCGCTCCGCCGGCACCGCCGCCTACGAATCCCTCAATCCAGGCCGCCGCTTCGACGGGCGCGGTCCCGGGCGAAAGCACCAGCCCCATCAGCCGGGCCGCCTCCCCCTCGGCCAGCCGACCGTCATCCAGGAGCAACCGCGCGGCCCGCCCCCGGATCACCCCTGAGACCCCGTCCCGCCCGGCAAGCCCCCGCAACACGCCGATCCAGCGCCCCCGCAACCCGACATCGGCCCGACCGCCCTCGCCGCCCGCACCGTCCGCGCTCTCCGGGCCACCTCCGCCGCCTGCGCCGACCAGGCCCGCTCCGCCTCGCTCCCCGCCATCCGCCCGGATCTCGGCCAGCAGGCCGACGGCCTGGTGCACGGCCTCCATGTGGCCGCGCATCTCGGCCGCGCCGTCCGCGTCGAGGCCGAAGCAGGCGGGTGGCAGGCCGACCAGGGCACGTTCGGCCAGGCCCACGGCGACCTCGGCCAGGGCGGCGGTGTCCGTGCCGCGTACGTCGCCGTAGCGCACCGAGCGGACGAGCGCGGGCAGGGCCTGGGCGAGATGGCCGACGTCCGCGTCGAGGGCGGCGCGGTCGGCGAGCGCGCGCATCACGACCGGGAGCGCGTCGGGGAGCCCGGCGAGCAGACAGCGCTCGGCCAGGTCCGTGACTTCGCCGAGGGCCGTGGCATCCACCGCCTTGGCCTCCGCCCTCGTGGTGGCGGCCGACAGCACGGTGGTGCCCCACACCCCCGCCTCGGCGACCCGCACCGACAGCTCCGGCTCCCAGCGCAGCCGCCATGTCTCCCGGAACGTGCCGGTGCTGCCGCGCGAGGCGGCCGGGGTCCCCCAGTCGACGCCGAGCAGCCGCAGCCGGTGCAGCAGGCGGCTGCGCGCGGCGTCGGTCTCCTTGCGCAGGTCCAGCTCCAGCTCGCGGTCGAGCGCCTCCGGCTTGAGCCGCAGCGAACGCTGGGTGCGCGTCAGATCCCGCTGGAGCGGAGTGGCGGGCGCCGACTCGGGCACCTCGCCGAGGACGTCCCCGACGACCAGCCGGTCATGGACGAGCGCGAGCGGCACATCGGAGCCGTCGCACATCACCGCCCGCACCGCGTCCATGGTCTCGGCGAGCCCGGCCAGCGGCCGACCGCGCATGGCGGCCAGGGTCTCGGCGAGCCGTACGGCCTCGATGACATGGGCGGACGAGGCGGCGAAGTCCTCGGCGCGCAGCAGCCCGGCGACCTTGGTCAGCCAGCGCTCCAGCGGGCGGTCCGCGGCGTGGAAGAGATGGCTGTACCAGCCGGGGGAGGCGATCCCCGCGCCGTAGCCGCTGTGCCGGGCCAGCCGACGGTGTGTCCACGGCACCCAGCTGAGCTCGACCTTGACCTTCGGCAGCCCCTTGAGGAGCCCGCGATCGGCCGTTGCGGTCGTCCGCTCGGCCAGCGCCGGAACGTGCCAGGCCCCGCACACGACGGCGACCCGGTCCCCGAACTCCCGCCGCGCCTCGCGCAGCCGCAGCCGCATCTGCGCCTCACGCGCGGCGTCGTGCTCATGTCCGCCGTGGCCGTACTCGGCGCGGAGCGCGGCCATGGCTTCGCCGAGCGCGGTGAACGAAGCGACGGCCCCGGTCCCGGCTCCCGTCCCGCCCATCCCGCCCGCCGACCCCGGGCCGCCCGTCGTATCCGCGCCCGGGCCCAGGCCACGGTGCTCGACGACGTCCTCCCACCACCGCTCCGGCTCCTCGTATCCCGCGGCCTCCGCGAGCACCGCGAGCGGATCCACCCACAGCCGCCCGGCCGGATCCTCCTCCGCTGCCTCGGCCTCCCCATCCGCACCCGTACGGGCCGCCAGGGCCAGGGAATTCGCCGCCGGGAGGTCGATGAACCGCACGGGAACGCCACGGGACAGGGCCCACTGGATGGCCACCCACTCCGGCGAGAACTCGGCCAGCGGCCAGAACGCGGCCTGCCCCGGGTCGCTCACCGCATGGGCGAGCAGGGCCACGGGGGGCCGCATGCCCTCTTCCGCGGCGAAGTCGACGAGCGCGTCCGCCTCCGGTGGTCCCTCGATGAGCACCGCGCCGGGCTCGCATGCGTCGAGCGCCGCCCGCACCGCCCGCGCGGAGCCCGGGCCGTGGTGCCGTACGCCCAGGAGCAGCGGCCACGGCGGCTCGGCCGGCACCGTCCGAGGGCCGGGCGGGGCCGCCGCGCGGTCCTGGGTGGCGGCGGCACTCACGCGCTCACCTCGCGGCACGCGCGGTAGAAGTCCTTCCAGCCGTCGCGCTCGCGGACCACCGTCTCCAGGTACTCCTGCCAGATGACGCGGTCCGCCGCCGGGTCGCGGACCACCGCGCCCAGGATGCCCGCGGCCACGTCGCCCGCCCGCAGGACGCCGTCGCCGAAGTGAGCGGCGAGCGCGAGTCCGCCGGTGACCACGGAGATCGCCTCGGCCGTCGACAGCGTGCCCGACGGCGACTTGAGCTTGGTGCGCCCGTCCTCCGTCGTCCCTCCCCGCAGCTCGCGGAAGACCGTGACCACCCGGCGGATCTCGGCCACGCCCTCGGGAGCCGGCGGCAGGTCCAGCGAGCGGCCGAGCTGGGCCACGCGGCGGGCCACGATGTCGACCTCCTCCTCCGCGGTCGCGGGCAGCGGCAGCACGACCGTGTTGAACCGGCGGCGCAGGGCGCTGGAGAGCTCGTTGACCCCCCGGTCGCGGTCGTTGGCCGTGGCGATCAGGTTGAAGCCGCGGACCGCCTGGACCTCCTCCCCCAGCTCCGGGATCGGCAGGGTCTTCTCCGAGAGGACGGTGATCAGCGTGTCCTGGACGTCGGCCGGGATACGGGTCAGCTCCTCCACGCGCGCGGTCATGCCCTCGGCCATCGCCCGCATCACCGGGCTCGGCACCAGCGCCTCGCGGCTGGGGCCGTGGGCGAGCAGCTGGGCGTAGTTCCAGCCGTAGCGGATGGCTTCCTCGGGCGTGCCCGCGGTGCCCTGGACGAGCAGCGTCGAATCGCCGCTGACCGCCGCCGCCAGGTGCTCGGAGACCCACGTCTTGGCCGTGCCGGGCACCCCCAGCAGGAGCAGCGCGCGGTCGGTGGCGAGGGTCGTGACGGCGACCTCGATGATGCGGCGGGGGCCCACGTACTTGGGCGTGATCACGGTGCCGTCCGGCAGCGTGCCGCCGAGCAGGTACGTCGCGACCGCCCACGGCGACAGGCGCCAGCGGGCGGGCCGCGGGCGGTCGTCAGCCGCGGCGAGCGCCTTGAGCTCGTCCGCGAAGGCGTCCTCGGCGTGCGGGCGCAGGGCCTCGCCTCCGACGACCTCCGGCGTGCCGTCGTCGGCGGCTCCAGCGGCTTGGGCTGCCTGGGTGGCAGCGTCGGCTTTGGCAGCGTCGGCATTGGCAGCGTCGGCGGCGTCGGTGCCGCCGCGGATCTGGGCGGTCTCAGCAGTCTCGGCGGTCTCGTCTCCGCTGGGCACAGGCACGGTCACAGCTCCCCCACGACTCGTCTCTCCGTCCGTTTCCGGACCCAACGACCACCCTGCACCACACCACTGACAACCAGCCCGACCGTCAACGAACCCGCAGGTCAAGGCGGTTGTCAGTGGGTGCCCGTACCGTCGAGGACATGAATGCGCAGGGGGAACGCTGGACGGCGGAGCAGGTGCTGGCCTTGGCTCCTGACGCCGCTTCACGCACGGCGGGTGGCAAGCTCGCCGCGCCCGGCCCGTGGTCGGGCGCGGGGGCGCATGGCCGGGGTGTGTGGGGGCTGTGCGCGGGCAGCGGCAGCAAGCCCTATCAGACCGTCGTCGACCTGGACGGACCGGGCTATCGCTGCAGCTGCCCGAGCCGGAAGTTCCCGTGCAAGCACGCGCTCGGCCTGCTGCTCCTGTGGGCGGGCGGCGGGGGTGTCCCGGAGGTCGAGGGGCCGCCCGAGTGGGCCGGGCAGTGGCTCAGCGAGCGGCGGGAGCGCGCCGAGCGCGCGGCGTCCACGGCCGTCGCCGGAGCCGCGGACGGAGCCGCCGGAGCTGCTGGGGGGCGGAAGGAGCCGGGCGGCGTCGCCGATCCGGAGGCGGCCCGGCGGCGGGCCGAGCGGCGCACCCAGCGCATCGCCGCGGGCGCCACCGAACTGGAGCAGCGTCTGGCGGATCTGCTCCGCGAGGGTCTGGCCGGAGCCGATCACGCCGGTTACGCATCGTGGGACGAGACGGCCGCGCGCATGGTGGACGCGCAGGCGCCCGGTCTGGAGGCCCGGGTGCGGGAGCTGGGCGCCATCCCGTCCTCGGGGCCGGGCTGGCCCGCGCGCCTGCTGGAGGAGTGCGCCCTGCTCCACCTGCTGAACCAGGGCTTCTTGCGCCTGGACCGGCTCCCGGAGGCGCTGGCCACCACGACCCGCTCGCGCGTCGGCCTCACCACGACCACGGCCGAGCTGCTGTCCTCCGACACCGCCGTCCGGGACCGCTGGCTCGTCCTCGGCCAGCAGGACAGCGCCGACGGCAAGCTGACGACGCGCCGGATCTGGCTGCGCGGCCAGGACACGGGCCGCATGGCCCTGCTGCTCTCCTTCGGCGCGGCCGGGCACTCCCCCGAACTGGCCCTGCCGGTCGGCATCGTGCTGGACGCCGACCTCACGTACTACCCGGCCGGGCGCCCACTGCGCGCCGCGCTCGGCACCCGCCGCCCGGACCCGCCGCCGTCCCCCGTGCCGTCGCCCGCGGCGCCGCCGGTGCCTCCGGGGAGTGACATCGGCTCGGCCCTGGCCGCGTACGGGGACGCGCTGCGCGAGGACCCCTGGCTGGATGCCTGGCCGGTCGTCCTCGCGGGGGTGACCCCGATCCCGGGCGGCGAGGAAGGCTGGCAGCTGGCGGACGCCCGGACCGGCTCCGCCCTGCCGGTCGACCCCCGGTGCATGGGGCGTACGGACCTGTGGCAGCTGACCGCGATCTCGGGCGGCCGTCCCGTCACGGTCTTCGGCGAATGCGGCCACCGCGGCTTCGCCCCGATCACCACCTGGGATCCGGCCCCCGTCCCGCTCCAGAGCCCGTCCGGCACCGGATCGACACCGTATGGAGGCAGGCCATGAGCACCACCGCACCCTGGGACGACCTGGTCGCCGCCGCCCTGCTCGGCACCGAGCGCCGCACCCCGCCCATCACCCCGCGCCCCGGCCAGGACGCGCCCGCCGCCCTGCTGGACGCCGCCGCGCTCAGCACCGTACGGCGGCGGGCCGGGCTGCGCCCCGCCGCCTCCCGGCCCGCCCCCGCCCCCGCGCCCGAGGACCCGCGCCCGCCGCTTCCGCCAGCCGCCCGCAACCGGCTGGCCATGCTGCTGGCCGGCCGCTCGGCCCCCGGCAGCGGCCGGCGCTCCGCGCCCGACCTCGCCGAACTGCTCCCGCAGTGGCTCGCCATGGCCAACCAGTACGGCTACCGCGCGCCTGACGCCCTCCTCCCGTCCCTGTTGGACGCGGCCCGCGCGCGCACCGATCTGCGCCCGGAGGCGCTGACGCTCGGCGGGGCGCGAGTCCTGTGGCTGGCCCGGCTGAACCCGGAATGGAGGTTCGCGCTCCGCGGCAGCGGTGCCGGGCGCGCGGCGGAGGCGTTGGCGGCGGCTGACGCGTCAGCGTCGCCGTGCCCCCGGGATGCCGCCGCGGGCGCGGCCCCCGCGACCATGGGCCCCGCGGGCGCGACCCGGGTGGCGCCGGGCGCCTCGACCGCGCCCGGCCCCAAGCCCGCCGTCCCCGCCGGTACCACCGCCGAAGCGGTTACCGAAGAAGCTGCGCCCCGGCCCGGCGACACGGCCACGCCAGGCGACCCCACCACGGCCGACCCAGCCGTCCCCGATGGTCCCGCCGCGCCCGCGCCCCCGTCCGCCCCCGGCGACACGTCCGCCGTCCCCGCCGGTACCACCGCCGAAAGGGTTGCCGAAGAGGCCGCGGCGCCCCGGCCCGGCAGCCCGGCCACACCAGGCGACGCCACCACGCCCGACCCAGCCGTCCCCGATGGTCCCGCCGCACCCGGGTCAGGCGACCCCGCCGTGTCCGCATCCCACGGCCGTGCCGTTCCCCACGGTTCGGCCGCGCCCGGCGCGTCCACCACGCCCGGCGCCGCGGCAGCCCGCGACACCCCGGCGGCCGTGCCCGTCGACATACAGCGCCAGTGGGAGGAGGGCCTGTTCGCCGAGCGGGTCTCGCTGCTGGCGGCGGTGCGCCACCGCGACCCGGAGCTCGGCCTCGCGCTGCTCGGCGGCTCCTGGTCCATGGAGCGCGCCGAGGACCGGCTGATGTTCCTGGACTCGCTCCGCGACGATCTCTCACCGTCCGACGAGCCGTTCCTGGAACACGCCCTGACCGACCGCAGCCGGAACGTCCGGGCCACAGCCGCCGAGTTGCTGTCCGCCCTCCCCGGCTCGGCGCTGGCCTCCCGGATGGCCGAGCGGTCCAGGGCCTGCGTCTCCCTCACCGCCGGAGGCATCGCCATCGAGGCGCCGGCCGAATGCGATGGCGGCATGCAGCGCGACGGCGTCGTGGCCAAGCCCCCTTCGGGGCGCGGTGAGCGCGCGTGGTGGTTCGGCCAGCTGGTGGAGGCGACCCCGCTGGAGCGCTGGAGCGACTGGTTCGGCGGGCGTGGCGCGGCCGAGATCGTGGCGCTGCCGGTCGCCGACGGCTGGCAGGCGGACCTTCAGGCGGCGTGGTGCCGGGCGGCCGTCCGCCAGCGGAATGTGGAGTGGTCCCGCGCCCTGCTCGGCGCGCCGTCCGCACCGCCCGCCGCCACGCCCACCACCCCGACCGCCCCGGGCGGGGCCGCCCCGCCCACCGCCGCGTCCTGGCGCGACCCGGCGAAGCTGCTGTCCGCCCTGCCGCCGGCCGAACGGGCCGAGTGGGTCGCGGACTTCATCGCGGCCCATGGGCTGTCCGACGCCTTCCGGCTGCTGGGCGTGTGCGCGGTGCCATGGGCCGAGCCGCTGGGCCGGGCGGTCGTGGACGCGCTCGACATCGCCCGTGACGCGGGCAGCTACCCATGGAGCTTCAGCGGCGTGATGGGGCTGGCCGAGCGCTGTCTGGACCCGGACCAGGCCGACCGGCTGGAAGTGCTCACCGCGATATCGGACGAGCCGGCGGACGGCTCGCCCGGCGCCGGGGGCTACTGGTCGGAGGCGTTCCAGCGCCTGGTGGGCACGCTCCGGCTGCGCGCCGCGATGCGCCGCGAGCTCGAACCACCAGCTGGCGCAACACCGACCGGCACAGCGCCGACCCACCCGGCCCCGACCCACCCGGCGGCGACCGGTCCGGCACCCACCGGTCCGGCACCCACCGGTCCGGCACCGGCCCCCTAGCGCTGCGTCCGCCGGCCCGTCCGGCGCCTTGCGCGCTGACCACACCAGGGCGCCTGCTTCGCCATCGGGGCGCCCTTGGGCCGCTCCGACCGGACCGCTGCGACCGGGCCGCCGGCTGCCGGGCGAACCTCGACCGACGCATCACCAGTCGGTGGTGCTGACCACGCCACGGCCCGCCGGGACTCCGAGCCGCGGCAAGCCGTGCCGCGTCAGCGACCCGCCCGCGACTCGGTCGCGGAAGCGCAGCGCGGGCGCGGCGCGGTGCGCCGTGGCGCCGTAGCGGTCGGCCGGGCGGCACGGGATCCGCTTCGGCGGCGCCGTACCGGGCGCGAGGCGCGGCCACCCTGCGCGCGCCGCGCGGCCCGCGGGGTTACGCGGCCACCGGCCGTACGTTCGCTCTGACCCACTCCACGATCGAGGTGGTCGTGGCCCCCGGGGTGAAGATCTCGGCCACCCCACGCTCCTTCAGCAGAGGGATGTCCGCCTCGGGGATGATGCCGCCGCCGAACACCTTGATGTCCTCCGCGTCGCGCTCCCGCAGCAGCTCAAGCACCTTCGCGAAGAGCGTCATATGCGCGCCGGAGAGGATGGACAGCCCGATCGCGTCGGCGTCCTCCTGGATCGCGGTGTCGACGATCTGCTCGGGCGTCTGGTGGAGGCCGGTGTAGATGACCTCCATGCCCGCGTCCCGCAGCGCCCGCGCGATGACCTTCGCCCCGCGGTCGTGACCGTCGAGCCCAGGCTTGGCCACCACCACACGGATCGGACCGGTCACACCCATCGCAGCCTCCATGTCGTCATCCCCCGCGGTGCGTCGCGCGCGGATCTCGCGGACCTCCGTCGCGGGACGTGAACGTGAACGAACGTTATCTACAGCATCCCGCACGCAGCAGTTTCACGGCGCGCGCCAAGGGGGAAATCACACCTGGGACACATTCACCTCGGCCGCACCCACCTCCGCCTCGACCGCCGCGAGGCGGTCCCACGCATCGGGCCGGCCACCAGGGGAGCCGCAGCGGGGACCGTCGCACCGCGCAGCGCCATCAGCACGAGCCGCCTGGCGCCGCGGTGCGACGGCGCGGTCGTACCGCCACGACCACGACGTCCACCACCACCGTCCACCCGCTGCAGGCTTCCCGCGAGGGCTCACGGGGGCAGTGCCGCCTCCCGTGCGCCGTTCAGGAGGTCGGCCGTCATGGGCCTCACCCGGATTCGCGCTACCGTCCTCGACCTGGCGATCCTCGCCGGGCATCTTCTCCTCTATCCGACCGGCCTGCTCCAAGAGCGCCCACCTGCCGCGCCGCCGGCTGCCGAACCACCATCGCCCGGTCCCCCGACCCGGCTACCGACCAACGACCAGGCCCACCGCCCGGTCCTCCTGCTGCACGGCTTCATCGACAACCGCTCCGTCTTCGTCCTGCTGCGCCGCTCCCTGCGCCGGCACGGCCGACAGCATGTGACGGCGCTCAACTACTCCCCGCTGACCTGCGATATCCGCACCGCCGCCGAGCTGCTCGACCGCCATGTGCGGGAGATCCGCGCGCGCACCGGCCACAGCCGGGTGGATGTCGTGGGGCACAGTCTGGGCGGTCTGATCGCCCGTTACTACGTGCAGCGGCTGGGCGGGGACGCCTTTGTGCATACGCTGGTCACCCTCGGCACCCCGCACTCCGGCACCCGCACCGCGCCCCTGCTGTCCGCGCATCCGCTGGTGCGCCAGATGTGCCCGGATTCCGATGTGATCGAGGAATTGCGGCTCCCCGCGCCCGATTGCCGTACTCGGTTCATCGGCTTCTGGAGCGATGTGGATCAGCTGATGATCCCCGCGGAGACGGCCCGTATCGACCATCCGGATCTACGGGCACGCAACATCCGCGTCAGCGGAATCGGGCATCTCACCCTCCCGGTGCACCATGCGATCGCCGCGGAAGTCCGCGAGGCGCTGGATGCCGCCGAAGGGGCGCCGACAGACGCTTCCGATGCCGCTTCGGTTGCGTGAAGGGGCAGGAAGTTGCCGAACAGTAATCGAACACCCGGCCAAATTACGGCAGCCAGTCAGCCGAAAGGCGGCCAAATGCCCGTTCCGGCGTTACTCAAAACCTGATGAAGATTGTCGCCGTCCCGAACCGGCGGGTACAGTCGCCGCTAATTCTCCTGCTGCCGAGGCGAAAGAGAAGTTGGTGGTGAACGACCGTCACCCGTCGGGGATCACAACCTCGACCGTCCCCGCTCCTGACGCCTCATATCCGTATTACGAGGCATACGACCAGCAGGGCACAGCGCACGGCTACGCCGGGTACGACGGCTACTCCACCGGCAGCTTCGACAACCTCACCGCCGCATACGGCGATGGCGACCCCCTCTTCGGCTCCCTCCCCGGCGACCACGGCGGCGGCTATGGGACCGGGCACGACGGAACCGGCAGCGGGCAGTACGACGCCACGCAGTGGGGCGCCGCGACCGGCGCCTACGACTCCGGCGTCTATGACTCCGGGACCTACGACACCACCGCGATGTGGGCCGGCTCCGGCGTTCCGCTGGCCGGCACCATCCCGGCCCAGCAGGGCTCGGACACCGGCGGCCACTGGGACGCCTCCGCCTGGGACACCACCGGCCACCACGATCTGACGGCCGGCGCCCAGTGGGACGGCACCGGGCAGTACGACACGTCGGGAGTCGACACCGGCCAGACCCAGTTCTGGGACATGAGCGCCTATGCGACCGTCGACGAGTCGCACTACGACCAGGGCGAATACGGCCAGGGCGAATACGACCAGCGCGGATACGACCAGAACGGGCACGGCCAGAACGGGCACGGCCAGAGCGAGTACCACGAGGGCGGGTACGAGCACGGCGGATATCAGCAGTCCGCCGAGCAGCCGTACGCCGCTCCCGAGGCGGAGCCGGAACCCGGGGCGGGGCCCGTGCACGAGGCCGAGACCCAGACCGCCCTGATGGCCCTGGACCTCGACTCGCCCGAGGCCGACGCGGCCCACAGGGCCGACGCCGCCGACCCCACCGACCCCGCCGCCCACAACGAAGGCGGCACGGCCGCCGACTTCGAGGACGCCGCGCCCGAGGTGGTATCGGTTCCCTCGCCCCGCCGGGACGGCGGCCGCAGCAGCCGCCGCCGCGCCCCCTCGGCCCGCCCCAAACGCTCGGCGCTCCTCACCGTCGCCGTCCCGTCCGTCTGCGCGCTGGGCGTCACCGCCGTGGCCGCCGCCTCCGTCGCCAACATCGGCGACGACAAGAAGGACGCCAAGACCACCCAAGCCGCCTCCGACACCCCGCCGGTCAAGGCCTCGGTCGCCAACAGCAAGCTGGACGCCCAGTTCGCCAGGGGCCTCGAGGGCGCCGATGACTTCGGGGACCGCGCCAGCCGCACCCAGGAGCGGATCGATCTGAAGGCGCGCCAGGCCGCCGAGCGGCAGCGCAAGATCCAGGAGGCCGCCCGCAAGGAGGCGCTGCGGCCGAAATTCGCGCTGCCCGTCGCGCAGCACGGGCTGAGCGCCAGCTTCGGCCAGGCGGGCATCAACTGGATGTCCGTGCACACCGGCATCGACTTCCCGGTCAGCTACGGCACTCCGGTCATGGCCGCGACCGACGGCACCGTACGCACCCAGTGGAACAACGCCTACGGCAACATGGTCATATTGACCAGCCCGGACGGCACCGAGACCTGGTACTGCCATCTGAGCAGCGCCAAGATCCGGGCCGGTTCGGTCAAGGCCGGGGACGTCATCGCGTACTCCGGGAACTCCGGCAACTCCACCGGGCCACACCTTCACTTCGAGGTGCACCCCGGCGGCGGCTCGGCCATAGACCCGCTGCCGTGGCTGCGCTCCCATGGGCTCGACCCGACATAGCCCCAGGCCCTCCTAGGCCCAGGGCTCCCACTAGTCAGGCCCAGCCAGGCCCAAGTCCCGCCCAGGCCCCCACCCAGTAGGCGCAGGCGCCGGGGCCGCCAGGCGTCCCCTACAGCTTCTCCACCGGCGCGTACCGCAGCAGCAGCCGCTTGGGCTTCTCGTCGCCGAAGTCGATCGTCGCCTCCGCGTTGTCCCCGCTGCCCTTCACCGCAACCACGGTGCCGAGCCCGAACGCGTCATGGGTGACCCGGTCGCCGATGGCCAGCGCGACCACCGGCCGCTCCCTGGCCCGCCGCGTGGCGAAGCCACCGGCCCCGGACCCCGCCCTCGAACGCGACGAGGACAGCGAGGACGCAACCCCCGAGACGGCACCGCCGGCCCCGACCGCGCCCATCGACGCCGACGGGGTGGAGGGCCCGGTCCGCTGCCAGCGCATGTACTGGTCCGGGATCTCCTCCAGGAAGCGGGACGGCGGGTTGTACGCGGGCTGGCCCCAGGCGCTGCGCATCGTCGACCGGGTCAGATACAGCCGCTCGCGCGCCCGCGTGATGCCGACGTACGCCAGCCGCCGCTCCTCCTCCAGCTCCTTCGTCTGACCGAGCGCGCGCATATGCGGGAAGACCCCGTCCTCCATGCCGCTGAGGAAGACCACCGGGAACTCGAGGCCCTTGGCGGTGTGCAGCGTCATCAGCGTGATGACCCCGGCGCCCTCGGCGTCGTCGTCGGGGATCTGGTCGGAGTCGGCGACGAGCGCGACCTGCTCCAGGAACTCCGCGAGCGTGCCCGGGTTCTCCTCGCCGCGCTCCTGCTCGTACTCCAGGGCGACGGCCGCCAGCTCCTGGAGGTTTTCGATACGGGTCTCGTCCTGCGGGTCCGTGGACGCCTGGAGCTCCGCCAGATAGCCCGTGCGCTCCAGCACCGCCTCCAGCACGGTGGCCGGCCCGGCGCCCGACTCGGCGATCGTGCGCAACTCCTCCATCAGCACGTTGAACCGCTTGACCGCGTTGGCCGAGCGGGCCGCCATGCCGTACGCCTCGTCGACGCGGCGCAGCGCCTGCGGGAAGGTGATCTTCTCGCGCAGCGACAGCGCGTCGATCATCGCCTCGGCGCGCTCGCCGATACCGCGCTTGGGCACGTTCAGAATCCGGCGCAGCGGGACGGTGTCCTCCGGGTTGGCCAGCACCCGCAGATACGCGAGGACGTCGCGGACCTCCTTGCGCTCGTAGAAGCGCACACCGCCGACGACCTTGTACGGCAGCCCGACCCGGATGAAGACCTCTTCGAAGACACGGGACTGCGCGTTGGTCCGGTAGAAGACGGCCACGTCCCCGGACCTGGCGTCGCCCGCGTCCGTCAGCCGGTCGATCTCGTCGGCGACGAACTGGGCCTCGTCGTGCTCGGTGTCGGCCACATAGCCGGTGATGGTCGCCCCGGCGCCGGCGTCGGTCCACAGGTTCTTCGGGCGCCGGTTCTCATTGCGCTCGATGACGGCGTTGGCCGCGCTGAGGATCGTCTGGGTGGAGCGGTAGTTCTGCTCCAGGAGGATGGTCGTGGCGTCCGGATAGTCCTCCTCGAACTGGAGGATGTTACGGATCGTGGCGCCCCGGAAGGCGTAGATCGACTGGTCGGCGTCGCCCACCACGCACAGCTCGGCGGCCCCGATCCCCTCGCCGACGTCGCCTTCACCAACGCCATCGGCGGCGGCCACCGGGCCCGGGCCCACCAGCTCGCGCACCAGCGTGTACTGCGCGTGGTTGGTGTCCTGGTACTCGTCGACCAGGACATGGCGGAAGCGGCGGCGGTAGTGCTCGGCGACGTCGGGGAATGCCTGGAGCAGATTGACCGTCGTCATGATGATGTCGTCGAAGTCGAGGGCATTGGCCTCGCGCAGCCGCGACTGGTACATCACATACGCCTCGGCGAGCGTCTTCTCGAAGCCGTCCGATGCCTGTCCGGCGAAGGTCTCCTCGTCGATGAGCTCGTTCTTCAGGTTGGAGACCTTGGCGCTGAAGGACTTGGGCGGATACCGCTTCGGGTCGAGGTCCAGATCCCGGCAGACCAGCGCCATCAGCCGCTTGGAGTCGGCCGCGTCGTAGATCGAGAAGGAGGACGTGAAACCGAGCTTCTTGGACTCCCGGCGCAGGATGCGCACGCAGGCGCTGTGGAACGTCGACACCCACATGGCGTTCGCACGCGGGCCGACCAGCTCCTCGACCCGCTCCTTCATCTCGCCCGCGGCCTTGTTGGTGAAGGTGATGGCGAGGATCTGGCCGGGGTGCACGCTGCGCGCGCCGAGCAGATAGGCGATGCGGTGGGTGAGCACCCGGGTCTTGCCCGATCCGGCGCCCGCGACGATCAGCAGCGGCGAGCCGGTGTGCACCACGGCGGCCCTCTGCTGCTCGTTCATCCCCTCCAGGAGCGCGGCCGGATCCACCGCGGGGCGCGCCGCGCCGTCGCGGTAGTACGCCTCCCTGGGGGCGGGCGCGTCGAACTTCCCGTCGAAGAGGTCGTGCGGGACGTCCTCAGCGGCGGGCCCGCCGTCGTCCTCGGGCGGCGGGGGCTCCTCGTCCGAGGGCCCGAGGTCCGCCAGGAAGCTGTCATCAAAGAGGCTGCTCATCGCTCACCGAGTCTAGGGCGCCGCACTGACAGCGTATGCGCGGAAGTCACGAAACGGTTTCGGGACAATTCGAACATCAGCCTTCACACGAGCCCCACAAGACCACTACCGTCCTCCATCAGGCGGTCCGGAACCCGTCGGCGACCAGCGTCGACACGGGCTGTCTCCGCCGAGTCCGGCCCCGCCGCGAGGCAGCCGGAGCCGGGGACCCCCACGTACCACTGGGGTGAATCGGTCCAGCGCGGCGACGCCAGCCGTCCGCCGCCCGGACCGTAGGGCAGCCTTCCGACGCCCGAACCCGACAGCTAACCCGGTAGGCGGTCCACGGAAGGAGTCGCCTCCCTTGGCGTCGCACCGCAAGCCGCGGACCCGAATACTGGACTCGGCCACCGGCCGCCGCACCGCCGTCGGGGTCACCACGGCCGCCCTCGCCTCCGTCACCCTCCTCTCCCAGACGGCGAGCGCCGAGCCCGGTAAGCCCAAGCCAACGGTCGAAGAGGTCAAGAAGAAGGTCGACACGCTCTACCACCAGGCCGAATCCGCGACCCAGGCATACAACGCCGCCAAGGAGCGCACGGGCGAGCAGCGCGCCAAGGTCGACCGGCTGCTGGACAGCGTCGCCAAGCGCACCGAAAAGCTGAACGAGGCACGGCGCAAGCTGGGCAGCTATGCGGCGGCGCAGTACCGCAGCGGCGGCATGGCCAACAGCACCGCGACCCTGCTGTTCGCCAAGGACCCGCGGGACATCTTCGACCAGTCCCATCTGATGGACCGGCTGTCCGGCGAGCAGAAGCAGGCCGTCGACGACTTCCTGTCGCAGCAGGCCAAGGCCGCCAAGGAGCGTACGAAGGCCGGCGAGAGCCTGGCGTCGCTGACCCGGTCGCAGCAGCAGCTGAAGACCAGGAAGAAGACCGTCCAGGGCAAGCTCACCCAAGCCCGTGAGCTGCTGTCGAAGCTGACCGCCGAGGAGAAGGCGCGGCTGGCGGCGATCGAGAAGAAGAAGGAAGAGGAGGCCCGGCGCAAGGCGGCTGAGCTGGCCCAGCAGCAGCGGGAGGCGGCGGCCAAGCGGGCGCAGGAGGAGGCGGCGAAGCGGCGGCAGGAGCAGGCGAGCTCCTCCGACTCGTCGAGCTCCTCCGGTTCCTCGGGGTCTTCCAGTTCCTCGGGATCGTCCGGGACCTCGGGGTCCTCCAGCTCGACCTCCACCAAGGCCGACAAGGCCATCGCCTTCGCGCAGGCGCAGCTCGGCAAGCCGTATGTCTGGGGCGCGACCGGACCCAACTCCTACGACTGCTCGGGGCTCACCCAGGCCGCCTGGAAGGCCGCCGGGGTCTCACTGCCGCGCACCACCTGGGACCAGGTGAAGGTCGGCACGCGCGTGTCGACCGCCAACCTCCAGCCGGGCGATCTCGTCTTCTTCTATGACGACATCAGCCATGTCGGCATCTATATAGGCGACGGAATGATGATCCACGCCCCGAAGCCCGGCGATGTGGTCAAGAAGGCGCCGATCACCGAGATGCCGATCTACGGCAGCGTCCGCCCGGCCGCCTAGCAGCCCTCCCGCCTCCCCGGGTCCCGGAGGGGCGCTCCGGGGCCCGGGAGGCGGCTGCGCGGCTTCAGGTGCCGGGCTGCGCGGCTCAGGTGCCGGGTTTGCGGCCGTAGACGTATACGTCGTCGCCGTTGCGCAGCAGGCTCCAGTACTTCTTGGCGTCGCCCTTGCGCATATTGACGCAGCCGTGGGAGCCCGGCGGCGACCACACGCTGCCCGCGATGGAGTGGAAGGCCTGGCCGCCGTCGAAGAACTGGCTGTACGGCATCGCGACGTCGTAGAGCGTCGACCAGTGGTCGATGTCCCGCCAGTAGACCTTCTTCAGCCCGCCCCGGGTCTCATACCGGTCGCGGCCGGTGCGCACCGGCACCGGGCCGTACACCAGCCGTGAGCCGTCCTGGATCCAGCTCAGCTGGCGGGTGAGGTCCACACAGGCGATACGGCCCTTGTTGGTGGGGCACTTTTTCGCCTTGTTCGGGTTGTGCCCGGCCGCCTTCTGCGAGTTGATCAGCTTCATCACCCCCCAGGTGACCGGCCCCGCATAGCCGATCGTGGGGCTGATCCCGTGGTTGATCTGGAACTTCTGGATCGCCAGACAGTCCGTACGCGACTGCCGCCCGTCCACCGGGCGGCCCAGGAACTTCTCCACCTGCTTCTGGTACGGCCCGACGCTCGTCGTGCACGACGAGGCGGCCTGCGCCGGGGTGCCGAGCGCGACCGCCAGCGGCACCACCATCCCCGCCACCCCCAGGGCCACGCCCGTCCGGCGGCCCCAACCCCCAAGTACCCCCACTGCCCGCTCCCTTCGGCTGCCTTGCCCGGTAAGACAGCTGCTCTGCCTGGTTGGACAGACGACGGGGCCGGGGGGTTGTACGGAAAATTACGCCCAGAGGACGAAAATTACGTCCACAGGACGGCGATGAAGATGTTGGCCGTGGTGAGCAGCCCGACCGCGCCGAGGGCCGACGACTCGACCTTCTCGTCGTCGCGCTTCACATAGACCAGCCCCAGGACCACGATCAGCAGCGCCAGCTTCACACCGATCTTGATGTTGTTGACGCTGTTGTCGTCGGCCTGGTTGAGCCCCACCAGCGCGGCACCGGTCACCAGCATGGTCAGCGCGCCGTGCAGCATCCCCGGGGTCATCCGCCCCTCGCCCGCGCGCATCGGCTTCAGCTGCGCCAGGAAGCCGCCGAGCAGCGCGGCGATACCGACGATGTGCAGCCCGACGAAAACATTGATGAGGACGTCCATGGTTGGCGAGCGTAGCCCTGCCCATAGCAGCCCCCGGCAACCGGGTGGGTCACGATCGCCGCTTCGATCACGGCCGCCCCGCGAGTCATCCGCAGCCGGGCGCCGGGCGGTCGGATACGGGCATCAGGGCGCCGAATCCGTCCACTCCCGTTCATCGCACCGCCCGTCCGCGCCCGCCCGCCTAGCTTCCTCCCCCAGGTGGCAGTCCGCTTCCCGTTAGCCGAGGGTCCCCGCCTCATGGGCGGGCTGCCACCTGCCCGACCGGATGGAACCCGGCCGGATGGAAAAGGAAGGTGACCCGCCGCCGTGGCGTCGCACAGGAAGCCCAAGCAGCGCTCGCTCACGGGCGGGACCGCCTGGACCGCCGCCGTCGCCCTCGCGGGCGCCGCCGTCACCGCCGTCAGCGGCACCGGCCACGCCGAGACCCGCCCCACCCCCGCCCAGGTGCGGGCGAAGGTGGACCAGTACCAGCGGGAGGCCGAGGAGGCCAACGAGAAGTACAACGGCGCGAAGGAGAAGGCGGACCAGGCCCGCCAGGCGCTCGACCGGCTGCGCGACGAGGCGGCCCGCGGTACGGCGCGGCTGAACGCCTCGCGCAACGCGCTGGGCGCCATCGCCACCGCCCAGTACCGCTCCGGCACCGTCGCGCCCACCCTCCAGCTCGCGCTGTCCTCCTCCCCCGAACAGTTTCTGCGGCGGGCCTCGCTCGCCGACCGCGCGAACAGCCGCCAAGCCGCCACCGTCGCGGGCCTCTCCCGCCAGACCCGGAAGTTAGGCAGGCTGCGCGGTGAGGCGCAGGACAAGCTCGACCAGCTGCACGGCGCTCAGGCGGCGCTCGCGCGCCACAGGGGCGTCGCCCGCAAGAAGCTCGCCGCCGCCAAGGCCCTCCTCGACCGGCTGACCAGCGAACAGCGCCGCCGCTACGAGGCCCAGGAAGCCCGGGAAGCCCGGGAAGCCCGGGAGGCCCGCGAGGCCCGGGAGGCTGAAGGCGCCGGTGCCGCGCCGTACGCCACATCGGGCCGCGCGGCCCGCGCCGTCTCGTACGCGTACGGGGCGCTCGGCAAACCGTATGTCTGGGGCGCGACCGGGCCGCAGGGCTACGACTGCTCGGGGCTGACCCAGGCCGCCTGGCGGGCCGCCGGGGTGGCGCTGCCGCGCACCACCTACACCCAGATCAACGCGGGCCGACGGGTCTCGCGCACCGAGCTCATCCCCGGTGACCTGGTCTTCTTCTACTCCGGCGTCAGCCATGTCGGCCTCTACATCGGCGGCGGCCGCATGATCCACGCCCCGCGCCCCGGCGCGCCCGTCCGCGTGGCGCCGATCGACCAGATGCCGTTCGCGGGCGCGACCCGGCCCGCGTAGGGGCGGTCGGCCTCTCCGGTCCCGCCGTGTGTCACGGAAGCGTCCACTCCGTCACCGCCGCGTGGGGCTTGTCCGCATTACGTCGAGGGTCTGTCCCCGATACGTCATCGGCTGGGCCGGTCCGGCCACCGCTACGTGCTGAGGGGTGATCGCGCCCGGGTGGTTGGGAGCGAATGACCTACAGGAGAAGATCCTCATGTTCGGTAAGCGTTCCGCCGCATTCGCCGCCCTCGTCACGACCGGTGTGCTGCTGCTGACGGCCTGCGGGGGCGGAGACGACTCGGCGCAGGACTCCAAGGCGTCCCGGGCGTCCCAGACCTCGAAGGCGCCCCAGGCGTCGCAGAAGACGTCGGAGGCGGAGCGGTCCTCGGCGGCCTCGGGCGCCATGGACCTCTCGTTCCGCAGCGGCACCGCCAAGCAGGGCGGCGCGGCCCCGAAGACCGGCGACTGGGCGGGCTCGGGCACCCCCAAGGCCCGTAAGTGGGTCCAGCTCTCCGCGGGCCGGGCCGGGGCGCTGAACCCGGTCGTGGTCAACGGCGCCGGCTTCACCCTCTACCGCTTCGACAAGGACACCGCCATGCCGTCCAAGTCCAACTGCGAGGGCGCCTGCGCCACCACCTGGCCGCCGGTCCCCATCGCTCCCGGCGGCAAGATCTTCGTGGACGGGGTCAAGCCGTCCACGATCGGTGTGATCAAGCGGGCCGACGGCACCCGCCAGGTCACCATCAACGGCTGGCCGGTCTACCGCTTCAGCAAGGACGCCAAGCCCGGGGACACCAACGGCCAGGGCGTCGGCGGCACCTGGTTCGGCATGACGCCCGACGGCCAGAAGGCCGGTCGACCCGAAAACATCCCCGCGGGCTCTGCCCCGAGCGGCGGGACCGCCAAGGCCACCAGCGTCGTCCTGTTCTACGACGCCGGATTCGCCGACAACGGGGCGCAGGGCCTGGCCGGTCCGGGCTGCCAGAACGTGGCGCGCGACGACGTCGCCTCCTCCCTGTCGGCCGACGGTTCGCTGAAGATCTGGTCCGGGCCCGACTGCACCGGCAGGTCCAAGGTCGTGACCGGCGATGTCGCCGACCTGGCGGCCATCGGCTTCGACAACGACGTCTCGTCCGTCCGCTTCGGCTGACCGACGGGCCCGGCCGACCGACCGGTGGACGGGCGGGCGTACCGTGCGGCCGTATCCAGCCAGGTGAGAAAGAGAGCTGAATCCGTGTCGGAGCACAGCGCCACCCCGGCCTCCGTCGTGCTGTCGGGCTACGGCCCGGTCGGCCGGGCCTACGTCGACCACCTCGCCGCGCACGGCGAAGCCCTCGCGGACCGCCACGGAGCGCGGCTGCGCCTCGCGGCCGTACGGACCAGCTCGGCCGAGTACCTGCCGCCGCCCGCCGAAGGCACAGACGCCGAAGGCACCGGGGACGCCGATGACACCGATGACACCGGGGACACCGGGGACGCCGAAGGCACCGGGGACACCGAGGGCACCGGGGGCACCGAGGGCTGGGGCACCTGGGCGCCCCCGCCGCCCCGGTCCGCGTGGGGCCCGCTGCCGTCGCTGGCCGAGACGCTGGACCGTACGGGGGCCGGGGTGCTGGTCCAGTGCGTGCCCTCGTCCCCCGAGGTGCGCGACCAGGCGGCCGCCGAGGCGCTGCTCGCCCTGCGCCGCGGTGTCCACGTGGTCACCGCCACCAAGAGCCATCTGCTCAGCCACTGGCGGGAGCTGGGCCGGGCCGCGGTGGAGGGCGGCAGCCTGATCAGGATCTCGGGCGCCACCGGCGCCGCCCTGCCCGCGGGCGACCTGGCCAGGGCCGGTGTACGCGGCCTCGGCTGCCGTACGATCCGCGCCTGCCCGAACGGCACGGCCACCTTCGTGCTCGACCGCCTCGCGGCCGGCGACTCCCTGGCCGACGCGGTCGCCGAGGCGCGGCGGCGCGGGATCGCCGAGGCCGACCCCAGCGCCGATCTGTCCGGCTCCGACGCCGCCACGAAGGCGCGGCTGCTGGCGGCCCTGCTGTGGGGCTGGGACGCCTCGGCGGTCCGTACCGAGACCGAGCCGGTGGACGACGGCACGGCGCGGGCCGCGCGGGAGGCCGCCGCCTCGGGCCACCGGCTGCGCGCGGTCGCGAGCGCGAGCGCCGATGAACCACTGCTGGTCCGGGTCCGCCTGGAGCGGACCGCGCCCGGCGATCCGCTGCACGCGCTCACCGGGCCGGAGAAGGCCGTGGTCTACGGCTGTCCGGACGCGGGCGACATCACGGTGAGCGGCGGCCGCTCAAGCCCGCTCGGCGCGGCGCTCGCCATGGTCAAGGACACGCTGGACGTGGCGGTGCCGCGGCGCCTGGGCTTCGGGTGAGACGGGCGGGCCGGGCGGACCGGGCTCAGGCGACGAGGTCCGGGGTGAGCGCGGCGGGGGTCTCGACGCCCAGCAGGGTCATGGTGTGGGCGAGTTCGGCTGTGAGCCGGTCCACGGCCTCCTGGACCCCCGCGGCCCCCTCCGTCGCCAGACCCCACAGCGCCGGGCGGCCGACGAACACCGCGCGGGCGCCCAGCGCGAGGGCCGCCGCTATGTGCTCGCCGCGGCGCACCCCGCTGTCGGCGTAGACCTCGACGCCGGTGCCCGCCAGCGCCTCGGCCACGCGGGGCAGCGCGGACGCCGAGGTCACACTGCGGTCGAGCTGGCGTCCGCCGTGGGTGGAGACCACCACGCCCGCGCCCCCGTGGTCCACGACGACCTTGGCGTCGTCCGCCCGCAGCACGCCCTTGACCAGGACCGGGAGCCCGCTGATCTCATGCAGCCAGCCGATCAGGTCCGGCGCCAGGTCCGGCTCCATCTGGGCCGCTTCGCGCGGGAACTCCTGACGGCCCTCCAGGTTGACCAGACGTACGAGCGGATCGAGGTCGGCGGCCCGGTGATTGTCCCCGCGGCGGCCGAGCACCGGTACGTCGACGGTGAACAGCAGCGCGCGGGCGCCGTGGTCGACGGCGCGCCGGACGAGTTCGGCGGTCAGGCCGCGGTCGCGCATGACGTACACCTGGTACCACCAGGGCGCGCCCGAGGCGGCGATGTTCTCGAAGCGGCTGGCGGTCCAGGTCGTCACGCCCAGCAGGGACCCGGCCCCGGCCGCGCCCTTCGCCATCTCCTGCTCACCGTCCGGGTGGGCGTACTCCTGGCCCGCCATGGGGGCGACGAGCACCGGGGTGGCGACCTCGGTGCCCAGCACGGTCGTACGGGTGGCGACCCCGGATACGCGGCGCAGCATATGCGGCAGCAACCGCAGCGCGTCCCAGTCGCGCAGCCCCTCGTCCCGGGTGACGTCACGCCCGGCGCCGGAGGCGTAGTACGCGTATGCGTGCGGCGGCAGCCGCCGCTCCGCTTCGGCCTCCCAGGTCTCCCACCACTCGGGTCCCGCTTCCAACCCCGCTACTGGTCCGGCAGTACCCATGGCGTGCGTCTCCCTCCCTGCCCGCGATCACAAGTCGCGGGCGGCCCAAGCACGTTATGCACAGGGGCCCGGGGATCGGAAACGTTTCATCCCGTCGCGGCCCTGCGGTAGTAGTCGACCGCGACGGTGACGGTGTAGTCGCCGGAGTCGGTGTCCAGGACCTGGACGACGGCGACATCGCCCGAGATGCGGTCGCGCATGCAGAACCACCGCCCGGCGGGCGCCTGGGCGAAGCGCACCTTCTCGCGCAGCGGCCGGTGGGCGACCAACTCCGCGCAGCGCTCGGGGGTGACCGGCCGCTCCCCCGCGATCTGGGCCTCGGTGGCGTCCTGGAGCTCGAAGGCGCCGTGGCCGTCGCCGCCGCTGTTGGTGCTCAGCATCCAGCGGCCGTCGCCCTTGACGACCTTGCCGGTGGGCAGGTCGATGTAGTGGTCGTAGTCCGGGAGCGTCAGGGTCCGCCCCTTGTACCCGGCCGTGTACCGGGCGCCGCCGCCGTCCTCGTCGCCGCCCGTGGTCAGGACAACGGCGAGGACGACCGCGACGGCCGCCACGCCGAGGAGGGCCCCGGCCATGGCGCCGTGCCGGGACCGCCATGCGCCGCGGCCCCCGGCGGTACGGCCCTCAGCAACAGGTCGCCCGGAGCCACTGCCCCCGGAGTCACTGGAATCCCCTCCCAAGGCGCGTTCCAGGGCGCCGTGAGCGCGGGCGATACGGGGCCCGAGGCGGGCGTCCGGCCAGCCCGGCGGCTGCCCTTCGCGGGTGGTGCAGGCGTCGATGACCTCGT
The DNA here is from genome assembly GCF_044334165.1 of Streptomyces sp. NPDC020845. Taxonomy (NCBI): domain Bacteria; kingdom Bacillati; phylum Actinomycetota; class Actinomycetes; order Kitasatosporales; family Streptomycetaceae; genus Streptomyces; species Streptomyces sp. NPDC020845. The sequence goes on along the minus strand of NZ_JBIRSJ010000009.1, from coordinate 356,802 downwards.
CCACGGTCGGACGGTCCGCGGGCCACTTGCGCAGACAGCGGCCGATCAGCACGCTCAGCTCCGGATCACCGCAGTCCAGGTAGCCCGGGTCCGGCTCGGCGTTGATGACGCGGTACAGCACCTCGCTCGGCGGCCCGTCGCCGAACGGCGGCCGGCCGGTGACCGCGTACGCGAGCAGACAGCCCAGGGCGAAGATGTCGGAGGCGGGGGTGATCGGGCGCCCGTCGGCCTGTTCGGGCGACATGAACCCGAGCGTGCCGAGCCGGACGCCGGTGCTGGTCAGCCGGGTGGCGTCGGCAGCGGCCGCGATCCCGAAATCGATGACCTTCGGCCCGTCGGCGTCCAGCAGGACATTGCTCGGCTTGAGGTCGCGGTGCACCACCCCGGCCGCGTGGATGGCGCCCAGCGCCTCGGCGACGCCGGCGCCAAGCCGCCGCGCCATGGGCGGAGCCAGCGGACCGCCGTCCTCGACGGCCTCGCCCAGCGAGGGCCCGGCGATATACGAGGTGGCCAGCCAGGGCAGTTCGGCATCCGGGTCGGCGGCCACGACGGCCGGGGTGTACGGGCCCTGGACCCGGCGGGCGGCGGCGACCTCCGCGGCGAAGCGGCGGCGGAAGGCGGGCTCCTCGGCCAGGTCGGCGCGTACGACCTTCACGGCGGTCGGCCGCCCGGCCCGCGACACCCCCAGATACACCCGCCCCATGCCCCCGGCGCCGAGCCGCCCGACCAGCCGGAACGAGCCGATATGCGCTGGGTCCCCGGCCGCCGGCGGGGCGACTCCGTCCGGTGCGCGGGCCGGGCCCGGTAACGGCCCCTCAGCTAACGGACCGTCCGGAACCGGCTTCTCCGATCCGCTCATGATCCCCACAGCCTCTCGTCGCCGTCGCCGCAGTTCGTCGGTGGCACATCTCCCCCAGTCAACCGGGATCCGTTCCGGATATGCTGCGGCGAATTTTCGATTTTTCTGTGGAGAAGGCGGGGAACAGCGCGATGCGCATACCTGGTCGGGCAGCCGTGGGCGCCGCTGTGGCAATCGGCGTGATCGGCATGTTCGGGGCACTGACGGGCTGCTCCTCGGACTCCGGCGACGACAGCAAGGGCGGCAAGGGCGGCAAGGGGGAGAAGAGCGGCAAGGGCGGCGTCAAGGTGGCGGCGGCGAGCGGCGAACTCGGCGGCCGGGACACGGCGTGTGCGCTGCCGGTGCGGTTCAGCCTCGCCAAGTCGTGGAAGCCGGAGGCGGTGAAGGAGCTGGAGGGGGCCGACCCCGAGCTGGGCTCCACCCTCCTCTCACAAGGTCCGGTGACCCTCGTCTGCGAGATCGACGCGAAGCCCGCCGGGCACATCGGCTTTCTGCGCGTATGGACCGGCGACAAGGGCAAGGCCGCGGCCGGCACCGAGCCCCGGCAGCTGCTGAAGGCGTTCATGGCCGAGGAGAAGGGCGTACGCGACGCCCAGTACAGCGATGTGAAGGCCGGCGACCTGCCCGCTGCGGAGATCAGCTACATCCTCGACAACCCCGATCTGGACGAGTCCAAGCGGGAGCGGGCGCTCGCGGTGGTCACCCCGAAGGGCGGCGTCGTACTGCACCTCGGCGGGCTCGACAGCGATGAGCACGACGCCATGTTGCCCGCGTACGAGCTGGCCAAGCAGACCATGGCAGGCGCCGGCAGCTGACCGCGCCGCTGGGCCCCGCGGCGTCAGGGGGCACCTCCCAGCGGTAGCTGGGGGCGCGTGCGATCGCAAGGCGGAGGGCCGCGTGATGCGTAGGACCGCATTCCTGGGGCTCACCGGGGAGGCACAGCGGGAGCACAGGGCCGATCCTGTTCGCGGCGTGCCGGATGTACCCGGCGATGGTGGCCCGCTCCTCCTCGGTCCGCGTCCGGGTTCCTCGGCCCGGTGGTTGGTTGAGGTTAAAGCAGGCTCCGCTGCGCTCCGCCGCAGTTGCTGCCGCGTGGTGGCCGGGCGAGGGGACCAGCGGTGCGCTGGACCGGAGGCGCGCGAGCGCGACGAACGGGCCGGCGACCGCTGGACGGCATGGTCCGGACGCCGCGTGCGGGCATCGTCTCGCGCCTTCGGCGCACAGCAGCCAGCAGCGGGAAGGGGAAGGGGCACCGGAGGCATCGTCGCCGTCTTGCCCAGGGGGCCGTCACCGGTCGGCGGGTGGCGGAGCGGTGGTTGGTCGCCTGGAGCGGTGGAGGCCGGTCCGGTTGGGGCTCTCCACCCACCTGCTCTCAAAAAATGCTTGCTTTATATCAAGTACTGCATCAAGTGTTTTTCTGAGAGCAGGTGGGTGGAGAGGCGGTCCCGTCCTCCGGTGCCCGCCCATCCGTCGCGCTCGCGCGCCCCCGCCGAGCGCACCGCTGGACTGACCGCTTGGCCACTGCGCGGCAGCAGTTGCGGCGGAGCGCAGCGGAGCTTCTTTGAGCCCAGCCGCCCACCGGGCCGAGGAATCGGGACACCGGGCCAGCCGCCCCCCTTCCCCCCTCCTGCTGGCGCTTTGGACCCGGAGGGTCCGAGACGGAACCCGCACCCGCCCGAACCGGATGCCGCGAGACGGCGCGTAAGCGGCGCGTAGCGTAGCGAAGCGCACCCCTCCACCGGTGTGCGGCAGTCACATCAACGGGGACTACCTCAGCCCGTCGCACACCACCGGCGCCCGGATGGGCGAGGAGCACGCTTTGGTGGCTGGTGGCTGGTGGCTGTGGGTGTCAGGTGGCGGGGAACTCCCCGCCCGTACGGATCAGGCCGCCGGGGCCGCGCTCGCGGCGCCGTTCCAGATAACCGGCTGCTTCCAGTTCCCTGAGTGCTCGCGAGATGAGGATCTCGCCTTCGGTGAAGTGCTCGCAGAGTGCGGCGATGCTCACGGGCGCGCCGTCGGGCAGCGAGAGGATGTAGGCCGCGACACCGATCGTGACCGCGCTTCCGCGTCGTTGCGCGAGGGCGTTGGCGATCACGGTGAAGCCGGTGTTGAGGCGGGTACGGACGTGGATCACGCCGGAGGTCGCAGCTCCGGCGTCGGCGCGCGCATGCGCGCTAGACTGCGGGTCAGCCATCGGGAAGGGTCGTCTTCCTGATCGGTCAGGCCCTCGTTCGGGATTGCAGTCCCGGCCGGGGGCCGTCGTCTGTCTGGGGTTGTTGCGGCGAACGTAACCACCTGCCTCCCGCGCCCGCAAGCCGGCCACTCGTACGGGTGACTTGGCGGAAGGCTGGGTGGGTGGGGAGTTCTTTACCCCACGTTCTTCAGGGGAGTTCGTGGCTCACCGGACCCCCGCGCACGAGGATCCGGCCGGACTTTGACGACAGGGCCTACGCGGACAGGCCCAGACCGCGGATCAGCTGTGCCAGCTCCGCGCGGTAGATCTTGTCGGGGCGCGGGGTCTGGACGCGCATATGACCGTAGATCTCCAGTGAGACCAGGCCGTGCAGATGGCCCCAGATGCGCAGCGCGATGGCCACGGCGGCGGGCGGCAGGCCGGGGAACTCCTCGCGCACCTCGGCCGCGAGCTTGGGGTCGAAGTCCGACCACTCGAACTCGGCTTCCGGGTAGAGCTCCTTGGCGTGCGGCCAGGCCCCCGCGGCCAGGCCGGTGAGCCCGGCGCAGACGCGGTGTTCGGCCTCGGGCGCGGCGCTGGTCTCGGGCGCCTGGTAGCCGGGTACGGGGTCGCCGTAGATCAGCCGGAAGCCCTCCGGGTTGGTGAGCGCCCAGTCGCGGAAGGCGTTCGCCCAGGCCGCGATGCGGCCGGCCGGGTCGTCGGCGGGGCAGGCGTCCCGGGCGGCGTCCACGGCGTCGGCGAGTGAGGTGTACACATCGCTGATCAGCGTGGTGACCAGGTCGTCCCGGGTGGCGAAGTAGCCGTAGATGGCGTTGGCCGTCATGCCCATCTCGCGGGCGATGGCGCGCAGGGTGATCGCGTCCGGCCCGCCCGAGGACATCAGCCCGAGCGCGACCTTCTTGATCTCGGCCGTCGTCTCGGCCCGCAGCCTCTCCCGGCGTCCCGTCGTCGTGCCCACGGGAGCACTCTACAGCGTCACAATCCTTGGTTGCCGTATTAAAACTTCACGCCGTATAGTCACCGCACGTCGTATAGGCACACCTTCCGTCATTGGAGATCTGCTTTCATGCGCATAGGAATCATCGGCGCCACCGGCAACATCGGACAGCGCGTCGTCACCGAAGCCCTCGGCCGGGGCCATGACGTCATCGCGTTCACCCGCGACGCCTCCCGTATCGAGGAGGACCGCGAAAACGTGGTGTGGAAGAGCGTCGACGTCCTCGACCCCGACGGCGTGGCGGCCGCCCTGCCCGGTCTGGACGTCCTGATCAGCGGCTTCCAGCCGGGCAACGCCGCCCAGGACATGGCGGACACCGTGCGGCGCTCGATCGCCGATCCGACCGTCTACGCCACGGCCGCCAAGGTGCTGCTGAAGGCCCTGGAGAGCCACCCCCGGACCCGGCTGATCGTGATCGGCGGCGCGGGAAGCCTGGAGATCAGGCCGGGGGTCACGCGCGCCGACTCCGACGAGGAGCTGTACGCGGCGCTGGACTCGCTCGGCCTGCCGAGGGAGTACGCCGCCGCGGTCCGCGGCCACCGGGACGCGCTGAACGTGCTGCGCGCCTCGAACCGGCTGTGGACCTACTTCAGCCCGGCCGAGGACATCGCCCCCGGCGAGCGCACCGGCCGCTTCCGGCTCGGCGGCGACCAGCCGGTCCTGGACGCCGAGGGGCGCAGCCGGATCTCCATCGAGGACGCCGCCGTCGCGCTGGTCGACGAGGCCGAGCTGCCCCGGTTCGTCCAGCGGCGGTTCACCATCGGCTACTAACCGCAGGTCGGAGAATCAGACCAGACGGCGGGCCGTCGCCCAGCGGGTCAGCTCGTGGCGGTTGGAGAGCTGGAGCTTGCGCAGCACCGCCGAGACATGGCTCTCCACCGTCTTCACCGAGATGAACAGCTGCTTGGCGATCTCCTTGTACGCGTACCCGCGGGCGATCAGCCGCAGCACCTCGCGTTCGCGCTGGGTGAGGCGGTCGAGGTCCTCGTCCACCGGCGGGGCGTCCGTGGAGGCGAACGCGTCGAGGACGAAACCGGCGAGGCGGGGTGAGAAGACGGCGTCGCCCTCGGAGACCCGGAAGATCGCGTCGACCAGGTCGGTGCCGGTGATGGTCTTGGTGACATAGCCGCGGGCGCCGCCGCGGATCACCCCGATGACGTCCTCGGCGGCGTCAGAGACCGACAGCGCCAGGAAGCGCACCGGCCGGTCGGCGGCGGCCATCAGGGCCGCGCTGCGGCGCAGCACCTCGACGCCTCCGCCGCCCGGGAGGTGGACGTCGAGGAGGACGACCTCCGGCCGGGTGGCGCCGATCACCGTGACGGCCTGGTCGACGTCCGCCGCCTCCCCGACCACCTCGACGCCCGTACGGGCCGTCTCCCCGATCTCGGCCTGGACGCCGGTCCGGAACATCCGGTGGTCGTCGACGAGGACGACCCGCACCCGGCGCTGTGCCGTCTCCTCCGCCGCCCCGCTCGCCGCTCCGTCCGCCGGCTGGCTCGCCCCGCTCGCGTCGGTCATGTCGTCGTCGCCGCCCTCTCCATCTCCAGCTCCACTACCGTGCCTCCGTCCGGCGCGGACCTCAGCCGCGCCGTGCCGCCGTTGCGCCGCATTCTGCCGATGATGGACTCGCGTACGCCCATCCGGTCCTCCGGCACCGCGTCCAGGTCGAAGCCCGGCCCCCGGTCCCGTACGGAGATGAACACCGTGGCCCCCTCGACCTCGGCGAAGACCTGGACGGCCCCGCCGTCGCCACCGTACTTGGCGGCGTTGACCATCGCCTCGCGCGCTGCCTGCAGCTGCGCGGCCAGCTTCTCGTCCAGCGGGCAGTCGCCGACGACGACCACCTCGATCGGCACGCCGTGGTGGTCCTCGACCTCCGCGGCTGCCGCCTTGACCGCCTCCGCCAGCGTGTCCGGCTCCTCGGCCTCGTCCTTGCCCCTGCCCTCCGGCCGGTACAGCCAGGCGCGCAGCTCGCGCTCCTGGGCCCGGGCCAGCCGGGCGACCTCCCGGGGGTCCTCCGCGTTCCGCTGGATCAGGGTCAGGGTGTGCAGCACGGAGTCATGGACATGGGCGGCGACCTCGGCCCGCTCCTGGGCGCGGATGCGCATCAGGCGCTCCTCGGAGAGGTCCTGGGCCATCCGCACCAGGTACGGGCCCGCCAGCAGCGCGATGCCCACCAGCACCGCGAGCGCGGCCTGCAGCACCGCGCCCAGGTGCTTGGCCGAGCCCTGGAGTACGACGATGCCGGTCACCCCGGCGCCGACCAGCACCACCCCGGCGGCGCCCCGCGCGATCGGCAGCACCTGCTTGCGGCGGCTGAGCTCGACCCACTGGGCGCGCCGGGAGTTGTCGGCCTGGCGCCAGACCAGGGCCACGCCCGCGCCGATGAGCAGCAGCGGCCAGATGTAGGTGTTGGCGCGGCCGAGCTGGAAGTTCTCGACGAACACGCCCAGGCCGACCAGCAGCGCGAGCAGGGCGAAGACCTGCCCCTTGTCCGGTTTACGGGAGAGGATGCGGCGCCCGCCGTCAGCGCCCCGGCCGGCCGCCGGGCGGGGGGTCTCGACGCCGCCGAAGCCCAGCGGCACCACGAACCAGAACAGCGCGTACACCAGCGCGCCGAAGCCCTCGGCCATCAGCAGCGCGATGAACACGAACCGCACCCAGGACACCGGCAGCCCCAGATGGCCGGCCAGCCCGCGCGCCACACCGCCGACCATCCGCCCCTCGGCGCTGCGGTACAGCTTGCGCGGGGGCGGCTCGGCGGCGGGGGGCGCGGCGGTCATGCACCGATCGTCACACGAACGGCTCCGCCCGGGTATCAGGGTCCTCCCTGATCGTTCCCCGACTGTTCGTTCCCCGACTGTTCGTTCCCCGGCCCAGGACCGGGCCCGGGGCTCGACCTACGAGGAACCGTCCTCGGCCTACGAGGAAGCGTCCTCGATCTTGAAGCCGTCCCGGGCGTTCCGGAAGACCTCCAGATAGTCGGCCCACTCGTCCGCGGGTGCGCTCAGGTAGAGCGCGTACGCCTTGCCGCCCTCCTTGCCGAAGCCGAGGTCGATGGCGCGGTACATGCGCTCCCGCCCCTGGAACTGGAACTCCCAGATCGCCCCGGGCAGCCCCCGGTACGTCGTCTTGTCCAAGCGCATCCGCTTGTAGACCGGATACTGCTGCTTGATCGAGGGCTCCAGCCCCTCGAAGTGCTGCACAGGGTCGGGGCCCGCCGAGTCGATGACGTTGACCATCAGCCTGGCCTTCTGGCTGCCGTCCAGGAACCTGACCTCCTGGGTGCCGTCCACCGTGCCCTGCGAGCTGGAGTCGGGCTGGCGGGTCCAGTCGTCCGGTACGGGGAGGGAGACGCCGAAGTCCGTCAGCTCCTCCCGGTGGTAGCCGTCGGGCAGCTCCGGGATCTTGTACGTCGGCGACGCCGAGGCCGTGGTCGTGGGCGAGGAGGTCCCGGAACCCGCCCCGTCGTCCTTGCCCCCGCCGAATTCGACGCCCGACAGATACAACCCGGCCGCGACCCCGGCCACGGCCACCGCGGCCGCCGACGCGGTCCACAGCGCCGTACGCCCGCGGCGCCGGCCGCCGCCCGGCGCAGGGGGCACGGGTGGCACGGGGGCGGGCGGGAAGCCGGCCCCGTGGACGTGCGCGGGCGGCGGCGTGGGCATCTGCGTGGACGGCGGCGTGGGCTGCTGCGTGGGGGCGTGCGTGGCGGGGTGCCCGTACACGGGCGTGGACGGGTTCGCCGGGTGCCCGTACACCGGCGTGGACGTCTCCGCCGGGTGCCCGTACCCGGGCGTGGACGTCTCCGCGGGGCCGAAGCCGGGCCTGGGCACCGGGGTGGTGGCCGGCTCCGGGTCGGGCCTTGGCATCGATGTCGTCTCGGGCAGCCCGGCCGGGCCGCGCAGCGCGCGCTCGGTCTGCTCCGCCGACGGCCGGTCCTCGGGCTCCTTGGCCAGCAGCCCTTCGATCAGCCCGGTCAGCGGCCCCGACCGCACCGGCGGCTCGAGCGGGTCGACGGCGATCGCGTACCCGGTCTCGATCGGCGTGGCCTTGCGGAACGGCGGCCGTCCCTCGATGGCCTGATAGAGCGTCGCGCCCAGCGCCCACAGGTCCGAGGAGGGCCCCGGGGTCTTGCCCCTGATCCGCTCGGGCGCGATGTAGTCGATGGAGCCGACGACCTCGCCGGTCTTGGTGAGCGTGGAGGTGCCGGTGGCCATGGCGATGCCGAAGTCGGTGAGCACGACCCGGCCGTCGTCGCCGAGGAGGACGTTGCCGGGCTTGACGTCGCGGTGCAGCACCCCGGCCGCGTGCGCGGCCCGCAGCGCGGCGATCATGCCGCGGCCGATCCTGGCCGCCTCGTCGGGGGTGACGGTCCGGCCGGTCTTGAGCAGATCGCCCAGCGTGGTCGAGGGCACGTACTCCATGACGATGCACGGCATCCCCGAGTCCTCCACCACGTCATGGACGACCACGACATTGGGGTGCGCGATACGGGCGGCGCTGCGCGCCTCGCGGCGGGTGCGCTCGAAGAGGGTGGCGACCTCCTCCTCGGCGAGGTGAGGCGACATGTGCAGTTGCTTCAGCGCGACTTGGCGGTCCAGCAGTTCGTCCTGGGCACGCCATACCGTGCCCATGCCTCCCCGGCCGATCTGCTCGACCAGCCGGTACCTCCCCGCGATCAGCCGCCCTTCATCTGACACTGTGTGCCCCTCCCGCTCCCCCTGCTGGCCATGTCCCCCCGCATATGTTCGATGCGGCAGCCACGATAGCCGCCGCGGCCTCGGGGAAGATCTCAGGGAAGGCCCAGGGTTGTCACGGATACAGCCGCGCCCGGCGGCTTGTCACCATGGTGAGCATGACCAACGCACCCACCGACGCCGGTCCGGAGCCCGGCCCGGCCTCCGGCCCCGGCCCGGCCGCCTCCGGCGATCCGCGGCCGCCGACGAGGGCGCCGCTGCGCCGCAGCCGCGATCAGAAGATGATCTCGGGCGTATGCGGGGGGCTCGGCCGGTTCTGCGATGTGGACCCGGTCATCTTCCGGGTGGTGCTGTCGGTGCTCGCCGTCACGGGCGGCTTCGGCCTGATCGTGTACGGCTTCTGCTGGCTGCTGGTCCCGCTCCAGGGCGAGGAGGAGAACGAGGGCCGCAAGCTGCTCTCGGGCCGGGTGGAGGGCCCGGCGCTCACCGCGGTGCTGTGCGCGCTGGTGGGCTGCGGTCTGTTCCTGTCCATGCTCAACAACGGCAGCGTGATCTTCTTCTCCATCATGCTGACCATCGCCGCGGCGGGCGCCGGCACCTGGTCCCGCCACCGCCACCAGGCGGAGAGCGGGGGCGTGGTGGACCCGGCGACGGCCCAGGCGGTGGCCGACGCGCCGCCCGAGACCAAGGCCCCGCCGCCGGCCTGGGGCAACCCGTCCTGGTGGCGGGACCCGATTGTCAAGGACGGTACGACGGGCCCGGTGGGCGCGGACACGGGCTATCTGTGGGGCCCCGACGACGGCCCGGACGGTGCCGCGTACGCCGCCGGGGCCGCCGGGCGGGGGGCTGTGTTCCGCAGGCCCCGCAGGGCGCCCGGAGCGCCCGGAGCGCCCGGAGCGCCCGAGAGGACGTCGATCGGCGGCTGGACGTTTCTGCTCGCCCTGGCGGCGGCCGTGGCGGGCGCGGGCGCGACGTGGGGCTCCCGGCCGCTCGGCACCAGCCTGGAGATCGGGTTCGCGTGCGCGCTGGGCGTCTTCGGGCTCGGCATCGCGGTCAGCTCCCGGTACGGCCGCACCGGCGCGGGCACCATCGTGCTGGCGGTGGTGACCACTGCGCTGCTGGCGGCCGCCGCCTGGCTCCCCAAGTCCGTCACCACCGACTGGTCGCGCCGCACCTGGGCGCCCACCTCCACGGCCGCCGTACACGGCTCGTACGCGCTGGGCGGGGGCGTCGGCGAACTCGAACTGGACCGCATGTCCCTGAAGAAGGGCCAGACCGTCACCACGCACGCCGAGGTCGGCGCAGGGAAGCTGGCCGTCACCGTGCCCAAGGACACGCGGCTCGAGCTGACCATCCATGTGGGGTTCGGCGACATCCGGCTGCCGGGCGAGAGGGGCGACGACATCGACATCAAGCCGGGCAGGGACCGGACCGTGACCGTGCCGCCCGCCGACGGGCACACCGCGAAGGGCACGCTGCGGCTGGACCTGGAAATCGGCCTGGGCAATGTGGAGGTGAGCTGGTCATGAAGCGCCACCGCTTCCAGCCCGGCAGGCTGACCGCCGGACTCGTCGTCCTCGGGACGGCCCTCGCGTACGGCCTGGACGCCGCCGGGGAGTGGGATCTGCCGCCCTTCGCGCCCCTGCCCGTCCTCCTGGGCGGGCTGTGCCTGGCGGGGCTCGTCTCGGCGCTCGCCTTCGGCGCCCGGCGGCGCCGCACCCGCCTCTCCGAGCACACCGCACCGCCACTGCGCGATCTGCCCATGGACGAGCTGCGCCGCCGCTACGAAATGAGCGTGTCTCGGCGGGACCGAGAGGACCGGGAGGGGGCTAGCTGAACAGCTGCGCGCCCTGGCGCCTGCGCCGCTTGGAGATGGCCACGTCCAGCGACAGATAGGGGGTGCCCGCCAGGACCAGCGGCAGCCACGCCATCAGATACGCCAAATCGTTTCCGTAGTAGTACGGGTCCGACTGCCAGCTGACCGTCAGCCACAGGCTCAGCGAGATCAGCGCGCCGCCGAACGCCGCCAGCCGCCCGAGCAGTCCCACGATCGTGCCGAGCCCGACCGCCAACTCCCCGAAGGCCATGGCGTATCCGAAGCTGGTGGGGTCCTTGAGCGCCAGGTCGATCAGCCATGGCACCGCGGAGCTGTCGCGCACGCCCCGCATCAGCTCGCCCATCGAGCCGGTGCCGCTGTCGGCCAGGAAGGCCGAGTCCGTCAGCTTGTCGATCCCCGCGTAGATGAACGTCACCCCGAGGAAGATCCGCAGCGGGAGCAGGGCGTACCGCGCGGCGGAGTCCCGCCAGCCGCCGGTGCCGCCGCTGCCGCCTATCCCGCTCACGCCGCTCACGCCGCCCACACTGCCCGAGCCGGCTCCGACCGTTCTGTCAGCATGCCTCATGACGCCCGCCTCTCCCGTTGCCTCGTCAACAAAACCTTACGGAGGAAACGGGCAGGCGACTCAGTCCAGAACGTCGATCGGATAGCGGTTTGTCTCCGCCCCCGCCGCGGTGACGACCTGCACCTCCACCCGCCCCGGCTCCACGTCCACCGGCACCGGCACGGTCAGCACGGTGTCGGTCGGGTTGCTGAAGCCCCCGGCGACCGGCACCAGCGGCACCTGGACGTGCACCGCCCCGATCCGTACGACCATACGGGCGAGCCGGTCCGGCTCCTCCGCCCCCGGGGGTACGAAGCCGCTGCCCCGGATCTCGATGTCGTCCCCGGTGCGGATCGGCGCGTCCCGGTCGAAACCGCCCTCCTCGGGCCGGACCCGGACCACCGAGAGCACCGTGGGCCGACCGCCCTCCGTGTACTTCCCGGCCAGGTACATCAGCACCGAGACGGCGGCCAGCAGCGCCAGGCCCCAGGGCAGTTCGGGCAGCCGCTGCGGCTCGCGCGCCAGCCGCACCGCGGCAAAAACCAGCACGACCGCCTGCACCACCACGTACTGCGCGTCCGCCAGGCTGCCGCGGCCCGCGTCGTCGGTCAGCAGATCCGCGGCGCGCGGCCGCAGCGCCCGGACCTTCTGCAGCCGCTGCGCCCGCACCCGCGCCGCTACCACGAGCCGGGCCGCGACCGCGGCCAGGCAGGCCAGGGCGGTGACGGTGAGCAGCCCGGCGGCGCCGCCCGGGGCCAGCCCGTCGGCCGTCCGCTCTCCCGCCTCCGGAGCGAAGGCCAGCTCGACCGCGAGCATCAGCACCGCGAAGACCGCGAACAGCAGCCACGCGGCGGCCACGGCGCGCGAGGTGGACAGGCGGTTGTCCTCGCCGACGAGCGGGGCGAGCGGGCCGCCGCTGCCGCGGTGCAGCCGGGCGGCGAGCGTCAGCAGCCCGGCGGCGAGCAGCGCGACGGTCAGCGAGGCCGTACGCGCCGCCGACCAGCCCGCGCCGACCGCCGTGGCCAACTGCCCGATCAGCAGCGCCCCGACCGCGCCCCACACCACGTACAGCGTGCGCCGCCGCACCGCCCCGCCCCATGCGAAGCTCTCGGCGCGGCCGGTGTCCCAGGTCGTCCGGGCCGCCTGCGTCAGCTCGTCCGACACCCACTGCCGGGATGCCTCGGCGGAGTGCGCGAGCGCCGCGGGCAGGCCCTCCCCGGCCGCGAACCGGTCACGCAGGGCCAAGAACGCGGCCACCGCCCGCCGGTGCCCGTCCCGGGCACATTCGGCGCACTCGCATCCGCTGTGCGTATGGCGCTCTGCCGTCGTGGCGTCTTCCGCCGCTTTCACCGCCACGAGGCGCTCCGCTCATCGTTCTCCCGGGTCAGTCGGCGCTCTGGTCCCAACTGACATGTCTTGACAGGGGATTGTGCCGTAAGTCGGGGGGTCTCAGCTCAGCAGGTCCGGCTCGCCGCGGGTGATCTGCTGGTACAGAGGTTGATAGTTGATCCAGGCGACGAGATCGGTGCCCAGCTGCTCACGGGTCTGCACCGCGTTCTTGTAGTCGATCAGGACCGGCTTGCCCGCGGCCTTCGCTGCCAGCTGCACCTGGCAGGAGCGCTCCATCGCGATGAACCACCAGGCGGCCGCGTCGACCGAGTCGCCGACCGTCAGAAGACCGTGATTGCGCAGGATGACGGCCTTACGGGGGCCGAGCGCGGCCGCGATGGCCCGCCCCTCCGCCTCGTCCACGACCACGCCCGTATAGCGGTCGTAGAGCGCGTGGTCCTCGAAGAAGGCGCAGACGTCCTGCGTGATGGGTTCGAGCAGTTCGCCGAGCACCGACAGGGCGCGGCCGTGCACGGAGTGGCAGTGCGCGACGGCCACGACCTCCGGCCGCGCCTGATGCACGGACGAGTGAACGACAAACGCCGCCTGGTTGACGTGGTGGCGCCCCTGGACCACCCGGCCCGCCTGGTTGACGAGGATCAGATCGCTGACGGTGATGTGGCGGAAGGACATCCCGAAGGGGTTCACCCAGAAGCAGTCGGTGAACTCCGGGTCCCGCGCGGTGATATGACCCGAGACCCCCTCCTCGAACCCGTACCGCCCGAAGAGGCGCAGCGCGGCGGCCAGCCGCTCCTTGCGGTGGCGCCGCTCGTCCTCCAGCGAGGTGTGCTGCGGCGGCAGGGTGAAGTGCAACTGGTCGGTGGGTATCGGCTCCGGCATCGGCGGCATCGGCGGCTCACTCCTTGGCGCACTGCGTGCTCTCAGGGCTCGGAGCGGAAGCTACCTGGGGGTATCACAGGACGCCAGAGCTGAGGCATGCCCGGAACGACGGCGACGCCGCCGCCCATCGAGTGTGGGCGGCGGCGTCGATACGGGATACGTGGGTGGGGTCACTCCCACTCGATGGTGCCCGGGGGCTTGCTGGTGATGTCCAGGACCACGCGGTTCACCTCGTCGACCTCGTTGGTGATCCGGGTCGAGATCCGCGACAGCACGTCGTACGGCAGCCGCGACCAGTCCGCGGTCATCGCGTCCTCGGAGGAGACGGGGCGCAGCACGATGGGGTGGCCGTAGGTGCGGCCGTCGCCCTGCACGCCCACCGAGCGCACATCCGCGAGCAGCACCACCGGGCACTGCCAGATGTCCCGGTCCAGGCCCGCGGCGGTCAGCTCCTCGCGCGCGATGGCGTCGGCCTCGCGCAGCAGGTCCAGGCGCTCCTTGGTGACCTCGCCGACGATACGGATGCCCAGGCCAGGGCCCGGGAAGGGCTGGCGCTGAACGATCTCGTCCGGGAGCCCGAGCTCCTGGCCGACCATCCGCACCTCGTCCTTGAACAGCCGGCGCAGCGGCTCGATCAGCTGGAACTCGAGGTCGTCCGGGAGCCCGCCCACGTTGTGGTGGGACTTGATGTTGGCGGTGCCGGTGCCGCCGCCGGACTCCACCACGTCCGGGTAGAGGGTGCCCTGCACCAGGAACTCCACGGCCTCGCCCGCGGCGCCCGCCTCGGCGACCAGCTCGGCCTGGGCCTGCTCGAAGACCCGGATGAACTCCCGGCCGATGATCTTCCGCTTCTCCTCGGGGTCGGACACCCCGGCGAGCGCGGTCAGGAAGCGCTCCTCGGCGTCGACGACCTTCAGCTGGACGCCGGTGGCCGCGACGAAGTCCTTCTCGACCTGCTCGGACTCGCCCTTGCGCATCAGGCCGTGATCCACGTACACGCAGGTCAGCTGGTCGCCGATGGCCCGCTGGACGAGTGCGGCGGCAACGGCGGAGTCCACGCCGCCGGACAGGCCGCAGATCGCGCGCTTGGTGCCGACCTGCTCACGGATGGCGGCGACGGCCTCCTCCACCACATTGCTGGTGGTCCAGCTCGGCTCGATCCCGGCGCCCCGGTAGAGGAAGTGCTCCAGCACCTGCTGCCCGTGGGTGGAGTGCATCACCTCGGGGTGGTGCTGCACGCCGTACAGCTTCTTCTCGTCGTTCTCGAAGGCCGCGACCGGCACCACATCGGTGGAGGCGGTGACGGTGAAGCCCTCGGGGGCCGCCGAGCAGGCGTCGCCGTGCGACATCCACACGGTCTGCTCGGCCGGGGTGCCCTCGAAGAGCGTGGAGCCGGGCTTGGTGACGGTCAGCGGCGTACGGCCGTACTCGCGGGCCCCGGTGTTGTCGACGGTGCCGCCGAGCGTGGTGGCCATCAGCTGGAAGCCGTAGCACATGCCGAAGATCGGCACCCCGGCCTCGAACAGCGCGCGGTCGACGGTGGGCGCACCCTCCGCGTACACCGACGAGGGGCCGCCGGAGAGGATGATCGCCCTCGGCTTCTTGGCGAGCATTTCGGCCACCGGCATGGTGGACGGGACGATCTCGCTGTAGACCCGGGCCTCGCGGACGCGACGGGCGATGAGCTGGGCGTACTGCGCGCCGAAGTCGACGACCAGGACGGTGTCGGGGGCGGCAGCAGGGGACGCTGATGGCACTTCGGCGGCCTTCCGGCGGAGGTTGCGGTGTTTCTGGGGGTTGGACCATCGATTCTAACGGGCTCGCCATCACGACTTTCCTGGCACATTTCCGCGCGCATTCCGCCCGCATTCCCGGCACTTTTCGCGCTCACGTCGTCACGCGCCGTCACCCGTACGCCGCGTGACCAGGCCGTGAGCCGCTTCGTTGAGCCCGTTGTCCGCGCCAGCCAGGAGCGGCCCGGAAGTATCCACGCGTGGCTCAGATCCGCCGAAGCGATGAGACGCGGCCCCCTGCGGTGATTCAGGCGGCGCGTCGTGGGACCTCGCTTCGGCGAGGTGACCGGTCAGCAGGGGACAGCAGCCCGGTCACCACCCCAAAGAACGGTCGGCCCCGGGGACGCCTGGGGCCGACCGTATCCGGTCGAAACGGTTGCGCCGGAAGCGCCACATCCACCACGATGCACGGAGGGAAGACGCCCCCGGACCTCCCTACCGTCATTGGTCCGACCACGCGGGCGTACGCCCCTCTTGTATCGCCGTTGCACCACCGCGCTCCACCCGAAAGCGCACCGCTCGCTCACAGGCGCACGACCCGCGGGGGTACGACCCGCAGGCGTACGACTCAAAAGCGCACCACCCCGAAAGACCGGCGGCCTCCAAAGCCAGCGGCGCTCCCCCCGGCGCCGCCCTTCAGCACCGGCGCTGCCCTGACGCCGGTGCTGACCGCCTAGGGCCCCGGGGACGCCCGCCCCGCTCGGACGCCCCCGGGGCCCTTCGTGCGCCGCCTCCAGGCCCGTGACCTTGATCGGGTTTTTCTGTGACCATTCTGTGAGCAAGCTCAGGGGCAACCTTTCGGCCACCCGGCCGGTCATGTACGTGCAAACGCACGGCCAGACCGCGCCCCCACCGCGACGGCCTTCCACCGCGTGCCGCTGGTGACCAGCGGCGCGAACGGACCCAGAAGAGGTCTTCATGAAGCTTCGCCGCGCCCTGGCGACCGCCGCCGCGACGGCCGCCATAGTCCCCGCCGCGCTGCTGGCGGCGCCCGCTGCCTTTGCCGACGAGCCCACGGACGAGCCGACCGCCACGGTCACCCCGACCCCCGACCCCACGGTGACCACCCCGTCCCCGACCGACCCGACGACCAACCCGCCCACCACCGAGCCGACGGACACCAAGCCCCCGACCACCCCGCCCACCACCGACACCCCGACGGACACCAAGCCGCCGACCACCCCGCCCACCACCGACACCCCCACGACCGCCCCGCCGACCGACGAGCCCACGGACGAGCCGACGCCGGGTGACGACTGCAACGACGACGGGTCGTACGAAGAGGACCCGGACCTCACCACCACCATCACCGGTCTGCCGTCGAAGGTCGTGGCGGGCAGCGGCTTCCACAGCTTCAAGTTCCAGGTCGAGAACGACTCGGACAAGTCCCTCAAGCGCGTGGACTTCGGCGTCTTCGCCGGCACCGCGGACTCCAAGCACCCCGACGGCACCGGCAAGTTCCTGACGCTGCAGTACAAGGACCCGGACACCGGTGCCTGGACGTCGATCTCCACCGACGAGAACGACCCGGGCGCGGGCTACATCGGCTACACCGACGTGCGCGCCCACGAGACCATCACCCTCGACATGCGGCTGAGCGTGTCCGCCAAGGCCCTCGGTGACGGCTTCGGCTACGCGCTCACCTTTGGTGTCTACACGGACGACGAGGGCAACTGCGTCTTCTCGACCGGCGACTACTACGAGTTCGACGTGCTCCCGGCCGGCTCGAAGCCCGGCCACGTCCCGCCGGCCGAGCCCAAGCCGGAGCCGCAGGGCGGCAAGAAGCCCCTGCCCAAGCCGGTGGGCGACACGAAGATCAACCCCAAGGGCTCCCTCGCCGAGACCGGCTCCTCCTCCGCGCTGCCGACCATCGCCGTGATCGGTGGCGTCGCGATGGCCGCGGGCGCGGGCGCGGTGTTCGTGGTGCGCCGTCGCCGCGCGGGCGGCGCTGCCGCGTAGCGCTTGGCCCGACGGCCCGCGAGGGGGTCGCCCCGGTTGGGGCGACCCCCTCGTAGCAATGCCGACGGCACGCTTCAGCGCTCCGGAACCGGTCCGGAGGCGGAGCTCCACGGCGGGCTCAGCCGTTGACGAAGGTGAGGCTGGTCGCGTCGTAGCGGGTGCCCGCGATCTGCTCGGACGGGGCGGCGGCCTCGATCGCGGCAAGGTCCTCGGCGGACAGCTCGACGTCCAGGGCCGCGATGTTCTCCTCCAGATACCGCTGCCGCCGGGTGCCGGGGATCGGCACCACGTCGTCGCCCTGGTGCTGCACCCAGGCCAGGGCGAGCTGACCGGCGGTGACCCCCTTCGCCTCGGCCAGCTCGTTCAGCTTCGCGACGATCGCCAGGTTCCGTTCGAGGTTGCCGTCGGCGAAACGCGGTTGGGTCCGCCGCATATCGGTCTCCTCAAGCCCCTCGACCGAGGTGTACCGGCCGGTCAGGAAGCCGCGTCCGAGCGGGGAGAACGGGACGAGGCCGATGCCGAGCTCACGGCAGACCGGGGCGATCTCCGCCTCCAGGTCGCGGGTCCACAGCGACCACTCGCTCTGCAGCGCGGCGATCGGGTGCACCGCATGCGCCCGCCGAATGGTCTGCGCACCGGCCTCGGACAGCCCGAGGTGGCGGACCTTCCCGGCCCGCACCAGCTCGGCCATGGCGCCGACGGTCTCCTCGATCGGCACCTGCGGATCGACCCGGTGCTGGTAGTAGAGGTCGATGTGGTCGACCCCGAGCCGGCGCAGCGACGCCTCGCACGCCTGCCGTACGTAAGCGGCGTCGCCACGGATCCGGGTGGGCTCGCCCAGGCGGTTGGCGAAGCCGAACTTCGTGGCCAGCACCACCTCGTCGCGGCGCCCGGCGATGGCCCGTCCGATCAGCTCCTCGTTGTGCCCGACGCCGTAGAAGTCGGAGGTGTCCAGCAAGGTCACCCCGAGGTCGAGGGCGCGGTGCAGCGTCGCGATCGACTGCTCGTCGTCCGCGGCGCCGTAGGCGTGGCTCATGCCCATGCACCCCAGGCCCTGCGCGGAAACCGCCAGTTCGCCGAGGTGCCGGGTGGATACGTTGGTCATGCTGCTCTGTCTCCTGGGCTCGGAACCGTCTGCCCAGGACACTAGGAGTTGGAGCGCGCTCCAAGTCAAAGGAGTTTTGACACCATCCGCGAGCAGCCTAAGAGACGAGAATCAGCGCATGACCGAAGACGTGTGGCCCATACGGTCGGGCGAGTTGAAACACCTGGGGAGTCTCAGCGGGATCGGGTTCGGCCTGAAGGGGTTCACCCGGGCAGACGAGAGCGGCCGGTGCTTCGCCACGCGCTGGTTCATGTTCATCTATCTGCCGGTTATACCGCGGCAGCGGTACTACCTGACGGAGGGGGAGGTCACCCACGAGGTCTCACGGATCACGACGCGGTATGCCCTGCACGGCCAGTCCCACCTGCGGGCGGGTGAGATCCTGCGGACGTATGCCTTCGGCTGGCTGGTCTGTCCCGTCGTCCTGGGTGTGCCGCTCCTGCCGCTCCTGGCCTACGCCAACCAGGACGCCCCATCCCTCTGGGTGATGGTCGGCGGCTTCCTCGGTTGCGTGGTGGCCAGTTCCGCCGTTCTGGCGCTGCTGCACACCACCTACCGCAAACGCTTGGCCCCCTTGCGCCACGCGCGCTGGATCGCGGAACGGCCCGGCTGAGACCTGGTGGTTCGGGACGGGCCACGCCGTGGCGTCCAGCGTGTCCCCGTCCCATGTCCACAACGGTTACGGCCACCGCACCCCGCGGCCGCCCCGCGCTCACGGCAGACGGGCAACTCGCCCGCCGTGTTCCAGGAGTCGCCGAGGACGTAGCAGAGCTCGGCGTGCAGCTGCTCGGCCTCGGCCGGGCCGAGGCGCAGCTGGCCGTCGCCCTGGTGCTCGCCGTTGCGGACGACCCACAGGGGCAGCGTCAGTCCCTCGCCCGCGTCGTTGCCGATCCGCTGGACCCGCTTGCCGGGAATGCGGTCCAGTCGCCAGCCGTGGGAGGGGTTGTAGAGCGCCATGCCATCCGGCCTTTCGTCACTCGGTGTTGCGGTTTGTATCTCCAGAGTGGCCGTGGGGATCCAGTCTCGACAGAGGGTGGATGTTGCCAAGGAGGCAAGGAACACGAGGGGGTTGTGATGCCCGCACGCAAGAACATTTCCGGACGGAGGCCATCGGCGCGGCGGATGCTGGCGGCGGAGACGCGGCTGCGGCAGGAGTCCGGCAAGTCTCTGGGCCAGTTGGCGGAGGAGACGACGTACGACCGTACGTATCTGCACAAGCTGGAGACCGGCGCGCGGATCGGGTCACCGGAGGTCATCGCCGCCTTGGACAAGGTGTACGGCACGGGAGACCGGCTGATGATGCTGTGGGAACTGGCCCGGGAGGACGCGTTCCCCGACAAGTACAAGCGGTGGGCTACACGGTCTGATCGGCACGTCGCTGACTCTCCTCTGGCAGTCCGACGGGACCGCTGTGGTCTAGACGGAGGACTCTCACTCCGGCGAACTGGTCGAGGACGCAGGCGGCGTGGAACAGCTCCGGCTGTCCTACGATCTGCTGCGGGACTCAGCCCTTTCGCGACGGGGGTCCGTGGCGTTCATCCAGCGAATGACGGAGGACGCGCGACATGCGAACCGCTCGACCGGACCTGAGCGCCGCACGGTGGCGCAAGTCCAGCTACAGCAACCCGGATGGCGGCAACTGCATCGAGGTCGCCGACGGCTTCCCCGGCCTCGTGCCCGTCCGGGACAGCAAGAACCCCGACCACCCGGCGCTCACATTCAGCGCCCCCGCGTGGACCGCGTTCGTCACTGTTCTGGGAAGGGGCGTGACACGGGGACGTCCGTCGGACAGGGTCTAGGGTCGGCCCCATGGAACATCGTCAACTCGGCCGCAGCGGCCTGATGGTCAGCGAGATCACGTACGGCAACTGGCTGACCCATGGGGAGTCGGTCGGCAGGGACGCGGCCCTGGCGTGTGTGCGGGCGGCGCTCGACTGCGGTGTCACGACCTTCGACACCGCCGACGTCTACGCCCAAGGCGCCGCGGAAGAGCTGCTCGGAGAGGCGCTTGGCGGGGTGCGGCGCTCGTCGGTGGAGATCGCCACCAAGGTCTGCCTGCCGACCGGGGACGGCCCCAACGACCGCGGCCTGTCCCGTAAGCACGTCATGGAGTCCTGCCATGCCTCGCTGCGCCGGCTGGGGACGGACTACGTCGACCTCTACCAGGCACATCGGTTCGACGAGCGGACACCGCTGGAGGAGACGCTTGTCGCCTTCGACGATCTGGTGCGGCAGGGCAAGGTGCTCTACATCGGGGTGTCGGAGTGGACGGCGCCCCAGATCGAGGCCGCGCTGCGGATGGCCGGGGAGCTCGGGCTGCGCAGCCGGATCGTGTCGAACCAGCCGCAGTACAGCATGCTGTGGCGGGTCATCGAGCCCGAAGTCCTTCCGCTGTGCCTGCGGGAAGGCATCGGCCAACTGGCCTTCCAGCCGCTGGCGCAGGGCGTGCTCACCGGTAAGTACCGCCCCGGCCAGGCTCCCCCGGAAGGCTCCCGGGCCACCGCGTCGGGCCGGGCCCCGAGGTTCGTCAGCCGGGTGCTCGGCAGCGGTCTGCTGGAGCGGGTGGCGCGGCTGCGTCCGGTCGCCGAGGACGCCGGGTTGTCCATGGCCCAGCTCGCGATCGCCTGGGTGCTGCGCCAGCCGGGGATCTCGGCCACCGTCATCGGTGCCTCACGGCCCGAGCAGGTGACCGAGAACGCCACGGCGGCCGGTGTGCGGCTGGAGGACGAGGTGCTGGAGCGCGTCGACAAGGCGCTCGGCGAGATGGTCGATCGCGACCCGTCGAAGACCGCGCGCATGATGGCGGTCGAACCCGACTGGCGCGCCGAGCTCGACGAGTCCGCCGCCAAATGAGACAGGCCGACTGAGACAGGCCGGATGCGGCCCCGGGGAACAATGGAACAGCGGTTGGCGCCAAGGGCTGAACTTGCCGCTTAGCACAGCGTCCAACGGCTCTGCCGAGGTTCGGCGAAGCTCGGCAGAGCTGGTCGACGCGGGGCTACGGTCCGGCCGTGCCGGTGGAATTTCTGACTGCCGAGCAGGCCGAGGCGTACGGGAAGTTCGCCGAGGAGCCGACGAGGCCCGAGCTGGAGAGGTTCTGCTACCTCGATGACGTCGACCGTGCGCTGATCGGCAAGCGGCGTGGGGATCAGAACCGGCTCGGGTTCGCGCTCCAGATGTGCACGGTGCGCTACGTCGGGCTGTTCCTGGAGGATCCACTCGCGGTTCCATGGCCGGTCATCGAGCACCTCGGCCAGGAGTTGGGCATCGAGGACGTCTCGTGCATCAAGCAGTACACGGAGCGGTTGAAGACGGCGTACGAGCACGCGTGGGAGATCCGCGACGCCTACGGCTACCACCAGTACGAAGACCCTGAGTGGGGCCGGTCGTTCCGTACGTTCCCGCACGGCAGGGCGTGGACGAACGCCGAGGGGCCGGTGGCGCTGCATGACGTCCTCAACGAGGACGTGGCCCGGGTCTCCCCGCTGAAGCACGCCAACCTCAACTGCCTGGGCCGATACAGCTTCGCCGCCCGCCACGCGAGGGCCTGCGCCCACTGCGTGACCCGGCGACCGCCCACCTCGACGAGGACGACGAGGGCACCGGCGAATGACGCGACGTCAGGGCGCGTACCGGGGCGTGATCAGTGAGCATCGCAGCTTCCGGGGCGGATGCCCGTCTGAGGTACGGGGCCCGGCGATCTGCGGCTGCGCCGTGTGGACCTCCGGCTGCGTGCCCGCCGGCCTCATGATGCTCGGCGGCAAGTCCCGCAAGCCGCAGAAGCAGGGCTGATCCTTTCGGTCTTCCCTTTGAGGGCATCCGCCGTGACCGAGGTCGCGGTGGGTGCCTGGACGCGTTCTTCAGGGCGTGGGTGCGGTGAGATACCGCTGGACCGTGGGTCCGAGCCAGTCCACGATCTCCTCGCGGCCGAGCGCCACGCTCGCCGGGAACCGCAGCACGTAGCGCGTCAGCGCGAGCCCCAGCACGGTCGAGACGCACAGTGCAGCCCGCGCCTGCGCCTGCTCCGGCTCGTGGCCCAGTCGGCGGGCCAGCGGGATCATCTGCTCGCGCAGCACGCTCTGCATGCGATCGGCGGCGGCCGGGTCGGTGGCGCCGACCCGCATCAGCGCGGTGAGCTCCCCGTTCTCCTCCCACAGGGTGAGGAAGTGGCGCACCAGCGTACGGCCGATCTCCTCGCGCGGTTCGAGGGACAGGCCCGGCAACCCGGGATCGATCGCGACGGCCGCCGCGAACAGGCCCGCCTTGTTGCCGTAGTAGCGCATCACCATCGACGGGTCGATCTTCGCGTCGCGCGCGATGGCCCGGATGGTCGCCTTCTCGTAGCCGTCCGCCACGAACCGCTCGCGGGCCGCGGCGAGGATCGCGGCGCGGGTGGCGTCGGAACGCCGTGCGGCCTGCTGGTTCTCCGTGGTGCCGGTCATGCCAACAACGTAGACCAACAGGTGTTGACAGTCCAGAGCTGCGGCTCTACGTTTGCCAACAACGTTGGCCAACGGCGTTGACCAACAAGCGTTGGCAAGATCGCAGTCACTGGAGGCCTTGGCGTCACCAGCGATGCCCTTGAGTGACCGTCAGATCCCCTCGTGCCACAGATAGCGAGCGTCGTGAGCGTCGCCGGACCCAGTACGGCGGTGGCCGGCCTCAGTGCCGCGGGGCAACCGACAGCGAGAGGAAGTACCGAAAATGGCCAAGCTGCAGAGTCTCGACCCGAATACGCCGATGGTCGCGCAGTTCAAGGAGAAGACCGGACCCATCGTCCTGGCCAACACCTTCGTCGTCCCGAAGGAGAGGACTGAAGCGTTCCTGTCCCTCTTTCGGAGGCAGGCGGAGTTCATGAAGGCTCAGCCGGGATTCATCTCCCTGCAGATGCACAAGGGAACGGCGGACAGCCAGCTTCTGATGAACGTCGCGGTCTGGGAGTCGACCGAGGCGCTCGCCACGGCGTTCGGCAGCCCGGAGTTCCAGCGCATGGCGGCCGAGTTCCCCGACGACATCGTGTCGTACCCGCACATCTTCGAGCAGATCGACGTATGACACGGCAGCTGCAGCCAGAGAGGGCAGCCGGAGACGCCCTGCCCTCCCCCCGGCAGTCACGCATCCATGCACCATGCCGAGTCGCCACGGCCGAGCCCGAAGCCGGCCGCGCCTTGCGCCCCACCACGCGTAGCCCCGTCCCTGGAGAGGAGTCACCATGCCCGTGGAACTGAATCACACCATCGTCCCCGCCCGTGACCCGCAAGCCTCGGCGCAGTTCCTGGCCGACATCCTCGGCCTGAGTGTCGATCCGCCGGTGGCACACTTCACGCCGGTCACGCTGGCCAACCAGGTCAGCCTGGACTACGACCAGCTGGACGACTTCGAGCCACACCACTACGCGTTCATGGTCAGCGAGCAGGAGTTCGACGCCGCCCTCGCCCGCATCCAGCACGGCGGAATCACCCACTACGGCGATCCCGCATGCCAAGAGATCGGGCAGATCTATCGCAGTAAGCACACCATGGGCCGCAGGGGCGCCTACTTCCGCGACCCCGACGGACATCTCATGGAAATCCTCACCCCGGGCGGCGCCGGGCCGTGAGGCCGATGGCGGCCCAGCGGATCACGGCTTCACTGGTGGTGGCGGGATCGCGGCAAAACCGGCATCGGCGAAGACGAACCGGCAGGCCGGCGCGGTCAGAGACCGAGTAAGGCGATCTTGCCCCCACCCGCGCCGGTCCGCGTCATCTGGCACGTCATCGACCGCCCCCGCTATGCCCGCCGCATCCGCCGCTGAACCCCCGCCCCACCCCAGGCTGAACGTCAAAGGAGAAGAACCATGTCGCTGAAGAACGTCAACACCGTCCTGGCCACCGTCTGCGCCCTGTTCGTCCTCTACCTCGGGTTGTCCTTCATCCTGGCCCCGGAGGCGTCCACTCAAGGCGTTGGCCTGCCGACCTGGCCCGCCGGCAACGGCGACGGCTTCCTCATCATGAAGGGCACCCGCGAATTCTCGATGGGCCTGGTCATCGGCATCCTCCTGCTGACGGGCCACCGCCGCGCCCTGGGCTGGGTCCTGCTGATGGAGGCCGTCGCCCCGTTCGGCGACATGATCAACGTCTTGGCCCACCACGGCCCCCTCGCCGCCGCGTTCGGCATCCACGGCCTGACCTCGGCGCTGATCGCGATCACCGGCCTGCTGACCCTCCGGGAGACCAGTAAGGCTCACCAGGCCACCGCCCCGGCGCCCGCCGCACAGCCCGCCTGACAACTGCATGCCCCCAAGGGGTGGCCCGGCCACATGGCCGGGCCACCCCTTATCCGTCAGCGACCGCCGAGAAGGGTCAGGCAAACGGTCTTCTTCCAGCCGGCGGCGGCATGACAGCTGAGACGGCCTGCTGCGCCGCAGCGGCCACGGCCACCTGAACTGGCTGGTATTCGGCACGGGTGCCGCGGTCACCACCATGCCGCTCATCACCCGCGCCACCACGGAAACGAGACCCGAGCCGGTTGAGTCGAACAGATCCGGCCCGACCTGATCATCCCCACCGGCAAGCGCAAGGGCCAGGCCCCCAGCGTCGCCAGCATCTACCGCGCGCTCGCCGAGCACGAGAAGAAGGAGGCGTACCCCGAGGCCGTCGAGGCGGCGCACGCCGACTTCGCCGACCTCCAGGACGTCGACGGCATCCCGCGCCCCCGCCGAGTACGCATCCGGCGCCCGGACGATCCGCTCACTCTGGAGGAAGCCGACCTCCGACAGCGCCTCCAAGACCAGGTCCTCCAGCCCACCGAGGCCGAGTAACCAGCAAGATCAATCGCTTAGCGCCAACCGCTGTTCCGTTGTTCCCCGGCGCCGGGATGGGACACGGCGAAGCCGCCCCCGGCCGGCCCGCCGCCGGTGCGCCTAGTCGGCGGCCGGCGGCACCTTCGGGACCGGGAGCAGGGGGAGCTTCAGGGCGCCGAAGGCGTCCTCGGGGACGGCAGGGGCTGTGGGCGCGACCGGGGACAGGCGCTCGTACGGGGCGCCCTGGGGTGGGCGTGGGTCGGGGGTGCCCTTGTTGGGCCAGAGGGACATGGCGCGCTCCGCCTGGGCCGTGATGGTCAGGGACGGGTTGACGCCCAGGTTCGCGGTGACCGCCGCGCCGTCCACGACGTGGATGCCCGGGTGCCCGTACAGCCGGTGGTACGGGTCGATCACGCCGTGGTCGGGGTCCGTGCCGATGGGGCAGCCGCCGAGGAAGTGGGCGGTGAGCGGAGTGCCCATCAGTTCGCCGACGTTGCTGCCCGGGAAGCCGTTGATGGACTCGGCGAGGTGGCGGGCGGCTTCGGCCCCCTCGGGGATGTGGTCCGGGTTGGGTTCACCGTGCCCCTGCCGGGCGGTGAGCAGACCCTTTCCGAGGCCCTTCGGCTTGCGGTAGGTGGTGAGCGAGTTGTCGTGGGTCTGCATGACCAGGCCGATGATGGTGCGCTCCGACCAGCGGCGGTTGGACATCGAGCGCATCGCGAGCGTCGGATGCCGGAGGTTGGCCCCCAGGAACCGCAGCCAGCGCGGCAGTCGGCCGCCGTCGGGGATCTGCAGGACGGACAGCAGCCCCATCGCGTTGGAGCCCTTGCCGTAGCGGACGGGTTCGATGTGGGTGGTGTCGTCGGGGTGGATGGAGGAGGTGATCGCCACGCCACGGGTGAAGTCGGCCCGCTCCCGCGCCGGGTGGACCTTGCGGTAGCGGCGGTCCGAGGTCTGCGCGCCGACCAGGGCCTCGGAGTTGGTGCGGGTGAGCATGCCGAGCCGGTCGGAGATCCGGGGCAGCAGGCCCTTGTCCCGCATGGTGTGCAGCAGCGTCTGGGTGCCGTACGTCCCGGCGGCCAGTACGACCTGGCGGGCGCGCAGCGCGCGCGGCGGGCCCTTGCGGCGGCGGTCGGTGGGGACGGTGGTGACCCGGTAGCCGCCGCGCCGGTCCTCGCTGATGGCCACGACGGTGGTCATGGGGTGGACGACGGCGCCGGCCCGCTCGGCGAGGTGGAGGTAGTTCTCGTTGAGGGTGTTCTTCGCGCCGTGGCGGCAGCCGGTCATGCACTCGCCGCATTCGGTGCAGGCCCGGCGGGAGGGGCCGGCGCCGCCGAAGTACGGGTCGGGGACGCGCTCCCCCGGCGCCGCCGTGGTCGTGCCGTCCGCGTCGTCGCCGTCCCCGAAGAAGACCCCCACCGGCGCCATATGGAAGCTCTCGCCCACCCCCATCCGCTCGGCGGCGGCTTTCAGATGCTCGTCGGAGGGGGTCATGGTCTTGTTCAGGCGCGCCCCGAGCATCCGCCGCGCCTGGTCGTAGTACGGGGCGAGCTCCGCCCGCCAGTCGGTGATGGCGCCCCACTGCGGGTCCCGGAAGAAGGGCTCGGGCGGTACGTAGAGGGTGTTGGCGTAGTTGAGCGAGCCGCCCCCGACCCCGGCGCCCGCCAGCACCATGACCTTGCCCAGGACGTGGATGCGCTGGATGCCGTAGCAGCCGAGGGCGGGGGCCCACAGATAGTCGCGGAGGTGCCAGGAGTTCTTGGGCAGGGTCTCGGGGGTGAAGCGGCGGCCCGCCTCCAGGACCCCGACGCGGTACCCCTTCTCGGTCAGGCGCAGGGCCGTCACCGAGCCGCCGAAGCCCGAGCCGACGACGATCACGTCGTAGTCGTACGCATCGTCGTACGCATCGTCGTACGCGTCCTCGCGCACGTCGTCGGACGCATCGTCGTACGCGTCCTCGCGCACGTCGTCGGACGCGTCCTCGCGCACGTCGTCGTACGGGTCGTTGTCCACAGCGTCGTACGCATCGTTCACAGCAGTACCTCCCGCTCCCTCCGCCGCGCGCCGCTCAGCGCAGGCGCAGCGCCTTCATCGCGCGCAGGCTGCGGGTCATGAACGCCGCGTACTTCTCGTCCGTCATCCCGAAGGCGGGCCCGAGCGGCAGCAGCCGCTGGTGCGCGACCGTCTGCGCCTCGGTGAACTTGAGGATCCCCTCCGAGCCGTGACGGCGCCCGAGGCCGGAGTCGCCCATCCCGCCCAGCGGCGCCCGGACGCTGCCGTATGCCGCGCCGTAGCCCTCGTTGACGTTGACCGTGCCGGCCTGCAGCCGGGCGGCGACCGCTCGGCCGCGCCGCCCGTCCTTCGTCCAGACGCTGGCGTTGAGGCCGTACGGGGTGGCGTTGGCGCGCTCGACCGCCTCGTCCTCGTCGGTGAAGCGGTAGATGGAGACGACCGGGCCAAACGTTTCCTCCGCGCACACCGCCATCGGCGGTTCGACGCCGTCGAGGATGGTCGGCTCGTAGAAGTACGGGCCGATGTCGGGGCGGGCGCGGCCGCCGGTGAGCACCTTCGCGCCCTTCTCCCTGGCCTCGTCGACATGGCGTACGACGGTCGCCAGCTGGCGCTCGCCCGCCATCGAGCCCATCTCGGCCCCGTACGCGAGGGCCGTGCCCAGGCGCATCGCCTTCGTCCGGGCGACGAACCGCTCCAGGAAGGCGTCGGCGATCGACGTATGGACGTAAAGGCGCTCGATGGACTCGCACAGCTGCCCGGCGGAGGAGAAGCAGGCGCGCACCGAGCCCTCGGCGGCCTTGTCGAGGTCGGCGTCCCGCAGCACCAGCATGGCGTTCTTGCCGCCCAGTTCCAGGGAGCAGCCGACCAGCCGGGCCGCCGCGCGCTGGGCGACCTCGCGGCCGGTGCGGGTGGAACCGGTGAAGGAGACGTAGTCGGCGTGCTGGACGACGGCGGGGCCGACGACCGGACCCTCGCCGAGCACGATCTGCCATACGCCCTCGGGCAGCCCGGCCTCGATCAGCAGCTCACGGGCCCACAGGGCGGTCAGCGCAGTCTCGGTGTCCGGCTTCATCACCAGGGCGTTGCCCGCGGCGAAGGCGGGGAGCGAGTCGCCGACGGAGAGGGAGAGGGGGTAGTTCCAGGGGGATATCAGGCCTATGACGCCCTTGGCCTGGCGCAGCTCGGTGACCTTGGTGAGGACGGGAACGGCGCCGGTGTGGCGGCGGGCGCCCAGGTAGCCGGGGGCTTTGCGCCCGTAGTGGCGGGCGGTGAGGCAGACCTCCTGCACCTCCTCGTGGGCGTGCAGCCGGGTCTTGCCCGTCTCCACCTGGATCAGGTCGAGCACCTCGGACTGACGGCGGACGAGCAGGTCGTGGAAGCGCAGCAGCACGGCGGCGCGCCGACGCACGGGGGTACGGGCCCAGGCCAGCTGCGCCTTGCGCGCCCGCTCGTACGCCTCGGCGACGTCCTCGGGGGTGGACTCGGGCAGTTCGGCCAGGACCTCCCCGGTGAAGGGGGTGTGGCTGGTGGTGCTGCCACTGCCCACCACGCCGCGCGCGAGCCGGGCGATCAGCTCGGGGGTTACGACATGGGCGGCGGTACGGGCGCCGGCGGGGGCGACCGGGTTGCCGTCGGCGGGGGCAGCTGCGGCCGCCTGTCCGGCGTCGGGTGCGACGTCCTGTGGGGCGTTCTGCGTGGGCTGTGCGCTGTCCTGCGAGTCCGTCATGGGGGCGAGGGTAGGCCCGCCCCGGCCGGTTTGACTACCCGACGGTAACTCTATTTCGCGGCTGTCTTGAGGTCCTGGATCTCCAGGTGCTTCACGACTTCCTGGTAGAGCTTGTCCCCAGTCTTACGGGCCTCCCCCTTGGCGGGCATGGTCACGCTCAGCCTCCACTCCGTCTTGTCGGAGTTGACATAGATGTGGGTGCGCTCGAGATAGGGGATGTAGTCGTCGCGGTTGCTGGAGTAGGGGCGGTAGGTGGTGTTCACGTCCTCCGCCGGCTGGCCCTGCTGGGAGGATTTCTCCGGCTTGCTGTGGGCGTCCGCGTAGTCGTACTGGGTATCGCTCTCGCGCTTCGCGATCGTCTTCTCGACCGCGTCCTTGAGCCCGGTGACGTCGTCCTCGCCGTCCTTGACCGCCCGGAGGAAATAGATGGTGAAGACCCCACTGGGGTCCTTGAAGGTGACGGACTGGTTGTCCTCGTCGCTGTCGTCCAGCACCCGCTTGTAGTCCTCGGGTACGGCCAGCGACGCGTCGACCACCTCGCGCTCGTCCCGGACCGTCCACCCGGACGGGAGGCCGCTGCCCTCGCTCGCGAACGGCTTCAGCAGCACCAGCGCCAGCGCGGCGGCCACCAGCAGCACCACACCGCCCAGGCCCAGCTGCGCCTTGCGGTTCTTGTGCAGGATGGGCGGTACGAAGCGGCTGCCCCCGCGCTGCGCCTCCCCGGCGCCTTCCCCGGCGCCTTCCCCGGCGCCGGCCCCGATCCCGGCCCCGATCCCGGCCCCGGCCCCGGCCCCGGCCCCGACCTGGCCGTACAGGCGGGTCGCCAGCACCGTCGGCGCCGGCTGCGGAGGCCGCACCACCTCCTCGAGCGCCTGCCGCGCCTCGGCCGCCGACGGCCGCGCCGCCGCGTCCTTGCGCAGCAACTGCATGATCAGCGTGCCGAGCGCGCCCGAGCCGCGGGCGGGCGTCTGCGGCTCGGCGGAGAGGATGGCCTGAAGGGTCGCGGGGGCGTGCGAGCGGCGGAACGGGGACATGCCCTCGACCGCCGCGTACAGCACGACGCCCAGCGACCAGAGGTCCGATTCGGGCCCGGGCCGCTGGCCCAGCACCCGCTCGGGCGCGATGAACTCGGGGGAGCCGACGAACGCGCCGGTCTCCGTCAGCCCCTGCTCGCCCTCGACCTGCGCGATGCCGAAGTCGGTCAGCACCACCCGGTCGTTCCGGCCGAGCAGCACGTTGTCCGGTTTGACGTCGCGGTGCAGCACCCCGGCCTCGTGGGCGGCCGTCAGCGCGCCCAGCACGGCGACGCCGATACGGGCCGCCTCGCGCGGGTCCAGCGTGCCCTCGGCCAGCCGGTCGGCGAGCGAGTCGCCGCGCACCAGCTCCATCACCAGCCAGGGCCGGCCGTCCTCGACGGCCACGTCGTACACGGAGACGACCGAGGGGTGGTCGATCCGGGCCGCGGCGCGCGCCTCGCGCTGCATCCGCTGGTAGACCTTCTGCCGCTCAGCCTCCGGCAGGGTCTCGGGCACCCGCGGCTCCTTGACCGCGACATCGCGGTCGACGACCTGGTCGTGCGCCTTCCAGACCGTGCCCATGCCGCCGTGTCCCAGACGCGAGACGAGGCGGTAACGGCCGCCGATGACACGGCCGATGCCGGGGTCCTGGGCGGCGGGCGCGGGCGGCGACGTACGGGGGTCGGGCTGCCCAGTGGCGGGCCGCGCGGGGGTGGACGGCACGGAGGCGGGCTGCCCGGCGGGAGGCCGTTCAGAGGACGGCTCGGAAGACGGCTGCCCGGAGGCGGCCCGGCCGTCGAGCTGTGTCGGCTGGTACGGGCTGCGCGGCCGGTCCTGGGCGCCCTGCCGAGCGCCCTGCGCAGGCAGCCCCGGCGGCTCCTGAGCTGCGTCGCGGGGCGGCTCCTGGGACGGCACCGGCTCGGTTGGAGGCGGCGCCGGCGTGGCCGGAGCCTGCGGCGGCCGCAGCTCGTAGCTGGTGGGCTCGTTCGCCCGTCCCCCGTCGTTCGTCATGGCTCCATCATTACCTTCTCGGACACGCGGCCCGCCACCGGCCCCGGGACGGCTGTGACCGCTCGTGACAAAGCCGTTGCGCTGCTGTTCAGTTCTGGTCGGAGGGCCGGGAGAAAGTGTTAACAGCCGTGTCGAAATGCTGCTTTCCCTCGGATTTCTTCCCAACCGGCGCGGACACCCATACGTCGTACATCTTGCCCGCCTCGTTCCAGGTCAGGTCATAGGTCTGACGCGAGCCGCCGTCGTCGGCCGAGCCGTTCCAGATGAAGGCCCATAGGGCGGCGGGCTGCCCCTTGCGGTCCGTCTCGATGACCTGGCCGCCGCGGTAGCCCGGGTAGTCCTCCGATCCCCTGGCGTCCGCCTCCCGGCTCAGCTGCAGCGGGCCCTTGGGGTCCTGCTCCTGGATGTGGATCCCGATCCGGAACTCCATGCCGGGCGAGTTGTAGTAGACGCGCGGGGGCTTGACGTCGCGGGAGTACCCCTTGGGTACGGCGATCGTGAAACCGGCCGGGTCGTCCACCAGCTCATAGCCGTCCGGGACGGCGGCCTTCGAGGACGTCGGCGACTGCTTGCCCGACGGCGACGGCTTCTTGCCGGGGTCCGTCGGGGCGGTGGCCGTGTTCCTGTCCCCGCTTCGGCCCTCGTCCGCGGCGTCTCCGTCCTTCCGGTCGAGCGCCAGCGCCGCGACCCCGGCGCCGAGGCCGGCCAGCGCGACCACCGCGACGGCCGCCATCAGCGCCTTACGGCGGCGGGGGCCCCGGCCGAGCGGGGCGGGCGCGACGGGGGTGGGGGGCTCCGGAGCCGCCGGGGCCGCCGCCGGGGTGGCGCCCCCGTACCCGGCACCCCCGTACCCGGCAGGCCCATACCCCGCCGCCCCACCCCCGGCAGTCCCGTACCCGGGCGCATGGCCGGGCGGGTGGCCGGTCGGCACCGGCACGGCGGGCTGCGTCGGCGTGTACTCCAGGGGGATCTCGGGGGTGTCCCCCGGCGCCAGGCACATCCGCAGCATCCGCGCCGCCGCGTCCCCGGTCAGCCGCACGTCGGGGTCGCGCTGCAACAGCCCCTCGATGACCGGGGCCAGGGCCCCGGCGGCCTCGGGCGCCCGTATCTCGTCGAACACGACCGCGTGCAGCACACCGCCCAACGAGTCACGACGGAACGGGGACTCGCCGCTGACCAGCGTGCACAGCAGCACACCC
Organism: Streptomyces sp. NPDC020845; assembly: GCF_044334165.1. Lineage (NCBI taxonomy): Bacteria > Bacillati > Actinomycetota > Actinomycetes > Kitasatosporales > Streptomycetaceae > Streptomyces > Streptomyces sp. NPDC020845. Next base: position 324,839 of record NZ_JBIRSJ010000009.1, on the reverse strand, counting down.
AGCGACCACAGGTCCGACTCCGGACCGGTGCGGCGCCCCGACATCCGCTCCGGCGCGGTGTATTCGGGCGAGCCCACGAACGTCCCGGTCTCGGTGATCGTCGTGCTCCCCGTCACCTGCGCGATCCCGAAGTCCGTCAGCACCACCCGCCGGGTGCCCGCCTCCACCAGCACATTGGCGGGCTTGATGTCCCGGTGCAGCACCCCGCGCGCATGCGCCACCCGCAACGCGTCCACCAGTGCGACCCCGACCCGCGCCGCCTCACGCGGCCCGACCGCCCCCTCGGCGGCCAACTGGTCGGCGAGCGAGCTGCCGTCGACCAACTCCATGACGATCCAAGGGCGTCCGTCCTCCTCCACGACATCGTGCAGGACGATCACATTCGGATGCTTGATCTGCGCCACGGTCCGGGCCTCGCGCAGCGTGCGCTCATGCTGCTGCTGGACGTCGAGGGCCGACATCCCGTCCAGCTCCTCGTCGAAGTGCAGCTCCTTGACCGCCACGTCGCGGCCCAGCAACGTGTCGACGGCCCGCCACACCGTACCCATGCCGCCGCGCCCCAGCCGTGACACCAGCTGATAGCGCCCGGCCAGCAAGCGATCACTTCCCCCGAAGCTACCCATGCCCCTCATCTTGCCGCACTCCCCCGACGCCCTCCGCCCCCGACCCCGGCGACGCCCCCCGCGCTGTGGTCAACTTCCCCCATGGAGGCAGTTCTGGCGAGTTTCATAGCCGTGCTCGGCACGGTGTTGGGTTCCGGCGTCACCTATGTCTTCCAGCGGCGGACCACCGAACGCGGCGAGCACTTCGCCCGGGCGGAGAAGCTGCGGCAGGAGCGGATCGACGCGTACTGCGCATACGCGGGGGCGCTGCTCAACTACCGCCGGGTGCTGATCCACCGGTGGTTCGTCACCCACGAGAACCGACCCGACGAGGACACCCCGGAACTGCGGGAGCACGTCTACGAGATGCGTTACGCGGCGCAGGAGGCGATGTTCCGCGCGCAGATGGTCTCGGACGACCCCGCGCTCGTGGAACTCGCCGAGCGGTTGATGAGCTACGTGACCGAGTTGCACAAGGCGGAGGACCCCGCCCAACTCGACGACATCCGCGAGCGGACCCGGCAGGGCGTCCGCGACTTCATCGCCGCCGCGACACCGCACGTCCGCTGAACCATGGGGCGGGAGTTGGCCTCGTAGCGGTACACCCCCGCTCCGCTCGCCGGGCAAGACGGCCCGTCCATCAGCGATCCGAACGTGGCTCGGCGGTGTCGCCTGAGGTCGTTTCGGCTTTGGTGTAGAGGACTTCGCGGGCCTGCTCCGCGGCGCGGATGAGGCTCTCGGAGACGAAGTCGAGGAAGCGGGCGGCGCTCTCGAGGCGGGCGGCGGCCGGGGTGCCGGAGCCGAGGATGCCGACGCCCTGCCGCGCGACCTCGACGAACCGGTCGTTGTCCCGGGCGCTGCGGATCATCGACTGGTACCAGAGGTCGTTGTCGACGATGTAGCGCTCGCGGCGGCGCTCGTCGCGTTCCCGGCGGACGAGCTCCAGGCCCTCGAGGAACGCGATCGCTTTGGAGATGGACGGCGGGCTGACCTGGAGGCGCTGGGCGAGTTCGGACGCCGTGAGGCTGCCCGCGTCGGTGGTGTAGAGGCAGGCCATCACTCGGGCCATCATCTTGGGCAGGCCGGACTGCATGAGGACGGTGGTGAGCAACTCCTCGTACTCGCGCACGGCCTCGGCGTCGCGGCCGTGCGGCTGAGGGACCGGCTCCGCCCCTCGGGAGGACGCGGGCCTGCGCCGGTGAGCGCGGCGCTCGGTGGCGCGGTGAGCCAGGTCGGCGCGGTAGGCGGTGGGGCCGCCGTTGCGCATCACCTCACGTGTGACCGTCGAGGTCGGACGTTCGAGGCGTCGGGCGATCTCGGCGTAGGGGAGGCTGTCGGCCAGCCCCAGCGCGATCTGCTGGCGTTCCTGCTGGGTGAGCCTGCCTCCTGGCATCGCGATCTCCTTGGTGATCCTTCACGGTGGTCCCTGGTCCCCCCACCGTAGCGTTCATTTCCTACCCATTGCAATGATCGAGGCAATCGTCGTTGCGTTATCTTCGAGGCCGTTGCAACAGTTTTACCGCCTCCACCTGCATAAATGCTCGACATGAGCAACGAATACGTTGCCAGCATCTGGAAAGCAACGTAGCGTTTCCGGTGTCAGAAACGAGGAACGAGCTCAGGAGAGCACGATGCAGAAGTTCGACACCCCCGCCCCGGTCTCCGCCGTCCTGGACATCCCCGCCGGACGCATCCAGTTCATCGCCGCGGACCGCGCCGACACCACCGTCGAGGTCCTGCCCGCCAACCCCGCCAAGAGCCGCGACGTCCAGACCGCCGAGCAGACCACCGTCACCTACGCCGACGGCGTCCTGCGGATCCACACCCCCGAGCCCAAGAACCAGCTCTTCGCCCACTCCGGATCCCTGGAGGTCACCGTCAAGCTGCCCGCCGGCTCCCGTATCGAGGCCAAGACCGCCAGTTCCGAGCTCCGCGGCGTCGGCCGCCTCGGCGACATCGCCTTCGAAGGCGCGTACCGCCAGATCAAGATCGACGAGGCCGCGAGCGTCCGCCTTACCGCGACCGACGGCGATGTAGAGATCGGCCGACTGAACGGCCCCGCGGAGATCAGCACCGCACGGGGCGACATCCAGATCACCGAGGCCGTGCGCGGCACGGTCGTGCTCCGCACCCAGTCCGGCGACATCACGGTCGGCGCAGCCACCGGCGTCTCGGCCGCCCTGGACGCCGACACCGCCTACGGCCGCATCAGCAACGCCCTCAAGAACGATGGCACCGCCGGACTCGACATCCGCGCCACCACCTCGCACGGCGACATCACCGCCCGAAGCCTGTAAAACCCGCAGCCCGCCAAAAGGAGCACCCCCTCATGACCGACTTGGCCATCGCGGCGAACGGGCTGCGCAAGTCCTACGGCGACAAGACCGTCCTCGACGGCGTCGACCTGGCCGTCCCGCCCGGCTCGGTGTTCGCGCTGCTCGGCCCGAACGGCGCCGGCAAGACCACCGCCGTGAAGATCCTGTCCACCCTCATCTCCCCCGACCCCGCCAGTGGCCAGATCCGCGTCGGCGGCCACGACCTCGCCGCCGACCCGCAGGCCGTGCGGGCCGCGATCGGGGTCACCGGGCAGTTCTCCGCCGTCGACGGCCTGATCACCGGCGAGGAGAACATGCTCCTCATGGCAGACCTGCACCACCTCTCCAAACGCGAAGGACGGCAGGTCACGGCCGAGTTGCTGGAGCGCTTCGACCTCACCGAGGCCGCGAAGAAGCCCGCCTCCACCTACTCCGGCGGCATGAAACGCCGCCTGGACATCGCCATGACCCTGGTCGGCGACCCGCGCATCATCTTCCTCGACGAACCCACCACCGGCCTCGACCCACGCTCCCGGCACAACATGTGGCAGATCATCCGCGAACTCGTCACCGGCGGCGTCACCGTCTTCCTCACCACCCAGTATCTGGAGGAAGCCGACGAACTCGCCGACCGCATCGCGGTACTGAACGACGGCAAGATCGCCGCCGAGGGCACCGCGGACGAACTCAAACGCCTCATCCCCGGCGGGCACATACGACTCCGCTTCACCGACCCGACCGCCTACCAGTCCGCTGCTCTCGCGCTGCGGGAGGTCACCCGGGACGACGAGGCGCTGTCGCTGCAGATCCCCAGCGACGGCAGCCAGCGCGAACTGCGCTCCGTCCTTGACCGGCTCGACACCGCCGGCATCGAAGCCGATGAACTCACCGTCCACACCCCCGACCTCGACGACGTCTTCTTCGCCCTCACCAGCACCAACCAGCCCAACCAGCCCACTCAGCCCACTCAGCCCACTCAGCCCAAGGAGACTGTCCGATGAGTTCGCTGTCCCTCGCCGTACGCGACTCCGCCACGATGCTGCGCCGCAACCTCCTGCACGCCCGGCGCTACCCGTCGCTGACCCTGAACCTGCTGCTGACGCCGATCATGCTGCTGTTGCTGTTCGTCTACATCTTCGGCGACACCATGAGCGCGGGCATCGGCGGCGCCGCCGACCGCTCCCAATACATCGCCTACCTCGTCCCCGGCCTGCTGCTGATGACCATCGGCAGCACCACCATCGGCACCGCGGTGTCCGTCTCCAACGACATGACCGAAGGCATCATCGCCCGCTTCCGCACCATGGCCATCCACCGCGGCTCCGTGCTCATCGGACACGTCATCGGCAGCGTGCTGCAGGCGATCATCAGCGTGGTTCTCGTCGGCGCCGTCGGCGTGGCCATCGGCTTCCGCTCCACGGATGCCACGGCCCTGGAGTGGCTGGCCGCGTTCGGGCTGCTCGCGCTGTTCGCCCTGGCACTCACCTGGATCGCCGTCGGCATGGGCATGGTCAGCCCCAGCGCCGAGGCCGCCAGCAACAACGCCATGCCGCTGATCTTCCTCCCGCTCATCTCCAGCACCTTCGTCCCGGTCGACGCCATGCCCGGCTGGTTCCAGCCCATCGCCGAGTACCAGCCCTTCACCCCGACCATCGAGACCATCCGCGGACTGCTCCTCGGCACCGACATCGGCAACAACTGGTGGATCAGCATCGGCTGGTGCCTGGGCCTGGCGGCGCTCGGCTACCGCTGGTCGAAGGCGGTGTTCAACCGCGACCCGAAGTAACGACATGAGCGCGGACTTCCTCCCGCAGCTCGTCCCACCCGAGGGCGGCGTACACCGACACCACGTCGGCGTACGCCGCCCCGTTGTCGCCTTGGGGGCCATACCTGCCAGGAGATGACAGGTATGGCCCCTACGGTCAGTCCCCATGAGCGACCACCTCCCCCGTATCACCCCCGCCCAGCGCCGCGCCCGCCTCGGGCGGCGGCATCTGCTGGCCCCGTCCGCCCGGGCGGCACGCGTCGAGGCCGTGGCGGACGCGGTCGTCGGGCTGCATGCGACCGATCCGGCCACCGTGTATCTGTCCGCGTGCGCGCGGCTGCGGGAGCCGGCGGCCGGGGAGGTGGAGCGGGCGCTGTACGAGGACGTCTCGCTGGTCAAGCTGTTGAGCATGCGGCGCACGATCTTCGCCGTCACGACCGAACTCGCGCCGGTCGTCGGCTCGTCCACCGCACGGGCCATCGCGGCCCGGGAGCGGGCCACACTGCTGAAGCATCTGCGGGAACGCGCCGAGGAGCACTGGGACGAGGCGCGACTGGCCGAGGTGGAGAAGGCCGTACTGGCGGCCGTGGCCGAACGGGGCGAGGCGACGACCGCCGAGGTGGCCGAGGACGTGCCCGCGCTGCGGGAGCGGATCGTGATGGCGCCCGGCAAGCCGTACGCGGCCCGGCAGACCGTCGGCAGCCGGCTGCTGCGCCTGCTCGCCTCCGACGGCCATCTGCGCCGCTGCCGCCCACGCGGCTCCTGGACCAGCAGCCTCTACCCCTGGGCCCTGGTCCCGCCGCTCCCCGACCTGCCCGTCCGCGAGGCGAAGGCCGAACTGGCCCGCCGCTGGCTGGCCGCGTACGGTCCGGCGACCGAGGCCGATCTGAAGTGGTGGACTGGGTGGACGGTGACCGACACCCGGCGGGCGCTGGCCGACATCGGCGCGCAGGGCGTGGCGCTGGCGGAGGGGCCGGGGTACGTGGTGCCAGGAGATGTGCCCGGGGACGGCGAACCGGTGGCGGACGGCGAGCCCTGGGCCGCGCTGCTGCCCGGACTCGACCCGACCGCCATGGGCTGGCAGGCCCGCGGCTGGTACCTCGACCCCGACCATGTGAAGCCGCTCTTCGACGGCAGCGGCAACATCGGCCCCACCGTGTGGTGGAACGGCCGCGTCGTCGGCGGCTGGGCCCAGCGCGCGAACGGCGAGGTGGTCTGGCGCGCGCTCACCGACATGGGCCGGGAGGCGACGGCCGCCGTGGCGGCGGAGGCGGCGCGGCTGAGCGGATGGCTGGGGGAGGTCCGGGTCACCCCCCGGTTCCGTACGCCGCTGGAGCGGGAGTTGGCCTCGTAGCCGCGTGCGCCCCGCATCAGTCCGTTGTCCCGGTCGCCAGTTCACACGCGCGCACATACTCCCGCACCAGCGGGCGGCGGTCGTCGGCGCGCCAGGCCAGGGCGAAGCGGCTGGGCGAGATGCCCCGCACCACACGGGTGACGACTCCGCCGAGGGTGATCAGCGGGGTGTTCCCGGCCGCCAGCAGGACCACTCCGAGACCCGCGACAAGTGCCTCGTACGTCTCCTCAGTGCTTGCCACCTCCGCGCCGATGCGGGCCGGCTTCCCGCCGCGGGCGTCGGTGGCGAGCCAGTAGTCCCGCAGCGGCCCGGCGCTGTCGGGCAGGGCGAGGAACGGCTCGTCCAGCAGGTCGGTGAAGTCGATGATCTCCCTGTCGGCGAGCGGGTGGGTATCGGCCATGGCGACCAGCCGGGGTTCCTCGGCGACCACCACCCACCGGTAGCGGGACGGATCGGGCAGCGGCAGCCAGACGAACGCCGCGTCGCATGTGCCGTCGGCGAGCCCGGCGGTCGAGTCCTGCCAGGGCACCTGGCGAAGTACGAGGCGGGCATCGGGGCGCGCGGCCGTGAAGCGGGAGCGGATCGCCGGCAGCACGCCCCCGCGCCCCGGGCTGGTGCTCATCCCCACGACGAGACGGCCCGCCTGGTCGGCCATGACCCGGGCGACTGCCTCCTGGGCCGCCTCCCACTCGGCGAGAATGCGCTGAGCATGCGGCAGCAGCGCCGCACCGACCGCGCTCAGCCGCACTTCGCGCCGGTCGCGCTCGAACAACGCGGCCCCCACCTGCTTCTCCAGCATCCTGATCTGCTTGCTCAGCGCGGGCTGCGAGACGTACAGCCGCTCGGCCGCGCGCGTGAAGTGCAACTCCTCGGCCACTGCGGCGAAGTACCTCAGGTCCCGTCCGTGAACGTCCATAACGATCGGCTATCACAGCAGGTCTTGGACGTGCAAACGGTGTGCCTCGCAAGGTGGTGCACACACGGACCGCCGAGAACAGCGAATCACCGGCACCGCCGACACCACCGACACCACCGACACAAGGAGAAGAACATGAACAGGGTATGGCTGGTCACCGGGGCGAGCAGCGGGTTCGGCCGGGCGATCGCCGAAGCGGCGGTGGCCGCGGGCGACATCGTGGTCGCCGCCGCCCGCCGTACCGCGCTGCTCGACGACCTGGTCGCCGCGCACCCGGACCAGGTCGAGGCCCTACCGCTGGACGTCACCGACATCGCGGGCGCCCAAGCCGCGGTCGACGGCGTGGCAGCCCGGCACGGCCGGATCGACATCCTGGTCAACAACGCCGGGCGGGGCATGGTGGGGGCGGTCGAGGAGACCACCGACGCGGAGCTGCGGGACCTGATGGACCTGCACTTCTTCGGCCCGGCCGCGCTCACCCGGGCCGCGCTGCCGCATATGCGCCGCCGGGGCTCGGGCGCCGTCGTGCAGCTGACCAGCATGGGTGGGCGGTTCGCCTTCGCCGGAGTCGGCGCCTACTGCGCCACCAAGTTCGCCCTGGAGGGGCTTTCCGAGGCTTTGGCCGCCGAGGTCGCCCCGCACGGCATCCGGGTGCTGATCGTCGAGCCCGGCGCGTTCCGTACCGACTTCGCCGGCACCGCGGCACTGCGACCCGCCACGGCTGCCCTGGGCGCCTACCAGGACACCGTGGGCCCCGTCCTTTCCGGGCTGCCGGGCGGAAGCGGCCAGGAACCCGGGGACCCGGCCAAGGCCGCGGCCGCCATCCTCACCGCTCTGGACGCCGACGAACCGCCGCTGCGTCTGCCGCTCGGCAACGACGCCGCCGACGCGATCGGCGGCCACCTCGACCGTGCCCGCACCGAACTCCGCTCCTGGGAAAAGCTCATCCGCTCCACCGACTTCGACGACTGACACCTCGAGGCACTGACGTACGGCGTGATCGAGGGGGCGACCAGGGCTACGGCCGGCCTCTCGTGGTGGTGTCGCTACGGACACTGGGGTGCGCAGGCGTGAGGTGCGGGGGATAACCCCCTCCCCCCGGTCCACCGATCAGTGGACGGCAGGTTCAACCTGACGCCTCTGTCCGCGAAACCCCCTGCTCAACCAGGCTTTCAGGCATGAAATCACTTACTGTGCGGGTGGCTCGCTGGAGTGCGCGGCACCCCTGGCGGGCGGTTGTCGGATGGCTTGTGTTCGTGGCGCTGTGCCTGGTCGTCGGCGGGGCCGTCGGCATCAACAGCGCCAAGACGGCGGACTACCGCGTCGGCGAGGCGGGCCGGGCCGAGGCCATGGCGGCCGAGGGGCATCTGGAGCGCCGGTCCACTGAGCAGGTGTTGATCTCCGGCCGTTCCGGCGTCCTCGACAGTCGGGCCGACAAGCGGACCGCCGAGGCGGCAGCCCGGGACCTTACGGCGCGGATGAAGGCACTGCCGGAGGTCGAGGGCGTGGCCGCCCCGCTGTGGTCCGGAGACGGCCGGATCCTGATGGTCGAGGTGTCGCTGAAGGGCGAGGAGCGGGACGCGAAGGACAAGGTCGACGCGCTGGTCGCGCAGACCGGGGCCGTCCAGAAGGCCTATCCGCGGCTGCTGTTCGAGGAGACCGGCTCCCCCTCCATCAGCAAGGGAGTCGACCAGCAGCGCAGCGACGACCTGGCGCTGTCCGAGGCGATCACGCTTCCGGTCACGCTGATCACGCTGCTGATCGTCTTCGGTTCGGTGGTCATGGCCACGGTGCCGCTGCTGCTCGCCCTGTCGTCGATCGCGGCGGCGATCGGCCTGTCGATGGTGGCCTCGCATCTCTCCCCCGACGCCGGGGTCGGTACGAACGTCATCCTGATGATCGGCCTCGCGGTCGGCGTCGACTACACGCTCTTCTACCTCAAGCGGGAGCGCGAGGAGCGGGCCCGCAGCGGCGGCCGGCTGGGCGCCGAGGCGCTGGTGGAGTTGGCGGCGGCCACCTCGGGCCGTGCGGTGGTGGTGTCGGGTCTTGCGGTCGTCGCCTCCACCGCGACGCTGTATCTGGCCTCCGACGTGATCTTCTCCTCGCTCGCCACCGGCACCATCGTGGTCGTCCTGGTCGCGGTGGCCAGCTCCCTGACGGCGCTGCCCGCGCTGCTGGTCGTACTCGGCAAGCGGGCGGAACGCAGGGCACGGCGCCGGGCGGAGCGCGGTAAGCCGGCCCGGCGGGCGCGCGGCGAGGGCGGCGGCCGGATCTGGGCGGCGCTGTTGCGGCCCGCCGCCCGGCATCCCCTCGCCACGCTCTGCGTCTCGGTTCTCGCGCTGCTCGCCCTCGTCCTTCCGCTGACGGGCCTGAAGATCACGGAGATGAGCCGGGACACCCACTCCCGCGAGATCCCCGCGATGCGGGTGTACGACCGTCTCAACGAGGCGTTTCCCGAGCAACGGGTCACGCACGACGTCGTCGTACGCGCCGACGCCTCGCGCACCCAAGAGGTCACCGGGGCGCTGCGCGACCTCGCCGAGCGGGCCGACCGGGATCCGCTGTTCGCCGACGGCTCGCGGATCGTGACGTCGGCCGACCACCGGATCAGCGTTCTGCGGCTGAAGGTGCCGTATCTCGGCAACTCCCGTCAGGCCAAGACATCCCTGGACCATCTGCGCCACGACTATCTGCCCGCCACCGTCGGCCGGATCGCGGGCGCGGAGTACGGGGTCAGCGGCGACGTCGCCCGCTACGCCGACTATCCCGCGCACCAGAACAGCAAACTGCCCCTGGTGATCGGGGCGTTGCTGCTGGTGACGTTCGCGATGACCGTGTACGCCTTCCGTTCCGTGGTGCTCGGTCTGATCGGTGTCGTACTGAACCTGCTGTCGGCCGCGGCCGCGCTCGGGCTGCTCGTCCTCGTCTTCCAGGGCACCTGGGCCGAGGGGCTGCTGGACTTCCACTCCACCGGCTCGATCGGATCGCGCGTCCCGCTCTTCCTCTTCGTGATCCTCTTCGGGCTCTCCATGGACTACCAGGTGTTCGTGGTCAGCCGGATCAGGGAGGCCGTGCTCGCCGGCGTTCCCACCCGGCAGGCGGTGCTGGACGGTCTCCGTACCTCGGCGAGCGTGGTCACCAGCGCCGCGGTCGTGATGACGACCGTGTTCGTGAGCTTCGTCTTCCTGCACATCATCGAGATGAAGCAGATCGGCTTCGTGCTGGCGGCGGCCGTGCTGCTGGACGCCTTCGTCGTACGGATCATGGTTCTGCCCTCGGCCCTGCTGCTGCTCGGCGAGGCGACCTGGTGGCCGTCGCGGCCGGGGCCGTCGCGGACGAGGGGGCAGGCCGCGGCCGTGCCGGGGCCCGCGGCCCATGAGCACCCGGTGGTCGACGTACGTTGATCGGTATGACTGCTCTCGCCGGGCCCTCCGCCGACGCCTTCTGGGCCGCGTCGCTGCGCCGCTGGAACGCGGTGTGCTGGGTGCTGTTCGCGGCGATGGCCGTCGGGCTCGCCGCGATGGACCGGCCCGGCGGGAGCAGATACGGGGCGCTGGCGCTGCTCGGCTGTGTGGTGCTGTGCTACGCGCTCCTGGACCGCTTCCCCGGCAATCCCGTCGTACGGCCGCACGTCTATCTCTCGGTGCTGGTGCTCGCGCTCGGCGGGCTGGCGTATCTGCGCAGCAGCTATGCGGCGCTTTTCATGGTGACGCTGCCGCACTACTGGATGTTCGGGCGGACCCCCAGGGCCTCCATGGGGTTCCTGGGTCTTGCGACCGCCGCGACGCTGGCGGGGAGCTGGTCCCGGCAGGGCTGGTCGCTGGAGTTCTTCAGCGAGACGGTGGTGTCCACCCTGATCGTCGTGGCCGTCGGAGTCCTGATCGGCCTGTGGGCCCACTCGGTGGTCGCCCAGAGCACCGAACGGGCCCGGCTGATCGTCGAGTTGGAGCGGACCCAGGCGGAGCTGTCCGAGGCGCATCAGCGCCAGGGGGCGGCGGACGAACGGGAGCGGATGGCGCGGGACATCCATGACACCCTCGCACAGGGCTTCGCCTCGATCGTCGTGCTCGCGGAGGCGGCCCGGGCCGGGCTCGCCGCCGATCCGGCGCGCAGCGCCCAGCAGCTGCGCTCGATCGAGTCGACGGCCCGCGAGAACCTGGCCGAGGCACGGGAGCTGGTGGGCTCGGCGCAGCGGCAGGACGGTGCGGCGGCCGGCTCCGTGGCGCGGACGCTGCGCCGTATCCTCGACCGCTTCGCGGAGGACACCGGGCTCACGGTGGCCGCCGACCTGGCGGACGTCGTATGCGACCAGCAGACCCGGATCGCGCTGCTGCGCTGCACCCAGGAGTCCCTGGCCAACGTCCGCAAACACGCGCGGGCGTCCACGGTCGGGGTGATCCTGACCCGCCGGCCGTACGGGGTGGAGCTGGAGGTCACCGACGACGGCACCGGTTTCGTCCCGGAGGAGTCGGCGGGCTTCGGGCTCGACGGGATGCGTAAACGCCTGGCGGAACTGGGCGGCCGGCTGACGGTCACCAGCTCGGTCGGCGACGGGACCCGGATCCTGGCGGTGATTCCGCTGGAGACGAATAGCGAAGCGCGCGAGGGGATCGGATGACCTGCGAACGGATTCGGGTGATCGTGGTGGACGACCACACCGTGATGCGGGCGGGCGTGGTCGCCCTGCTCGCCGGTGAGGACGGCATCGAGATCGTCGGGGAGGCGGGGGACGGCAGGGCGGCCCTCGAACTCGTCGAGCGGTACGACCCCGATGTCGCGCTCGTCGATCTGCGGATGCCGGTGCTCGACGGTGTGGGGGCGACCGCCGAAATCGTCGCCCGGCATCCGCGCACCCGGGTGCTGATCCTGACGACGTACGACACCGACCAGGACATCGAGCGCGGCGTGGAGGCAGGCGCCATCGGCTATCTCCTCAAGGACACCACCCGCGAACAGCTCGCCGACGCGATCCGCTCGGCGGCGCGCGGTGAGACCGTCCTCGCGCCCCGGGTGGCCGAGAAGCTGATCGCGCGTATGCGCCGCCCGGTCCAGGACCCGCTGACCGCGCGCGAGACCGATGTGCTGGGCGCCGTGGCGGACGGCCTGACCAACGCCGAGATCGGCAGACGCCTCGTCATCACGGAAGCCACGGTCAAGACCCATCTGCTGCGCCTGTTCGCCAAGCTCGATGTGAACGACCGGACGCGCGCGGTGGTGGTGGCGCTGGAGCGGGGGCTGCTGCGGCGGCCCTAGTGCCCGCCGCATCGGCCGCATCGGGCAAGGTCGTTTGCCGGGCGGGCTGTCGGACGCTTCTGTGACCATGGTCCGGACTCCCCAAGTCCCCTGCTGTGGAAGGTCCGATGGCCACCGATCTGTACGGCATCCGCGTCCTCGACGTCGCTCCCGACGAGTTGCGCGTCCGGTTCCGCGTCTTCGTCGTGTACTACGACACCGAGAGCCGGACCCACGCACCGCTGCCCGACGATCCGAGCTTCTTCTTCTGCATGCTGTGGGAGGCGACGAACCGCCTGCCGCTCACCTCGCTCCACCCGCTGCGGATGGTCGGCGTCGACGAGGTCCTGGATGGTGAGTGGGTCGCCGCGCACACCCATCGGTACGTCCGGCGGATCGAGCGGATCGCCACCCGCAACCACCCCGTGGCCGAGGCCGGTTGGCAGCGCCTGAGCGACTTCTACTACGAGCGTGACGGCCGCTGGAAGGACGAGGACCTGCTCGCGCAGGCCGACTACGACGTCGAGGTCACCGACGCCCGCTGGCTGGAGTCGCTCAGCCCCGGCCATGGCTGGGCGACCGCCTCGTACCCGACCACGGCCGACCAGGTGCTGGAGGCGGACGCGCCCACGGTGCTGGACCTGCGGCGTCCCGCGGTGACGCTCGACCCGTTCCCGGACGAGGAGACCGACGAGGGCACCCCAAGCGATCTGGCCTTCTCCGACGACGGGCGGTATCTCGCGGTCACCAGCCAGGCGTGCGAGCTGGTGGTGTTCCGCACCGACGACTGGAGCGAGCACACCCGCGTCCCCTTCAGCGCCCTGTGGGGGCAGGACATCCAGTGGGTGCCCGGCACCCACCAGCTCACCAAGCGCGTCCGATGGGGCGGCGGCGAAATGGACGACGACGCCGCGACCCGCGCCTACGACATCGACAGCGGCGCCGAGGTGGATGTCCCCCCGCAGCCCCGCGAGGCCCGCTCGCGCACCGGCCGCTACCGGGCGGACGTCGGCTTCGGCCGCTACCGCGCCGATGGCGGCTACGGCGGCTTCACCGGTTTCGGCGGCTGGGTCGACGTCCTGTGCTCGTCCGGCGAATCGCCCCGCCGACTGCACCTTCCGCGCGGGAAGGAGTCGGTCGGAAGCGTCTCCTTCACCGGCGACGAGCCTGGCGACGAGACCCGGATGTTCGTCGGCCAGGGGAGCGATGTGCACATCCTGGACCCGGAGACCGGACGCGTCCTGACCACGCTCGCCGGAATCAAGTCCGATGCGATCGTCCGGCCGGACGGGGCCTATCTGGTGGCCGGCGGCGGGGAGGGCCCGGGCGACGACGGGATCGAGGGGGGCGAGCGGATCGACCTGTGGCGGGTCTGTGACGGCGCGCTGCTCATGCGCTGCCGGACCGGCGGCGACATCCTCCCCGCCATGGCCTGGTCGCCGGACGGCAGCACGCTCGCGGTCTCGGTGATCACCGGATACCAGGGGTACGGAGGCGAGTTCCGGATCTACCGCGCCGGGGCGCCCGTCGAGCCCCCGGAGGAGCCGCGGCTGACGCTCGAGGAGCTGCGCAAGCTCGCCGAGGACGCCTCGGCCAGGGACGACGCCCTCTTCCTGTACGACCAGCTGATCGAGCGCGAGGAGGACCCCGCGGCCGTCGGCAGGGCGTACCGGAAGAAGGCCGATCTGCTGCGGGAGCGGGGACGCGACCCGCGCGGCGCCGCCGAGGCGTACCGGCGGGCGATCGAAATCGGCGGGGCGACGAACGCCCTGCGCGCCGCCTACGACCTCGCCTCGGTGCTGTACACCCTGCGGGACTTCGACGGCGCTGTGGATGCCGCCCGGACGGCCCACCGCATCGCCGCCGGGCGCGATCTCGACCAGAAGAAGAACCGGACGTCGCTGGCCCAGATGGTGCTGCGCCTCGCCGACATGCTGCGCACCCGCGGCGGCGACGGCGACAACGAGGAAGCCCGCGCCGCCTACCAGCAGGCCCTCGACCTCGGTGTCAAAAAGCCCGCCTGGGCGACCCTCGGCCTCGGCTGGACGGCCCTCAACCTGGGGGACACGGAGACCGCCGAGCCGTATCTGCTGAGCGCGGTGGAACTGGCCGGAAGCGAGCTCACCACGCGGGGCTACGCCGCCATGCTGCTCGGCCGTATCGCCAAGGACCGCCGCGATCTGCCCGCCGCGCTGAAGTGGTACCAGAAGGCCTTCAAGGCCGACGACATCCACCGGCCGCTGGCCACCGGTCACCTGGGCGAGCTGCACTACTGGCTGGGCGACCGCGACGGCGCCCGCACCTGGTACGAGCGGTTGCTGAGGGCCACCCACGAGCCCGAGCTGATCGCCGAGGGAGCCTTCAGGCTCGGTGAGATGGCCGCCGAGGACGGTGACCGCGGGCGCGCGAGCGAGCTGCTGGAACGGGCCGCCGGGACCGGAAGCGGGGAGTTCGCCGAGCGGGCCCAGGAGCTGCTGCGCGGGCTGTCGGCGGACAAGTCCTGACTGGTGGGCTACGGATGTGGGGGTATTAGGGAGGGATATTGATGCCCTTGTGGCGTCTGAGCACGATAAGAGGCTCCTTGCCACTCGCTCCCTTGTGGAGGTTCCCCATGCGATTACGGACATGGGCCGCCGGCCTCGCGGCGGCCCTGCTGACCGTGGCCCTGTTCCCCGCGTCCGCGGAGGCCGACACCGATTCCGGTCCGCCCCTGGAAACCCCGGTGGCCGAGCTCGCCAAGGGTCTGCACTGCCCGACGGACCAGCCGGACACCGGTAAACCGACCGTGCTGTTCATTCCGGGCACCGGGTTCAAGGGCGAGGAGCCCTACGCCTGGAACTACATGGCCGAGCTGAAGAAGAGCGGCTATCCGTCCTGTTGGGTGGACTACCCCGGCCGCGGCCTGAGAGATATGCAGGAGACCGTCGAGTACGTGGTGTACGCGACGCGCACGGTCCACGAGCGCACCGGCCGCAAGGTCGATCTGGTCGGACACAGCCAAGGCGGCCTCCAGACGGCCTGGGCGCTGCGCTTCTGGCCGGACCTCGCGGCCAAGGTCGATGACGTGGTGACCCTGGGCGCCCCCTTCCAGGGCACCAGCATCGGCAGCGCCTGCCTGCCCCTCTCCCAGATCACGGGCTGCCCGGCCGCGTCCCTGCAGTTCGCCCGCCACTCGAACTGGACGAAGGCGCTCACCGCGAACGGCACCCCCATGCCCGCGGGCCCCTCGTACACCGCGGTCCACTCCCTGGCCGACGAGTCCGTGGTGATCGACGGAGAGCCCTCGGTCCTGCCAGGCGCCCGGAACATCGGAGTCCAGGACATCTGCCCCGGACGGGCATGGCCCAGCCATATGGGCCTGGTCGTCGACCTGGTGTCCTACGAGCTCGCCGCCGACGCGATCGGCCACTCCGGCCCGGCCGACCCCGGCAGGATCGATCGCGCGGACTGCGCCACCCTGCTCATGCCGCTCAACACCGAGGAAGCCGTCAAGACCCTGCCGAGCCTGCTGAGCCTCCCGCTCGATGTCCTGATCCACAGCCGGCCCTGGGTGCGCGAGGAGCCGCCGCTGCGGCCCTACGCGCGCTGACCGGGCCGGAGCTCAAAAGGAAGCCGCCCCGCGGCGGGGGTCCACGGGGCGGCAGCTGGGGGGTGGCGGCGGTGAGCGGCTAGGAGGCGGCGACCTTCCAGGTGCGGGAGGTGGTCAGCTTCTTCTGCAGGGCGGGGTCCTTGACCGCCTTGGTGTTGTCCGTGGCCTTGGCGGTGATGGTGTGCGCACGGCCGTCGGCGGTGATGCCGAGGGAGGCCGGGGTGACCGAGCTCTTGCCGCGCGCGGCGGTGACCTCGGTGCCGTCCACGGACCAGGTGATCGACGCGGATGCCGGGAAGGTGACCTTGATGGTCGCGTCGCGCTTGAGGGCGGTGCCCGTACCGGTGTTGCTGCCGAGCACGCCGGCGTGCTGGTAGAAGCCCGCGATCATCGCCTCCCGGCCGGGGAGGCTGAACTCCCGGCCGAGGGTGCGCATGATCGAGTTCTCGGTGGGGCGGTTGATGCCCTTGGGGTAG
Source organism: Streptomyces sp. NPDC020845 (assembly GCF_044334165.1). Taxonomy (NCBI): domain Bacteria; kingdom Bacillati; phylum Actinomycetota; class Actinomycetes; order Kitasatosporales; family Streptomycetaceae; genus Streptomyces; species Streptomyces sp. NPDC020845. Next base: position 308,590 of record NZ_JBIRSJ010000009.1, on the reverse strand, counting down.
TAGCGCCCGCCCTCGTACGCGCCGACCGTGCCCCCGTCGGGCGAGGTCTGACCGATCCAGCGGTACCACTTCTTCTGCTGGGCGGTCAGCTGGGCCGCGGTCAGCTTGGTGGCGTTGGACTCCGTGGGCTCGGCTCCGGTGTAGGTGCCGTAGTCGTCGTAGACGTACTCGTCGGCCAGCTTGCCGAGGGAGTGGCCGGTCTCATGGACGGCCACCTGGTCGGAGTCGGCGTGGTCGGAGGAGGCGGTGGCGATGCCGTCGTAGCCGACCTGGGAGGTGAGGGTGTAGCCCGCGCCGCCGTACTTGGCGGAGTTGGAGAGCACGACCACCAGGTCGGCGTCCGGGGCCTTGGCGGCGTACGACTCGACCTTGGCGGTGTCGACGCACAGCAGCCGCTCGATGTCGTCGCACCAGAAGTACGACTTCAGCGCGGTGTCCTTGACGACGTCCTTGCCCGGGTCGCCGGAGACACCCGACTGGTTGGAGACCGCGTCCACCGACCAGACGTTGAACAGCTCCTTGTAGGAGGCGTACGGCTCGACGGCGGACATCTGCTCCCACTTGGACCGCAGATCGGCGTGGAAGTCGCCCTGCTGGGCGGAGGTGTAGCCGTCGCCGATGAAGACGACGTCGAGCTTGTCGGCCACCGGTCCGGTCTGGATGACCGCGCTGACATCGCCGTCGGCGGCCGCCTCGGAGGCGGACAGGGCGCGGTCCGCGCGGGCGATGCGGTCGGGGGTGGCGGCCGGGACCTCGGTGTGGCGGGGGTGGCTGCCGGGGCGGGTGAAGTACTCCACCTCATGGGTGCGCTCGGCGGCCGGGGCCGCCGCGGCGCTGCTGGGGGGCGGCGGCGGATCCGTGGTGGCCGAGGCCGTCGCGGCCAGTGCGGCCGCCAGAACGAAACCGCCGGCGACTGCTGCGGTGCGTATGGAGAAACGTCTGGGCAGACGTCTGCGCACGGTCGATACCCCCCGAACTCAACTTCGTAAGCAGCCAGTTAAGCACGATTAAGTCGCCGCTCAACCTAGGGGCTCGGGCCGCGATTCGGCAATGGGGATTAGGGAAGTCGCTAGTAATCGTCAGCAGTTGTCAGTAGTCACCGGCATCCCTCCGGCCCCGGCCGACAGTGTGTCAGATGTCGTCTCACCTTGTGTTTTCGGGGTGCGATCGCGATCCGTTCGGCGTCGGGAGCCGTATCGTCGAGCAATACGTCGAAGGGGGGAGGAGGGGGGCAGTGGTGGTCGGTGGGCCCCAGGATCCTGGCCGACGGACGGTCGCCGCCTCCTGCTCGACCGGCCCTTGATCCACCACCTCGACATGTTTCAATCCTCGCGTAAATGGACTTAGCTCGGTGATTAAGTTGCCGCCGAGGAGAAGAGGGCAGGGTGGGCGAGAGAAGCGCCGGGGACGTACGAACGGCGGACGGAGCCGCGGAGATCGGACGCCGGGTGCTCCGGCTGCGTACGGAACGGGGGCTCACCCAGCGGCAGCTGGCCGAGCCCGCCTACACCGCCGCGTATGTCTCCACGCTGGAGTCCGGGAAAGTACGCCCCTCCGAAGCCGCGCTGCGGCATCTCGCCGCACGTCTCGGCATCAGCTACGAGGAGCTGACCACGGGCCGCGACCCGCGCGACGCGGTCCGGCTGCGCGCCGGGCTCACCGACGCCCGCAAGACGCTGGCCACCGGCGACGCCAAGGACGCGGCCGCGCTGTTCGAGGAGCTGATGGCCGAGGCGGAGCGGCTCGGCTTCCGCGACGAGCGGGCCACGGCCCTGGTGGGGCTCGGCGACTGCGCACAGGAGACCGGCGAACTCGCCGCGGCCCGCGCCCACTACGAGGCGGCCGAACAGCTGCTGGCCGACGAGCCGCTGCCCCGGCGGGTCCCGGCCATCCGCGGACGCGCCGTGGCCCACTTCCTCTCGGGCGAGCTGCGCTACTCCTGCTACCTCCTGGAGAGCGCCATCGACGAGCTCAACGCCTCGGGCCTGCACGACCCCAACGCCCTGCTGCTGCTCTACACCGCCTCGATCGCCCCGTACATGGACATGGGCGCGCACGCCCGCGCCGCGCGCTCCGCCGAGTTGGCGCTCGCGCTGGCCCCCAGCGTGGACGACCCGGGGCTGATCGCCCGGCTGCACCGCGGCGTGGCCCGCACGCTCATCGCCGAGGGCCGCACCGCCGAGGCGGACGCCTCGCTGGCCAAGGCGCAGGAGCTGTACGAGCAGCTGCGCATCCACACCGACCTGGCCCACTGCCACTGGATGCGCGGCTACGTCCACGCCCAGGACGGCAACCTGGAGCGGGCGGAGCGCGAACTGTGCGTCGCGCGCGACATGCTGGCGTCCAAGCGGGCCGCGCTGTACGTGGTGCAGGTGGAGGTGGAGCTGGCGGACGTGCTGCGGCGGCGCGGGCGGACGGCGGAGGCGGAGGCGCTGCTGCTGCCGCTGCTGAAGCGGTCCACGGGGGATGGTGAACCTGAAGCCGAAGAGGACGGGGCGACGGGAGACGGCGGTGCGGCTTCCGGGCTCACCGCCGAGACCGGCGCGGTGCACGCGGGCGGGGCACACCGGCTGCTCGGCCTGATCGCGGAGGAGCGCGGCGACGCGGCGACGGCGGAGGAGCACTACCGCGCGGCCCTGTCCCTGCTGGAACGGACGGGCGCGGCGGGTGATCTGGCCGACCTGTGCCGGCTGCTGGGCGATCTGCTGCGCCGCGCCGGCCGCGCGGAGGCGGCGATGGACGCGTACCGCATGGGCCTGGGCCACCGCGCGGCCCCCGGCACCACCACCCTGGGCCCGGCCCCGGCGGAACCGCCGGTGTGAGGTGAAGAAACCGGTGTGAGGTAGAGAAAAAGGCCGCCGCGTGTGGGGGCCGCGGCGGCCTGGGCCGCGGGGTGGCGCGGCGTGGGACCACTGTGCCCCGCAACGGACCGGCGGGGAATCCACCCCTGGTCTCCCGTCACCCCCGCCGACCGGCGGGGGTGCTCCCCCCGATGGACGGAGGTAGCCACTCCACTTCGTACCGCGCATGCGGCAGGCTGTCCGGGCAATGAGCATGACAGCCAAGGGGAGGGAGCGGCCGGTGATCCGTGTGGCTGTGGTGGACGACGAAGCGCTCGTACGGTCCGGACTGCGGCTGATCCTGGGCACTGCCCCGGATATCGAGGTGGTCGCGGAGTGCTCCGGCGCCGACGCGGTGGCGGCGGTGCACAGCAGCGCGGCCGATGTGGTCCTCCTGGACATCCGGATGCCCGATGTGGACGGGCTGACCGTGCTGAGACGGCTGTTGGAGGCGGACCGCGCCCCGGCCGTCGCCATGCTGACCACCTTCGACGCGCAGGAGTACGTCACGGCCGCGCTGCGCGCGGGGGCCGCGGGGTTTCTGCTCAAGGACACCGATCCGGAACAGCTGGTCGGGGCCGTACGGACGCTGGCGCAGGGCGGCAGCGTGCTGGACCCGGGCGTCACCCGGGCCGTGATCGGCGGCTATCTGGCGGCCGAGGCGGAGGCCACGGCCTCGGCGGCGGTCGAGGCGCTGACGCCGCGCGAGCGGGAGGTACTGGCGCTCCTCGGGGAGGGGCTGGCCAATCCGCAGATCGCGGAGCGGATGGGGCTGGCGCCCAGCACCGTCAAGGATCATGTGCGGGCGCTGCTGGCGAAGTTGGGCGGGGTCAACCGGGTGCAGGCGGCGATCGTGGCCGACCGGGCGGGGCTGCTGGCGGGCGCTCCGTGGGCCGGGGGACCAGGGGGACCAGGGGGACCAGGCAGAACAGGGGGACCAGGCAGAACAGGGGCGGCAGGGGCGCCAGGGACGGCCGGTGCACCCGGGACGGCAGGGGCACCCGGGGGGCCGCGATGACCGCGATGACCGCCCCCGTGCTGCGCTGGGCGTCACTGCTCGTCCCCATGGCCCTCGCGGTGGCCGACGCGCTGCTGGTCAACGGCGTGACGCTGGGCCTGGAGCTGAATGTGTCGCTGGTCGCCGCCACCGCGCTGCTGCTGCGCCGACGGCTGCCGATGACCGTGTTCCTGGCCACGCTGCCGGGGATCCTCATCGGCTACGTCTGGTTCGCGCCCATGATCGCGATGTACACCGTGGCCGCGCGCCGCCCCGACCGCCGGCTGCTCGCGTTCTCGGCGCTGCTGCTGGCCATCGCGCACTTCGTACCGTGGCCGGTCTCGGACTTCGAGCCGACCGCGTACCGGGAGAACACCCTGACGCTGATCGACGCGTCCGTGACCTCCGTCGCCCCCATCGCACTGGGCCTGCTGGTGCGCACCCGCGGCGAACTGGCCGCCCGTATCGCGGACCTGACACACAGCCGCCGCCACGCCGACGAGCTGCTGGCCCAGCAGGTGCTGAGCACCGAACGGGCCCGCCTCGCCCGGGAGATGCACGATGTCGTCGCCCACCAGGTCAGCCTCATCAGCCTCCAGGCCGGGGCGGTGCAGATCAGCGCGGCGGACAGCCAGGCGCGGGAGAGCGCCCGGACGATCCGCGAGCTGTCGGTGCGCACCCTGGACGAGCTGCGCCACATGGTGGGCGTACTGCGCGCGGCGGGCGGCGACCTGGAAGAGCTCACCCCGCAGCCGTGCCTGGCCGATCTGCCGCGGCTGATCGAGCTGAGCGCGCTGGACGTGGACTACGAGGCGGACTACGGGGAGGGGGTGTTGGAGGACCTGGGGCAGTCGGAGGCGGTCGAACGGGCGGTGTTCCGCATCGTGCAGGAGGCGTTGACCAATGTCCGCAAGCACGCACCGGGCGCGCGGGTACGGGTCCGGGTCAGTGAGGTCGGTGGCACGGAAGGCGATGAGAAGGCCGTGCGGGAGCTGCGGGTCGAGGTGCGCAACGGGGCGCCCGACGCGACGGCCGCCGCGCCCGGCCTGCCGGGCGGCGGCCACGGCCTGATCGGCCTGCGCGAACGCGCCCAACTGCTCGGCGGCACACTGGAGGCGCGCCCCTTGCCCGACGGCGGCTTCGTCGTACGCGCCCGGCTGCCCGGAGTCCGGCCCGCGCCGCGCAGTCCTGGCACTGGTGCCACACCTGGATGACTGGTGGAGTCAGCGGTTCTGAAGGACGGAGATGCGTACGAAATCGCTCTCGTCCCGTGTCAAGAAGAGGGCGGATTCCTTCAGCGGAACCATAGGGACCTCCGTATCAATGCCCAGCGTCGTCGGCCGCCCCGTGGCCAGTGACACCTGAACCCTGGTCTGTGTTGAATCGTCGGTGACCTCTTCACCTTCGGAGACGACACCGTACGCGGTTCCATCATCTCGTACCGACGCAAGGAGCACCTCTTTGCGATCCCCGTCTCCAGCCAGGCACAAGCCGCTCCTTTGCCGCAAGTCGAAGGCCAGAGGACCGGCCGCCAGGTAGCGGCCATCCCGGGAAGCGACCGCAGGGTAGCCAGGCTGATCCTCATCCGGCCGCAGACTGCCGACGGAGCACGTCGTGGTCGCCTCAACCTTCCCGGTCTCAGCGTCGTGAACCGCCCAGATCGCCTCTCCGCTCTCAGCGGCCCAGCGGGCGACCAGATGCCCGCCGACCGCAGCCTCCACCCGCCCGTTCCAGCCTCCCATCAGGCTCCGCCGAGTCGAGGCACCTTGCGGGGCGACATCGAGACTGAACCAGCGGTTGGGCACTCCGAATCCCCCGGCGGCCATGTCGACGACTGGACCATGCGTGGACGTCGCCTCAACCTCACTCCCATAGCACGCCGCTTCGTCGCATTGCGCCATCAGTTCGTCGGCATCGCCATGCTGTGTAACTTTTCCTGTGGCCACATCCACGGAGGCCGCATAGTTATGGAGGGTGATTCCCTCTCCCCAAGTGATGAGAAGACCCGCACCGCCGTCGCGAACGGCCAGGCTACCGTTCCCGTCATCCACCGGTACGGAAACTTCACGCAAGGGTACGACCGCGCGACCGGAGCCCTGAACGGGATAAATGGCAAGTTGAACGACCTCTTTGCCGTTATGAAGGTCGTCCTTCCCCTTCATTCCGTGTCCCCAGGCGACGATGAATTCTCGCCCATCTTGGCTGACAACGGTCAGGTCTGGAATCTCGGCCGGAGTCCCGGTGTCCGGGTTCCCCTCCGCGTCGTCCATGGGAAAGGGAGGGTTCCATGGCTTGCCGGACCAGCGCATCGACCCCGTTTCGGCATCACGCACATGGACGGTGTAGCCGTTCGACGCGACGGTCATATACGCGACGTTGTTCGCCCGCCCCGCTACGGTCACAGGTATCGACTTCGTGGGATTCGGGACCCAGTTGAGGGTCTCTTCCCATCCCTTGGTTCTGTCATAAGCCGGGGGGACAGACAGCTTGGCGAGGGATTTCTCAGGATGCGCGTCTTTAGGAGATGGCGGTCGCTCCCGCTCACCGCTGTCGCCCGAACCTCCACCACACCCAGCGAGTAGCCCCGTCACCAGCGCTAAGCACACCGCCTGCTTCATGAATCGCACGCGCAGGCTCCCCCTCCCTCACAGCAAGGCATACCGGCCGAGGTGACCGACAAGCCTCGTATCAGACCACGGCACGGTAGACGCTAACAGCCGACTCGGTCCGGGGCTGCCCGTTCGCCGACCGTCGCGCCATACGCCCAGGGCCTGTTCGAGGGTGCGCGCGGGTAGCATGGGCAGCGCGCCAAGGAAGACCCAGGGGACAGATCCCGGTTTGCCGTGAGTATCTCCACGGGATGAAGCCGCGCCGGGGGGAGAGCGCGAGACACGGCCGAAGACGATTTTTTTCACCCGCGCACGAGGAAGCACGTGATGACCAAAGAGACACAGACGCTGGTTCTCGACGCTGTCGATTCTCGGCGAGTAGCAATGCTGCTGCGATGGCCACACACGTTCGGAGATGAAGCCCACTGCCTGGCACGGCTGATCCTCCGCCCCGCTCCCGTTCCAGCGGTTGCGGTACTGTCCGAAATCTCCAGCAATCGAGACAGTCGCGGCATCACCGGAGATATGGCGCGGGTAGCCGAGGCGTTCATGGAGAAGATGCGCCTCTACGCCCCACTTTCCCCCGAAGACATGGTGTGGTTCGCCCACTATGGCGAGTTCTCCTCGCCCGACGCTTTCGGAGCTCCGGAGACATTTACCCGGGTGGACATGGTTTACCGCGAAGGGCGATTCCATGACGACTTGAGCGGCCATCACCGCCTCACTCCAGATGAGGTGCGTGACCAAGTTTCACCCCTGCAACTCCACCCGGCGCCAGAGGTGCTTACCGAACTCCAATCCGTCCGGATCTAACGAGAAGGCTATCAACCAGGATGTCCCTGCCAACGACGCGGCGCCTGTCCGGCACAGCTCTACTCGGTTCGGTACGCGAAAACCTTTCCCATTACCGACAATCGGTCGAATCAACCGGAAGGCGTGTCGCGATCATCCGGTTCTCTGCATCGGACGATAACTCACCATCGTGGAAGCTCCGCATGGAAGCTTCGAGAGTTTCGGCCGAGCAGAAGGTCAAGGCCTTCTCTCACCTCGGGTATGAAGTCGACCATCAGATTCTTGCTCCCACTGTGTCCGATGCCGAATTCTCGGACCGGCTGAGCAGGCTGAATGAAGATCCGCTTACCTCGGCCGTGATCGTGCAGTTCCCACCCCCTCCCGAACTCGCGCCGCTGGTACAGCACCTCGCCCCGGCCAAGGACATCGACGGACTGCTGGAGGACCGGTCTTTGCAGCCGGCCTGTGCCACAGCCGACGGCATCACCCGCCTGGTTACACCGTTTGCCTCCGACAACCCCACCATCGCAGTGGTCGGCGCCCGGGGCTTCGTCGGTGGCGGAGTGGTACGGCTACTCGCCGCACAAGGGCATCAGGTACAGGAACTGGACGCAGGGGACGATCTGCGGGCTTTACGCGACGCCGACATCGTGGTCAGCGCCACGGGGCAGCCACACCTGCTCACCCGAGAGCACATTCATCCACACCATCGGGTCGTAGTCGACTCGGGGTTCATGCCCCGCCCCGACGGCACGGTGGCGGGAGACATCCATCCATCTGCCACAACAGTGCCGCAGTGCATCACGCCCGTGCCCGGTGGAGTAGGCCCGGTGGAGATGGCGGTCCTCATGGAGCGCGTCGTCCGCCAGGACGTTGACCCTGGCCTGAAGTCGTGGGCCTCACCCCCGGTCCCCTACCTGACTCAGTCGCAGGTCGCCGCAGTCAGTGCATCGGTGCCGACCCAGGGTGTCGGCCAGCGTGTCGCACCAGCCGCTCCCCCCGCCCAGGGGCTGCGTCTGCCGCAACCCGCACCACGGCAGGGCCAGAGCGGGAGATCGCTATGAACCTCCCCGATGCGCCGCTCACCGGCCTCAGCGTCGGCGAATACGGTGAACTGACCGCATACGAGATGGCCACCGAAGTCAACGCGGGCCGCTTGTCAGCGCGTGAGACGGCGTCTGCGGCCCTGTCGCGGATCGACCGCGACGACGAGGAGTTGCGGGCGTTCACTGCGCTGTGGCCATCACTGGCCGCCGAACGGGCGGAGTCGGTGGACCGGCAGATACGGGCCGGAGCGAGGCTCCCACTCGCCGGGGTGCCGCTGGCGGTCAAAGGCACAGAGGGACCGACATCCGCACAATCGATCCGCCTCATCGAAGCGGGCTGCGTCCCCGTGGGCGCGACAGCCACTCCCGGTCGCGGGACCCGCTGGCAGACCTGGGGTCATACGGACCGCGGACCGACCCTCAACCCCTTCAACTCATCGTGGACGCCGGGTGGGTCCTCGGCCGGCTCGGCTGTCGCGGTCGCAGCGAAGATGGTTCCCCTCGCCACGGGGAGCGACGGAGCCGGATCCGTGCGCATTCCCGCGGCCTGGTGCGGGATCATCGGGTTCAAGCCCACCAACGGCCTCGTACCTGCCCGTGACCGGGCCGGCCTGAACGTGGGCGGCCCCCTGGCCCGCCACGTAAGAGACGCTGCCGCCTACCTGGACGCGCTCGCGGGCACGACGACGCTGGGCAGTCTCGCACCTCCGCTCCGGGCTTTGCGAACTACCTGGTCGGCCACCCTGGGCTTCGCCGATACGAAGGCTCGCGTCGCCGAGACGGCGTATGCCTTCCTCAACGCCCTGGCCGATGCCCAGGCCGTCCAGATCCACGAAGCCTCAGTGCAACTGGTCGATCCGGCAGAGTGTTGGCAAAGCCTGCGCAGCTCCGCCGCCACGGACACGCCTCTCGCCGTTCGGACGAGGGAGTCCAACAAGAGCGAGCTCGATCGCATCTTCACCCAGGTTGACCTCATAGCCACCCCGACCACACCCTGCGCGCCGCATGGCCACGAAGGACCGGGAGAAGTGATGAGTGTGGCCCTGACCTGGGCCTTCAACATCAGTGGACACCCGGCCATCAGCATTCCCGCAGGCTTTACAGCGTCGGGGGAACCGGTCGGACTCCACCTGGTCGCTCGGCGTGGCAGAGAAGTGGATCTACTGGCTGTCGCTGTCGTCGCTGAGGCCATGGGCGCTGCCCAGCCGCCGTCTTAGGAGCACTGTTTCAATACTGGGGCTCGCTGTTGTTCCGCCGCAGGACTTCGTCGGCAGCAGGGTGAACGGCTTCAGCCGTGCCGAATGCGGCGCTCATGAGGTATGTCTCGAAAGCCTCCTGCGCATCGGGGCGAACCGCAGGGCGCGGCGGAGGCTCTTGGTGAGTGCCGGTGGCGCAGCTCGCCACCTGCAGATGGGGGGCAAAGGCGTGCAGCATCGAGATCCACTCGACCTCCGCCAGCTCCCGGTGCCCCGTCGGTGTGCAGTAACTGCGCACCCACGCGGCGTACAAGGCCGTGAGATGTTCAACGACTGCCGTGTGTCGGTACCAGCATGGCGGGATTCGATTGTGCAGCTCGAACGTGGCGGTCAGCCAGCTGACCCAGCCGGCGAGCTCCCGCATCTTCATGCGCCGCTCGGCAGGGGGCATCGCAGCCCACACCCAGCCGTTGGGCAGTACATCGCCCCCGGGCGCTTCCGGCTCTGCCACCCACAGTGCCGCTGAGTCGTTAAGCGGATTTCCGGGAAATTCGGGCATTATCGGTCTCCAAGGGGCCGGCTGCGGACGGACTCTGAGTCCGTGCAGAAAGCAGCTTCTTGAGGTCCTTGTCGCGGAAGGTGAGTCGCATTTTCACCTTGATCGGCGGCAGGTTGGAGTACTGGGCAATAGCGGTGAAATCCGGGAGTTGCTGTAGCGAGTGGACCGGCGCAAGGTCTGTCTCGGTGGGTGATGACGTCGTGGAGTATTCGCCGCGAGAGCGACCGTGGGAGGTGCGCATGGTCTCGGTCCGACCGTAGAGGCCGGAGAAGTATCGGAGAGTCTCCAGGTCTCCGCATCCTGGTAGCAGCATGCGCAGTCCTGAGGCAGACAGCACAGTGTTGGCCTTCTGCGCGCCGAGCTGGTCCCGTAGCTGGGACAGGTCATGCCAGACGGTCAGGACATCGATTCCCATCCCACGGCCTGTAGTGAGGATGTTCGGCAGCCGTGGATAGCGCAACATGTTTCCGGCCTCGTCGACCATCACCCCGAGCGACGGATCCAGTGGCTTCCCAGTGGCGTTGTAACGAGTTTCCGCACCATGGATGATCGATGCGATGATCGAGGTGATCAGCGGTGCGAAGCGCTCAGCGTCTGCCTCAGAGGCGATCAGACAAACAGTGCCGTTGTTGTCGAGAAGCTCCTCCACGCTGAAGTCCGTCGCGGCGCTGGTAGCCCGTACTTCCTCGTCGGCATAGACCCGGGCCAACACATTGAGAGTGAACTGGATGGAGCCGATGCCGTCCTCGTGCAAGCGCAGCCAAGGAGACGCGTAGTCGTCGGCAACTTCGTTGTAACCATGCGCGAGGAGAACCGCGCGGACGTGGTCGACCGCGTCCTTGCCCAAGGACAGCCAGCGGCGCATGTCGTTGATACCACCATCGCTGAGTTTGGCCGCGAGAAGCACGCCCTTCAGGACGTTACGGGCCTGGTCGATCCATGCGGCGGCACGCTTGTCGTCACTGGATGCGGACGCCTCGGCCATCCACGCGGCCATGCGATCGGCGGCCTTGGCGTCGGAGCAGTAGTCCACTGGCGACCAGCGATGGGTCTCCCGCCCAGGGATACCCGCGGGGGCGATCACCCACACTGGGCCGAGCTCGCGACGGCGGGCGTAGATGACGTCGAAATCAGCGGCCTTGGTGGTGGTCACTACCAAGGGGCCTTGCCATTCAAGCGCGTTCGGCAGAACCAAACCGGTGGTCTTGGACGAGCCGGGCACTCCAAACACAGTGGCGGAGATATTCGGCTGCGCGGCCACGATCCTCTTGGTACTGACTCCCCGCCCTGCGGTGATGCGGTTCGGCCGCATGCGCGGGTCCTGAGGGACAGCCAGTTTCCTCTCGGTCTTGGCCCCACCCCACTGAGCCCCACCCGTGCGCCCTTGACGGTTGACGAACGTAACCGCCTTGAATGCCAGAGCGAGGAAGGTGACAACCAGCAGCGTGAACAGCGAATAGAACACCCACGCCGGCGGAGCAGGGCTGAATGTCTCCGCTGGGCCGCGCACCAGGGAGGTGAGCACGGTGACGGGAACGCTGTCGCTGCTATGCGCCCAGCCTCGGCCGGTCAGGAGGGCTGCGAGAGGTCCCGCCAGCAGTGCGGCTCCGCCGACCGCCACAGCCAAGCCGGCCCCACATGCGGCAAGGAAGGTGCTGTCGTCCAGGGCGCCGCTGCCGCCTGATTTCGTCGGCTGAGCCATCACACCACCATCCGCTCATCCGTTTCGAACAATCGCTTCTCGGTGTGGGAGAGAATCAACTGCACCGCGTGGGAGGCGCCCCGACCGACCTTCCACAGCGCTCTGCCTCGTTCGCCGGCTCCCCATGAGCCGATCAACTGGCACTCTGCGTCCGTCAAACCGATCGCCTCACGCGTCAGGTTGAGGGGCTTGGTGTCCTGCGCGAGCTGGATGCGGGTTTCACAGGAGGCGATCAAGTCCTTGGCGAGGGCGACAGCTTCCGACCCCGCTGCACCGACCGCTTCGAAGTCGCTCAGGCGGTGCGTGGCCAGGAGCTGAATTGTTCCGGTCGCCCGGGACAGCCGGAGATCAGCATCGATCTTCCGCACCATGGCTGCGCCTCCCGAGCGCATCTGCCGCCACAGCTCGTCCCGTACGACGATCCACGGTCGCTCGCCCGGCCGGTCGATCGCGCTCTGGGCCCAGGAAGAGACACAGGTCAAGACCATGGCCACCGTCTCGTCCCCGTAGTGCTCCAGGGCGGAAATGTCGACGGATTGAATAGGCGCGTCCCAGTCCAGACCGATCGAGGTCTGCTCGTCGAACAGACCGCCGAGGTGTCCTGTGATCATTCCGCCGAGTGCCGACCGAAGCGACGTCATCTGCTCTCGCGCCAGTTGCACGTCATCCCCGCGCACCCGCAGTTCACGGGCCATGGTCTCGGTGGGGTCCTTCAGCTTCTCGTAGACGAGGGGGAGGGTTGGCACGCGCAGCCGACTCTGCCCGTACAGCTCACCGGTGACCTCCCGCAGCGCGATATCGAGGCACTCCTCCTCCTGGGGTTGAAGCGTGCGCCGTAGCTGGAGTTCCAACAACGCCTTGAGCAAGGTCAAACGGCGGCGATGGATCTCTTTGAGCCTGGCCTGGAGCTCCGCCCCGCTGCTGATCCTGTCCAGGTCGTGGCCCAGCGGGCCGGCGTCCAGGGGGTTCAGCCGGCCTGGCAGGCCGGGACCGAGCCGAACAGGCTCGGTCCCCAGGTGGTTGCACAGCCCCTGGTACTCGCCTTTGACATCGCCCGCGATGAGGGTTCTGGCTCCCAGTGCCATCATGCGGAAGCACAGGGCCTTGATGTGCGCGCTCTTACCGCTGCCGGGGATGCCGGTGACCATCACGTTCGGGTTGGTTGTCAGACCCTCGCGAACCCAGGCGGCCGGGTGGGCCGAGAAGGCTTGCATGGTCATGACGTCCCAGCCGATGTACACCCCGATCGGCGGCATGCTGGCGGCGTGGAGAAAGGGATAGAGGCCGCTGATCTGCTCGGAAGAGCCGCGAAACACCTCGGCCTTCGCCGGTGAGGCCGTACGTCCGGCGAATGGCTGGTTCCACCCCTTACGTGGAGCAACACGCATCGCGGCTTCGGGATCCTCGAGGAGGCGGGACCGCCGCAGATCACGACCGCTGAGCTGGGTATCGCGGGACGCCGGCCTCTCGTCCCCAGGGTCGAGCAGATCCGACAGAGACTCGGATTTCAGCGTGTTGTCGGTGCCCGATCGGCGGTTGAACAACAGCCCCATCAGATGCCCACCCTACGATCGGGCAGGCCTTGTCCCAAGGGCAGTGCCGCGATGGTGAAGGCGTCGTCCTGTGCGCCCCAGCACCGCCGGAGTTCGAGCCCTGCCTGTGAGGCGTCCGCTTGGAGCTCGGCGCATGCGGTCTCCAGCTCGTCCAGGGCCGTGACGGTGACGGCGAGCAAGCAGGTGGTACGCAGGACACCGTGGCCCGCGGCACGCGCCGCGTCCTGCTCTCGGGCGGCGATGGCCTCGCGGCGCTCGTCCTCCGACTCGGCCCGGCCGGTCTTGGCCCGTAGCTGACGCGCCGCGTCCCGTTTGGCCTTGTCGCGAGCCAATTCCGTACGGGCCTTTGAGGGGCCGATCGGTTCAAACATCAGGCTCAACGACCGGCGGGCGTTCTGCCTCGGCCGGAGCAACGGCTGGAGAAACGTGGCGTACACCTCGCTCTTGGGCAGGCCCCGCACCTGATAGCTGACCGTCCAGGCCCCGTCGTGCCGGTAGACGCCCCAGCTCGTCTCCGCTGCCGCGGGTCCTGCCAAGTCCGGGTCGACTCCGGGCTCGGAGCCTTGCCATTCCGGATCGGCCGCGGACGCGGTGCGCCCGGCCAGGGCAGGCTGAGCCTCCGGATCGTAAGCGGTTCGGATGACCTGGGCGACCCCACGCGGCGTCAGCCACTCCGCGATCTGCAGGCTCGCGCTGCTGATCGCGGGCTGCATCGCATGGATCTCGCGTACCAGGACCGCGGCTGCCCCGACCTGCCCACCGCCGGCTCCCTTGATCGCCAGGCGAGCGCGGGAGGCGGACAGGGTGATCGACAGATATGTCTCGCGCGTAGTGGCGGCGGGTCCCGCACTCATCATGAGATCGTCCAGCGCCTCCACGGCAGCCGCCGGCGCGTCGGGGGAGATGTGCCGCTCGGTCCAGGCCCGAAGCGCTGTCCCGTCATCGGGGAGGCTGCGCTGGTGCACTGAGATACGAGTGATGGCGCCGTCCTCCTTGCACTGGGCTCTCAGGAATGCCTCCCACGCCGCGACACGGGAGTCCTGCCGGTCGGTGTCGATCAGAGCCAGGCCGGGGAAGGTGACTCGGCAGATCGCGGTATAGGTCCCAGCGATCGGGTTGTGCATGACCCCGATCTTGCCGCCGAGCCCGTCGGGCGCTTCCAGCAGATGCAGCCGCGCCAAAGTGCCGGGCAGATCCATCGGCTGCCGCCCGTCCTTCGTACGGGGAGCGAACAAGCCGGAGAAGAACAGGTTCTTTCGTGTGGCCACGGAAATTTGATGCCTTACTGCGAGGACGATCCATTCGTTCGCGGTGAGCCCCAGGACCCGTCCGAAAGCGAGGAGAAGGAGGACAGCCGACACCGGCAAGGCGATGAATGCGGCGGTCCAGGAACGGATGTAGATGGGGACGACGGCGACGAGGGAGGCAGTGGCTACAAGGACGAACCCCAGACCACTGAGATTGCCCATGAAGCCGGAGCGCTCCGCTTGCCACCCGCCGTGAGTTGACGGGGCCGCTGAGGGCGTCGACATGGGTCAGCTCTCCTTCCGGGGCGCCGGGGCGGGTGGCGGGCTGTCCGGGGGGCTGGAAGGTATCGGCCTGGGAGGAGACGCTTCCGGCGCCGCCGGTGCTGCGTCGCCGTCACCTGACGGCGAAAGCGTGACGCCATGACGTCCGCCTGGGGAGCCTTGGCCGAGCCCGGCGTAGGCCGCGACGTTCGCCGTCGCGCTCTCCAGCGTGTCCTTTCCAACAGCCGCCAACTGCAGCCCGGTCCCCACACTGGCCTTCAGCTTGGAGCCCGTCGATCCGGACCCCTTACCCGTCGTGGCCTTTGACCAGAAGCCGCGGCCGGATCCGCTGCCCCCTGCACTTCTGTCGTTGTCGGACTCCAGCGCCTTGGTGTACGCAGACCCACCTCCGGCCATTCCCGGGCCGCCGAGAGCGGACTGATTACCTCCGAACATCGAGGACACGCTCGATCCGACAGAACTGAGCATCCCGGAGCCCGTACCGCTTCCTCCCCCACTACCGGTGAAGGTGATGAACCTCGCCAGCGTGGGCCATGACAGCCCAGCGATGATGAAGATGAGCAAGCCGACCAGAACGTTACGGACGCCCTCGCCCTGATTTATGACGCCGAAACCGATGGAGAAGCAGATGACGATCGCGGGCTTCATGAGAATCAGCGCGATCAGCGCATCACGGGCCTTGGGCCACCACTCCCGGGTCGAATCAGCGACCTGGCCTGCCAGAGCGATCGGCATGACCGACACGAGGATTATGATCCCCGCCTGTCGGATAAGTATCTCCACCCACAACGCGCCCACGGCCAGTATGCACAGAATGCTGATCACGATGACGAAGCCCACAGCGCTGACCGTTCCCACGCCGCTCTTGGCGATCAACGCACTACCGCCACCACCGATGAGTCCGGAGAACATTTCCCCCAGCCGCTGCTGCATGATCTTGGTGGCGTCCTCCTCGCCTTCACCACCACCCGCGAAAGTCTCGTTGACCAAGGCGGTGGAAAAGGCGTCCGACCAGTTGAGTGCCACCTGTGTGGCGAAGAGATAGACGCCGAGAATCACCCCCCACTTGGCCAGTCCTGTGATAGCTGTCACCAACGGTCCGCCACGCTGGCTCACGGCCAGCTTGGCGAACTGCACCAGCAGCAGGAACGTTGCGACCAAGGCAGACATCGCGGTCGTAACTCCGAGAATTAGACCAAGGCCGGTCTTGTTCAGGGAGATGGTCGAGTCGTCGTTGAACTCGACCGCGAATTCCTGGAGGAGCCATACGACGGATTGCCCCAGCTTGGCCGCGGCCTCTTCGAGAGCGTCTGCGGCAGCGTCCGACACCTTATCGACGACAAATTCCAAGAGGCCCTGTCTCTTGGTCTTGAACTTGAAGCCGAACTTGCGCAACGCCTTACTGTAACACTCAGAAGCAGTTCCTTCTCCATCTCGCACACACTTTTCCGCCCAATCCCATCCCCCTTCCTTCTTGAAAAAATCCGGGCCCTGGTCCCTCATTTCCCTGATACGCCTTAGCTCATCCTTGATATCACCCCCTTTCCCGTCGCAGACCTGTCCCTTGAGCTCGCAGTCCTCCGCAGGTTTACATCTCTGGCGCTTCTTCGGATCCGGGTCGGTGGTATCGCAGTACTCTCCCGTCTTCTCGTCGATTCCCCACCTGTTCCCGAACTCCACAGGGGGTGGGTCCGGGGGCTTTGCATTGGCCAATGCTGTCGATGGGGCCGCGACAAGGAGGAGCAGAAAAATACCCAGTAGCGTGCCGAGTCGGGCCGCAGCCCTATTCACTCCCGACCTCCTGCCAGCCGTCCTTGAAAGCAAACTTACTGTCGGGGAAATATGCGCTGGGACTCGACTTCAGCTTGACGTACTTCGGCTCATCCGTCAGCTTCCAGTCTCCGTCCTGCCATTTGACGATGAGGCAGTCGAGCTGGTCCTTGAGCGGGTTACTGTCACCGCCCTTGCCCTGCACCGTGCCGTAGCGGTCGTAAACCATCCACACCTCGACGACGTCGCCGTCATCGTCAAGCCTCCTGATACGCACCGCCTCGACCACAGTAGAGAAGGTAATACGGTCCGGCGCGCCGCCCGACGGCGGCAGGCCAGCCGCCTCACGGATCGTGCGGACTTCGGAGATGCGCTCGTCAATGGAGTCCCGGGAATCCCGCGAGGTGATGGTGTCCAACTGCTTGCGCAGGAGCACATCGTCGATGATGTCCATGTCCTGCATGTAGCTGATGGCCGCGGACTCAGCCCCCCAGCTCGAGTGTTCAAAGCCCACTCCGATGCCGTTCTTGCTCGTGCGGGGTTTCAACAGCGGAAGCTTGGGTGCTGTCTCAGGGGTGTCGCCCTCAACCCCACCAGAGGAGCTGGGCCGCGGGCTGGCAGTCTTCTCCGACTGTGTCGGGGTCGACTTGGCGCGAGAGCTCGCCTTGGAGTCGTCACCATCAAGGCTTGTCACCGCCAGAACCCCGCCCCCGACAACCACCGCACCTACCAGCACGCCGATACCGAGCAACCGCAAACGAGCCGCACGCGCCTTTTTGCTGTTGTAGTGCACTGGTGTGGCACCTTTCACTGCGTCATGTTGTAGAAGGCGAGGACCAGACCGCTGGTCACCCCGATACCCATGCCTGAAATGACACTCCAGAGAATTCCCTGCTTACCGCGCGCCGCAAGCCCAGCCCGTTCGGTGTTCTGTCCGATGGCCACGCAGGCCCAACCGACAAGCCCACCCAGTACCGCCATGCTCAAGCCGATTCCCGCCGCCCAGCCCAGGACCTGCCCCGTAGGCGTCTGGAGGGTCCCCGGAACGGATGGCTCGTAATCCGGAACGATGGGGTCTTCAGAGTCCTTGGGGTCCTTGGCTGCGATGAATTCACCCAGGCTGTTGATGGCATGCATCAGCTGACTCACGGTGCGGTTTACCCCTTGACTAAGTAAGATCGGACTGTTGAACGAGGGTGGAGTCGCCGCTGGGCGCAACCGGGGCAGGAACCGGTGCAGCTGGCAGAGGTTCACCCCACGTCTTGTGCAGCGAGGCCAAGACAGCGCGGGCGAGCTCCGCTGCGGCCTCCAGTGTGCGATGCTTCAGCCGGGTCGGCTCGGCCAGCCCGTGTGTGCGGATATGCGAATCGAACGGCACGTTCACCACTGCGGACACCCGGTCCTGCAGCATCGTCGTCGCGGCCCTCACGGAAGCCGGTGGCCGCCCTTCGCTGATCGCCGCGAGAGCAATGACAGACCGTTGCAATGGGAGGCCTTCAGCGGAGGCCGCCATCACCATCGTCTGAAGTGCCTGCACTCCCGCCCCTGTGGCTGCCGCACAGAAGACCGGGACAGAGAAGGGCAGCCCACACCAAGCCGAGGTGATGCCGTCCCTCCCTTCACACCGTGCTGCGACGATGTCGTGTGCCACTGGATGTGACGTGTCAGCCACCACACACTGCCAGCCGCCGCCTGCGGCAAGTTGATACCACGCGGCAGGCTCCTGAGGCAGTCTCAGAGGTGCGCTACTCCATTGCTGATGATCGGTGAGAACCTGCCAGTTACGTCCGCCGGGTCCATCGCAACGGGAGGCTGCTGTGAGTACCTGACTTCGGGTGAACACTCGGTCTGCGGGCACTGAGACCAGTCCCTCACCCGGTTCATCTGTCCAGGATGGCCATGGTGAGGTCAGACGCGGGCTGGTGTCGAGAACGACAGCCTCCCCCATAGGAGACAGCGCACACGCCACCAGGCCGGCAATTGCTGAGCGGCCACAGCCACCCCCAGCACCGAGCACCGGGACAACCAGGCGCGCGTGCCCAGGCAACCCAACGACAGGCTGCGCCTTCTTGCCCAACGCTCCCCCCGACGATGACCGCCTACACGCACTGACTCAGCCCCCGCGTGCGCTTCGAACGAGATTCTAAGCTTCCGCCTCCCCTTGCTCGTGGAGACACAACGTCGGCTGTGTGGATTTTGTTGGCTGCACGGTGAGTTGAGGAGTCGCTGCATCCGCCTTTATGGCACTTCGCCCCAACTGCCGTTTGCGCAAAGGGTCGCACACTCGATACATCAGCTCCCTCCGCAGGCGAGCGCCCGGATGCGAGAATACGCAGCCTGTGCTGCCCATCGGCCAGGGAACCAGCGTCAACGTTTGTCGGACGAGACGGTCCAGGCGATCATTGGGTGAGTGAGACAGGTTGAGGGGGAAGGAACCTGATTGCGTATCGGGCGGGGGCTCAAGGTCGGTGCCGCCATCTTCGTGATGAGCCCAGTCGCGCTGGGACTCCTCATCATCATCTTCTTGGTCATGTCCACGGATGATGAGGGCGACGGTGGCCGTCGTTCAGAACTGACATCAGGCGGGTTACGGATTGGTGAGGGTGCCGTCCCTGCCCAATACGCAAGCCTCATAGAGAAAGCCGCGAATGACTGTGACGCCGGTCTCTCCCCTGCGCTCCTGGCTGCTCAACTCATGCAGGAGTCCGGCTTCAACCCGCGGGCGGGCTCTCCGGCAGGCGCTCAGGGCATCGCCCAATTCATACCCGACACATGGGCTGTGGAAGGCTTCGATGCAAATGGGGACGGCAAGGCATCGGTCTGGGATCCCGAGGACGCCATCCCCTCTCAGGGCCGGATGATGTGCAAACTGATGAAATCAGCCAGGAAGCACCCGAATTACCGTGGGAGCCCCAGCGAGCTCGCGCTCGCCGGCTACAACGCGGGCTGGTTTCGTGTCGTTCAGTTCGAGGGCGTGCCACCCGAGTGGTGGGCCAAGGGCGAGACATACAACTATGTCCGCATCATCATGGCGAACGTGCCGAAGTTGACCGCCCCGGACGACTCCGCCACCGAGTCCGATTCGGCTTCCGGATGGGCGCTTCCGGTGAAAGCTCCTCTCGGCACCCCGTACCATCAGCGCGGCGGTATGTGGTCCAGCGGCTACCACACAGGCATCGACTTCCCGGTCCCTGTAGGCACGACCATCAAGACCGCCGGTCCAGGCACCGTCGTGTCCGCCGGCCCTGGGGGCCAGTACGGCAACCAAGTGATCATCAAGCACAGTGACGGTATGTACAGTCAGTACGCCCACCTGTCCTCACTGACGGTGTCAGCGGGTCAAAAGATCAGGGCTGGGCAGAAGATCGGCCTGTCGGGGGCCACCGGCAACGTAAGTGGCCCGCACCTGCACATGGAGATCCGCAGCAGCCCTGCCTACGGATCCGACATCGATCCACTCCCCTACCTGCGCCGACACGGCGTGAACATCTGACTCGGCGAGCTCGGGTCGATTGAAGAGGACAATGTCAGGTATCGAACGAGAGGCAAGCGTGCACGACGATCTCGCGTTCGCCCCCTGGGGCTTCGTGAGCCCGGACTTCTGGGCCACTGCCACTACAGAGGCTCCCCGTGCGACGGGGGCATCGCAGCGCGCGGCTGACCAGCCGGCATCTACTGCGTACCAGGCCGAACCACCTCAGCCACCAGAATTTCGTTCGCGTATCTCAGCCGTCACCATGGCGCTCAACAGCCCCGATGACAAGGAACAACTGACTCAGGCCGGCATCGAGTCGGAGAGGCTCGACCAGGAGATCACTGCCCGATATGGCGAGGCGCATCCCCACACCATCAACATTCGAGAACTGCGAGGATGGCTCGCGCTTCTCCTGGAGCAGCCCGGCGTAGCGACCCGCTGGCACCTGCATACTGTTGGGCTCCAGACCGAGGTCTGGGGCCCGACCCATCAGCTCACCCAGGGCTCTGCCCAGCGGGCCGTCCACGCCTGGCTGAAGATCGACGATCCCCAGGAAGGCGTCGTTCTCGGTCGAGAACTGCTGGCCATGCTTGCGGCCGTCCTTGGGGAGGACAGCGAGGTCACCCATCGGGCTCTGAGACGCCTGGAGAAGATGACGGCTCAGCCGTGATCACTTGCCGAGCGCCCCGACTCCGCGACCCCTCTCCGCCTCCTCGCCCTCTCGTACCCCGGACCGCGAACTGCCAGCGGGTCGGGGGCCATTGGGCGGGGCCAGGCTAAGCGCTCAGCGGGTCGACGGCCGTTTCGGTCGCGGCGGTCAGGTCGGGGTAGACGTCGAACAGCCGCCGCACGCCCAGGGCCGCGAGGACCCGGTGGACATGGGAGCCGTGGGCCTCTCCCTGCGGGGGCAGGATCAGCCGCAGCCGGCCGGAACAGGACCGCATCAGCCGCCGCGTCGCGATGAGGACGCCGACCCCGCTGGAGTCGCAGAAGCGCACCTCCTGGAGGTCGAGGACCAGCCGGTGGCGGCCCTCGGCCACCGCGTCGTGGACGTGCTGCCGGACCGCGGGGGAGGTCACCAGGTCCATCTCTCCTGAGACCTGGAGGACGACCCACTCCCCCCGCCGGCCCTCCATCACCTTCAACGTCACGCGCCCGAAGCCCTTCGCTCGCCCGCTAACCGGAATTGCCTGTTCCCCAGCGGCTGCCCGCCCGATGCCCCACCAAACACCCCCCGACAGAAGCCAGAGATGACGACCTTATGCCGTGCGGAAGCGTTTCGTCGCGGGATTCGTGCGCAAAGTGACGGGCCCAATACCATCCGCAGCCCCACCGTGCCGCACTTTGCCGCATGGGGGCGTGTTGTGTCACCCCCCGCACTACATTCGATATGACGGTGGCATCGGCCCCGAAGACCTGGAGCCGACGCCCGGACGACTCGAACACGAGGAATGGGGGCCGTATGGCGAACGACGCACCGCCCCGCTGGGATCGCAGGATGCAGCAGCGGCTGGCACGCGGCGAGGCCGCCGCGCTGGGCGAGTTGTACGACCGTTTCGCCTCCCTCGTCCACAATCTGGCCCACCGCGTACTCGAGGACGAGGAGGCCGCCGACCGCGTCACCCGCGAAGTGTTCGGCTACGCCTGGGAGAACCCGGACGCGTACGACCCCAAGCAGGGCACGCTGCGCTCCTGGATCGCCACACTCACCCACCGCCAGGCGGTGCACCGGCTCCGCGAGGCCGAGGCGCGCGCCGCCGCCCAACCGACCGGCGCCCAACCGACCGGCGACAACCGGGCCGGAGCGGACCGGGCCGGAGCGGACCGGGCCGGAGCGGACCGGGCCGGAGCGGACCCCGCGAGAGGCGGGGCGGGGCGCACCCAGGAGGACATCGAGGAGAGGATCCGCGAAGCCTCCGTGGCCGCCCGCGCCGACTACATCGTCACGTCCATGCCCGCCCCGCTGCGCGCCGCCCTCGAACTGGCCTACTTCGACCGCCGCGACTACCGCCAGGCCGCGGCCGAGCTCGGTGTGACGGAGGACGAGGCGAGACGCCGCCTCCGGCTGGGCCTGCAGCTGCTGTCGACGGCCAACGTCCCACCCCCGGACGCCGTTCCGCCTCCCGGTTACGGACGGGCGCTGTGAACAGGCCCGGTGACGGCGCCAGCGGCACCGACGGCCCGGGGCGCGGCGACGAGCCGCCCCTCGCGCCCGAGCCCGCCGACGCACCGCGCATACCCCCGCCGCGCCCGGCCGCCGAGGACAGCGGCCACTGGCCCACCCATTGGCGCCCGGCCCCCACCGCCGACCCCGGTCCCGTGTCCGGTCCCGCCCCCGACTCCGGTCCCGCGCCCGGTCCCGTGTCCGACGCCCCGTCCGGCCGCCCCGTGTCCGACGCCCCGTCCGTACCGGACCCGGAGCCCTTTGATCCGCCGCTCCTCTCCCACGCCGTGTTGAAGTCGCTGCTGGGCGCCTGGGCCCTGACCGCATGCCCACCCGAGGAGACCGCAGCTGTGGAGGCGCACCTCAACCACTGCACCCCGTGCGCCGAAGAGGCCCTGCGGCTGCGCGAGGCGGTCGGTCTGCTGCACACCGAGCAGAGCCTGGACCTCGACCCGTTGCTGCGCTCCCGCGTGCTGGCGGGCTGTCTGGGCCGCCGCCCGGCCCGTATCCCGGTGCCCGACTGGGCCGGGGTGTACGACGCGGAGGCCGCCCGGCTGGACGCGCTGCTGCGCGACATGGGCGAGGCGGAGTGGAGAGCGCCGGTGCGGCTCAGATGGTTCGACGGGGAGCGGCTGGTGGGGCGGGACACCACCGTCGCCGGGGTGATGGGCCACCTGATGGTGGTCGACGGCATCCTCGCCGCGTCCCTCGGGCTGCCCGATCCGCTCGGCGCCCACGCGCCGGGCTCCCCGGCGGACCGTACGGAGGCGTACTGGCGCGGCGTGCCCGCGCGGGGGGCAAAAGCCGCCGGGGAGCCGGGGGCGGTGCGCGAGCCGTGGCGGGAGCAGGGCCATGCGCTGGTGCGGACCGTGTCCTTCGCCGGCCGCGGCGTACGCGATCTCTCCGTGCCGTACGGGGACTTCTCGCTGCCCATACGCGACTCGTTCCTCGACCGCGCCTTCGAGTGCTGGGTGCACGCCGGGGACATCGCCGAGGCGATCGACTACCCGTACGAGCCGCCCGCCTCGGCCCATCTGCGGCCCATGGTCGACCTGTGCGCCCGGCTGCTGCCCGACGCCCTCGCGGAGCGCCGCCGGGCCGGGCTCGCGGGGCCGCCCCGGCGGCTGGTCGAGGCCGGCGCGCCGGGCCGTACGCTCCATCTGGAGGTCGAGGGCAGCGGCGACTGGTACATCCCGCTGGACTCCCCCGCCGCACAGCCCTCCCCGGAGGATGCGGTGGCTCATATCGCGCTCGACCGCGAGGCCTTCTACCAGCTGGCGGCCGGGCATGTGCCGCCCCAGGAGGCGGCCGCCGGACAGCTCGGCGACCCGGAGGCGATCCGCGACGTCCTCTTCGCGACGGCGTCCCTGTCGCGTCTATGAGCCCCCGGGTACAGGCTCAGGCGAACACCACGGTCCGGTGGCCGTTGAGCAGCACCCGCCGCTCGCTGTGCCACTTCACCGCCCGCGCCAGCGCCTGGCACTCCACATCGCGCCCCACCGCGACCAGCTGGTCCGGGGTGAGCTCATGGCCCACCCGCTCGACCTCCTGCTCGATGATCGGTCCCTCGTCCAGGTCCGCCGTCACATAGTGGGCCGTCGCGCCGATCAGCTTCACGCCGCGGGCGTGCGCCTGGTGGTACGGCTTGGCGCCCTTGAAGCTCGGCAGGAAGGAGTGGTGGATGTTGATGATGCGTCCCGCCAGCCGCTTGCACAGGTCGTCCGAGAGCACCTGCATATAGCGGGCCAGGACCACCAGCTCCACCTTCTCGGCCTCCACCAGCTCCAGCAGCTCCGCCTCCGCCTGGGCCTTGTTCTCCTTCGTCACCGGGATGTGCCGGAAGGGGACCCCGTACGAGCCGACCAGCTCCGCGAAGTCGGTGTGGTTGGAGACCACCGCCGCGATCTCGACGGGCAGCGCCCCGATCCGCGAGCGGAAGAGCAGGTCGTTCAGGCAGTGGCCGAACTTGCTGACCAGCAGCACGACGCGCATCTTCTCGGCGGCCGGGTGGATCTGCCAGTCCATCTGGAAGGACTCGCCGACCGCCGCGAAGCTCGCCCGCAGGTCCTCCACCCGCACCGGCGAGACCGCCCGGAAGTGCACCCGCATGAAGAAGAGCCCGGTGTCGCGGTCGCCGAACTGCTGACTGTCCTCGATGTTGCAGCCGGTCATGAAGAGGTAACTCGACACGGCGTGCACGATGCCCTGCTTGTCCGGGCAGGACAGGGTGAGGATGTACTGGTCGGCGGCGGCGGAATGCGACTGGCTCATGACTCCATAGCGTCGCACACCCCGTGCGGATCCCTAGACCGCGTTGGTCATGATCGCCAGCACTTCGAGGGTGTGCGGGGGCAGGTCGGGGTCCTCACCGTCGTTGGCCGCGAGCCGCACATGCGCCTCGCGCGCCGCCCGGACCGCCTCCGGCCACCCGTGGTGCTCCAGGTAGGCAGCGACCTGGGCGTCCGCGCCCACCTGGTGCATGATCCGCAGCACTCTGAGGACGGCGACGTCGACGAGCGCCGCCTCCTGCGAGTCGCGGAAGATCGTGCCGACGTACTTCTCGGCCGACCAGTTGTCCAGCCAGGTGTCCTCCACCAGCCGGTACACGGCGTCGGTGACGTCCCCGTATCCGTCCCGGCCCGCCAGCCAGCACTCCTGCTGGAAGACGGGATCAGAGAGCATATGCAGCGCTGAGCGCACATTGCTGCGCCAGCGCCACCACGGCATGTCATTGACAGGCATGCCGCCCATGGTGGTCGAGCGACGGCCGCGACGGGAAGACTTCTCCGAACCTTGCACGGGAATCGATCGTACGTTCTTCGCGGGCACACATGCACCGACCCCCGTAATTCACCCTCTCGTCACTTTCTCGTCATTTGTGATAGCCGCCCCGTTACGAGCGGAACGCCACGCTCACATGCCATGACCGGATGGCGACTTTTCTCCCCACGCCCGTGGCTGGCGGCCGCGCTCTGTGCTGCGGTCGGGGCGGGGACGCTGGCCGGCTGCGGCGCGCTGTCCGGGGCGGGATCCGAGGACCCCGTCACCGTCATGACCTGGGCGCCCGAGAACACCAAAGCGACCAATATGCCCGAGATGCCCGCGATGGCGAAGGCGTACGCCCGCTGGGTCAACGACAACGGCGGCATTCACGGCCGCAAGCTCAAGGTGCTCACCTGCAACGAGCGCAACGACCCCTCGGAGGCGGCCCGCTGCGCCCGGCGCGCCGCGGATGAGAACGTCGTCGCGGTCGTCGGCTCGTACAGCCAGTTCGGCCGCTACTTCATTTCCGCCCTGGAGGGCTCGGGCATCCCCTATATCGGCGGATACGGGCTGACGCAGGAGGAGTTCGACAGCCCGTACTCCTACCCGGTCAACGGCGGCCAGGCCGCCCTGCTGGCCGGGAACGGACGGCAGCTGGCCTCCGTATGCCGCCGCGTCTCCCTCGTCCGCCCCGACACCATCGCGGGCGACGAGCTGCCCGAACTCCTCGACGCGGGCCTGACGGCCGGCAAGCGCCGCGCCGCCACCGACGTACGGGCCCCCGAGGACGCCGGCGACTATATGCGGCAGGCCCGCACCGCCCTGAACGGCGTGGGCGCCGAGACCGCCCTGGGCGGCGCCGCGCAGGGCGCCGAGCTGCCCGACTCCTGTGTGACCGCGGCGCTGGGAGAGCGCACCGGCACCTTCTTCGACTCCTTCCGGCGGCTCCAGGAGGACCACCCGAAGGTACGGATAGCCTCCGTGCTCGGCAGCGTCCGCCAGTCCCTCGTGGACAGCACCGGCGGCCGCGAGAGCCCGCTGGAGGGCGCGTACGCCACCGGCTGGTACCCGGCCGCGGACGATCCGCGCTGGGCGCCCATGAAGAAGGTCATCAAGGACTACGCCTTCGAAGACGCCCGTATCGACGCGGAGGACCCCGGCACCCAGACCACCTGGATCGCCTACACCGTGCTGCGGTCGGTCCTGAACTCCCTGAAGGCCGACGACATCAGCGCCCGCTCCATCCGGCGCGAACTGGACAACGGCCACGCGGTCAACACCGGGGGCCTCACCCCGGAACTCCGCTGGGGCTACAAGGACGCGCTGTCCATCCACGGCTACCCGCGCATGGTGAACGCGGACGTGACCTACCAGGTGGTGCGGGACGGGCGGCTGGTCGCGGTCCGCAAGGGGTTCGTGGACGTCTCGACGACGCTCCGGCGGTACGCCAAGGCGGACTGAGATTTTCCCCTGAAGCTGAGCTATTGCGACACCTTCAGCCGTCCGAAGGCGCCCTTGCAAACGAAAATCACCGTTGACACAGTGTCACCTGATCGCCACCTTTCGAGGAGACACTCATGCGCTTTCGGAAAGTTCGATCAATGGGTCTGGCGTCCGCGTTATTGGGGTCCTTGATGGCCCTCGCACTCCCGGGTACGGCAGAGGCCGGAACCCAGGACTACGCGGCCGTCTTCACCTACAACGGCCACGCCGTCAACGTGCGGGACGAAGCCACCACCAGCTCAGCCAAGATCGGGAGCATTCCCGCCGCCGACTCGTGGCCGTGTTTCACGAGCAGCGGCTGCTACACCAAAGCTGGTGGCTCTTACACCTGCTGGAGCGGCGGCCCCTCGGGCAACCGGTGGGTGAAAGTGGCTTGGGGGGACTTCTACGGCTGGGTCCCGCAATCCTGCGTGAGGATCGGCCGGGCCTAGGGACAGGCCCTAGCGCCCGGCACAGTCCACAGAGCGCGCGGCAACCGGTCGCCGCCAAGATTTGGCAGACGGTCGCCTCATCCGCACTGGAGTGGACGGCGGACGATGTCGCAGCCGCCGTCGCCGCCTTCCTGAAGCGGCTTCCGGAGGGCGACCGGGCGGTCGGCTGAGCCGGTCGCCGCCGCGCCCGTCGCCGGGCGCCGGGCGATTGCCCGCAGCCCAGCGTTCGTCAGAGTTGAGCAGCCTGCCGCTTCTGCAATCCATACTGTGCGGCTATCTCGTTCCACAGAACCACGGCCTCCCCCTTCGCCTTCGAGGCGTTGGTGCTGGCGAGATCACCTGCCCGTTTCTTGGGGGTGGCACGGGCCTGGCCCTTGTGACAGCCCTTCTTGCCGCCGACCTGGTCGGCCCAGGCCGCGTACTGGTTGTCGGCCGTGGCGGAGGACTGCCATGCCTTGGTCAGCGACGAGGTCAGCTGGGCGTTCTTCGGCAGCTTGTCGACGGAGATCTTGCCGAGTCGGGTCACCAGGTCGGTGCGCTGCCCGGCGGCGGTGCGCAGGTTCGTGGCCGCGGTGGACAGGTTCTTGCAGGTCTTGATGTCCTCCACGGCCTTGATCACCGCCGCCCGGCTGTTGTTGCTGTCCGCGAGCAGCGCGTCGAGCGCCTTGGCCTGCGCTTCGGCTGGGTCGGCCGCCTTGGTCTTGTTGTCGACCTTGGGGTCCGGCGTCTGGCTCTCCTCGGCCTTCGTGTCCTTCTTGTCGTCGTCGCCCCCGGCGCTGAGCGCCGCTCCGGCGGCGAGGCCGGCGATGGCGCAGACCCCGACGACGATGCCGATGAGGACGGCGGGCGACATACGGCGACGGCCGCCGCCTCGCCTGCCCGGCCCATCGCCCTCGGGGGCGGGCGGGCCGGGCATCGGGCCCTGGTCGCTGAACTGGGGCAGCTGCTGGGTCGAGTCCGCCCCTGCGGCGGGCTCGCCGTCGGCACGGAACAGGCCGTCGAACTCCGACGGCGGCTGCCGGTCGCCCGGCATACCGGGCCGGATCGCGTACGGCGCGGGGCCGCCCGGCTGAGGGGCGCCGTGGCCCTGCTGCCGGGGCGGCGGCCCGGCCGCCGGGATCGGCCCGGGGAGGACCTGCGTCTCCTCGGCGGCGCCAGGAGCCGGCTGGCCCGGGGCGGCCTGCGGGGCGCCGTGGCGGGCGCGTCCGGGGCGGACCGCCCGCAGAACGGTGGTGGACTCTTTGTCCGATTCGGGCTGCGTTTGAGGGTGACCGGACCGGTTCTCCGGCGGCAGCGGCGTGCTCGCGGGGGCCTGGCCGGCGGGGGCCTGGGCGGGGTCCGGGCCCGGGGCGGCATGCGCGGGGGGAGCGGTGGGGGCCGCGCCCTCGGGCGGCAGCGGCATCGCGCCGGGCGCCTGTCCGGCAACGGGCGGTATGTACTGAGTCGCCTCGGAGTCGGCCGCGGGCGGCCCGGGGAAGCCGGGCTGCGGCGGCAGCATCTGGGTCTCGGCGGCGGGTCCGGCGCCTCCGGCGAAGGGCTGCGCCTGTCTGTCCGACGCCGGCGGCCCCCCTTGCGGCTGAGGCGGCATCGGCGGCTGGCCCTGCGGCATCGGCGGCTGGCCCTGCGGCTGCGGCCGCTGCCCTTGCGCGGGCGGCCAGCCCTGCTGGGCGTACGGCTGCCCCTGGGCGGGCATCGGCGCACCCTGCGGCCGGCCGTACGGAGCGCCGTGCGGCGCGGCGGGACCGGCGGGCAGGCCGTTCTGCGGCGCGCCGGCGGGGGGCGGGCTCAGCGGGGCGCCGCCCTGGAAGCCGTGCTGTGGCGCGTTCTGCGGGACGCTCTGCGGGGCGTGCTGGGGAACGTTCTGCTCGCCGTTCTGCGGCCAGCCCTGCTGCGCCGGGGCCGCGGCGTCCCCCTGAGGCTGCGGCAGCGGCTGAGGCCGCACCGGCGCACCCGGCTGCCCGGGGGCCTGCGGTTCGGTCTGAGGCGCACCCTGCGGACCCCACGGCTGTCCCCAAGCCTGGCCACCGGCCGGGGCCGCCTGGTGCTGGTCGTGGGCCCGCTGATCGCCCTGAGCGGGCAGCACGACACCCTCGCGCACGGGCTGCGTGGGCTGCGCGGGCGGGACCGCAGGCAGCTGCGGCTCGTTCCCCTGTCCGCTCTGCGTCACCGGGACTCCTTGGCTATACGACTTACGGAATCAACGGCTCACGCTACCGGGTCCCCGGACAGTGCGGTGCCCGGCGGCCCTGGGGAGAACGAGACACTTGTCACCCGTCTCAGGCGGCCTGGACCTCCAACCGCGCCCCGAATTCCCGCACCACCGGCTCGTCCCGATACGGCTCGAGCCGCTGCTGGAAGTCGTCCAGATACTCCACCCCCCGGTTGGAGCGCAGGGATCCGAGCAGTTCGACCGCCTGGGTCCCGGTGTGACAGGCCTGTTCCACATCGCGCTGCTGCACATGCGCCGTGGCCAGCAGCAACAGCCCGATCGCCCGCCGCCGCACCCGGCTGTCCGGATGGCCTTCCAGGGCCTCCTCCGCGCGGCGCCTGGCGGGCTCGGCCTGGCCGAGGTCGCGATGGCAGTGGGCCAACTCGTCCGCCAGATAGGCGTGGTCGAAATGGCGGATCCAGCCGGGGTCGTCGCCGGTCTCGCCCCCGCTGCCCGCCGCCCGCTCCATGGCGTCGAGCGCACGGCCCGCCGCGACCTGGCAGGCGCGCCCGTCGCCGAGCAGCGCATGGCCGCGGGCCTCGGCGGCGAGGAACAGCGATTCGGCGCGCGGCGGCACCTGTCCGCGCGCGCCTTCCTGCGCGGCCTTCGCCAACTGGGCGATCTCCCGCGGGTTCCCGAGCTGCGCGGCGAGATGGCTCATGCTCGCGGCGAGCACATAGCCGCCGTAACCCCGGTCCCCGGCGGCCTGGGCCAGCCGCAGCGCCTGGATGTAGTAGCGCTGGGCGAGCCCCGACTGGCCGGTGTCGACCGCCATATAGCCGGCCAGCTCGGTCAGCCTGGCGACGGCGGCGAACAGTTCGCGCCCGACCGATTCGCGGTAGGAGCCGGCCAGCAGCCCGGAGACCACGCTGTTGAGGTAGTGGACGACGACGGGGCGCACATGGCCGCTCCCGTACCGGTGGTCGAGCTCGATGAGCGCGTCGGTGGTCGCCCGCACCGCCGCCACGTCGGACCTGCCGACCTTCGCCCCGGCCGTCCGCGCGACCTGGGAGTCCGCGCCGGTGATCAGCCAGTCGCGGCTGGGCTCCACCAGCGCCGAGGCCGCGACCGTCGAACCGCTCAGAAAGTCACGGCGCCCGACGTCGCTCCGCCACAACTCGCAGACCTGCTCTATCGCGCCGAGGACGGTGGGCGAGAACTGCAGCCCCACGCCCGAGGCGAGGTTCTTGCCGTTGGCCATGCCGATCTCGTCGATCGTGACCGTACGGCCGAGCTTGCGGCCGAGCGCCTCGGCGATGATGCCCGGGGCCCGGCCCCTCGGCTGCTGGCCACGCAGCCAGCGGGCGACCGAGGTCTTGTCGTAGCGCAGATCGAGGCCGTGCTCGGCGCCGCACATGTTGACCCTGCGCGCCAAGCCGGCGTTGGAACACGCGGCTTCCTGGATGAGCGCCTGCAGCCTCTCGTTCGGCTGCCGCGCCACAAGCGGCCTAGCGGCCATGGTCATACCCCCAGTGACTGCTGTGCGTTTACGGCGGATGCCGTCCCTGTTGATCACTGCCCCGCAGATATCGCGGATACGCCAGGCATGTGCGGAGAATGCAGGACTTGCCCGAATTGACCGCGATCGTGCGCGTACGGCGCCGACAGGAGTCCGGGACCGCACCACTGGAACACGGCACGGCCTACCGGACACTCGTACGCCCGTCACGCATGGTGGCTACCCGCTCACGCAGCCGCGTCCCCATGCGCGCCCCCGACCGTGCACCCATGCGCCCCACATGCCCGGAGCATGCTTCCTTTCTTCCCTTCAGTACTCGGCTCCGCCGGCACGGCGGGATGGGGCGTAACCCCCGCAGACCCCCGGAGTTGTGCTGGTCGTGGACGAGACCATGGACGTGACAAACGACGTGACTGACGATGTGACAGGGGCACCACAGATCCCCGAACAGCGCGGGGAGCGGCTGCGGGACGCCGCGGTGCGCTATGCGGAGGAGCGGCACTGGGACGTGCTCCCCGGCGCCTGGCTGGAGCCTGTGGGCGGCGCGGGCCAGTGGTGGGACCAATGCTGCTGCGGCGCGGCCGACTGCCCCTCCCCCGGCGCCCATCCGACCCGCGCCGACTGGGCGGACCAGGCGACCGGCAGCGCCGTCGTGGCGCGCCGGATGTGGGCCAGGGCGCCGCGCGCCTCGATCCTGCTGCCGACCGGGCGCACCTTCGACGCGCTGGACGTACCGGAGACGGCGGGCTGTCTGGCGCTGGCGCGGATGGAGCGCATGGATGTCGAACTCGGCCCGGTCACCTCCACCCCGGGGCGCCGGATGCTGTTCTTCGTCCTGCCGGGCGCCGCCGCCAAGATCCCGCACCTGGTACGGAACCAGGGCTGGCCGCCCTCGTCGATCGACCTGGTGGCACGCGGCGAGGGCGACTACGTGGTCGCGCCGCCCACCCGCGTGGGTCGGCACGGCTCCTCGGTCCAGTGGGCACGCCGCCCGACCGCCGCCAACCGCTGGCTCCCCGACGCCGAGGAGTTGGTCAGCGCCCTCGCCTACGCCTGCGGCCGCGAAGGGCGCTGAGGGCGCTGAGGGCGCTGAGGGCGCTGAGGGCGCTGAGGGCGCTGAGGGCGCTGAGGCGCGCCGGACGCGGCACCGGGGCGCGCCGAGGCCCGCCGGGCACCGGCGTCCGCGCCCCGTAAGCCCCTATCGTGGGCGGCGGACGGGGGCGTTGACCGGGCCTCCGCACGTTCGGAAAGGGGATCCGGTGGCAAAGGAGCCGGAGGAGAAGGGGAAGTCGGCCATACCGGCGGTGCTCGTACGGGGGCTGTGGAAGCGGTACGGGGAGCAGGTCGCCGTCGCCGGGATCGATCTGGAGCTGCCCGCAGGGCGGTTCATCGGACTGGTCGGGCCCAACGGCGCGGGCAAGACGACCACCTTGTCGATGGTGACCGGGCTGCTGCGGCCCGACTCCGGCACGGTCGAGGTCGGCGGGCACGACGTATGGCGGGACCCGGTCGCGGTGAAGGCCCGGATCGGGGTGCTGCCCGAGGGGCTGCGGCTGTTCGAGCGGCTGTCGGGCCGCGAACTCCTCGACTACACCGGGCGGCTGCGCGGACTGCCCGCCGACGAGGTCCACAAGCGCGCCACCCAGCTACTGGACGTGCTCGACCTCG
Organism: Streptomyces sp. NPDC020845; assembly: GCF_044334165.1. Classification (NCBI taxonomy): domain Bacteria; kingdom Bacillati; phylum Actinomycetota; class Actinomycetes; order Kitasatosporales; family Streptomycetaceae; genus Streptomyces; species Streptomyces sp. NPDC020845. The sequence goes on along the minus strand of NZ_JBIRSJ010000009.1, from coordinate 276,325 downwards.
CCGGAGCGCAGCACAAGCTGGTCGTCGACTACTCGACCGGTATGCGGAAGAAGATCGGCCTGGCCGCCGCGCTCCTCCACAATCCGGAAGTCCTCTTTCTGGACGAGCCCTTCGAGGGCGTGGACCCGGTGTCCGCGCAGACGATCCGCGGGGTGCTGGAGCGCTACACCCGCTCCGGCGCCACCGTCGTCTTCTCCAGCCATGTCATGGAGCTGGTGGAGTCGCTGTGCGACTGGGTCGCGGTGCTGGCTTCCGGCCGGATCCGGGCCCACGGCCCGCTGGCGGAGGTACGGGGCGCGGCGCCCTCGCTGCAGGACGCCTTCCTGGAACTGGTCGGCGCGAACGACCGGGCGGCCGGCCATGACCTCGACTGGCTGGGCGGCGGCGCCCGATGACCGCCACCGGCCCGCTCACCGCGCTCTTCGTCCGGCTCAAGCTGTCCCTGCTGCGCAACGGGCTGCGGCAGTCGGCCGGGCGCCGCGCCGCGTACGTGACCTCCGTCGTCGTCACGCTCCTCATCGCCGCGCTCCAGTTGCTCGGCCTGATCGCGCTGCGCGGCAACGACCACGCCGCCGCGCTGGTCACCCTCCTCGCCGCGGTCTTCGCCCTCGGCTGGGCCGTGATGCCGCTGTTCTTCCCCGGCGGCGACGAAACCCTCGACCCCACGCGGCTGGTGATGCTGCCGCTGCGGCCCCGCCCGCTGGTCGCCGCCCTGCTGGTGTCCTCGCTGATCGGCATCGGCCCGCTGTTCACCCTCACCCTCATCACCGGCTCGGTGATCGCCGTGGCGCACGGCGCGGCGGCCGCGGCGACGGGTGTGGTGGCCGCGGTGGTGGCGATGCTGCTGTGCGTGGCGCTGTCGCGGGCCGTCGCGACCGCCAACACCCGGCTGCTGACCAGCCGCCGAGGCCGCGATCTGGCCCTGCTCAGCGGCCTGTTCGTGGCGGTGGGCGCACAGCTGGTCAACGTAGGGGTGGGGCAGCTGTCCGGCGAGGACGGGCTGTCCTCTCTGGAGCCGGTGGCGGACGTACTGCGCTGGGTGCCGCCCGCCGCGGCGATCGACGCGGTCCAGGGCGTAGGCGACGGCTCGTACGGGACCGCGGCCGCCCAGCTCGCCCTGTCGGCGGGGCTGCTGGCGCTGCTGCTGTGGTGGTGGCAGCGCGGTCTGACCCACCTGATGACCTCACCGGACTCCTCGACCATCCAGGCAGCCGAGCCCAGCCGCAAGCGCCCCGGCTCGGCTGCCGCACGGCCCGCCCTGCACCGGCTGCTGCCCGAGAACCGCACCGGCACGGTCGTGCTGCGTACGCTGCGCTACGCCTGGCGGGACCCGAAGACCAAGTCCGCGTGGGTGACCTCGCTGGCCGTCGGCCTGCTGGTGCCGGTCGTCACCACGGTCCAGGGCGCCGGCAACGTCTACGCCTCCTGCTGGGCCGCCGGGCTGCTCGGCATGCAGATGTACAACCAGTTCGGGCAGGACTCCTCCGCCTTCTGGATGGTGGCGCAGACGATCTCCGCACCGCGCGACGCCTATCTGGAGCTGCGCGGGCGTGCACTGGCCCTCGCGCTGGTCGGCGTGCCCTACGTCACGCTGGCGGTGCTGGGCTCGGCCGCGCTCATGGACGAGTGGGCGGCGGTCCCCGACGCGCTCGGCCTCGCCCTGGCGCTGTTCGGCGCGCTGGTCGCGACCGGCGCCATGACCTCGGCCCTGTACCCGTACTCCATTCCGCAGGACAGCGGCTACAAGAACGTGGTGCCGGGGCAGGCGGGCCTGGCGTGGATCGGCATCCTCGGCGGGATGGTCACCGGCGCGGTGCTCTGCGCCCCGGTGCTGGCGGCGACGATCTGGATGCATACCTCCGGGGCGGACGACTGGTTGTGGCTGATGCTGCCGCTGGGCGCGGCGTACGGCGCCGGGGTCGCCCTGGGCGGCCTGCGGCTTGCCGCACCGCGGACGGCGGCGCGGCTGCCGGAGATCCTGGCGGCGGTCACGAAGGGCTGAGCCCGCGCCGCTACGAGCCTCTACGCGCCTCCCGTCCCGAGGGAGAACCACACACCTTTCCCCGGTGCCCCGCCGATCCCCAGCGGGGCACCGGGCGTTGTACCCCACTTGTCCGCGAGCGCGTCGACGATCCGCAGCCCACGGCCGCCCTCGGCGCGACGAGCCTCCGCCGTGCGACGCCGTCATTCACGAAGCCGCATTGCGCATGCGGTTCGGCGGCCGAAAAGTGACACGAGCACAGCTCGAACACCTCCAAGAGCTGTGGCATCGACCCAACATCACCATGCGAGTGATCCCTTTCGATGTCGAGGAGCCCATCGGATCCGGCCACGCCATGCACTACACGGGCGGCCCCGTTCCCCAGCTCGACACCGTGCAGGTGGACACAGGAACCAACTGTGAAAGGCGCAGCGATGAGCACCCCACCCACCTGGCAGAAGTCGTCCTTCTCCCACGCGGATGGCGAATGCGTAGAGCTAGCCGCCGCCGACGGCGCGATACGACTCCGAGAGGGCGACGACCCCCACGTCGTCATCAGGACAACCCAGCGCCCCCTGGGCAGGCTCATACACGCCATCAAGGCAGATGAGTTCGACCACCTCGGCGCGTGACCGGACGTCAGTCGAGGTACTTGCTGGAGACCCAGCCCCTCGTGCCGGCCGCAATTCCCGAGTGGGTGCGCTTCGTGATCTTTCCGTACGACCAGCTCTTCTCGAAGTCCTGAAGGCCGCCCGTCCGGCAGAAGTAACGGAAGGAATCCCCCCGGTAAAGCGTCCCGATCACGCGATAACGCTTTCCGGGCCCTGTCCGGAATGTTGCACCGCTGGTGCGAACCTTGAAATTCACATCAGGCGAATTGAACTGGCACGCCGACGACCCCACCGCGGACGCCGTCGGCGCCAGGGCCATCGAGCCCCCCAGCAGCAACGCAGCCGTCAACGCGATTGCCGACGCTCTGTACTTGGCCTGCACGCGAGCACACCCCCCGTGATCAGGAACCATTTCGTCATCGCGCAGAAGAGAATAGCACCGGGCATTCGCGATGTGACGCCCCCGGGAACGCGCCACAGCAACTTCCCTAGTTTTGAGTGGGGTTGGCAAATCGGATGGAACCGATCCGGCAAGTGGGCGCGTCATTACCTCCTTTTAGGCCCTTGCCGAGCCCTCCTTGCACACGAACGGGGCGGGACGAGTTGCGGGAGGCGCGGGCACGCTCCGCTTCGCTGCGCTGCGGGTTGGCTGCGGCGTGAGCTTCGCTGCGCTGCGGGTTGGCTGCGCTTCGCTTCGCCCGCGCCTGTGCGCCGTCTCGCGGCATTCGGCTCACGCGAGTGCGGCTTTCGTCTCGGACCCTCCGGGTCCAAAGCGCCGGCGAGAAGGGGGAAGGGGGCGGCCGGCCCGGCGTCCCGACTCCTCGGCCCGGCGGGCGGCTGAGCTCAAAGAGGCTCCGCTGCGCTCCGCCGCAGCTGCTGCCGCGCGGAGGCCAGGCCAGTCAGTCGGCTCTCCACCCACCCCCTCTTAAAAAAATGCTTGCTCTACATCAAGTACCGCATCAAGCGATTATTTAAGAGGGGGTGAGGGGAGAGCCCAACCGGACCGGCGCCCACCGCTCCGGGCGACCATGCGCCGCCCCGCCGACCGGTGGCGACCGGTGACGACCTGTTGGGCTCGACGGCGACGATGCCTCCGGCGCCCCCTCCCCTTCCCGCTGCTGGCCGCATTGCGCCGAAGGCGCGAGACGATGCCCGCTGCGGCGAACGGATCATGCCGTCCAGCGGCGAGTGCGTACGCCGACGTGGTGTCGGAGTACGCGGCGCCGTCGGCGTGGCCATGGCTTCCGTTCCGCCGACGCCACCGCCCCGGACCACGAAGGAGACTGACGGCCTGGGTGCTGACGCCGCCCACCTCGGCGAAGTCGCCCGGCAGGGCGTCGGCATCATCTGCCCCGGCGCCCCGGCCGACCTCTATGCCGAGCAGCCATCGCCGGCACTCCCCTCTCCCGACCGTCTCCGCTCCCATGTCACAAACGACCGGGGCTGTCTTGTCTCGGGTAGCGAAGACGGCGCTCATGTCGGGAAGGTGATGGTCATGCGGGTGTTCGTGGCAGGCGGGACCGGGGTCCTGGGGCGGCGGCTGGTGCCACACCTCGTGGCCCGTGGCCACCAGGTGACGGCCACGACCACAAGCACCGCCAAGCTGGGCCAACTGGCGCGGCTCGGCGCGGACGGCGTGGTGATGGACGGGCTGGACGCGGCGTCAGTCGGGGAGGCGGTGGCCAAGGCCCGACCGGAGGTGATCGTGCACCAGATGACCGCGATCTCCATGGCGCATGCGGGCAAGCCCGATATCAAGCATCCGGACCGCTGGTTCGCCGCCACCAACCGGCTGCGCACCGAGGGGACGGACCACCTGCTGGCGGCGGCCGAGGCGACCGGTGTGTCCCATGTCGTCGCGCAGGGCTACGCCTCGTGGAACGGCATCCGCGAGGGCGGCTGGGTGAAGACCGAACAGGACCCGCTGGACCTGCTCGAGGGGACGGCGGCGCATGCGGGGTTGAAGGCGTTGGGCCATGTCGAGGACGTGGTCCTCAAGGCTGGCGGCGCGGTTCTGCGCTACGGCGCGTTCTACGGGCCGGGCGCCATCGACGACCAGGTCGAGCTGGTGCGCAAGCGGCAGTACCCGCTGGTGGGACGGGGCACCGGCTACAGCTCGTGGGTGCATCTCGACGATGCGGCGAGCGCCACCGCCCTGGCCGTGGAGCAGAAGGCGACGGGCGTGTTCAACATCGTCGACGACGAACCGGCTCCGGCGAGCGAGTGGCTGCCCCACCTGGCGGCATGCGCGGGGGCGAAGCGGCCGATGCGGGCCCCTGTGTGGCTGGCCCGCCTGCTGGCCGGGGACCAGGCCGTGGTGATGATGACCGAGGGGCGCGGTTTCTCCAACGCCAAGGCCAAGCGGGAGCTCGGCTGGCAGCCGCGCTACCCCTCGTGGCGGCAGGGCTTCAAGGAGGAGCTGGTATGACTCGGGCCGAGGAGTTCCAGGAGCTGCGGCCGCTGCTGTTCTCGATCGCCTACCGGATCCTGGGCAGTGTGGCCGAGGCCGAGGACGCCGTCCAGGAGACCTGGCTGCGCTACGAGGCGTCCCCGACGCTCCCCACCTCGCCCAAGGCGTTCTTGTCCGCCGTGGTCACCCGGCTCTCGATCAACGTGCTGCGCTCGGCCCGCGTCCGGCGCGAGGAGTACGTCGGGCCCTGGTTCCCCGAACCGCTGCTGACCGACCCCTATCAGGACCCCGAGCGCTCGGCCGAGCTGGCCGACTCGGTGTCGATGGCGGCCCTGCTCCTGCTCGAACGGCTCACCCCGCTGGAACGCGCGGCGTTCGTGTTGCGGGAGGTGTTCGAGTTCGGCTTCCCGGAGATCGCCTCGGCGGTGGGCCGCTCGGAGGCGGCGTGCCGTCAGCTGGTGGTGCGGGCGCGCCGCCATATGAACGAGGGCCGGCCCCGGTTCGAGGCCGACCGGCGCGAACGCGAGGCCCTTGCGATGCGGTTCTTCGACGCCTTCACCGAAGGGGACGTCGACGGGCTGCGCCAACTGCTCGCAGCCGACGTACAGCTGGTCGCGGACAGCGGCGGCAAGGCCCCGCAGTGGGCCAGGGGCTTCTACGGCGCCGACCAGGTGTCCCAGGTGATCGCCGCCCTCCTCACGCCGTTCGTCCGGATCGGCGGCACCGTGGAACCGCACCAGGTCAACGGCCAGCCGGGGGCGATCTTCCGCGACCGGGACGGCAAGGTCATCAACACCTGGACGCTCGACATCCTCGACGGGCAGATCCAGACGATCCGCACGGTGAGCAACCCCGACAAGCTCGGGCATGTGGGCCCCGTGGCGGATGCCTGGGCGGTGCTGCGCGAAACGCAGCAGGCACGCCGCGATTCGGACTGGCCGAAGAAGCCGAGAACAAAAGCCGACAACAAAAGCTGAGAACAGAAGCTGAGAACAAGGGGATCAGAAGGAATCAGACATGATCAAGATCGGCGTCATCATCGGCAGCACCCGCCCCGGCCGCAACGGCGACCGGGTGGCCCAATGGGTACGGGACCTGGCGGCGGAACGCGCTGGCGACACCGCCCATTTCGAGCTCGTCGACCTGTCCGACTACGCGCTGCCGCTGCTCGACGAGGCCATCCCAGCGGCCAGAACGCCGGGCCGGCAGCCGCACAGCCGACGCTGGGCCGAGCGGATCGGCTCGTACGACGCGTACATCTTCGTCACCCCCGAGTACAACACCGCCCCGCCCGCGTCCCTGACCAACGCCATCGACTACCTCCACCAGGAGTGGGGCGGCAAGCCGGTCGGCTACGTCGGTTACGGGATCTTCGGCGCGGTCATGGCGGTACAGAAGCTGCGCGCCCAGGCGGGTGTGCTGCGGATGGCCGATATCGGGCCGCAGGTAGCGCTGTCGCTGCGCGAGGACTTCGTGAATTTCGCCGACTTCCGGCCACGGGAGCAGCACACGGCGGAGGTGCATCGGCTGGTCGACGAACTGCTGGCGTGGGCGCAGGCGCTCGGCCCGCTGCGCGCGGCTCCCCGGACCGATCACGAGAACGCTTAGCGGCCGAGGAAGAACAGCCGCCATGCGCATCACCGTCTTCGGGGCCAACGGCCCCACCGGCCGCCTGCTCACAGACCAGGCACTCGCCGCCGGACACCGGGTCACCGCGGTGACCCGGCAGCCGGACTCGTTTCCGCTCCACCACGACCGGCTCGAGGTGGTCGGCGCCGATGTGCTCGATCCGGTGGCCGTCGACGCCGCCGTGGCGGAGCGGGACGCGGTGCTGTCGACGCTCGGGGTGCCCGCCGGGAAGGAACCCATCAGCACCTATTCGCGCGGAGTGGCCCATATGGTCGGCGCGATGCAACGGCATCGGGTGCGCCGGCTCGCCGTGGTCAGTTCGAGCGGGGTCGACCCGCGCCCGTACTCCGATGGCGGGTTCCTGTTCAACCGCGTCCTTCTGCCCTATGTGACCCGGGTGCTGGGCAAGACGCTGTACGACGATATGCGGCGGATGGAAACGCTGGTCCGGGCCAGCGATCTGGACTGGACGATCGTCCGCCCGAGCGGGCTCTACCACCTGCCGTCGGTCACCGACTACACCGTCGTCGAGGGCCACGCCGACGGCAGGTTCACCGCCCGGGTGGACCTGGCCGCGAGCATGCTGGCCCTGCTGGACGACGACCGCCGCCTCCGCACCACCGTCGGCGTGATCACCACCGTCGAGAACCCCACCCTGCTCCGGTGGGTCCGCCACGAAGCGCTCGCAAAGGGCTAGGGCTTGTTGAGGTAGGTCAGGACGGCCCGGACACGGCGATTGTTGTTGTCGTCGTCGGTGATGCCGAGTTTGCCGAAGATCGAGGTGGTGTATTTGCTGATGGCGCTCTCGCTGAGGAAGAGCCGCTGGGCGATGGCCTGGTTGGACAGCCCCTCGGCCATGAGGCTGAGCACGGAGTGCTCGCGTTCCGTGAGCCGTTCCAGCCGTCGGTTCGAGGATCCGCTGGAGAGCAGTTTGGTGATGACGGCCGGGTCCATGGCGGTACCGCCGGCGGCGACGCGCTCCAGAGCGTCGATGAACTGATCGGCGTCGAAGACGCTCTCCTTGAGGAAATAGCCGATGCCGCCCGCCCCGTCGGCCAGGAGTTCGCGGGCGTACAGCTGCTCGACGTACTGAGAGAGGATCAGTACCGGCAGGCCGGGCAGCTCGCGGCGGGCGGCGAGCGCCGCCCGCAGGCCCTCGTCCGACTGGGTCGGCGGCATGCGGACGTCGACGACGGCGACATCCGGCCGCCAGGTCAGCAGCGCGGCGAGCGTGTCGGGTCCGGTGGCCGCCGTCGCCACCACCTCGTGTCCACACGCCTCGATGAGGCGGACCATGCCGTCGCGGAGGAGATAGAGGTCTTCGGCTACAACGATGCGCACGGCACCATCATCCTCACATGGGTCGGACCGCCCGCCGGGCTGGTGATCTCCAGGGTGCCGTCGAAGACCGCGATCCGGCGACGCAGCCCCGCGAGTCCGCCGCCGGCCCGCTCATCGGCCCCGCCCCGGCCGTTGTCCTCGACTTCGACGACGATGCCGGTGTCGTCCTGGGCGATGGCGATCCGGCCCCGGGTCGCATGGGCGTGCTTGACCGCGTTGGTCAGCAGTTCGGCGATTCCGAAGTACAGGGCGGACTCGATCGGGGGTTCCAGGCGCGGCTGAACGTCGGCGCTGACGCTGGTTTCCAGCGGGCTGTCCATGGCCAGGGTGCGTACGGCGTCGACGAGCCCCCGGTCGTTCAGTACCGGCGGGTTGATGCCGTGGACCAGTTCGCGGAGCTCGGTCAGCGAGGTGGCGGCGCCGACCCGCGCCTCTCGCATCAGCGCCTTGGCCTGGTCGGGGTCGGTTTCCATCAGTTTCTCGGCGGTCGCGAGGGACAGCCCGAGGATGACCAGGCGTGCCTGCGCCCCATCGTGCAGGTCCCGTTCGATCCGGCGGATCTCGGCGGCTTGCGCGATCGTGGTGTCAGCGCGCTGGGCCGTCAGCTCGTCCACCCGGTCGGCCAGCGCCATCGCCGATGACGGGCGCAGAAAGCGTACGGCCACCGGCTCGACGGACCGCCAGGCGTACGGGGCGGTGGCGAAGGCCACGACCAGGCCGACCGCCCCGGCCTGAGCGGACTCCGGTTGACTGAAGCCGAGGACCGCCGCCACGGCTCCGGCCGGCGGGATGGCCGCGATCACACCGATGGTGATCGGCACGATCGCCGTGAACCGCAGATCACGCCAGGTGGCGGGGTCGCTCCAGCGGAGCCGCAACCGCTGCTCCCGGCGGGCGTCCTTGCTGGTGCGCGAGTAGGAGAAACCGTTCCACCAGTACCCGGTCGACATCTGGGTCACCGGGGTGGCCTCCCGGTATCCGGCGGGGATGACGGTGCCCGTCCACTTCGCGACGAGGAAACGGACCATCCGGCAGACCGGGCGGGACAGGGCGACGGTGCCGATACTCGCCCATACGAACGGGCCTATCCACGACCACGGGTTTCCGCCCCACCAGATCCACAGCGCCACGGCAGCCGCCCATACGGCCGGGACCAGCATGGCGACCGCCACCACGACGCACGCCCGCGCAAACCCCACGCATGCGCTCGTCACCCACGACACCAGCGGTTTCATGATTCTCCTTCGTACTCCATGACCCAGTGAGTCCACTGTGCGCCCCGGGAAGTCCGAATCCGGCCAGGTCAGCGCAGAAGTGGGGCTAGGCCCACCCCACTGTGCGTCCAGGCGCATACCGCCCCGGCCGTGCGCTCCCTAGCTTCGAATCGACACCGGACAGCCCGAGGAAGCAGGAGCCATGGAAACTCCCAACCGCACCGCGGCCGCAACCGACCACGCCACCCGCCCGGACACCCGGCGAGCCTTCGACACGGTGAGGAAACTCGTCGTGGTCTACGGCGCGTTCAGTGTCGCGGTCCTCGTCGTGGTCGTCGTCCTCTCGGTCATGGGCCGCGAGGTGACGTCGTTCATGTGGGGCCGCACCGGCGGAATGTTCGCGAGCGCCGTCGTGACGTACTGGCTGGCCGTCGTCGCCGCGCGGGGCGCGCGCTGGGCCTATATACGGGTGCGCATCATCGCCGTCGTCGTGCCGATCGCGATCATCGCGATCGACTCCATCCCCGGCGCGCTCCCGCTGTGGTTCGTCGTGCTGCAGATCGCGGGCGCGCTCGCCCTCGCCCCCACCGCGTTCATCGTCAACCGGCCCGAACTGCGCGCCGCCTTCCCCAAGGCGCGCTGACCCTTCAGCGGCCTGCGAGCAGGCCGTCCAGTTCGGCCGCGAAGAGCAGGGCAGGGTCGAAGCCCATCCCGCCGAACTGGCCCGCGAGTTCCAGGGACAGGACGCCGTGCAGCCGGGTCCAGAAGATCAGTGCTTGATGGAGGACCGCCGGCGGGGCGGGGTGGCCGCCCGCCCACTGCCGGTGGTCCTCGAGGTGCGCGTCGAATGGCGTCGCCGGGCCGTCCGGGGGCAGCGCGGTCCAGGCGTCGAGCATCGACGCCATGATCTCGACCGCGATGGCGGTGGTGTCGTCGGGCGCGTGGTAGCCCGGGATGGGCGTGCCGTAGATGAGGAAGTACCGCTGGGGGTCCTCCAGGGCCCAGCCGCGCATGGCGTGCGCCAGCGCGGCCACGTCGGCGCCTGACTGCTCGGACGCCGCGCGGATGGTGTCGGCCAGGCTTCGGTACGCGTCCCTGATGAGCTCGGTGATCAGCTCGTCGCGGCTGGCGAAGTACCGGTAGAGCGCGGGTCCGCTCATGCCCATCTGCTTGGCGATCGCGTTGAGGGAGAGCGCGGACGCCCCCGCCGTGGCGATCTGTTCCCACGCGCGCTTCTTGACCTCCATACGCACCTGGGCGCGGTAGCGCTCGCGCGGGGTTGTGGTGCCCGTTTCCGCCATGGCCTGCCGCCCTTCCACACCGTCGCGACTACAGCTTCAAGATTTAGTTAGAAGCTATCACGGATCCTGTTGCGCCCCCTTCGCCGCTCAGTTATAACTTCTAACGAACGCAAGGTCTTATAGCTAGGCGCTGGGCGCGCAGTGGAGGTCGTCATGAACACCGAGGGACTCGTCGAGGTCGTCCTGCCGGGCACGGTCGAGCCGGAAGGACTGCAGATCCGGCGCGGTGGAGCCGTTCCGACCCCAGGTCCGGGGCAGGTCGTGATCAAGATGGAGGCGACCGGGGTCTCGTTCGCCGAGCAGCAGATGCGCCGCGGCCGCTACTACGACCAGCCGCCGTTCCCCTTCGTGCCGGGCTATGACCTGGTCGGCACGGTGGAGGCGATCGGCGAGGGCGTCGAGCCGGAGCTGGCCGGGACCCGGGTGGCCGCGCTGATCAAGGTCGGCGGCTGGGCCAACTACGTGGTCGTGGACGCGGCGGATGCGGTGGAGGTCCCCGAGGGGATCGCCGCGGCGGAGGCGGAGACCCTGGTCATCAACGGGATCACCGCCTGGCAGATGCTCCACCGCAAGGCACGGGTCCGCGCGGGGCAGACCGTCGTGGTGCACGGCGCCAACGGCGGCGTCGGCTCCGTCCTGGTCCAACTCGCCCACGCCGCGGGCGCGAAGGTGATCGGCACGGCGTCCACCCGCCACCACGCCGCCCTACGGGAGCAGGGAGTCACCCCCGTCGACTACCGCGCCGGGAATGTCGCCGCGCGGATCCGTGAGTCGCCCCCGGCGGAGTCGCCGCCGTCTTCGACCACGTCGGCGGCCGGGGCATCAGCGACTCCTGGAGCCTTCTGGCGCCCGGCGGCACCCTCGTCTCCTACGGCACCGCCTCCACCCGGGACGACCAGGGCTCCAAGCAGTGGCCCGTACTCAAGCTCCTCGGCCGCGTCTGGCTGTGGAACACCCTGCCCAACCGCCGCCACGCCTACTTCTACAACGCCTGGGCCGGACGGGCCCTGGCCAAGAACCGGTTCCGGGCCCGGCTGCGCGCGGACCTCACCCAGGTCTTCGCCGCCCTCCAGCGCGGTGACATCACCGCCAAGATCGCCGCCGAACTGCCGCTCACCCGCGTCGCCGACGCCCTGCGGCTGGCCGAATCCGGCACCGTCGCCGGGAAGGTCGTCCTGACCCCGTAGCGCACGGCGCCGACCCCGAGCACGTGAACGTTCGGCCCCACACACCCATCACGAGGAGAACGCCATGTTCAGCAACCGCCCGTCGAACTCATCCGCTCAGCGGTCCCGGCCCCGGACCGGCGTACGTGCCGCCACCCTCACCCTCCCGCTCGCCATCGTCGGCGTCCTGGCGGCCGCCCTCCCGCCCGCCCAGGCCGCCCCCGCTCAGGCCCGGGCTTCCGCCACCCACCACAACGGCCCCTCCCAGTGCCGCGGGGAAGGCGTCGACACCAGCGCCCGTATCCGCTACCAGTCCGACGTCGTGATCAAGGCCCCGCTGAGCACCGTCTTCAAGCTCCAGACCGATGTGGAGCGCTGGCCGACCTGGCAGCCCCCCGTACTCACCATGAAGCGCCTCGACCCCGGCCCGCTGCGCAAGGGTTCGCAGTTCAGGTGGACCACCCCGGCGCCCGCCACCCCGACGACCCCCGCCACCACCCTGGAGATCACCTCCACCGTCCAGCAACTCCAGCGCAACCACTGCATCCTGTGGCGCGGGCCCGCGATCGGTGAAGGGCTGCGCATTGACGAGGGCGTCCATCTGTGGACCTTCACCAAGGTCAAGGGCGGCGTCCGCGTCCACACCGAGGAGACCTGGACCGGCCGCCAGGTCGAAGCCGACATACCCACCGCGACCGCGGCCCTCGGTACGGGCCTCGAAGCCTGGCTGCACGACCTCAAGACCACCGCCGAATCCCGCACCCGCACACAGTGAAACGGCGATGACACGGCTAGCTAGGCGGGCAGCACCGAGGCGAGGAAGGGCTCCACGGCCCGGCGCCAGCCCTCCGGCTGGTCGTAGTGGACGAGATGGCCCGCGTCCGTCACCTCCGCGTACTCACCGCGCGGCAGGACGCGCACCATCTCCTGCGCCTCCGCCCGGCCCAACTCACCGTCGAGGCCGCGCACCACGAGGGTGGGGCACTGCACGAGCGCCAGCTCTTCCCAATGGGCGTCATGGACCCAGGTCGCGCGGGCCTTGAGCATCTGGCGGCGGGAGAAGACCGGGCGCCAGCCGTCCGAGCGCTCGGCCATGATCTCGGCGAAGAAGTCGCCCCGCGCCGGATTGGGCCGCTCCAGCCTCGGATCGTCCTCGCCGAACCACTTGCGCACATCGGCGAGGGTCGCGAACGGCAGCGGCCAGGACGAGAACCACTGGGCCCACTCCGCCTGCGAGGCGGAGCCCAGCGCGGAGGCCCGCATATCGCAGATCACCAGGCCCGCGACCAGATCGGGACGGCGGGCGGCGAGCTGCCAGGCGGTCAGCGCACCCATGGAGTGGCCGATGAGGGTGACGGGGGCCAGGCCAAGCTGCTCGACCGCGGCCGCCGCGTCGGCCACATAGGTGCCGCGGTCGAACGGGCCGTCAGCGGGCTTCTCGCTGCGGCCATGACCCCGCTGGTCGAGGGCGACGGCCCGATGGCGGGTGGACAGCCAGCGCGCGGTCCGCGCCCAGTGGGCCCCTCGGCCCATCAGGCCATGGAGCAGAAGAACACCCGGCCCATGCGAGACCCGCGCGCCGCCGCCCGCCTTGGGCGGATCGGCGAACTCCCAGGCGGCGAGCCGCACGCCGCCGGCTCCCGTCACGTCGATGCGCCGCACCATGTGTTCTGGCACCCCCATTCCCTCCTCGACCAGCCCCAGGATATCGAACTCTTATTCGAACACGCCGTTACGACCACACAACACCCCTCGTTCGAGTGACCGCACCGAGGGATTGATCGTCCGCACCGAGGGGAGACAGCTAGCGGGAGGCGGACTGCTCGGGGAAGGGAGTCCGCGGGGGCCGACCCTGAGAGCTCGGGGCTCCGGGTCGCCAGGGCCTCCGGCCGTACGGGCCGCGTCACAGCGGACCGTGGGGTCGGGGGCCCACAGGGGGGACATGGGGAGGCAGGGCCCCGGCGATTCAAGGCGCCGGGGCCCTCGCTCTTCTCGCTGTCGATCGCCCGCTGGGCAGCACCGCCCGTCAGGCCCATATGAGCCCCCTCCCCCCGACCCGGGGAGGCAGACGAGCAGACCTCGAATGCCCCAACCCCAGGTCCCCTGCACACCTCGGCACATGAGCGCGCTCGCGCATATGCCCCAGCGACAGCGTCGCACGCGGCGGGCCCGACCGCTCGAATTCCACAAACTCCGGTATCCGGAAAACGTCAGGAAAAGCAGTCGCCGCAGGTCACGACGGTCGAATCGGCCGAACCGGTCGATTCGGTCAGCGTGTCGCGCGGGTTACGGGGGTGCGGGGGCGGAAGCGGTGGTACGGGCACGAAGCCCAGCGCTCGGCGAAGCCCGGCGCTCGGCACGGCTCAGCCCATGCTGTGGCTCAGTCTCGGCGAGGCTCAGTCTCGGCGTCGCCCAGCGCTCGGCGAAGCCCGGCGCTCGGCGACGCTCAGCGCTTGGCGACGAAGACGTGGGAGGCGATGTCCGCGTCCAGCTCGGCGGCCTCGCCGCTGCTGCCCACCAGCACCCCGCCCGGCGACTCCGTCACGCTCACCACCGAGCCCGGCTGCACACCCGCCCGGCGCAGCGTGTACATCAGCTGGGCGTCCATCTGGATCGGCTCGCCGATCCGGCGCACGACCACCGTCTTGCCCTCGCTGCCCGGCTCCAGCTCGCGCAGGCTCACCATGCTGTCGTCCAGGAACGGATCGACCTCCGCCTTCTCGCCCAGCTCCTCCAGGCCCGGGATCGGGTTCCCGTACGGCGACTCGGTGGGGTGGCGCAGCAGCTCCAGCACCCGCCGCTCCACCGCCTCGCTCATCACATGCTCCCAGCGGCAGGCCTCGGCGTGCACCTGCTCCCACTCCAGCCCGATCACGTCGACCAGCAGACACTCAGCGAGCCGGTGCTTGCGCATCACGCGGGTCGCCAGGCGGCGGCCCTCCTCCGTGAACTCCAGGTGACGGTCGCCGGCGACCCTCACCAGACCGTCCCGCTCCATGCGGGCCACGGTCTGGCTGACCGTCGGACCGCTTTGGTCGAGCCGCTCCGCGATACGGGCGCGCATCGGGACGACACCCTCCTCCTCCAGCTCGAGGATGGTGCGGAGATACATCTCCGTAGTGTCGATGAGTCCGGACATGCGTGCCCCTCGAATGTGTCGTGCGGTGGCCCTGACCCCAATTCTGACGCATCGCGCCGACAACGGGGCCGAGTCCGGCATCGCCGTACCCGGCCGTGCCCGTCAATGCGGCCAGGAGTCGAACTGGAGTCGACCCAGTATTGACAGCGACCTGACCGACGGCCCAACGTGATCCGCGCCACGCGGCACCGACCACAGACCACGGACCACGGACCACCACCAACAGAAGGGGCCACTCGGGGATGAGCGAGAGCAAGCTCGCCGGGCAGTACTTCGACGCCGCCATCGGCCTGCTGCAGCGAGTACGCGACGAGGAGGCCGAGGCCATCGGCGCGGCGGGCGCCCTGGTCGCCGAGACCGCCGCCGCGGGCGGCCGGCTCTTCGCCTTCGGCGCCGGCCACTCCTCGCTGCCCGCCCAGGACGTCGTCTACCGCGCGGGCGGCCTGGCCCTGATGAATCTGCTCCCGATCCCGGGGATGGTCGGCGTCGACGTGATGCCCGCCACGCTCGGCAGCGCCCTGGAGCGCGTCGACGGGCTGGCCGGTGTCGTCCTGGACAACAGCCCGGCGCGCGCGGGCGACCTGCTGTTCATCATCTCGCTGTCCGGGCGCAACCCGGTGCCCGTGGAGATGGCGATGCACGCGCGGTCGCTCGGCCTCAAGGTGATCGGCGTGACCTCCGTCGCGTACGCCACCGCCACCGCCTCGCGGCACCACTCCGGGGACTTCCTGAAGGACCACTGCGATCTGGTCCTCGACAGCAAGATCGCGGTCGGCGACGCCGAGCTGACCGCCGACGGCGTCGGGGCGCCCTTCGCCCCCGCCTCCACGGTCGTCACCTCCGCCCTGATGCAGGCCGTGATCGCCACGGCGGCGGGGGAGCTGGCCGCGCGCGGCATCGACCCGCCGATGCTGCGCTCGGGCAACGTGGACGGGGGCCACGACTGGAACAGGCAGGTCATGACCGAGTACGGCGACCGGATCTTCTACCACCGCTGAGACGCCGCTGAGCCACCGCAGAGACCCCGGGCGCCGACCGAGCTACCCCAGCTGCTGTGCGAGGTCCAGGGCGGCGGCGACGCGGGCGGCGACGTCCTCCGCGTACACGGCGTCCCCACGGTCGAAGGGGCGGCGGCCCGAGGCGCGCAGGAAAGTGACCACGCCGAGGGTGCGGCCACGGCTGCGGAGCGCCGTGCACAGGCCGTGGACCGTGCCGTCGGGCCACTTGCGGGCCGCCGCCCACCCGGTGGCGGCCGCCTCCTCCGCACGGCTCGCGCTGACCCGCACCGACCCGCAGCGCTCGGCCGCCTGGATCGCCGGATGGCTCTCCGTATAGGCCAGCGGAATGCCTCCCGCGACGATCGCCGGGCAGGGCCCTGGGGCACCGCTCGGCGTCGCCGCCGCCCGCACCAGGCGGGGGCGGTCCGGGCCGACCCGGTCAGGACCGCCCCGGTCCGGGCCGGGGCCGCCGGGCCGGCCGCCCGGCGGGGCCTCCAGGACCAGGTCGATCAGGGCGTGGTCGGCGAAGCCCGCGAGCGCGAAGTCCAGGTGGACGGTGGCCGCCTCGGCCGGGTCCTCGCATTCGGCCGCCGCGCGCGCCGCCCGGTGCAGCTGATTGCCGCGGAAGCGCAGCCGCGAGCCGTCCATCTCGTGGCGCTTGAGCTCCGTCACGTCCTGGAAGATCCACGCCACGCCGAGCGGCACCGGCTCCTCCGCCAGCGGCGAGGCCAGCCGCAGAAAGCCGCTGCGCCAGCAGCGCCGCGCGGCGGCGCCGTCACCGGCCCCGCCGCCCGCTCCGTCTTTGCTTGCGCCGCTCCGTAAACCTCTGAAGCCCTCACCGGCTTCCCGCAGGCTCACCCACAGCTCCGTGGGCGCCGGGGGCGCGCCCTCCGCCAGGACGTGCTGGAGCGCGCTCTCCAGCTCCTCGAGGCCCTGGTCGAGCAGTTCTCCCAGCGGGCGCCCCAGCGCCGCCGTACGGCCCGTGCGCAGCGCGCGCGCCGCGTTCTTGTTGACGATCGCGGGGCGCAGATCGGCGTCGACCAGGACCACGTTCCACGAGGCGTCGTCGAGCAGGGCCTCGCTGAGCGCTATCGAACGCTCCAGGTCGATCTGCGTATGCACCTCGCTGAACGCGCAGTACACCCCGCCCGGCCGCCCGTCCGCCCGCGGCACCGCCGAGGACTGGGTGCGCACCAGGACCCGGCCGCCGTCCTTGGTCAGCAGCGCGAACTCGTGCACCTGGCGCCCCTGGGCGTCCATCGCGGCCATCAGCCGCGCCTCCACCTCGCGCGCGTCCGCCGCGCGCACCGCCCACCCCGCGAGCCCCTTACGGCCGACGGCCTCCCGCGCCGACCAGCCGAGGATGCGCTCGGCCTCGCGGTTCCAGTGGGTGACGGTGCCCTCGGCGTCGAAGGCGCACAGGGCCGCGTCCATGCCGTCGAGCAGCGCGGCGAGCAGCCCCGAATCGTCCTCCGAGTCGGCCGCGGGCCCCGGCGGCCCGGCCTCGCCGGCTCGCGGCTGCGTCGGAGCGGATGGCACGGCACGAGCCGGCTGTGCGGGCTCGGAACGTCGCGAAGCGCTCACCGGACACCCCCTGGTTGACCTGGCAGCCACGGCCGCGTGCGGTGGTGCACGCCGTGACATTCAACTCGAACGTGACACGCGCCACACCGGATTCCGCTAAATCGTTGCGTCCCGGAAATTCACTTGTGGTGTGGCGGACCGGTTCTTAGGGTGTGGGGCACACGAGAAGGGAGGTGGTTCGGCAGATGTATCAAATCCGGACGCGTGAGGTGACTGCGGGCTAGCAGTCCGTCGTCGCGCTCAGCGCATTCGCCGGACAGGCGCACGAGAGATGTGCGCAGCCGGCCAATCCCAAGCAGTCACCCGACCCGTGGGTCGCCGGTACGTCCGACCGGCCCCCTCGCGCCTCACGGCGCAGGGGAAAGACCCACGGGTCGTCTGCGTTTTCACCCCCCGTTTCCCCCGTTCCTCCCCCATTTCTGCCCATTTGTCCCGCCGCGAGCCCCCGCTCCCACCGCCCGCCACGGCCCCCGCTCCCACCGCCCGCTACGGGCTCAGGCGCTCCACCCGCCAGCCCTCGCCGCCCGGGCCCGGGACGTACCGCAGCCGGTCGTGCAGCCGGTTCTCCCGGCCCTGCCAGAACTCCACCGCGTCCGGCACCACCCGGAAGCCGCCCCACTCCGGCGGCACCGGCACCTGCTCCCCCGGCGGATAGCGGTCCGCCAGCTCGCCGTACGCCCGGTCCAGCTCCTCCCGCGAGCCCACCACCGAGGACTGCGCGCTCGCCCACGCCCCCAGCTGCGATCCGTGCGGCCGGGTCCTGAAGTACGCCGCCGTCTCGTCCCGGCCGGTCCGCCGCGCCGTGCCGGTGATGATGACCTGGCGGGCGATCGGGTGCCAGGGGAAGAGCAGCGAGACATACGGGTTCTCGGTGAGCTCACGGCCCTTGCGCGAGTTGTAGTTGGTGTAGAAGACGAATCCGCGCGTGTCGAAGCTCTTCATCAGCACCGTGCGGGAGCTGGGCCGCCCGGCGGCGTCCGCCGTCGAGACCACCATGGCGTTGGGCTCGAACAGACCGCTCGCCACGGCCTGCTCGAACCACCGCGTGAACTGCTCGTACGGATCGGCCGCGAGCTCGCGCTCGGCGATCCCCTCCGCGCGGTAGTGCTCGCGCATGGCGGCCGGGTCGTAGGTGCGCGCGGCCGGACGCGCCGAGAATTGCGGGTCAACGTGAGGCACGCGCATATCTTGCAACATCAACGCCGCGCCTCAAGTACTGCCCCGTACGGGCGAATCCCCTCCCCCTTCCGGTCGCCCGGTAACCCTTTCCGCGGGTGACGGGACGTGTGCCGCTTCTCACGCTTCCCCGGGGGTACCTCAGAGACCAGACTGTGGCAGACCATCGCCAGTCGCGCAGGCCGTACGGTCGCGTACCCGGCGCGGCCGGATGACACTCGTCCGCACGGGGCATCACCAGGGTGACCGGTACGGACCGCGAGCCGCGCACGAGGAGCCGCCTGATGTCCGACTTCGTACCCGGACTCGAAGGAGTCATCGCGTTCGAGACGGAGATCGCCGAACCCGACAGGGCGGGCGGCGCGCTCCGCTATCGAGGCGTGGACATCGAGGACCTGGTGGGCCATGTCTCCTTCGGGAACGTGTGGGGGCTGCTGGTCGACGGCGCGTTCAACCCCGGTCTGCCCGCGGCCGAGCCGTTCCCCATCCCGGTCCACTCCGGCGACATCCGCGTCGATGTGCAGTCCGCGCTGGCCATGCTCGCGCCCGTCTGGGGCCTGAAACCGCTGCTGGACATCGACGAGGCACAGGCCCGCGAGGACCTGGCGCGCGCGGCCGTGATGGCGCTGTCGTACGTCGCCCAGTCGGCCCGCGGCCAGGGCCTGCCGATGGTCCCGCAGCGGGAGATCGACAAGGCGGAGACCGTCGTGGAGCGCTTTATGCGGCGCTGGCGCGGCGAGCCCGACCCCAAGCACATCGCCGCCGTCGACGCGTACTGGACCTCGGCCGCCGAGCACGGCATGAACGCCTCGACCTTCACCGCCCGCGTCATCGCCTCCACCGGCGCCGATGTCGCCGCCGCGCTCTCCGGGGCGGTCGGCGCCATGTCGGGGCCGCTGCACGGCGGCGCGCCCTCCCGTGTGCTGCACATGATCGAGGAGATCGAGCGCACCGGCGACGCCACCGCGTACGTCAAGCGGGCCCTGGACCGCGGCGAGCGGCTGATGGGCTTCGGGCACCGCGTCTACCGCGCCGAGGACCCGCGCGCCCGTGTGCTGCGGCGCACCGCCCGGGACCTGGGCGCGCCGCGCTTCGAGGTCGCCGAGGCACTGGAGCGGGCGGCCCTGGACGAGCTGCACAACCGGCGGCCGGACCGGGTGCTGGCCACCAACGTCGAGTTCTGGGCGGCCATCGTCCTGGACTTCGCGGAGGTCCCGGCGCACATGTTCACCTCCATGTTCACCTGCGCCCGCACCGCCGGGTGGAGCGCGCACATCCTGGAGCAGAAGCGCACCGGCCGCCTCGTACGCCCCTCCGCCCGCTACACCGGCCCCGGCCCGCGCAGCCCGCACGACATCGAGGGCTTCGGGGACACCACCCGCTAGCGCGGAGCGCGCAGCGCGCCGTCGAGGATCCGCGCCCACTGCGCCACCACCCGGTCGCGGCGGGCGCGGTCGTCGGTGAGGATGTTGGCGAGCCCGAGGCCGCGGGCCATGTCCAGGAAGCCCTGAACGGACTCCCGTACGCCCGGCACGCTCTCGTCGGCGCCCAGGAGCTCCACCGCCATCCGGTGGGTCTCCCGGCCGATCCGCGCCTCCAGGGCGGCCACGCGCGCGCCGAGCTGTTCCTCGTACGAGGCCACCACCCACAGCTGGAGCGCGGCCCGGAACAGCGGGCCGGTGTACAGATCGACCAGGACCTCGGCCACGTCCGCGACCCGGGTCGAGCCCCCGGCCTCCCCACCGCGTTCCTCCGCCCGTTCGCGCTCCCGCTCGCGTGCGTGCAGGGCGCGCAGGGCGGCCGAGCGCTCGGTGGCGACGTGCTCCACCGCGGCCGTGAACAGGTCCTCGCGGGTCGGGAAGTGGTGCTGGGCCGCGCCCCGCGACACCCCGGCCCGCCCGGCCACCACCGCCACCGTGGACCGGGTCCAGCCGTGCTCGGCCAGGCAGGCCACGGCAGCCTCCAGCAGCCGCCGGCGGGTGGCACGGCTGCGGTCCTGCTTGGGGTCGCGCAGCGCGGTACGCGGCAGGGTACGCGCCGGGGTCACCGCGCCTCCCCGCCGCGGGGCGCGCTTTGCCCTGCCGGGTCACCCTCCGCCGGTTCTTTCCCCGCCGGGTCACCCGCCGCCAGGTCCGACACCCACGCCGGATCCCGTCGCTCCAGGAAGGCCGTCATGCCCTCGCGGGCCTCGGCCGAGGCGAACAGCGCCGCGGACCGCTCCGCCAGCCGGTCCGTCTCCCGGGCGAAGGCCGCCAGCACCTCCGCCGTGACCAGCCGCTTGGACTCGGCGAGCCCCTGCGGGGAGCCGCGCCGCAGCCCGTCGAGGACCGGCGCCAGCAGCTCGTCGACATCTCCCGCCGGGTCTGCTGTCGGGTCTCCCGCCGGAGTCCCCACGGTCACCAGGCCGATCCGCGCCGCCTCGGCCGCGTCGAACCGCTCCCCCGTCAGGTAGTAGCGGGCCGCCGCGCGCGGGTCCAGCCGGGGCAGCAGCGGTATGGAGATCATCGCGGGCGCGAGCCCCAGCCGGGCCTCGGTGAAGGCGAAACTCGCGCCCCCGCCCGCCGCCGCGATGTCACACGCGCCCAGCAGCCCCAGACCGCCCGCCCTGACATGCCCGGTCACCCGGGCCACCACCGGCTTCGGCAACTCCACGATCGACCGCAACAGCGCGACCAGGTTCAGCGCCGCCGACCGCGTGGGCGGCTCGCTCAGATCCGCGCCCGCGCAGAACGTGGTGCCGGTGTGGGTCAGCAGCACCGCCCGCGTGCCCGCGTCCCGCCCGGCCGCCGTCAGCGCCTCGCTCAGCTCGGCTACCAGCCGCCTGGAGAGCGCGTTGCGGTTGTGCGGCGAGTCGAGGGTCAGCGTGGTGATGCCGCGTGCGTACGCGTGCCGTACGAGAGGTGGTGGCGCATCGGTCATGAGGCCGTCGTACTCCCTTCCCTGGCGCGCAGCTCACGCCTGAGGATCTTGCCGGTGGCCGAGCGCGGCACGGCGTCCGTGAACTCCACACGGCGCACCTTCTTGTACGGGGCCACCCGCCCGGCAACGTAATCGATCACTTCGTCCCCCGACAGCTCGGCCCCCGGCCCGAGCACCACATACGCCTTGGGGATCTCGTTGCCGTCCGCGTCGTAGACCCCGACCACCGCCGCGTCCACGATCGCCTCATGGGCGAGCAGCACGGCCTCCAGCTCGGCGGGGGCGACCTGGTACCCCTTGTACTTGATCAGTTCCTTGACCCGGTCCACCACATACAGCCAGCCGTCGGCGTCCACATGCCCGACGTCGCCGGTCCGCAGCCAGCCCTCCGCGTCGACCATCGCCTCCGACTCCGCCGCCCGGCCCAGATACCCCTTCATCACCTGCGGCCCCCGGATCAGGATCTCGCCGTCCTCCCCGACCCGCAGGTCCCGCCGCTCCCCCGCCGTCTCCACGATGCGCATCTCGGTGCTCGGCAGCAGCTTGCCGACCGTGCCAGGCGGCACGTCCCGCGCATGGCGCGGCACCATATGGCAGCCCGGCGACAGCTCCGTCATCCCGAACGCCTGCAGCAGCAGCGGGATCCCCAGCCGCCGTGCGCACGCCTGGGCCAGCTCGGCGTCCAGCGGCGCTGCCGCGCTCATCACATACCGAAGCGACGACAGGTCGTATCCGGCGACCGCCGGGTGTTTGGCGAGGGCCAGCACGATCGGCGGCGCCACGTACAGCGCGGTCGCCCGGTGCTCCTGGATCGCCGCGAGAAACTTCTCCACATCGAAGCGCGGCAGTACGATCACCGTCGCGCCTTCCCGCAGCGGCGCGTTCACCAGCGCCGTCAAACCGTAGATATGGAAGAACGGCAGCACCGCCAGGATCCGCTCCCCGGGCCCCGTCGGCACCACCGGATGCAGCTGCGCCAGATTCGTGGCCAGGTTGCGATGCGTCAGCATCACGCCCTTGGGGGTGCCTGTCGTCCCCGACGAGTACGGCAGCACCGCGACGTCCTCGCCCGGGTCGATCTCCACCACCGGCTCGGGCGCCGTGCACTCCAGCATGTCCCCGATCGACCTGTGCCCCGGCGCCGCATCGCAGACGAACACCTCGCGCACCCCGCCCGCCCGCTCCCCGGCGCGCCGGGCCACACCCAGCAGCGCCGAGGTGGTGACGATCCACTCCGCCTTCGCATCGCGCAGCTGCGCCGCGAACTCGTCCGCCGTCGCCAGCGGATGCACCGTGGTCACCGCCGCGCCCGCGCGCGTCACGGCGTAGAGCACCACCGGGTACAGCACCGAGTTGGGGCTGTGCAGCGCCACCACATCCCCCTGGCGCACCCCCGCCTCCGCGAACGCCGCCGCGAGCCGCCGCGTGGCGCGGTCCAGCTCCGCGTAGCTCAGCGCCGCGCCGCCCACCCCGTCGACCAGCGCGGGCAGCTCGCCGAACTCGCTGCTCGCCCGCGCCAGTACGGCCTCGTGGATGGGCAGGTCCAAGAGCGGGACATCCGGGTACTCACTGCGCCACGCCATCGCGGATCCCTCCGTAAGTCCTGAAGTCCGAAGTCCTGACGTTCTGGTCCGTCAGCGTCAGTACGACTTGGGCAGCCCCAGCGTCTGGTGCGAGACGAAGTTGAGGATCATCTCCCGGCTGACCGGCGCGATCCGCGCCACCCGTGCGGCCGTGACCAGCTTCGCCAGCCCGTACTCCACCGTCAGGCCGTTCCCGCCCAGCGTGTGCACCGCCTGGTCCACCGCCTTCACCGCCGCCTCCCCCGCCGCGTACTTCGCCATGTTCGCCGCCTCCCCCGCGCCCGCGTCGTCGCCCGCGTCGTAGAGGTGGGCCGCCTTGGCCATCATCAACCGCGCGAGCTCCACTTCGATATGGGCCTGCGCGAGCGGATGCGCCACGGCCTGGTGCGCGCCGATCGGCTCCTTCCACACCTGGCGTACGCGCGCGTACTCCACCGCCTTCGCCAGCGCGTACCGGCCCATGCCCAGCGCGAACGCCGCCGTCATGATCCGCTCCGGGTTGAGCCCCGCGAACAGTTGCAGCAGCCCCGCGTCCTCGTCCCCCACCAGCGCCCCGGCCGGCAGCGGCACATCGTCGAGCACCACCTCGAACTGCTTCTCCGCCGCTGCGAGCTCCATCGGGATGTGCCGGTACGAGAAGCCGGGCGCCCCGCGCTCCACGATGAACAGACACGGCTTGAGCTTGCCCGTCCGCGCGTCCTCCGTACGGCCCACGATCAGCGTCGCGTCCGAGATGTCCACGCCCGAGATGAACACCTTCCGGCCGGTCAGCAGCCAACCGCCGTCGGGGGCGCGGCGGGCCGTGGTCGTGATGCGGTGCGAGTTGGACCCGGCGTCGGGCTCCGTGATGCCGAACGCCATCGTCTTGCTGCCGTCCGCCAGACCCGGCAGCCAGGCGCGCTTCTGCTCCTCCGTACCGAAGCGGGCGATCACCGTGCCGCAGATCGCGGGCGAGACGATGAGCATCAGCAGCGGGCAGCCGGCCGCGCCCAACTCCTCCAGCACGATGGACAGCTCGGCGATGCCGCCGCCTCCGCCGCCGTACTCCTCGGGCAGGTTCACGCCGAGATAGCCGAGCTTGCCGGCCTCGGCCCAGAGGGCGTCAGGGTCCGCTTTCTCGCCCCCGCGGCGCTTGGCGAAGTCCGCTACGGCGGAGCGGAGGGCGGTGCGTTCGGGGCCGTCTATCAGGGGGCTGGTGCTCGGGTCGTGGGTCATGTGCGGCTCCTCCCGGGGGCGGGCTACTGGTTGCGGTGCGGTGTACGGGGCGGGGCCGGGGCCTCCGGGGCTGTCACCCTGGACCGCATATTTACGGCGCCGGTGCCCCGAAGCGCGGAGCGAGCCGGAACTTGGCGCCACAAATATGCGTAAGCGTCCAGGGCACCACCCCTGCACCCCCGTCCCCTCACGTCTCATCCCCCTCCGCCACCACCACCGCCAATACCGCCCCGACCTCGACCTGCCGGCCCGGGGTGGCATGCAGCGCGGAGAGCACACCGGCGGCGGGCGCCGTGACCCGGTGTTCCATCTTCATGGCCTCCAGCCACAGAATCGGCTGCCCCGCCTCGACCCGGTCGCCGACCGCCACCTCGGCGAGGCGCACGACCGTGCCCGGCATGGGGGCCAGCAGCGAGCCCGGTTCAGTACGGGCCGTGGGGTCGGGGAAGCGGGGCAGGGCGGTGAAGGCGTGGGCGCCGAGGGGCGAGTCGACGTACACCTCTTCGCCGTAGGCGGCGACGTCGAACGTCCGGCGTACGCCATCGATCTCCAAGACGGCCTGATGGGGGTTGAACTCGAGCAGGCGGGTGTTCGGGTGGTCGTCCGCGATCAGGCCGTCGCGGGTCAGGCGGTAGCGGACCTCGTGTTCGGTGCCGTCGGGCTCCGAGCGGTAGGTCTTGAGCTGCGGCTGCGACGGTACGTTGCGCCACCCGCCTAGCCGCCCGGCCACGGTCCCGGGCCGTTGTGCCGCGTCGGACAGGGCGGCGGCTAGGGCGGCGAGGGGAGCCGTCGTCTCGTCGGTGGCAGTGGTCAGCTCCTTGAGGTGCCGTTCGAGGAAGCCCGTGTCCATGCGGGCGTCCTGGAACTCGGGGTGGCGCAGGGCGCGTACGAGCAGATCCCGGTTGGTGACCGGCCCGTGCAGCCGGGCCCGCTCCAGGGCGTGTGCGAGGCGGCGTACGGCTTCGGCCCGGGTGGGGGCCCGAGCGATGACCTTGGCGAGCATCGGGTCGTAGTGGACGGTGATGTCGTCGCCGTCGGCGAGCCCCGAGTCGACGCGCAGCCCCGGGCCCTCCGCCACGGCCAGCCGGTGCATCGTGCCCGTCCCCGGGCGCCACCCCGCCGCCGGGTCCTCCGCGTACAGGCGGCCCTCCACCGCGTGGCCGTGGGGCTGGGGCGGCTGGGCGGGCAGGGGTTCGCCTTCGGCGACGCGTAGTTGCAGCGCCACCAGGTCCACCCCGTACACGCACTCCGTCACCGGGTGCTCCACCTGCAGCCGGGTGTTCATCTCCAGGAAGTACGGCCGCCCGTCCCGCCCCACCAGGAACTCCACCGTCCCCGCCCCCCGGTACCCGATCGCGCGCGCCGCGCCGACCGCCGCCTCGTCGAGGGCGTGGCGCAACTCGTCGGTCAGCCCGGGGGCCGGGGCCTCCTCGATGACCTTCTGGTGGCGGCGCTGGAGGGAGCAGTCGCGGGTGCCCAGCGCCCACACTTCGCCGTGTGCGTCGGCGAGGATCTGCACCTCGACATGGCGGGCGCCCTCGACGTACGGCTCCAGGAACACCTCCGCGTCGCCGAAGGCGGACAGCGCCTCCGCGCGGGCGGAGGTCAACTCGGCCTGGAGGGCCGCCAGGTCGTGGACCACACGCATCCCGCGCCCGCCGCCGCCCGCCGCCGCCTTGACGAGCAGGGGCAGGTCGTCGGGTGTGGCCTGGCCGGGGTCGACGGGGGCGAGGAGCGGGACGCCGGCGGCGCCCATGAGGTCCTTGGCGCGGGTCTTGGAGGCCATGGCCTCGATCGCCTCGGGCGGCGGCCCGATCCACCGCAGGCCCGCGTCGATGACGGCGCGCGCGAAGTCGGCGTTCTCGGAGAGGAAGCCGTAGCCGGGGTGGACGGCGTCGGCCCCGGCCGCGAGGGCGGCCTTGACGATGAGGTCGGCGCGCAGATAGGTGTCGGCGGGCGTGGCACCGGGGAGCCGTACGGCCGCGTCGGCCTCGCGTACATGGGGCGCGGCGGCGTCGGGGTCGGAGTGTACGGCGACGGTGGCGATGCCGAGTTCGCGGCAGGTGCGGAAGATACGGCGGGCGATCTCCGCGCGGTTGGCGACGAGGAGGGATCGGATCACGGATATCACGGGGTTACTCACATCTCACATCCGGAAGACGCCGAAGC
This sequence comes from Streptomyces sp. NPDC020845, assembly GCF_044334165.1. Classification (NCBI taxonomy): domain Bacteria; kingdom Bacillati; phylum Actinomycetota; class Actinomycetes; order Kitasatosporales; family Streptomycetaceae; genus Streptomyces; species Streptomyces sp. NPDC020845. The sequence goes on along the minus strand of NZ_JBIRSJ010000009.1, from coordinate 249,889 downwards.
CGCCGCGCGCGCCCTCGACGGGGGCGGTGTGGATCGCGGAGAGGCACAGGCCGAGGACGGTGCGGGTGTCGCGGGGGTCGACGACGCCGTCGTCGTACAGCCGCCCGGAGAGGAACAGGGGCAGCGATTCGGACTCGATCTGCTGCTCCACCATGGCGCGCAGGGCGGCGTCGGCGTCCTCGTCGTACGGCTGGCCCTTGGCGGCCGCGGACTGGCGGGCGACGATCGACAGGACGCCGGCCAGCTGCTGGGGTCCCATGACGGCCGACTTGGCGCTGGGCCAGGCGAAGAGGAAGCGGGGGTCGTAGGCCCGGCCGCACATGCCGTAGTGGCCGGCGCCGTACGAGGCGCCGATGAGGACGGAGAGGTGGGGGACGCGGGAGTTGGAGACCGCGTTGATCATCATGGCGCCGTGTTTGATGATCCCGCCCTGCTCGTACTCGCGGCCCACCATGTAGCCGGTGGTGTTGTGGAGGAAGAGCAGCGGGATGTCCCGCTGGTTGGCGAGCTGGATGAACTGGGCGGCCTTCTGGGACTCGGCCGAGAACAGCACGCCCTGGGCGTTGGCGAGGATCCCGATCGGATAGCCGTGGAGGGTGGCCCAGCCGGTGGCGAGGCTGGGGCCGTAGCGCGGCTTGAACTCGTCGAAGTCGGAGGCGTCGACGATGCGGGCGATGACCTCACGGGGGTCGAAGGGGGTCTTGAGGTCGCCGGGGACGATGCCCAGGAGTTCGTCGGGGTCGTATTTCGGGGCCTCGGCAGGGCCCGGGTCGGGGTGCGCCTTGCGCCAGTTGAGGCGGGCGACGACGCGGCGGGCCTGGCGGATGGCGTCGGGCTCGTCGAGGGCGAAGTAGTCGGCGAGGCCGGAGGTGCGGGCGTGCATTTCGGCGCCGCCGAGGGATTCGTCGTCGCTCTCCTCGCCGGTGGCCATCTTGACCAGGGGCGGCCCGCCGAGGAAAACCTTCGACCGCTCCTTGACCATGATCACGTGGTCGGACATCCCGGGGATGTACGCGCCTCCGGCCGTGGAGTTGCCGAAGACGACGGCGACGGTGGGGATTCCGTCGGCGGACAGCCGGGTCAGATCGCGGAACATGGCGCCGCCCGGGATGAAGATCTCCTTCTGGCTGGGGAGATCGGCGCCGCCGGACTCGACGAGGCTGATGACCGGCAGGCGGTTGGCGCGGGCTATCTCATGGGCGCGCAGGGACTTCTTGAGGGTCCAGGGGTTGCTGGCCCCGCCCCGTACGGTCGGGTCGTTGGCGCTGATCAGGCACTCGACGCCCTCGATGACGCCGATGCCGGTGACGACCGAGGCGCCGACGGGGTAGTCGCTGCCCCAGGCGGCGAGCGGGGAGAGTTCGAGGAAGGGTGTGTCGGGGTCGAGCAGCAGCTCGATGCGCTCGCGGGCGAGGAGCTTGCCGCGCTTGCGGTGGCGGGCGACGTACTTCTCGCCGCCTCCGGCGAGGGCCTTTGCGTGCTCGGTCTCGAGCTCGGCGAGCTTGGTGAGCATCGCCTCGCGGTGGGCGGCGTAGTCGGCGCCGTGGGGGTCGAGGGCGGAGGCGAGGACGGTCAAAGCAATTCCTCCGGTATGTCGAGGTGACGCGAGCGCAGCCACTCGCCGACGGCCTTGGCCTGCGGATCGAACCGGGCCTGGGCGGCGACGCCCTCGCCGAGGAGGCCGTCCACGACGAAGTTGAGTGCGCGCAGGGCGGGGAGGGTGTGGCGGGTGACGGGCAGCTCTTCGGTCTCGGGGAGCAGCGCGCGGAAGCGGTCCGTGGTGAGGGTGTGGACCAGCCAGCGCCAGGCGTCGTCACTGCGGGCCCAGACCCCGACGTTCGCGGCCCCGCCCTTGTCCCCGCTACGGGCCCCGGCGACCAGGCCGAGCGGGGCACGGCGGGTGGCGCGGCCGGGCGGGAGCGGGGGCGGCAGGGGCGGTTCGGGGACGGGGGCGAGGGGGGTGGACGTGAGGGGTGCGGGGATGGGCGTACTGGTGCCGTCGGGGAGCACGGCGGTGTGCGGGACGTCGGCGGCGGGCACGTACGCGGCCTCGAACACGCCGTACGGTGAGCCCTTGCCGGGCGGCGCGGTGACATGGAAGCCGGGGTACCCGGCCAGCGCCAGCTCCACGGCGGCGCCGCTGACCGCCCGGCCGATCTTCTCCGGGTCCGGATCGCGGACGGTGAGGCGGAGCAGGGCGCTGGCGGCCTCTTCGGTGTCGGCGTCGGGGTGGTCCGTGCGGGCCAGGGTCCAGCGCACCTCGGCGGGGCGGCGCTGGGAGCCTTTGGTGAGGGCCGCCTCCATCTGGTCGCGTACGAGGGCGGCTTTGGGGTGGATATCGAGGCCGGTGAGCACGAACACGACCTCGTTGCGCCAGCCACCGATACGGGTGAGGCCCACCTTGAGCGACGGCGGGGGCGGCTCGCCCTTCACCCCGTGGACTCGGACTCGGTCGGGGCCGTCCTGGGTCAGCCGTACGGTGTCGAGCCGGGCGGTGACGTCCGGCCCGGCGTAGCGTGCGCCCGCCGTCTCGTAGAGGAGCTGGGCGGTGACGGTGCCGACGGTCACCGCGCCGCCCGTGCCCGGGTGTTTGGTGATCACGCAGGAGCCGTCGGGGTGGATCTCGGCCAGCGGGAAGCCGGGGCGGCGTACGTCATGCTCTCTGAAGAAGGCGTAATTGCCACCGGTGGCCTGTGCCCCGCACTCCAGAATGTGCCCGGCCACCACCGCCCCGGCGAGCGCGTCCCAGTCGTCCGCCCGCCACCCGAAGTGCGCGGCGGCGGGCCCGGTGACCAGCGCGGCGTCGGTCACCCGCCCGGTGACGACGACATCGGCGCCGGAGCGGAGGGCCGCGGTGATTCCGGCGCCGCCGAGGTAGGCGTTGGCGGTGAGGGTGTGCTGCGGCCAGTCGTGGGAGGTGCGGACATCGTCGCCGGTGACGTGGGCGATGCGGGCGGCGAGGCCCTGCTTGTCGGCGGCGGTACGTATCGCGTCCGCTAGCCCGGCCGGATTGAGCCCGCCCGCGTTGCTGACGATCCGCACGCCGCGCTCCAGGGCGAGGGGCAGGGTGTCGTCGAGCTGGCGGAGGAAGGTGGTGGCGTAGCCGCGCGCCGGGTCCTTCTGGCGCTCCCGGCCGAGGATGAGCATGGTCAGCTCGGCGAGATAGTCGCCGGTCAGCACGTCGAGGGGGCCGTCGGTCAGCATCTCGCGCATGGCGTCGAAGCGATCGCCGTAGAAGCCGGAGCAGTTGCCGATGCGGAGGGGCGCGGGCGCCGGGGTCACGCGCCGCCCCAGGCGCCGCGCGCGACGAGACCCTCGGGCGCCCGCCCGGTGCCCCACGACGCACCCCCGTGCGCCGCCCCGTCGCCGCCGGGGGACGGCCGCGCGCCGGGGGACGGAGCCGCGCCGGGGGCCGGAGCCGCGCCGCCGGCGCCGAAACGGACGCCGGCTTCGGGCACGGCTTCGGCACCGGCTTCGGTGGCGGCCTCGGTTCCAACCTCGGTGGCGGCCTGGGTGGCGGCCCGCCAGCCGCCAGGATCGATGTCCCGGCCGCCGTCGGCACCCGCGCCCGGGCTGCCGCCCTCGGGCGCCACGCCGGAGCCACGGCCGGGCCGTGCGGCGCCGTGGGGGCGGGCCGGGGCCCCGGCGGGGCCTCCCCCGCCAGGGGGCCGCCCCTGCCCCGGGGGCCCCGCGAAGGCCTGGGCGATGTCCAGCCACCGGTCCGCGTCCGCCCCCTCCGCCCGTACCGCCACATCCGCACGATGCGCGCGCTGGGTGACCAGCAGGCAGAAGTCCAGCGCGGGCCCGGTGACCCGCTGGGGCGCGTCCTCGGGCCCGTACGTCCACAGCTCCCCGTCCGGGGCGCGCAGTTCGACCCGGAACTCCTCGGCGGGCGGCTCAAGACCGCGCACCGCGTACGCGAAGCCCCGCGCCCGTACGCCGATCCGGGCCACATGTCGCAGCCGGGCGGTGGGCGCGCGGCGCACGCCCAGCGCGTCGGCGACGTCCTGCCCGTGCGCCCAGGTCTCCATCAGCCGGGCGGTGGCCATGGACGCGACGCTCATCGACGGCCCGTACCACGGCACCCGCGCCCCGGCGGGCTGCCCGGCCAGTACCCGCCGCAGCCGCTCCCGCCCCTCCCGCCACCGCCGCAGCAACTCCGCGGGCGGCTGCGCCGCGCCGGCCTCGGCGGCCTCGTCCACGAACGTGTCCGGCGAGGCGGCGGCCTTCCGCACCTCGGCCGCGAACCCCGCCGGGTCCGTGGCCGCCTGCGCCGCCCGCTCGTCGGTCCAGGCGAGATGGGCGATCTGATGCGCGATCGTCCAGCCCGCGGCGGGCGTCGGCGCGGCCCACGCCTCCTCCGCGAGCCCGGCCACCAGGCCGTCCAACTCCTCGCCCTCGGCCAGCAGATCGCCGAGCACGACCTCCGTATCGGACACGCTGCGCTCCCGTCGTGTGGGGTCCCTGTCGTGCGTCCCGGGAAGGGAGCGTGGCAGCACGCCAAGAAACAATCAAGCGCGCTTGCATGATTTGGCCGCAACCGGCGCCGGGCGGGCCGATGCCCGCGATCCGTCAATCGGCGGAAGCGCTACGGGTCAGGGACGGCTCACCGGCATGGGCAGCAGGGGCGGTCACCACCCGACCTCCCGTACTGCGGGCACGCCCCGCCAGCAGGGCGATCACCAGGGGCGGCAGGAGCAGCAGCCCGAAGGCGGCCCCGTAACCGGCCGTCGCGGAGGCGCCCATCGCCACGCAGGTGTTGAGCGCGGCGAAGGCGAGGGCCATCACCGTGACCTGGCCGAGGTTCTGGCTGGTCTGCATCGCGCTGCTGGTGTGGCCCAGCCGACCGGACGGGCTGTGCGAGAGCGACAACACGGTCAGGGACGGGGCCAGCAGCCCCATGCCGACGGCCGCCACGGGCATGGCGGAAGCGGCGATGAGCACCGGCCCCCTGGCGAACGTCCCCACGACGGCGAGCCCGACCGCCACCGCCATCACCAACGCCCCGGCGGAGACCAGCAGATGCCGGGGCCGGTTCTCCAGCAGCCGTCCCTGCACCCATGAGGCGCCCGCCCACACCACGGCGGCGCCCGTGAAGGCCAGCCCGATCAACACCGCGGGCGCGTCATGTTCGCTGATCAGCATCAGGGGGACCAGCGCCTCGACCGTGAAGTAGGTGCCCGACGACAGCCCGCGCAGCAGCACCGTCGTCGGCAGCCCCCGCGCGGCGCTCCAGGTGCCCGAGGGCAACAGCCTCGGCGCGAACACCACCAGCAACCCCAACCCCGCGCCCACAAACAGCAGATGGCGCACGTCCCAGCCCGACACCCCGTACTGCCCCAGCGCCGCGCCCAGGCTCACCGCCGCCGCGATCAGCAGCGGCGGGCGCGACGGGTGGCCGTCCGACGCCGCCGCCCCCGGCAGGGCGGCGCCGCGCAACACGACCACCAGTGCCAGCGCCGGCAGCAGGGTCGCCGCCGCCAGCCCGAAGAACACCACCCGCCAGGACCACCACTCCGACACCAGCCCGGCCAGCGGCGGGCCCGCCAGCGAGGGAATGATCCAGCACGAACTCATCAGGGCCAGCGCGCGCGGCCGCAGCCGCTCCGGATACGCCTGCCCGATGGCGGCGTCGACCGATACCGCGACCATTCCGGCCGCCAGCCCGTCCAGGAAGCGCCCGGCCGCGAGCTGCCAGACGGAGACACTGGCCCCCGAGACCACCAAGGTGACCACCGTGAGCACCACCCCGGCCGCCAACCGCCTGCGCGCCCCCGAACGGTCAGCCCAGTGACCGCCCAGCACCCCACCCAGCAGACTCGCCGTCACAAAACACCCCGCGACCACGGGAAACAGCGACACCCCGTCCAGGTCCCGGGCCGCGGTCGGCAGGGTCGGCACCACGGCGAGCGCGGCGAACCCGGTCAGGAACATCACCGCCGCGAAACTGGCGGTGGCGGCCGCGTACGTCCGGGAGAACAGCCCCTGCGCCTTCGAAGCTTCGATCACGAGCGCGCAAGCTAATTGGTACGCACCAAGTCATGCCACTGGTTTTCATGGGAGGCTCGGCCACAGGCTGCGGCGCGTCGGCGGAGAGGGAGTTCGGTGGTCGAAGACCAGGAGGGCATGGTCGTCTACTGGCGGCCGATGTGCCCGTACTGTATGAAGCTTCGCCTACGGCTGCGGCTCACGCGGCTGCGGTATACCGAGGTGAACATCTGGAGGGACCCCGAGGCGGCGGCGTTCGTCCGCTCGGTCGCGGACGGGAACGAGACCGTGCCGACCGTGACAGTCGCCGGGCGGGCCATGGTGAACCCGTCGAAGAAACAGCTGATGAAGGCGGTCGCGACGCACGCACCGCACCTGCTCCCCAAAACCGGCTGACACCCCGGACGCCGCTCCGCTCCGTGGTGGGATTTGCCGCGCCGCTTCACCCCAGAACCTCCCGCCCCAGCGCCTCGATCGCCGCGGCGGTCCGCTGGTCCGGGTCGCCGACGGTCATACGGGAGGTGCCGGCGGGGAGACCGCGGGTGCGTTGGGCGTGTTTGATGCGGCCGATGCTGGGGCCGAGGAGGTCGACGGTGCGGTCGACGCGGGCCTGGAGGGCGGGCAGGTCGGCGGAGGGGTCGGAGGCGCCGGAGGCCAGGGCGGTGGACAGGGCGGAGGACAGGGCGAGGAAGGGTTCCGGGAAGGCGGCCGAGCAGCCGGAGACGACGCCGGCGCCGCCCGCGGCGAGGACGTCGGCGAGGCGGCGGTCGTTGCCGGAGTAGACCTCGAAGTCCTCGGGGAGTTCGGCGCGGTAGGCCGCGACCTCGGCGGAGGGGGCGCCGCTCAGCTTGACGCCGGACAGGCCGCAGGAGGCGGCCAGTTCGCCGAGCAGGACCGGGTCGACCGTCAGGCCGCTGCGCTCCGGGAAGAGGTATGCGTACAGCTGGGCCGTGGGGGCGGCATCGCGGATGCGGCTGAAGTACGTCAGGAGTTCGTCGGGGCTCGCCGGAAGGTAGTACGGGGTCAGCGCGGCCAGGCGGCGGGCGCCGGCCGCCACCGCCGCACGGGCCAGGCGGGCGGCTCCGTGGGCGTCGGGGGCACCTATATGGGCGATCACGGCGTCGGCGCCCGCCTCTGCCAGGGCGGTCTCGGTCAGCAGCATGCGCTCGCCGTCGCTGAGGGCGGGGAACTCGCCGGTTGTGCCCGCCACGAGCAGCTGTCCGGTGGTGCGGGCGGCGAACGCGTACTGGGCGCGGGCCGCGGGCAGGTCGAGGTCGCCGTCCGCGGTGAACGGGGTGGTCAGGGCGGTGACGACGGTGCGCTGAGCGGTGCGCTGAGCGGTGTGCCGGGCGGTGCGCTGAGCGGTGCGCTGAGCGGGCATGGTCCGGGGCCTTTCCTCGGCGGTGCGGGAGCGGGCGGTACGGGCCAGTGCGGGGCCGGTGCTGGTGCTCGTGCTGGGTGGTGCTGAGGCGGTACGGGGCGCGGGCGCGGCGCGAAACGTCGAGACCGCTCCGGGGCACGGCAGACCGTCATCGGTTAACCGTTGACACGATCTTAATGGTGGCGAAAACTCTTGCCGTCCGCAGGGCCGCTGCCCCAGCGCCCCTCGCCCTGGTCCGACCTCTGGAGCCGCCCGCCATGCCCGACCACCATCTCGTGACCCTGTATCACCTCAATGACCTGGGCCCCGACGAGCTGCGGCGGCTGCTGCCCGGCCACCCGGATCTGCGCATCACAGAGATCGGCCCCGACGAGGACCCGTACGACCACCGGGCAGCGCTCGCCGACGCGACCGTCGTCCTCGCCCCGCTGGAGAAGGAGCGCCGCATCACCGCCGAACTGCTGGCGGGGATGGAGCGGTGCCGGCTCGTGCAGTCCGTGGCAGTCGGGTTCGACGGGGTCGACCACCGCGCCGCCGCGGAGTTGGGCATCCCGGTCGCCAACCTCCCCGGGTTCAACACCGACGCCGTCGCCGACTGGACGGTCGGCGCGCTGCTGTACCTGGTACGGCACTACGCGGCCGGCCACACCAAGATCATCGAGGGCGGCTGGGGCCCGGAGGGGCTGCGCGGACGCGATCTGGCCGCGCTGACCGTGGGCATCGCGGGGTTCGGCAATATCGGCCGGGCCGTGGCGCGCCGCCTCGACGCGTTCGGCAGCCGCGTGCTGGTGCATGACCACCTGCCGTCCGAGCCGGAGCGCGAGTACGTACCCATGGACGAACTCGCCTCCCGCTCCGACGTGCTGACCCTGCACATGCCGCTGAACAACGCCACCCGCGGCCTCGTCGGCGACGCCCTGCTGACCCGCATGCCCCAGGGCTCGTACGTGATCAACGCCGGGCGCGGCGGGGTCCTCGACGAGCACGCGCTGGTACGGGCCCTGGACAGCGGCCAGTTGGCGGGGGCGGCCCTCGACGTGTTCGCCGAGGAGCCGCTGCCCGCCGACTCCCCGCTGCGCGGCCGGTCCGACGTACTGCTCAACCCGCACACCGCGGGCGTCACCCACGAGGCGTACCACGCGATCAGGGCGCGGCTGATCGAGAGCCTGGACCGGGTGCTGTCGGGCGAGGCCCCGCGCAATGTCGTCAACGGCGTCATCGTCAACCGCGCCCAGCCCGCCCCGGCCAGGTGAACACGCGGGCAGGCCCCGTCAGGGCAGCCGTTCGGCCAGAACCTCCGCGAGGTGGCGGGCCCGGCGGTCCGTCAGCTGCTCCAGTTGCGTACGGCAGGAGAACCCGTCCGCGAGGACTTCGGCGGTGGGGTCGGCGGCCCGTACGGACGGCAGCAACTGCTCTTCCGCGCAGGCGGCGGATACGTCGTAATGCCCCTGCTCGAAGCCGAAGTTGCCCGCCAGTCCGCAGCAGCCGCCGCTCAGCTCGCCCGTCAGGCCGGCGCGGGCGCGCAGGCGGCGTTCCGCCGCGTCGCCGAGGACGGCGTGCTGGTGGCAGTGGGTCTGGCCGACGACGGGGCGGTCGGCCTTGGGGGGTTGCCAGTCGGGGGCGTGGTCCTCCAGGGCCTGGGCGAAGGTGGTGACGGCGTCGGCGAGGCGGGCGGCGCGTGCGGCCTGCGGGTCGGCGGGGCCGAGGAGTTCGGGCAGATCGGTGCGGAGGGCGGCGGTGCAGCTGGGCTCCAGGCCGACCACGGGGAGCCCGGCGTCCAGGGCCGGGGCCATGACGTCCAGCGTCCGCCGCATGACGGACCGGGCCCGGTCGAGCTGCCCCGTCGACACCCATGTCAGCCCGCAGCACACCGGCTTGGGCGGCACGACCACCCGCAGCCCGGCCGCCTCCAGCACGGCGACGGCCGACCTGCCGACGGACGGGGAGAGGTAGTTGGTGAAGGTGTCGGGCCACAGCACGACGGTGGCGGCCCGCGCACGGCCGCCGGACCGCGCAGCGGCCCACGCCCCCTCGCCCGCCCGCGGGCCCTCACCCGCCCGCGCCGTACCGCCCGACCGCGCCGCATCGCCCGACCACGCCCCCTCACCCGTCCGCGCCGCCTCACCCGCCCGCGGGCCCTCATCCAACCGCCCCGCCTCGCCCAACCGCCCCGCATCGCCCGACCGCGGGCCGGAGGCCCCCGCGGCAGGCGGCCCCGCGGCAGGCAGCCCCGGCGCGGGCGCGCCACCACCGCCGGGGACAACGCCCGGGCCAGCGGTGGCCGGACCGCCCCGCTCGCCGCCGCCCCGCGCAGCGGCCCGCACCCGCCTGCGCCACCACCGGGTGAACGGCTCCGGGGCCAGCTCCGGGATGTCGCGTTCCGGCGCGATGCCGCCGGCTCGCTTCGCGAGCGCGGCCAGCGGCGCCACCCCCGCCAGCGCATTGAGCACCGGTGCCGCCCGGAGGATGGCGCCGGCCCGTAGCCACAGCGGCAGCCAGCCCATCGAGTAGTGCGCGGCGGGGCGCACCCGGCCCTCGTAGTGGTGGTGCAGGAACTCCGCCTTGTACGTCGCCATGTCCACCCCGACCGGGCAGTCGCTACGGCACCCCTTGCACGACAGGCACAGGTCGAGGGCCCCGCGTACTTCCTCCGAGCGCCAGCCGTCGCGTACGACCTCGCCCGCGAGCATTTCGTGGAGGAGGCGGGCCCGGCCGCGCGTGGAGTGCTGTTCTTCGCCGGTGGCGCGGTAGGAGGGGCACATCACGGACGCGCCGGAGACGGACTCGTTGCGGCACTTGGCGACGCCCACACAGCGCCGCACCGCCGCCGAGAAGTCGCCGTTGTCGTGCGGGTAGCCGAACTCGACGTCCACCGGGCCCCGGGGCAGCACGGCGAAGCGCAGGTTCTCCTCCATGCGCTGCGGGCGGGCGAGGGCGCCGGGGTTGAGGCCGCCTGCCGGGTCCCACAGGTCCTTGAAGCGGGAGAAGAGCCGGACCATGTCGTCGCCGTACATCTTGGGCAGCAGTTCGGCGCGCGCCAGGCCGTCGCCGTGTTCGCCGGAGAGGGAGCCGCCGTGGGCGACGACGAGTTCGGCGAGGTCGGTGGAGAAGCCGCGGAAGACGCGGATCCCGGCATCTGTCAGCAGGTCGAAGTCGATGCGTACGTGGATGCAGCCGTCACCGAAGTGCCCGTACGGCGTGCCGCGCAGCCCGTGCTGGGCCATCAGCGCGCGGAAGTCGCGCAGATACGCGCCGAGGCGGGCGGGCGGTACGGCGCAGTCCTCCCAGCCGGGCCAGGCCTCGCTGCCGTCCGGCATGCGCGTGGCCGTGCCGGAGGCGTCCTCGCGGATCCGCCACAGGGCGCGTTGGCCGGCCGGGTCGGCGACGACGGTGTGGTCGGTGGTGGCGTCGGCGGCCGCGCGGGCCAGGGCTTCGGCGCGGGCCCGGGCCTCGTCCGGGGTCTCGCCGCCGACCTCGACGAACAGCCAGGCGCCGCCCCCCGGCAGCCCGGTCGCCCCCGCGACCAGGTCGGCGGCCATGCCCTCGACGGTTAGCGGGCCGTGGGGCAGCAGGGTGTGGGCGGCCTCGGCGGCGGCGCTCTCGTCCGGGTAGCCGAGGACGGCGAGGGCGCGGGCGGCGGGCGCGTCGACGAGGCGTACGGTCGCCTCGGTCAGCACGCCGAGGGTGCCCTCGCTGCCGGTGAGCGCGCGGGCCACATCGGCGCCCTTCTCGGGCAGCAGCGCGTCGAGCGCGTAGCCGGAGATACGGCGCGGCAGTTCGGGGAAGCCGGTGCGCAGCGGGGCGAGGTTGGCGTCGACCAGGGCGCGCAGGCCGTCCCGGAGCCGCGGCGGCAGCCCGTCCAGGCCGCGCCCGGCGCGCAGCCGTTCGCCGCCGTACGTCACGACGTCCAGCTCTCGTACGTTGTCGGCCGTCGTGCCCCAGGCGACCGAGTGGGAGCCGCACGAGTTGTTGCCGATCATGCCGCCGAGGGTGCAGCGGCTGTGGGTGGACGGGTCGGGGCCGAAGGTCAGCCCGTACGCGCCGGCCGCCGCCCGCAGGTCGTCGAGGATCACACCGGGCTGGACGACGGCGGTACGCGCGTCCGGGTCGAGGGAGACGATGGAGCGCATATGGCGGGTGAAGTCGAGGACGACGCCGACCCCGGTGGCCTGTCCGGCGATCGACGTGCCGCCCCCGCGCGCCACCACGGGCACCGCGCGCTCGCGGCATACGGCGAGCGCGGCCGCGACGTCGTCGGCGTCGTACGGGGCGACGACCCCGGCGGGCACCCGCCGGTAGTTCGACGCGTCCATCGTCATCAGCGCGCGGCTCGCCGTATCGAACGAGACCTCGCCGCGGACGGCCCGGCGCAGCGCCCGCTCCAGTTCGCGTGCTTCCTCTGCCTTGTTTACTCCGCCTGCCTTGTCTGCTCCGCCTGCCTCGTGATCAACCATGTTCCCCATGGTCCCCGGCTGGCGCCCGGATGAGAATGTCAAGTTCCGTTTCAAAGACCTGGTCGTGGACACGGCGGGGCCCGCGGACATCGGGGTGGCCGGTGGCGTCAACACGATCGCACGCACGGTCGGGGGTGCGGTGGGCGCCCAGATCGCGGTCGCGGTCCTCGATGCCGCGGGCCCCGCCGAGGCCCCCGGTTTTCCCGCCGAATCCGGCTGCACCAGCGCTTTCGCCGTCTTCGCGCTGTTGGCCTGCGGTGCCCTCGGCGCCTCGTGGGCCATCCCAGGGAAGAGACACCGTGTCTCATCGGGTGGACACCAGGGCAGGCTGCGCATACCGACGGATTAGGCTTTCGTCCGTGGCTGAGATCCGGATTCCCGCTGACATCAAGCCCGCCGACGGTCGCTTCGGCTCGGGCCCCTCCAAGGTACGCACCGAGGCGCTGAGTGCGCTGGCCGCCACCGGAAGCTCTCTGCTCGGCACCTCCCACCGCCAGGCCCCGGTCAAGAACCTGGTCGGCAAGGTGCGCGAGGGCGTGCGCGAGCTGTTCCAGCTTCCCGAGGGATACGAGGTGATCCTCGGCAACGGCGGGTCCACCGCCTTCTGGGACATCGCGACCCACGGCCTGATCGAGGCCAAGTCCCAGCACCTGTCGTTCGGCGAGTTCTCGTCCAAGTTCGCCAAGGCCGCCAAGCTCGCGCCCTGGCTCGACGAGCCGACCGTGATCTCCGCCGACCCGGGCACGCATCCGCTGCCGCGGGCGGAGGACGGCGTGGACGTCTACGCCCTCACCCACAACGAGACCTCGACCGGTGTCGCCATGCCGCTCGAGCGGGTGGCGGGCGCCGACGCGGGCGCGCTGGTGCTGGTGGACGCGACGTCGGGCGCGGGCGGTCTGCCCGTCGACATCGCCCAGACGGACGTCTACTACTTCGCACCGCAGAAGTCCTTCGCCGCCGACGGCGGGCTGTGGATCGCGGCATTCTCCCCCGCCGCGCTGGAGCGCGCCGCACGGGTGCACGCCTCGGGCCGGCACATCCCGGAGTTCTTCTCGCTGCCGACGGCGATCGACAACTCGCTGAAGAACCAGACCTACAACACCCCGGCGCTCGCGACGCTCTTCCTGCTCAACGACCAGCTGGAGTGGATCAACGGCCAGGGCGGCCTGGACTGGGCCGTACGCCGCACCGCGGCCTCCTCGGGCGCGCTGTACGGCTGGGCGGAGGAGTCGAAGTTCGCCACGCCGTTCGTCACCGACCCGGCCAAGCGGTCGCAGGTCGTCGGGACGATCGACTTCAACGACGAGATCGACGCCGCCGCGGTCGCCAAGACGCTTCGGGCCAACGGCATCGTGGACACCGAGCCGTACCGCAAGCTGGGCCGCAACCAGCTGCGGATCGCCATGTTCCCGGCCGTCGAGCCGTCGGACGTGGAGGCGCTGACCGCCTGCGTCGACTACGTCATCGAGCACCTGTGACCGACTGACCTAAGAACCCGGGTAGGGGCCCGCGGCCGATTCGACGGCCGCGGGCCCCTGCGCGTACGTACGCTCTCAGCTGCTCAGCCGCTGGAAGCGGCGTACGGCCAGCGGCAGGAACACCGCCGTGAGGGCCACCGGCCAGACCACCGCCATCAGCGTCGCGTGCTGCTCCACCCAGCCGCCCCCGCCGGGGACCGGGTTGCCGAACAGGTCCCGGATCGCGTTCGCGGTCGACGAGACGGGGTTCCACAGCGCGATCGCGCCCAGCCAGTCGGGCATCATCGCGGGCGGGGTGAAGACGCTGGAGATCATCCCGAGCGGGAAGGCGACCGCGAAGAGGTTCCCCGCCGCCTGCTGGTTGGGCACCAGCAGCCCCAGATACACCCCGACCCAGATCAGCGAGGACCGCAGCAGGATCAGCAGCGCGAAGGCGCTCAAGGTCTCCGGCACAGCCCTTCGGTGAGGACCGCCCATTGCGCCGTGTCCAAAGAAACCATTGCGGAGACATCTCCCGCAGCGTCTCTAATCGGCTTGGGTTTCCTGGGTGATCCCAGGTGTTCGGGATCGCGCGGGAGGGTGACTCGGCCACGGCTGTCCCCGAGTGGGGGTGGTGTGGGCGTGGCGGTGGAAGCCTGCCCCGAGTCTGGCCCCGTTCGGCCGGTGTGGCCGTGCGGGGGTACCGATTGTGTTCGGTCCCTGCTGCCGTGAACACCGCTGGCTGCGGTGGGTCGGGTGCGTGGGGGTCCGCCCCGCCGGACGCTTGCCACCCGGCCGCGCCCTGGCTGGGGCACGGTTGTCGGATGGGGCGGGGACCCTGCGCCGCTTCCCGTGCACAGGGCGTTTGTTCGTGGGGCCGCTCTTGGTGCGGTCCCGGGTCTGCTGCTGGACCGTACTCGCGCGGTCCAGGGCCGGGGCGACCGTACGGATCACGAAGGTGCCGCCGGTGCGGTCGAGGCTGGTCTTGTGCTGGTGGGTCAGACCGCGGGCGCCGATACGCTGCCAGGCAGCGTTGTCCCGGCCGGTGCTGTACCCGCACGCGGGATTCGGGCACGACGCCCAGGCCCAGCCCGCCGCCGGGTCGTGGGGGGCTTTGAGGTGACGGAACTCGGTCAGACATCGGGGGCAGTACTTCGACGTGCCACGCGGCGGCACGATCACCACCGCGATCCCCCGGGCCGCGGCCTGGTGGCGGGCCTGGGTGACGATCGCGCCGCGCACGGTCTGGGACAGGCGTGTGTTGAGTGTGCGGCCTTTGCCGCGTGCCTGGATGTCGCGGAGGTCTTCGAGGTAGATGACCGTGGCTCCGGCGGCGGTCGCGTGGTCGGTCATGAAGCGGGCGGCGGCCCGGGCCAGCGCCGCGTTGAGCCGCCTACGCCGCCTCGCGACACGGTCCCGCTCGGCCGAAAGGACGGCGAGCTTTGCCACCAGGAGCGGGCTCGGGCGCTGGCCGCGCTCGTGTCGTGAGGTGATCAGGGTGCGCAGGCGGTCGATGCGGGCGCAGATGTGCTCGCCCAGGATGCGCAGCCGGTCGGCCTTGGCCAGTACCCCGGCCGCGCGGAAGTACACCGGACGCCCGTCGCTCACAACCCTGGGCTGCGTCTCGTTGCTGAGGTGGAGGGCACCGCCGGTGAGCAGCGTGTTGATTCCCCAGTCGAAAGCCACTGCGGTGCGGTGTCCGGTCCGCTCCGGCTTCGGGGCGGCGAGCGCGTAGGGCACATCGAGGAGGAGCCGTCCCTCACGGACGCGCAGGGTCGGCGGACACAGCACCGCTGTGGCGGGCACATGCGGCGGCAGCTTGAACCGGATACGTACCGGATGCCAGTCTCCCCGGCAGGCGGGCGCGGACCGGGTCGGCAGCCGCACCGTCAACACCCCATAGCGGAATGAGTCTTCCGGACAGCGTTCGATGATCGCGAGTTGCTTGTCGACCGCTGCCAGCACCACCTGCCCACTCCCACCCGGCGCCTGCTCGCACTCGGTCACATCCACCGGCAGCCGCCGGTGGCGGGCTTGGAACGCGGCGATCTGCCGTGTACGGGCCAGCAAAACACCGGTCGCCACTACCCCGCCGTCGGGCAGCGCGGCGCGCAGCGCCTCCCACTCCGCCACGGTGCGCCGGGCGGGATCGGCGGGCCAGGTCGCCAGGAGCGCGGCGGTGATCTCGGCGCGCCACCAGGCCGAACGCAGCACCCGCCCCGCCTGCTCCTGCGCGATCCGCACCACCCGATCCGGCACATACACCCTCTCCGGAATGGTCACCGTCCAGCCGAGCCGCCGCAGTGCCATCCACCCCTGCGACGGCAAACCGGCCCCCGACCGGTCGACTCCGGAGGCAAGCCGGGCCAGATCGCCCCCGTTCCAGTGCTCCTGAACCACGCCCGTCGCCAGCGACCCGACCAGAGCTGCAAGCCACCTGGCCCGCTCCACCAAAACCACTTCGCCAAGCTGCTCCCCGGTCGTCGCATCCACACCACGCAGCGCGCGGGCGCAGGCCGCCGCGACCTGCTGCACCTCCCCCTCACCCACCACAACCCTGCGCCGCACCCCACCCACCCCCTCACGCGCCCCGCCTCGCCACTGCCTGACGATCACATCAACGACCGAACCCCCGTACGAGTTACGCACCCGCATCCACCCCACCCGCGCTCTGGGGCACCGGCGAGCGGCCCACCCGCGGCCCCAAGCCCGGGCTGCCCCTGAAGCGGATCGTGATGGCCGCCGCCGTCGCCGGAAGGAATCGCCAGCGGCAGGTTGCGACACCGCCGAGAAGTAGACCCTCGCCCCCTCGAAATCAGCAGGGGATCAGCGGCGGATCACCGGCGGCGGAAGAGCGAGCGCACGCCGAAGAACAGGACCGCGGCGACGGCAAACGTCAGCGCGCCCTTGAGGAGATTGCCGTTCTTCTCCTTCTCCGAGACCGCACCGGCCCCCGTGGAGTCCCCGCCCCCGTTCTTCTTCTGCTCCTTCGCCGTCGCGTCCGGCAGCAGTTCCCCGTCCAGCTTCACCGCGGTCACCTTGCTGCTCGGGCCCTCCGTGCCGTACATCAGCGTGCCGCCGTCGGTCGTGAAGGTGACCGACTCGCCCTGCCGCTGGAGCGGCAGATCCGGCTCCTCCTTCAGATCTTCGAGCTTGCCGCCGCGCCATCTGAACTCCGCGGCGTTGAAATAGCCACGGAGCACGAGTCTGCTGGCGTCCGGGGCGAAGGCCCCGTCCGTCACCTCCATGCCGATGTCGTCGACCCGGCGGAAGATATTCGTCCCGGAAGGGGACAGCGTTTTCGGCCCGGCGTACAGTCCGCCGTCCTTCTGGCTCTTGCTGGCGATATAGGCTCGGCCGGTCTTGGGGTCGATCATCAACGCCTCGGCGTTGCGCGGGCCGTCCGCGTATTTCACGGTGTACTGCACCGCCCTGACCGTGGTGTTCTTCAGCGTCTTCGGCTCGGGGAAACGGTAGATCCACACATGCGACCAGGTCCCGTCCAGGTTGTCGCCGATATCGCCGACGTAGATGTCACCGTCCGGTCCGATCGAGATGGCCTCCACGTCGCGCGGGCTTCCGACGCCGCGCATGGTGACGGTCGCGACCGTACGCCCGGTCTTGCTGTCGACGGCGTAGACGTACGGGCCGTCGTCACTGTCGTTGTGCGTCCAGTAGACGCCCGGGTGGGCGCGGCTGGCCGCCAGGCCGCTGGACTCGGTGATCCTGGAGTCCTCGATCGTGAACGAGGACGGCGACGTGTGGTCGTCGGCGGCGGCCGGGGCGGCGGCGGACAGAACCACCAGCGCGGCGGCGCCGAGGACGGACGGAAGCGAACGCATGGGGCCAAGCCTGCCATCCTGGCCCGGAGCTGAGGGGGCGGCAGTCGGCCAGGGGCGGCTCCAGGGCCGCTACACCTGTCTGATTGACTTCGTCGAGAACGGGCAGATAACGAATAAGCGAGCACTCGACACCGACTCGACACACAAATTCATAATCTCCGGATTAGTTGTGCTGATCTGGAGATTAATTTTTGGAAATTTATCGGTCAATTGGCGGCAAAGCGGACCGCGGCGTTGCGTCGAAGAATAAACCCGCCCTACGGTCTGCCCCATGAGCAATTACGGTGGTTCCTCTTACCCGCAAACCGCGCCGCCCGCGCACGGGGGCGCTCCGGCGGACGCCGCGGTGCCCAAGGCATTCCCGATCGTCGCGATCGTCGGCGCGGTCCTCGTCCTGGCCTGCACCTGGGTGAACTGGGTGGTGGGCGAGGCCGGGGGCGAGACGGGCGGCGTCAAGGGCAAGGACGGCGATGGCGTGATCACGCTGATCGTCTCCATCGTCGCCGCACTGGCCCTGATCGGCGCCATGGTCACCAAGAAGGCGCTGCTCTACTTGGGCGGCGCGGTCCTGTCGCTGGTCACTGTGGTCTTCGCCGTGATCAACATGGTGGACCCGGCCCGCCTGGTCGCAGCGAAGTTGGAGAGCGAGGGGGCGTCCTCGGCGGAGGCCGAAAAGTACGCCGAGCAGGTCGTGAAGGCGGCCGACTTTTCCGCCGGCCCCGGCCTGTACATGGTGCTGATCGGCGCGCTGCTGACCGTGGTCTTCGGTGTCCTCGGCTTCATGAAGTCCCGCAACAGCCGATAAGAAACAATTAATTCGGCAGGCAGTATCCGAGAGCCCGCTTTTCGGCCGCATCCCGGCCGAGAATGCGGGCATTCGGATTTTCCGGGGCCGTCCGGAGTTTCCCCGGAGCGCCCAGCATTTCCCCGGACCATCCGGCGATTTCCCCCGGCCACCCGGCGCTATGATCACCGCGTGGCCGATATCTATGACCTGATCCTGTCGGTGAACCTCCCCGACACCCTCTCCGACGCCGAGATATCCGAGCTCCGCTGGCACCTTGGCCTCGCCCCCCAGCCCGCCACTCCCCTGTCCCTCGTGACCGACTACGCCGAACCGCTGATCGGCGACGACGGCCGACCGGAAGAAGACGAGCAGGGCAACTGGCTGATGAGTTACGAGCCGTACCCCGTCCTCGCCGCCAAGGGCCCCGCCCACCACGCCGGCGGCGTACTCCTCTCGGCCCTGGAGCCCGAGACCCGCGGCGGCTGGGCCCTGACGTCCCGCCAGGAGTTCCACCCCGATGAGCTCGACCGGGTGGACGAGCTCCTGCTCTGGCTGCATGAGCGGGCCGTCGACTCCCTCGCCTTCCAGTGCCATGTGCGCTTCTACGAGGAGGACACCTTCGCGCCGGTGTCCGTCACCGAAGGTGAAGTGAACTGGCCCTGAGCTGACCCGGCGGGCCCTTGATTAGAGCGCACTCCAAGGGCTTGGCTAGGTGTTCATGGAGTACACGCAGCTCGGACGTACGGGACTCAAGGTCAGCCGAGTAGTCCTCGGCACCATGAACTTCGGCCCGCAGACCGACGAGGCCGACAGCCACGCGATCATGGACGCCGCGCTCGACGCGGGCATCAACTTCTTCGACACCGCCAACGTCTACGGCTGGGGCGAGAACAAGGGCCGCACCGAGGAGATCATCGGGAGCTGGTTCGCGCAGGGCGGCGGCCGGCGCGAGAAGACCGTGCTGGCGACCAAGGTCTACGGCAACATGGGCGTCGACGGCGAGCCCTGGCCCAATGAGGACAAGCTCTCCGCGCTCAACATCCGCCGCGCGGTCGACGCCAGCCTCAAGCGACTGGGCACCGACCACATCGATCTGTACCAGTTCCACCACGTCGACCGCTCCACCCCCTGGGACGAGATCTGGCAGGCCATCGACGTCCTGGTGCAACAGGGCAAGATCCTCTACGCCGGCTCCTCCAACCACGCCGGCTGGCATATCGCCCAGGCCAACGAGGCCGCGCGCCGCCGTGGCTCGCTGGGTCTGGTCAGCGAGCAGTGCCTGTACAACCTGTTCGAGCGGCGCGCCGAGATGGAGGTCATCCCGGCCGCGCAGGAGTACGGCCTCGGGGTGATCCCCTGGTCCCCGCTGCACGGCGGGCTGCTGGGCGGGGCGCTGCGCAAGGAGCGCGAGGGCGGCGGTGCGCGCAGCACGTCCGGGCGCAGCGCCGACGTGCTGAAGAACAGCGCGGTCCGCGACCAGGTCCAGCGTTACGAGGACCTGCTGGACAAGCACGGCCTTGAGCCCGGCGAGGTGGCCCTGGCGTGGCTGCTGACCCGGCCCGGGGTGACCGGCCCGATCGTCGGCCCGCGCGTCGCCGAGCAGCTGAACTCCGCGATCCGCGCGAGCGAGCTGACCCTGAGCGAGGAGCTGCTGACCGCGCTGGACGAGATCTTCCCCGGCACGGGCCCCTCGCCCGAGGCGTTCGCCTGGTAGGGCTCGCAGTCACATACCGCCGTGGCGGCAGCGGCACGGCCGAGCCTCAGGCTCAGAGCCTCAGGTTCAGCCGAACGCTGCCGCCACGGCGACGACGACGAGTATCAGCACGAGCGCACCGCTCATGATCAGGTTCCTGGTCTTGGGATCCACGTCTCGAGGGTAACGGGACCGCTCAGTGGCCCAGCGGCCAGGCGGCCATCACCTCGTAGCGTGGCTGCGCGCCCGCGACCCCGGGCGTCGGCGGATGGCTGCGCACCAGGCTGAGCTCGGGCACCGTCCAGGCGCCGCTCTCGAAGTCTTCGAGCCCCGCCACATACGGCCGCAGATCCGCGCCGCCGCGGCAGCGTGCGAGCGTGAGATGCGGGTGGTAGGGGCGGTGCCGGTCCATAGGGAGCCCGGCCCGCCGGGCCCCGGCCTCGGCGGAGTCGGCCAGCTGCCCCAGGGTCGTCCGGTCGCCCTCGACGCCCACCCACAGCACGTTGTCGGAGAAGCGGCCGCCGCCCGCGAGCCGGACCTCGTGGGGCGGATGGCGGTGGGCCGCCCGCGCCAGCCGCTCGTGCAGCGCGGGCAGTACGCTCTCGTCGACCTGGCCGAAGAAGGCGAGCGTGAAGTGCCAGCCCGCGCGCTCGGTCCAGCGCAGCCCGTCCGCGCCCGGCAGCCCGCGCAGCGCCGCCACCCGGGCGGCGAGCTCGGCGACGACCTCCTCGGGGGGCAGCACAGCGGCGAAGAGTCTCATCCGCCCAGTCTCCCGCAGCGACCGCCCGCCCTGCCTGCCACAACCGCGTCAGACCGCCGCGGGCACCGGCTCCTCCTGCGCGTTCTCCGCGTTCTCAGGGGTTCGCGGTACGAAGGTGAGATGCGGGCGCCCCGGCCGCAGGTTCACCTTCATCCGCAGGCCACCGGCCCGTACGAGGATCAGGCCCACCGCCACCGAGGCCGCCGCGGAGACCAGGCCGCCCGCGGCGAAGCCGACCCGTGCGCCGTAGGTGTCGGTCAGCCAGCCCACCAGGGGGCCGCCGAGCGGGGTGCCGCCCACGAAGACCATCATGAACAGGCTCATCACCCGCCCGCGCATCGCGGGGTCGGTCGCCAGCTGGACGCTGGAGTTCGCCGTCACGTTGAAGGTCAGCGAGAAGATCCCGATCGGCACCATCAGCGCGGCGAACAGCCAGAAGGTCGGGGACAGCGCCGCCGCGACCTCCAGCAGGCCGAACATCAGCGCCGCGCCGACCAGCACCCGCTGTCTCGTCGTGGTCCGCCGGGCGGCCAGCAGCGCGCCGGTCACCGAGCCGACCGCTATCAGCGAGTTGAGCAGGCCGTAGGTGCCAGGTCCGGCGTCGAAGACGCCGTCGGCGAAGGCGCTGAGCCAGATCGGGAAGTTGAAGCCGAAGGTGCCGATGAAGCCGACCAGCACGATGGGCCAGATCAGGTCCGGGCGCCCGGCGACATAGCGCAGCCCCTCGCGCAGCTGCCCCTTGCCGCGGGGCGCGCGCTCGACGTTGTGCAGCTCGGCGGGGCGCATCATCAGCAGGCCGACGAGCGGGGCGGCGAACGACAGCCCGTTGAGCAGGAAGGCCCAGCCGCTGCCGACGGCGGTGATCAGCACACCGGCGACCGCCGGGCCCACCAGCCGGGCGGACTGGAAGTTCGCGGAGTTCAGGCTGACGGCGTTGCGCAGGTCCTTGGGGCCGACCATCTCGACGACGAACGCCTGCCGTGTGGGGTTGTCGACGACGGTGACCATGCCGAGCAGGAAGGCGATCAGATAGACATGCCAGACCTGCACAAGACCGCTGAGGGTGAGCGCGGCGAGCGCGAGCCCGCACAGCCCGAGCGCGGCCTGGGTGAGCACGAGCAGCCGCCGCTTGGGGTAGCGGTCGGCGATGACGCCGCCGTACAGGCCGAAGAGCAGCATGGGGAGAAACTGCAGCGCGGTGGTGATGCCGACCGCGGTGGAGGAGCCGGTGAGGCTGAGGACGAGCCAGTCCTGGGCGATACGCGACATCCAGGTGCCGGTGTTCGATATCACCGCACCCGTGGCGAACAGCCGGTAGTTGCGGATCTTCAGGGAGCTGAAGGTCCCGCCCCTGGTGCGCCCGGCTGCGGCGTCACCAGTGGGGTCGGTCACGGGGTCGGTATGGGGTGCGGGTGCGGAATCTGCTCCGGGTCCCGTACTCAAAGTGCGTTCGCCTCCAAGCGGCTCGTTTCCTCTTACATCTGCGCGAGCTTCTCCAAGACCGGCGCGGCGGCGCGAAGCGCGGCCCACTCCTCCTCGGTCAGCCCGCCGACCAGCTCGGCCAGCCAGGCGTTCCGCCTGCGCCGGCTCTCTTCGAGCATGGCCTCTGCCCGCTCCGTCGGCGAGACGACTTTCTGCCGCCGGTCCTCCGGATGCGGCTCCAGCCTGACCAGTCCCTTGGCCTCGAGCAGCGCCACGATGCGGGTCATCGAGGGCGGCTGGACATGCTCCTTACGGGCGAGCTCGCCCGGGGTGGCCGAGCCGCACAGGGCCAGCGTGCCCAGTACGGACATCTCGGTGGGGCTGAGCGACTCGTCGACGCGCTGGTGCTTGAGCCGTCGCGACAGACGCATCACGGCGGATCGCAGTGCGTTCACGGCGGCTGTGTCTTCGGTGCCACCATGGGACAGATCCGGCATGGTCTTTAGCATAACTCATTACCTCGTCTAATGAAACCTGCATGACGACCCGGTAACATATTCACCCATACGAGTGAGTCGGTTCCGGAAAGTGACGCAGCGAGACGCATGTCACGGGGACCCTGGCCGCATGGGATCGCCCACGGGATCGAAAGTGCTCAGCCTACGGATCGATGGCGAGCTGCTGGACCGGGTCCGGGAGCATGCCGCAAAACGCGGAATGAGCGTCCAGGACTATGTCATCCGGACGCTCATTCGCGAGGACTTCGACGAACGCTTCAAAACGTCCGTCGACGAGACGGAGCGCTTCTACGGCCGGGCCCCTTAAGGCCCCACCGGCGCGCCCGTATGTCTGTGTGCCGGGGTCAGCCGGACCCGAGCGGGTCAGCCGGACCCGAGCGCCTGCTGGATCGGGTGCAGCAGGAAGTAGACGAGGAAACACAGCCCGACCGCGCTCAGCAGCCAGGGCACCTCCCGCATCCGCCGGGTCGCGATCCGCAGCAGCAGATACGACAGCACGCCGAGGCCGATCCCATTGGTGATGCTGTATGTGAACGGCATCGAGATCATGGCCAGAAAGGCCGGGACCGCGATCGTGAAGTCGCTCCAGTCGATCTCCTTGACGTTCGCGGCCATGATCAGGAAGCCCACGACCACCAGCGCGGGGGTCGCCGCCTGCGACGGGACGACCTCGGCCAGCGGGGTGAAGACCAGCGCGAGCAGGAAGAGCCCACCGGTCACCACGTTCGCGAAGCCCGTACGGGCGCCCTCCCCGACACCCGCCGTGGACTCCACGAAGCAGGTGTTGGCCGAGGCCGAGCCGAAGCCGCCGCCCGCGACCGCGACGCCGTCCACCATCAGGATCCGGCCCATCCCCGGCAGCTGGCCCCGCTTGTCCGTGAGCCCCGCCTCCTCGCCGACGCCGATGATCGTGCCCATGGCGTCGAAGAAGCCGGACAGCAGCACGGTGAAGACGAACAGACAGCCGGTGAGGATGCCGACCTCATGGAAGCCGCCGAACAGGCTGACCTGACCGATCAGGCCGAAGTCCGGGGTGGCGACCACCTTGTCCGGCAGCTCGGGGGTGGTCAGCCCCCAGCTCCCGCCCGGGATATCAGCCACGGCGTTGATCACCACCGCGACCACCGTCATGGTCACCATGCCGAGGAGGATCGCACCGCGCGTCTTGCGGACGACCAGGACGAAGGTGAGCGCGAGCCCGGCCACGAAGATCAGCACCGGCCAGCCCTGCAGCTTGCCCTCGATGCCCAGGCCCATCGGCACGGTGGTGTTGGCCTTGTCCGGGTTACGGGTGACAAAGCCCGAGTCGACCAGGCCGATCAGGGCGATGAACAGCCCGATGCCGATCGCGATCGCACGGCGCAGCCCGCCCGGGATCGCGTCCATCACCCGCTGCCGCAGCCCGGAGGCCACCAGGAGCATCAGCACCAGGCCCGCAAGGACCACCATGCCCATGGCGTCCGGCCAGCTCATCTTGGGCGCGAGCTGCAGCGAGACCACGGCGTTGATGCCGAGCCCGGCGGCGAGCGCGATCGGGACGTTGCCGATGACCCCCATGAGCAGGGTGGTCAGGCCGGCCATCAGGGCGGTGGCGGTGACGAGCTGGGCGTTGTCGAGGTGATGGTGGAACTTGTCCTCGCCGCTCCCGAGGATGATCGGGTTGAGCACGATGATGTAGGCCATCGCGAAGAAGGTCGCCAGACCGCCGCGGACCTCCCGGGAGATGGAGGACCCCCGCTCGCTGATCCGGAAGAACCTGTCCAGGCCGTTTCTGGGGGGTGCCGGAGCCTGCTGCTTGGCGTCGGCCGGCGCGGTGGCCGAGGGGGACATGAAGTACCTCAAAGGTGCGTGAACATAACCAACGGGCCATTTTGGATGATCAGACAAGACAATCCAGCCAGACCCGGACCGTTTCAGTATGAATAGATGAAGTACAAAAACGCCAATCCCGGACGTTCGGTGACGGCCGGTGACGGTAAGCGAGCGGGCCGGGTGCGGGACGGCGCTCTCGCCGCCCCACACCCGGCCCGTAAGCTGTGCGCATGACGAAGTGGACCCCCAAGCACGAGGCCCCGGCGCCCCTGGAGGGCAATGTCGTCGCCACGATCACCGGTGGCACGATCGTGTGGTTCGTCCTCTTCCTGGTCCAGCTGCCCTTCTACGGCTGGTACGACGACCGCGGCCATCTGTGGTGGCTGGGGACCTGCCTGGCCGGCGGCGGCCTGGGGCTGCTCGGCATCTGGTACGTCCGCGCCCGCGAGGCGGCCATCCGCCGCTCCGGCGAGTCCTGAGCACCCTCGGCCCAAGGCCGCTTACTGCACGCCTTACTGCACGTCGATGAAGTCCCCGCCCGCCGTGGCCGGCGGGGTGGTCGAGGTGCCCGCGAAGGTCCAGCGGTACCAGCCGTCCTCCGTGGCGGTGACGGTCGTGTTCAGCGCCCCGCGGCTGCCCGTGTTCACCGTCTTGAGCGTGGTGTACGTGTCGCTGTCCCGCTTGCGGAACTGGAGCTGCGCGGGCTGGTTGGTGTAGCCCGCATAGGCGCCGGTCTCCCAGTTGGCGCGGGTCAGCGCGCCGGTCACGGTGAGGGTCTTGCCCTTCTTCACCGGCTCGGGCGAGGCGTCGACCGTCAGCTTGGACAGCCGCTGGACCGTGAAGGAGCCGGCCTGGTCGGAGGTGAAGTAGTCACCGTCCTTGCCGTCGACCCACGCGTTGACGTACCAGGTGCCCGCCGGGGTGTTGTCGGCGAAGTCGATCTCCGGGTCGATGGTGAAGGTCCCCGTGCAGGTCGAGGTGGTGGCGTCCGCGGCCGAGGTGACGCACGTCACCTTGGCGTCCGGCTGGAGGTAGCCGTACGACGGCCCGTCCAGGTAGAGCTCGGCGCGCTTGATGCCCGAGTCGTCCTTCGCGACCACCGCGACCTTGAAGGTCTTGGCGTCCGTCGTCCCGACGGGGATCCTCCCCGCGCCGTCGACCGTGACGTCTGTGATCGTGGTGTCGCCTAACCCGTCCGTCTTTGCCGCCTGGGCCGCCTCAGCCGCCGGGGCGGCCAGACCGCCCAGCGCGGTGGCGGCGGCGAGCATGGCGACGGTAGTGCGCTTACGCATCTGTCCCCCCACAGGACTGAGAGGGCCCGGCCGCGGGCATGCGGCAGCGGAGCCCGACAGGGAACAACCGTACGATCTTCACTGATCATTCACAAGCGCTTCAGTGGCCCCACGATTCTTTCCGGGTATGAAAGTTGCTCACTTCTCACGCCAACTGACCAGTAATGTGGGCTTCATGACCGGCCATGGTTTTCGCGCGGACCAAATCGACACCAGCAAGCCGCACTCGGCTCGCATGTACGACTACTTCCTCGGCGGGAAGACGCACTACTCCGTCGATACCCGGGCCGCGGAACAGGTCGAGGCCGTCTGGCCCGACGTCATCCCGTGGACCCGCGCCAACCGGGCCTTCATGCACCGCGCCACCCGCTGGCTGGCCACCGAGGCGGGCATCCGGCAGTTCCTCGACATCGGCACCGGCATCCCCACCGAGCCCAATCTGCACCAGGTGGCCCAGCAGGCGGCCCCCGCCTCCCGGGTCGTCTACGCCGACAACGACCCCATCGTCCTGGCCCATGCACAGGCGCTGATGCTCTCCACCCCCGAGGGGCGCACCGCCTACCTCCACGCCGACGTCGAGGACCCCGAGGCCATCCTGGCCGCCGATGAGCTGCACGCCACGCTGGATCTGAGCGAGCCGGTCGCGCTGTCCCTCAACGCGCTGATGCACTTCATCGGCGACGACCGCAAGCCGTACGACATCGTCCAGCGGCTGCTGGCCCCCCTGGCGCCGGGCAGCTATCTCGTCCTCTCCCACGGCGCGATCGACCCCCGCCCCGGCCTCTCCGACGCGGTCACCAACCTCTACCGCGCAAGCGGCATCCATGTGCAGGGGCGCACCCACGTGGAGATCACGGCCTTCTTCGACGGGCTTGAGCTCGTCGAACCGGGCGTGGTGATGCCGCACCGCTGGAAGCCGGAGACCGAGCGGGAGCGGGCGGAGGCGGACGCGCGGGATCTGTGGATCTACGCGGGGGTGGGACGCAAGGGGTAGCGACGTACGTGCTCGCCGCTACCCGAGGCTTCGGGTAGCGGCGAGCACGGCCCGGTCAGTCGAACCAGCGGGCGCGGGCCAGTTCGTCGGTGCGGGTCAGGTCTTCCAGGAGGGCCGCCACCTCGAAGCGGCGCGCCCACTGGCCCGCCGCCCAGGCCAGGCCCGCCGCCACGCCCTCCAGCGTCGAGGCGTGCAGCGTGCCGTCGATGTACCGCCAATCCAACTCGGTCCGCCCGTCAGGCTCGGCCCGCCCGTCAGGCTCGGCGCCGCCCTCGACCAGCAGCTCCTCGTGCTCGACGTACGACAGCGGGGCGCCCGGCAGCAGTTCGCGCACCGCCGCCGGGACCTCGTGCTGCTCGCCCTGGGAGACGACCGGGGCCGGGTACGCCTCGCTCAGCCGCCGCACCTGGAACAGCTCGGCCACCTCCGCCGCCCGCGTCGGCCCCACCGGCAGCAGCGCCCGGGCCTCCGCCTCGGCCAGCGGCATCAGGTCCGGCGCGTCCGCGACCAGCGCGTCCCCCGCGTCGACGACGCGCGGCTCGCCGTCGACCACGGCGCGCAGCTCGTCCGGCAGGGTCACCTGGTCGGGGTCCAGGTCGGCCAGCAGCCCGTAGACGGCGTGCAGCTGGGCGGGGGTCACCGGGCGGTCCTCGTCGGCCAGCCGCGCCAGCAGCTCCGCCGCCCCGCCCGGCTCGTCGAGCAGCGCGGCGACCGAGGTGCGTACGCCCAGCGCGCGCAGCACCTGCTCGTCCTCGAACCCGGCCGCGTCCACCGCCTCGTACAGACCGGCCAGCAGCGGGTCGCCCCCGGCCGCGCGCAGCCCGGCCGGCCGGCGCCCGTCGAGCACCGGGTGGCCGCGCAGCCACCAGGCGGTGTACGAGCGCACGACCTCCGTCGTGCCGTCCGGCAGCAGCACCCGCACCGGCGCGGTGAGCGCGTCGCGCAGCGGCGGCTGGGCGAGCATCGCCAGCGCCTTGGGCCAGGCGTCGTCGTCGACCAGATCCAGGTCCCGTACGGCGACGATCTCGGTGGCCACCGGCGGCACCGGGGTCTCGGGCAGCCGGTCCAGGACGTCCTCGCACCACACGTCGACCGCGTCCAGCAGCCCCACGTCGTCGGGCTCGGCGAAGTCCCCTTCGCGCGGTTCGAGCTCGTCCGGGTCCAGGACCACATCGGTGGCGCGCACCAGTGTGAAGCCCGCCAGTACCCCGGCCGCGGCCAGCGTCTCCTCGCCCCACCGCTCGGCGAGCTCGGCGTCGCACGCGGCCAGCTCGCCCTCCCGCATCACCTGCTCGAAGGCGCTCCCGGGGAAGACCAGCTCCCCGGCGGGGGCGAGCTCCCCCTCCTCGTCGGGCAGCGCCAGCGCGCCCAGCCACGGCTCGTCGCCGGGCGCGAGCCGGGCCTGCTGGACGAGGCCGAGGACCGTCTCGGCGAGCGTGTCGGGGTCGAGCGCGGCGGCGGGCGCGCCCTCGTCATCCGTGAACGGGTCGTACTCGTCCTCCGCCTCCAGCGAGTGCGCGACCGCGGCCCGCACCTGGGGCGTGGTCAGCACGGCCCGCGGGGTCGCGGGGGTCGCGCCCAGCTTCTCCAGCAGCGGGTGGGCCGCATCCGGGTGCGCGACCTTCAGGCCGAGACGCGCCAGGGTGCGGTGCCGGTCGTCGCCCTGCGCCTCGCCCTCGGCCTCCTCGCCCTCGCCGCCCGTCTCGCCCGGCAGCGGCAGCAGCACCTGCCGGGGCCCGATCGTCGTACGCCCGTCCGCCAGCGGCACCGGCAGCCCGGTGAGCCGGTCCGGGTCGGTGCCGCCCAGCGAGTCGTACAGCCGCCGCCACCACGCCGGGGCGCGCTCGACGCCCGCGAGCCGGTCGATCACCTCGCCGAGCGGCACCCGCGCCACGCCCAGCACCCGCAGCTCCTGCCGCCGTTCGAGACCGGCGGGCAGCAGCGTCGGGAACAGCTCTGCCAGCACCTGGACGGTCTCGGCGCCCGCGCCCTCCAGGATCTCGGCGTCCCGGGGCCGCAGCGCGTACGGCTCGCTTTCCGAGCCGCCGACGAGGACGTCGCCCAGGATCTCGTCGTCCCACCGCTCGGCCGGCGCACCGCCGCCCGGGTTCCCCGGACCGCCCTGCGCGGCGTCCGGGCCCAGCGCGTCCGGCGAGCCCAGCCAGCCCGTCTCGGTGCCACTGTCCGTCTCGCCACCCACTGGAGCGGCGGCGCTGGGCAGGAACGGCACGCGCGGCAGCAGCTCCAGAATTCGCCGCCGCAGCTCGCCGTCCAGCTCCCCCTTGCCCAGCGGGCCGGGGACCAGGCCGATCGTGCCGACCCCCACCGGGTGCCAGTCGCGCAGCAGCGCCGCGTACGCCTCGGCCGCCCGCTCCACCAGGAAGTCCGTCAGCGGCCCGGGGGCGGTGTGGCGGCGGGTCGGCTCCAGCGGGAAGGAGGCGATGAGCAGCGCGGGCACGCCCAGCGGCTCGTCCGTCGGCGTCGGTGCGTGCACCACCGGGGCCGTGTCCGGCCGCGCCGGGGCGCCCTCCGCGTCCACCGGTACCGCCCAGGTCACCGACCACACCGGCCGCAGCCGCTCCTCCACCGGGCGGTCGGCGAGCAGCGCGGCGTCCAGCGGGCCGCCCGCGGTCTCGGTCCGCCACCGGCGGGCCCCGCCCGTGGCGCCGGTGTCCTCGACGACCGTGTACGGGCCCGCCCCCTCCGCCCGTGTCTGCCGCATCGTCCGTACGCCCTCGGGCGTCTCGACCACGACCTCCGCCAGGCCCGGCAGGGTGATCAGCAGCGCGTCGTCGATACCGGTCAGCAGCCGCTCCACCACGTCCTGGGCGGCGCCGTCGCGCAGCGGCAGCACGACCACCGTGTCGTACCCCTCGGGCGCGGTGCCCTCGGCGGGCAGCGGCAGCCGCAGCAGCGGTACGTGCCCGTCGCGGCGGCGCAGCTCGTCCCCGAGGCCGGGGCTCGCCGCCGCCGCGCCGTACGCCAGCTCGCGCGCCTCCGCCAGCGACCAGCGCACACCGCCCGAGCGGCCCACGACCGCGGGCTCGTCGCTGACCGCGAGCACCGCCGCGAAGCCCACCCCGAACCGGCCGACCGCCGCGCCGGGCTCGTCCCACGCGGCGGTGTCCCGCTTCGCGGACGCCCGCAGCGTGGACAGCGACTCCACGCCGGCCGCGTCCAGCGGCGCCCCGGTGTTGGCCGCCGCCAGCACGGCGGGCTCGCCGTCCCGCGCCGGGTGCAGGGTCAGCCGCAGCCGGCCGGGCACCCCGGCCCGGGCGGCGGCGTCCGAGGCGTTCTGCGCCAACTCGACCACGAGGCGATCCCGGTGGCCGCCCAACGCCAGGTCCTCCTCGGCGTTGGCGTCCTCACGGAACCTCGCGGGCGAAGCGGCCCAGGCGTCCAGTACGCCGCGCCGCAGCCGCGCGGTCCCGAACGGATCCGCGTCCTCCGTCGCGCCTCGCACCATCGCCGTGCTGCTCACGTGTCGCCTCCGGGGTCCTGGTCGGGGACCGTTTGGGTCCGTCTGGGTCAGTCCCTGGGGATGCGTCCCGCGTCACCGAGTTCCCCCGCGGCCCGCCTTCCCCACTGCTGTCGCCGAACGTACCGCCACCTCGCCCTCGATCTCGCGGCGCCCTCCTGCCACAGCAGACGGGAGAGCGGGCGGGCGCCAAGAGGCGAGGCCCGGGGGGCCGATCAGGAACGGCCTCCGGGGACCGATCAGGAGTGGCCGAGCTCTTCCGCCGGTGCATCCGCCTCCACCGACCCCCCGGTCCGCTCCGCGGGCCCCCGCAGCGCCAGCGGCTCGACGATCGTCTCGTCGATCACGGGCGCCGCCGGACGCGGCGGCTTCGGCATCACGGCGGCCTCGGAGTGCGCCCCGCAGCCGTACGACAGGGACACCACGCGCCCGTCCGCCGGGCTGAACTCATTCGCGCACACCCCGAACGCCTGCCGCAGCGACCCGGCGAGCGGCATCAGGAAGCCGCAGGTCGCGCAGGACGCGGGGGCGGCCTGCGCCATCGGCGTCCTGGCGCCGAACGCATCGTCCCAGCGGTCCGCCGCGTCATACAGCCCGTAGCGGGACAGCACGCGGGCGCGGCGCATGCCCAGCTCTTCGGCGACCGCCGCGATGCTCCCGACCGCGGGCGGCGCCTCCTGTACGGCGGGCGCGCCCGCCGTCACATCGGCGTCCTCGACCGCTGCGAGCTGCTGCATCTCCTCCGAGACGATGGAGTTCGGCGGCGGGACGTCCTCGCCCGAGTAGCCGGGCTCCAGCCGCAGGTCCTCGGCCTCGCTGGGGAGCAGATCGCCCGGGCCCAGATCGCCGGGGCGCAGCCGCTCGCTCCAGGGCACCCACTCCGGCGCCAGCAGCGCGTCCGGTCCTGGCAGCAGCACCGTCTCGTCGACGGTGACGACCTTCGCACGGGAGGCACGGGTGACGGTCACCGCCCAGCGCCAGCCCCGGTAGCCCGGTTCCTGGCACTCGAAGAGGTGGGTGACGACGCGGTCCGCGTCGGCGACCGCGCGCACATGCGCGCCGACCGTGCCTGGATGGGCGGCTTCCGCCGCCGCCTCACGCGCGAGCTCGACCGCCTCGGCGCACAGGCGGTCGGGGGTACGGCTTCGCATCGCAGCACTCACAGGATCGATTCTCTCTTCCACGCCGTCGCAGCCGTTTGACGAGTGCGCCAGCCACACGGCCGGGACGCGGGAGCACGGACGGAGCGGACCATAGGACCGCGTCGACGTCCGCACCCGATCCGGCCTCGGGCGCACCTTGTATGTCTCATCCATTCTGCGGGATGGCGACTCGGCGCGTGGCCAAGAACGACCGTCGGTGGCGCGTAACGCACGCTACCCTGTCCGGCCCTCCCCGCCCCACCCCCGTCCGCCCGGAAGCCGTCCGGAAGCCTTGCGAAAGCGGTGGAACAAGCCACCCATGAGCCACCAAAGGGGAACGCATAGTTCCGGATGGCGGTCAGGGGCCTCACATACCGGCCCTGTTGGCTGCACCATGGTCGGGTGGAAGTCACGAGGTTCATCGGCGACGGCCCGATCCGACGGCATGGCCGCCGAATCGGCCGAGCCTTGCACCTCCCGTTCACCGCGACCGGCAGAGGCATCCGCCGGGCCACCCACGCCCACGGCGCCGGCGAATCCGGCCTCGGCAAGCTGATCGAGCTGCACGCCGTGAACTCCGCGGGCGACATGCTGATCACCGTCGCCCTCGCCTCCACCGTCTTCTTCTCCGTACCGACCGCCGAGGCGCGCGGGCGCGTCGCCCTCTACCTGGCCATCACCATGGCCCCCTTCGCCCTGCTCGCCCCCATCGTCGGCCCGCTGCTCGACCGCCTTCCGCACGGCCGGCGCGCCGCGATGGCCAGCGCCATGCTCACGCGGGCCGTGCTCGCGCTCATGATCGCGGGCGCGGTGGCGGGCGGCGGGCTCGAGCTGTACCCGGAGGCGCTGGGCGTGCTGGTGGCCTCCAAGTCGTACGGCGTCGTACGGTCCGCCGTCGTGCCACGCCTGCTCCCACCCCGCTTCTCGCTGGTCAAGGCGAACTCACGGGTCACGCTCGCCGGGCTGCTCGCGACCGGTCTGGCGGCGCCCGTCGGGGCCGGGCTGCACCAGATCGGGCCGAGCTGGCCGCTGTACGGGGCGTGCGCGGTGTTCGTCGGGGGCGGCTTCCTCTCCTTCACGCTGCCGCACAAGGTCGACTCGGCGAAGGGCGAGGGCAAGGTGCAGCTCACCTCCGGTGAGCACCATCTGCATCTGCCGAAGCCGACACACTCGGCGAGCGATAAAAGCGACAAGGCAAGCGATACGGATGAACAGGTCAACAAGACGGACAAGGTGGGCGACAAGGCCCCACGCCGCGTCGGCCTGCGCAACGTCAGCCCCTCCGTGCTGCACGCCCTGGAGGCATGCTCCTCCCTCAAGACGCTGTCCGGCTTTCTGACCTTCTTCCTCGCCTTTCTGCTCCGCGAGCACCCACTGGGCGGGCTGTCCCCCGAGATCTCGCTCGGCGTGGCCGCGGTCGCGGCGGGCGGCGGCAACGCGCTGGGTACGGCGATCGGCGCCTGGCTGCGGGCGCGCGGGCCGGAGCGGATCATCGCGGTGGTGCTGACCTCGGCCCTGGGCGTGCTCATCGTGTCGGCCGCCCTCTACAGCGCGGTCATGGTCGCCGTCGTGGCCGCGACCGCCGGGTTCGCGCTGGCGCTGGCCAAGCAGTCGCTGGACGCGCTGATCCAGCGCGATGTGCCCGAGCGGGTCCGCACCTCCGCCTTCTCCCGCTCGGAGACCACGCTCCAGCTGGCATGGGTCATCGGTGGGGCCGTGGGCATCGTTCTCCCGCTCAGCGGCGCGCTCGGTATGGCGGTCGCCGGGGCGATGATCGCGCTGGGCGCGGCGGCGAGCGTACGGGGGCTGCTGGCGGCCGCACGGCAGGGAGCGACACACCCCCGCGTGGCTTGATCAACCCAGCCCGGTAGCCTGCCCGCATGACCGCTGCGCTGTTTACCAGGGGCAAGGGCCGCCGGGCCGCCACCGCCGCCTGTGCCGTGTCCCTTGGGATCGTCGCCCTCTCCGCCTGCGACAAGCCGACCCCGCTGGCGACGGTCACGGTCGGTTCGAAGACCGTGACGACCGAGGCCGCCAAGGGCTGCTACAAGGACGACAAGGTCGTCGCCAAGTCCGAGAAGAAGGTCACGGCGTGCCTGACCGCGAAGCCCGAGCAGTCGCTGTCGGTCAGCCCCGGTGAGAAGGTGCGGGTCGGCGTGGACCCGAAGATCGCCGAGTCGGGATGGCTCGTGATAAGCGAGGCCCACGGCGTCATCAACGGCCAGTCCAAGAAGACCTACCGCAGCCTCGACAGCGACAAGCTGTTCGAGCAGACGAACCCGCAGACCGGCCAGACCACCACGCTCGACAGCGTGACGATCGTGGTGGTGGAGACCGGCAAGAACAGCGGGATCAAGGGCGCCTGGCCGATCAAGCTCACGCGGGACGCCTGACACCCGGCGTCTGACAACCGGCGTCTGACACCCGGCGTCTGACACTCGGCGTCTGACAACCGACGCCTGACCGGGAGATCCGCGAGATCCAGGAGATCCGGGAGCCGCTGATGCGCGTACTCGTCGTCACCGCCGTGCCCGCCGAGCGGGACGCGGTGGTACGTGGCGTCGTCAGCGCGACAGAGACAGCGACCGAGGCCGAAGCCGCCGAAACTGCTGAAGCCAGGGTGTCCGTACCCGGCGGGCGGACGCTGCACCGGGTCGTACGCCCCCCGCTCACCGTGGACGCGCTGGACGCCGGGGTCGGCCCCGCCGCCGCGGCGGCGGCGACCGCCACGGCCCTCACCGCCGCCGAGCTCGGACACACGCCGTACGGGCTCGTCGTCTCGGCCGGCATCGGCGGCGGCTTCGCCCCCGCGCCCCTCGGCTCCGTCGTCGTCGGCGAACCGATCGTCGCCGCCGACCTGGGCGCCGAGACCCCCGACGGCTTCGCCGCCGTCACCGAACTCGGCTTCGGAACCGTCGAACACCTTCCGCCGCCCGCGCTCGTACGGGCCGTGGCCGAGGCGACGGGGGCGGTGCGCGGCGCGGTGCTCACCGTCTCGACCGTGACCGGCAGCGCCGAGCGCGCCGCGGAGCTGCGCCGACGGCACCCGGGCGCCGCCGCCGAGGCGATGGAGGGCTTCGGGGTGGCCGAGGCCGCCGCCGCGCACGGCGTGCCCGTTCTGGAGCTACGGGCGATCTCCAACGCCGTCGGCCCGCGCGACCGGGCCGCCTGGCGGATCGGCGAAGCGCTCGACGCCCTGGCGAGCGCCTTCCGTCACCTCCCGCCCGCCCTCGCCACCTGGAAGGGACCCAGCAGATGACCGCCCCCACGCCCCCGCGGCAGAGTCCGCGGTCGACGCCGCAGCCGCTGAGCATCGCGTACTCGCCCTGCCCGAACGACACGTTCGTCTTCCACGCCTGGGCACACGGCCGCGTCCCGGACGCGCCCGCGATCGACGTCACCTTCGCCGATATCGACATCACCAACGGCATGGCGGAGCGCGGCGAGCGCGATGTGCTGAAGGTGTCGTACGCCGTTCTGCCGTGGATCCTGCGCGACTACGCGCTGGTGCCCTGCGGCGGCGCGCTCGGGCGCGGCTGCGGTCCGCTGGTGCTCACCAAGGAGCCGGGGCGGGCCAAGGACCTGGCCGGCAAGACGGTCGCCGTGCCGAGCGAACGCTCGACGGCGTATCTGCTCTTCCGGCTGTGGGCGGCCGGTGAGGTGCCGGGCGGGGTCGGCCGGGTCATCGTGCTGCCGTTCGACCAGATCATGCCCGCCGTACGGGACGGCCGGGTCGACGCCGGGCTGGTCATCCACGAAGCCCGATTCACCTATCAGAACTACGGTCTGCACTGCCTGGCTGACATGGGCGAGCACTGGGAGCTCACCACGGGCCTGCCGATCCCCCTCGGCGCGATCGTCGCGAAGCGGTCGCTGGGCGCCGAGCGGCTGCGGGCCATCGCCGAGGCCACGCGTACGTCCGTACGAGCGGCCTGGGACGACCCGACGGCTTCGCGCGGATACGTCCTGGAGCACGCACAGGAGATGGACCCGGCGGTCGCCGATCAGCACATCGGGCTCTACGTGAACGAATTCACCGCCGACCTGGGCGAGGACGGCTACGCCGCGGTGCGCGGGCTGCTCACACGTGCGGCGGCCGAGGGGCTGGTGCCGCCCCTCGGCCACAACGCGCTGGAGTTCGTCTAGCCGGAACGCTCTCGGTCCGGCGGGGTTTTCCTTGCCGGACTTCAGACGTCGAATCTGACCGGACTTCAGACGTCGAGCTGGTCGGCCACCGCCCGCAGCATGCCCGCGATCTTGTGGCCATGTGCCTTGTCGGGGTAGCGCCCGCGCTCCAACTGCTGCGTCACGTTCTCCAACAGGGTGGTCAGGTCCTGGACGATGGACGCCAGCTCATCGGGCTTGCGCCGCTGGGCTGCCGCGACAGAGGGGGTCGGGTCCAGCACCGTCACCGAAAGCGCCTGGTCACCGCGGTTACCGGCGACGACGCCGAACTCAACCCGCTGTCCTGGCTTCAGCGAGTCAACGCCTTCCGGGAGCACTGACGAGTGGACGAAGACGTCGCCGCCGTCGTCACGGGAGAGAAAGCCGAAGCCCTTCTCACTGTTGAACCACTTGACCTTGCCGGTAGGCACGTCTGTCCTCGTCCTCGTCACTCGTCGGAAAACACGTAAAAACGGGTCTGGATAGCACTACAGCGGGTCGTAAGACCCGCCACCACCAAGGCTAATGGTCCGGAGCCTGGTGACAAGACGTACCCGGGTGGTTCCGGGTGGTGGTTCCTACGCGCGCTCTGCTCCGACCTACCCTGTTGCGGTGAGCAATGAAACACCACACGACGGAACGGCCCCTGGCGACCGGATGGTGCGTTTGGGCGTGATCGTCTTCGGCGTGGGCGCCGTGGCCACTCTGATCACCGTAGCCCCGCTCTTCCTGGGCCTGCACCCGCTGCCATCGGCCGCGTACTTCGTGTGCATGCTGATGGGCGTCGGCTTCGCGCTCTCCGCGGCGGGCCTGCTGCGCTCGATCAGGGCGCAGCGCCGTCCTCCCAACCCCTGAGCGGGTCATCCTTCCAGGTGGCGGGCCAGCCATGCCGGGAAGGCGGTCAGGTCGTCGAGCACCACGTCGGCCCCCGCCGTACG
Source organism: Streptomyces sp. NPDC020845 (assembly GCF_044334165.1). Lineage (NCBI taxonomy): Bacteria > Bacillati > Actinomycetota > Actinomycetes > Kitasatosporales > Streptomycetaceae > Streptomyces > Streptomyces sp. NPDC020845. Next base: position 213,767 of record NZ_JBIRSJ010000009.1, on the reverse strand, counting down.
CAGCTCCTCCACGCCGCACGGCCCGGTCGCGACCGCCACGGACAGCGCGCCCGCCGTGCGTGCGCCGCGCACGTCGCCCGTGTGATCCCCGACGTACACCGATGCGCCGTACTCGCGCAGCGCCTCCGCCTTCGCCTCGGCCCACAGCCAGCCGACCACCGCGTCCGCCTCGATGCCGAGATGGCTCAGGTGCAGCTTGGCGTTCGGCTCGTGCTTGGCCGTCACCACGACCGCGCGCCCACCGGCCGCCTGCACCGCGGCGACGGCCTCGCGGGCACCGGACATGGCGGGCGTGGGGGCTATCGCGTACTCCGGGTACAGCTCGCGGTACAGGTCCCCCACCTCGTCGATCCGCTCCTTCGGGAACCAGTGCGCGAGCTCCTGCTCCAGCGGCGGGCCGAGGCGGGTGATGACGAGGTCGGTGTCGATGAAGGTGCTGGTGACGGCGGAGAGCTCTTCGTAGGCGGCCTTGATGCCGGGGCGGGAGTCGATCAGGGTCATGTCGAGGTCGAAACCGACGGTCACGGGGTGCGCGGATGCGGCGGGCGCAGCAGACGTAGCGGATGCGGCGGGCGCAGCAGCGGATGCGGGCGAAGACGAAGACATGCCCGACATTCTCCCCCGCGCGGAACCGCTGACTCCGTGCCGCCGACGTGGCGCTCACCACGGGGCCGGTCAGGTGCCGGGGCAGGTCGGCGCGGAGGCGGTCGGGTACGGGGCGGTCGGGTACGGGGCGGTCGGGCGCCGGGGTCAGCGCCGACGCCTCGTGCGCCATACGAGGAAGAGCGCCGACGCGATCGCCGCGGCGCGCACAACGACCGGCCAGGCTGCCCGCACCGCGTCCCCCATGCCGTTCTCGGGGATCGGCTCGCCCCATCTGCCGGAGGCCCGGCCCCACAGCCAGGCCATGGTCGCGGCCACGACCAGGCCGGGCATGCCCAGCGCGGCCCACCTCATCTCGGCACGCGACAGCTTGCGCGCGCCGTAGATGATCACCCAGCCGAAGGCCATCACGATGAGTTCGCCCAGCGCGGCACCGGCCACGAGCAGCACGACCGCCAGCAGGGGCAACAGACCGAGGGAGCCTGCCTTCTGGGCCCCGTCTCCGCCGCCGTCGCCCTTCGCGCCGCGCCGCCGCAGCGCCCGGCGCAGCAGCCCGGGTTTGCGGGCGGCCCTGCCGCCGCCGGTGTCGGCCTCCGCCTCCTCCGCGCCCGCGTCGGCGCCCTGTTCCGTGCCCGTACCTGTGCCCGAGGCTCCTTCGGCGGCACCCTCGTTCTCCTGGTCCGACTCGGTCGGCCGGCCGAGCAGTTCGGGGATCTCCACCCCGCCGACGAACCCCTCCACCTGGCCGAACGGCGAATCGCGCTGCTCGGGCTGGAGAAACGGGCCCGGCTCGGTATGCCACCAGTCGGGGTTGGACTCGCGGGGGCCGAGCTCGTCCTCGCCCGCGAGATGAGGCGGCGACGCGGCGGTGGACGACCGCCGACGGGGCGACGGCCCGGAGTCTGCCCCGGCTTCGCCGGACGGGGACTCGGGCCGGGCCGGGGAGTCACCGTCGCGCGGGGAGGGCACCTTGCCGATCAGCCCGCTGCGCTCGGCGAACCCGGACAGCTTGTCGCGGGCCGCCCGCGCCATCCCGGTCGCGCCCGCTCCGCGCGACGGCTCCGCACCCCCGTACGCCCCGCCCGCGCGCCCTGCGCTCCCCGCGCCCGCGGCACCACCGCCCGCCGGGCCGCCGCTCGCCGGGCCGCCACCAGCCGGGCCGTCGCCCGCCGCGCCGCCATTCGTCGCGGCGCCCGCTCCCGGGCGGCCACCCGCGGCGGTCACCACCTCCGAGGGCGTGCCCAGCTTCGCGAGGATCCGCTTCACCCCCGCCGGGCTGTCCGAGCCGGCGGAAGACGCCCGCCGCTGGTCGATATCGGCGCGCAACTCGGAGACCAGCCGCATCCGGTCGCCGGATGACAACCCCCGCTGCTGTGCCAGATCGCCGACACGGCTCAGATAGTCGTAGACGAGCTGTTCGCTCTCGATCCCCACCAAGACCCCTGACAATGCGCACCGCTGGCGTATCAGATCGTTCCGACGGTACCGCGCCGGACCGGCTGCCCGCCGCACCCCCGGCTCGTCATCACCCCCCGGTATCGTGGATCGAATGACCAGCTCGCGGAATCGGGAGGCATACGTGCCTGCAGAGACCGGCCCACGGGACAGCGGCCGCGGAGCGCCGCGCACGCTCGCCGAAGAGCTGCGCACCCGCCCCGACGACGCCCTCGCCACCCTTCTGCACGCCCGCCCCGACCTGCTGTCCCCCGTGCCGAACGACCTCACCCAGCTCGCCACCCGGGCCGGCACCCGCGCCTCGGTCGTACGGGCGGTGGAGCGGCTGGACCGGTTCGCGCTGCAGACCGCGGAGGCGCTGGCGGTAGCGCCGGACCCGTGTTCGTACGAGACGCTGAGCGCGCTGATGGCCGGCGACGCCCCGGAGCCCGAAGCGCCCCACGAGGCCACCCGCGACCAGATCCTCGCCGAACTCCCCCGCGCCGTGGCCACCCTGCGCGCCCAGGCCCTCGCCTGGGGCGGCGACGACCGGCTGCGCCTGGTCCGCACCGCCCATGAGCTGCTGGCCCCTTCGCCCACGGCCCCCTCCCCGACCGGTCTGGGCCCAACCGTCCAGGAGGCCACGGCCGGTATGTCCCCCGGCCGGCTCCAGGAGATCCTGGCGGCGGCCGGGCTGCCGCCCACCCACGACCCGGTCACCGCGGTGGCCGCCCTGACCGGACTCTTCGGCGACCGCCCCCGTATGGCGGCGCTGCTGGTGGCGGCCCCCGCCGGCGCGACGGCGGTCCTGTCCAGGCTGACCTGGGGCCCGCCGTACGGGGAGGCGTCCGTCGCCTCGCCCAGCCCGCCCGTCGAGTGGCTGCTGGCCCGCGGCCTGCTACTGCCGTCCGGGCCGCGCAATGTGGTGCTGCCCCGCGAGGTGGCCCTGCATCTGCGCGGCGGCCGCGCGCACCGCACGCCCGAACCACTGCCGCCGCCCCTTCCGCCCGCGGCGCGGCACAATCCACAGGCTGTGGACGCCACGGCGGCGGGCGAGGCCTTCACCGCGCTGTCCACGGTCGAGGAGCTGCTGGGCCAGTGGGAGACCGCGGGACCGCCCGTCCTGCGCGCGGGCGGCGTGAGCGTACGGGACCTCAAGCGGACCGCCGCGGCGCTCGATGTGTCCGAGCCGGTGGCCGCGTTCTGGGTGGAGCTGGCGTACGCGGCCGGGCTGCTCGCCTCCGACGGCGAGACGGACGAGCGCTACGCGCCCACCCCCGCCTACGACGACTGGCTCGGGCTGCCCGCCGAGGAGCGCTGGGCGCGGCTCGCCGCCGCCTGGCTGACCGCGACCCGCACACCGGGCCTGGTCGGCGGCCGCGACGTGAAGGGCCGTACGCTCGCGGCCCTCGGCCCGGAGCTGGACCGGTCCCCCGCCCCCGAGGTGCGCCGCCGCGTCCTCGAACTCCTCGCCGCCCTCCCACCCGGCGCCCCGCCCACCACCGAAGCGCTCCTGGCCCGCCTGCGCTGGGAGCGCCCGGCCCACCGCGGCGCACCCGCCGACGACCTGCGCTCCCGGCTGGCCCAGTGGACGCTGCCCGAGGCCGAACTGCTCGGCGTCACCGGCCGCGGCGCCCTCTCCACCCACGGCGCCGCCCTCCTCGGCCCCCGCCCACCCGCGGCCCCACCCCCGGCGGGCCCCGCGGCCGGCCGACCGCTGTCCGGGGCCGAGGCTGCCGCCGCCGCGGCGACGGCCGCGCGGCTGCTCGCGCCGCTGCTGCCCCAGCCGCTGGACCACGTCCTCCTCCAGGCCGACCTCACCGCCGTCGCGCCCGGCCCGCTGGAGCGGCCGCTCGCGGCGACGCTCGGCGTCCTGGCCGAGGTGGAATCCAAGGGCGGCGCCACGGTCTACCGCTTCACACCCGCCTCCGTACGCCGCGCGCTGGACGCCGGGCGGGCGGCGTCCGACCTGCACGCGTTCCTCGCGGAGCACTCCCGCACCCCGGTGCCCCAGCCGCTCGCCTACCTCATCGACGACGTGGCCCGTAAGCACGGCCGACTCCGCGTCGGCGCCGCCTCCGCCTACGTACGCTGCGACGACGACACCCTGCTGACCGAGATCCTCGCCGACCGCCGCTCGGCCGGTCTGCGGCTGCGCCGCCTCGCGCCGACCGTGCTGGCCGCGCAGGCGGCGCCGGACGCGCTGCTGGAGGGCCTGCGCGCGATGGGGTACGCGCCGGCGGCCGAGTCCGCCGAGGGTGATGTGCTGATCACCCGCGCCGAGGCCCACCGCACCCCGCCCCGCTCGGCCCCCGCCCCCGTGCCCGAGGGCCCGCCGGTGCCCGACGACACGCTTCTGGGCGCGGCGGTGCGCGCCATCCGCGCAGGTGACCGCGCCGCGACGGCCCCCCACAAGCCCGTCCCGGCGTCCGCCACCGACAGCGGCCGACTCCCCCGCACCACCTCCGCCGACACCCTCGCCACCATGCAGGCCGCGGCCCTCACCGGCTCGGCCGTCTGGATCGGCTACGTCAACGCGGACGGCGCGGCCAGCCAGCGCGTCATCGCCCCGGTGCGCGTCGAGGGCGGCTTCGTCACGGCGTACGACCACACGGCCGACGAGGTGCGCACATACCCGCTGCACCGGATCACGGGGGTCGCGGAGCTGGCGGACGACTCGGCGGGAACGTGACCATTCCCGTTCACCCTCCCGAGTGCGTAACACTGGATGCTTGCCCCCCAACCCCGTCATGAAGGGCCCAGGCGCGTGAACGGACCGCTGATCGTCCAAAGCGACAAGACGCTCCTGCTCGAGGTAGACCACGAGCAGGCGGACGCCTGCCGCCGCGCCATCGCCCCCTTCGCCGAGCTGGAGCGGGCTCCCGAGCACATCCACACCTACCGGGTGACCCCGCTCGGCCTGTGGAACGCCCGTGCGGCCGGGCACGACGCCGAACAGGTCGTGGACGCGCTCGTCCAGTACTCCCGCTATCCCGTCCCGCACGCCCTCCTCGTGGACGTCGCCGAGACCATGGCGCGCTACGGGCGGCTGCGGCTGCTCAAGCACCCCACCCATGGCCTGGTCCTGGAGACCTCCGACCGCCCGGTCCTCCAGGAGGTGCTGCACTCGAAGAAGATCCAGCCGCTGGTCGGCCAGCGCGTCGACCCGGACACGGTGGTGGTCCACCCCTCCGAGCGCGGGCAGATCAAGCAGGTGCTGCTCAAGCTGGGCTGGCCCGCCGAGGACCTGGCCGGGTATGTGGACGGCGAGGCGCATCCGATCGAGCTGGACGAGGACGGCTGGGCGCTGCGGCCGTACCAGAAGCAGGCCGTCGAGGGGTTCTGGCACGGCGGGTCCGGGGTCGTCGTTCTGCCCTGTGGCGCCGGGAAGACGCTGGTGGGCGCGGGGGCGATGGCCACCGCCAAGTCCACCACCCTGATCCTGGTGACCAACACCGTCTCGGCCCGCCAGTGGAAGCACGAGCTGGTGCGGCGCACCTCGCTCACCGAGGAGGAGATCGGCGAGTACAGCGGGACGCGCAAGGAGATCCGCCCGGTCACCATCGCCACGTACCAGGTCCTCACGACCAAGCGGAAGGGCATCTACCCGCACCTGGAGCTCTTCGACTCCCGCGACTGGGGCCTGATCGTCTACGACGAGGTGCATCTGCTGCCCGCGCCGGTCTTCAAGTTCACGGCCGATCTGCAGGCGCGCCGCCGGCTCGGCCTGACCGCGACGCTGGTGCGGGAGGACGGCCGGGAGTCCGATGTCTTCTCCCTCATCGGCCCCAAGCGCTTCGACGCGCCGTGGAAGGAGATCGAGGCGCAGGGCTATATCGCGCCCGCGGACTGCGTCGAGGTCCGGGTCAATCTGACGGAGCACGAGCGTTTGGCGTACGCGACGGCCGAGGCCGACGAGAAGTACCGCTACTGCGCGACGACCGACTCCAAGCGCAAGGTCACCGAGGCGCTGGTGGCGCGGCACAAGGGGCAGCAGACCCTGGTCATCGGCCAGTACATCGACCAGCTTGACGAGCTGGGCGAGCATCTGGACGCGCCCGTCATCAAGGGTGAGACGACCAACGCGCAGCGCGAGAAGCTGTTCGACGCCTTCCGGCAGGGCGAGATCTCCGTCCTGGTCGTCTCCAAGGTCGCCAACTTCTCGATCGACCTCCCGGAGGCCACGGTCGCCATCCAGGTGTCGGGGACGTTCGGGTCCCGCCAGGAGGAGGCCCAGCGCCTCGGCCGCGTCCTGCGGCCGAAGGCGGACGGCCACCAGGCGGTCTTCTACTCGGTCGTCGCGCGCGACACCATCGACCAGGACTTCGCCGCCCACCGCCAGCGGTTCCTCGCCGAGCAGGGGTACGCCTACCGGATCGTGGACGCGAACGCGCTGCTGGCGGGCGAGGACGTCGAGGACGTGTGACGCCCGGCTGTGGCGCCCGCTAGTCGGCGGCGTACGACGGCCAGTTCTCCAGGAGCGTGGCCAGGGCGTTGACACCGCGCTCCCATGACGCCTGGACGTCGCGCGGATCCCGGAAGGCGCCGATCGCCTCGAGGCTGGCGTAGCCGTGGAAGGTGCTGCGCACCAGCCGAATGGCGTCGGTCAGATCCGGGTCACCGAGCCCGTACGCGCGGAACACGGCGGTCGTGGCCTCGATGATGCGGGCGCCGCCCGTGGACCGGGCGGCCACTTCGGGGTCGATCTCGATGTTCGTCGCCGCGTACCGGCCGGGGTGCTCAAGCGCGAAGGCCCGGTAGGCGTTGGCGAAGGCGATCAGGGCGTCGCGCCCGGCGCGCCCGGCAACGGCCGCGGTGAGGCGGTCGGCGAAGTCGCTCGCGGCGCGGAAGGCGACCCGTACGCGCAGGTCCCGGAGGTTCTTGACGTGCGAGTACAGGCTCGCGTCGGCCACTCCGAAGCCGCGCGCCAGCGCGGAGATCGTGACGTTCTCCAGGCCGACGGAGTCCGCCATATCCGCCGCCGCCTCCGCCACCCGTTCAGGCGTCAGACCGGCACGGGCCATGCGCCACCTCCCTCTCCCTCGTCTCCCTCAACACCTGGCCCATCCAACCAGGCCGGTCCGCGGGGAAAACCGCGGGCAAAGCCACTGGGAAAGCCACGGGGCAAGCCGCGGGGCAAGCCGCGGGGAAAATCATTCGCGGCCCCGCGGAGCACTGGCTACAATCGCCCGTCTTGCCGCCTCCCGACCACCCCGGGAGAGCCGCCGCCCGGACGGAAACCGGCCGGCTTCTGACGTGAGCCATTCACGCCCCGCACTTTGTCTGTCTGCTTTGTGTACACGCCGGAGGCTACGCCGTGCCCTCGCACGCCCCTGACCACCCCGACCCGCTCGAGCGGGAGCGCACCCATCTCGCCGCGTCCCGTGCCGCCCTGCGCGCCATGCGCGCCGATGTCGAAGCCCTCGACATCAAGGACGTCACCGCCAACTGGGTCAACGCCGAAGTCCTCCAGCGCCAGATCGACGAGCGCATCAAGGCCCTCGCCGACCTGGCCGACACCCCGCTGTTCTTCGGCCGCCTGAACTATCTGCACGCGCCGGGCGCGGAGTCGGCGGAGGGCGCGGAAGGCGAGCAGTTCTATATCGGGCGGCGGCATGTCCACGACGCCGACGGCGACCCGATGGTCATCGACTGGCGCGCGCCGGTCTCCCAGCCCTTCTACCAGGCGTCGAAGAAGACGCCGATGGACATCGGGCTGCGCCGCCGCTTCGGCTACACCGGCGGCGAGCTGACCGCGTACGAGGACGAGCACCTGACCGACCCGACCGAGGCAGAGCACGCGAGCAAGCTGCTCCAGGCCGAGATCGAGCGGCCCCGTGTGGGCCCGATGCGGGACATCGTCGCCACGATCCAGCCCGAGCAGGACGAGATCGTACGCGCCGGAATCGGCGGCACGGTCTGCGTCCAGGGGGCGCCGGGTACCGGGAAGACTGCGGTCGGCCTGCACCGGGTCGCGTATCTGCTGTACGCGCACCGGGAGCGGCTCGCCCGCTCCGGCACCCTCGTCATCGGCCCGAACCGGTCCTTCCTCCACTACATCGAGCAAGTCCTGCCCGCGCTCGGCGAGTTGCAGGTCGGGCAGGCCACGGTGGACGACCTCGTCGCGCATGTGGAGGTGCGGGGCACGGACGGCGCCGACGCGGCGGGCCTCAAGGGCGACGCGCGGATGGCCGAGGTGCTGCGCCGCGCCGTACGTTCGCACGTCACGCTGCCGACCGAGCCGTGCGTGGTGGTGCGCGGCTCGCGGCGCTGGCGGGTCCCGGCGTACGAACTGGAGGAGATGGTCCGCGAGTTGCTGGACCGCGACATCCGGTACGGCGCGGCCCGCGAGGCGCTGCCGCAGCGGATCGCGCACGCCGTGCTCGTACGGATGGAACAGGCCGGCGAGGCGCCCGACGACCGGGTGCAGAACGCGGTGGCCCGCAACCCCGCCGTGAAGGCGGCCGTCAAGGAGATCTGGCCGCCCGTCGACCCGGCCAAACTCGTGCTGCGGCTGCTCTCCGACCCCGACTTCCTCGCCGAGCAGGCGGACGGGATCCTCGACGCCGACGAGCAGAAGACCATCCTGTGGTCGAAGCCGCCGCGCGGTGTGAAGTCCGCGCAGTGGTCCTCGGCGGACGCGGTGCTCATCGACGAGGCCACCGACCTCGTCGAGCGCACGCACTCGCTCGGCCATGTGGTCCTGGACGAGGCGCAGGACCTGTCCCCCATGCAGTACCGGGCGGTGGGCCGCCGCTGCACCACCGGCTCGGCGACCATCCTCGGCGACATCGCACAGGGCACCACCCCGTGGGCGACGGCGACCTGGGAGGACGCCCTCGTCCACCTCGGCAAGTCCGGGGCGGCGGTGGAGGAACTGACCCAGGGCTTCCGGGTGCCGCGCGAGGTGATCGCATACGCCTCGCGGCTGCTGCCCGCCATCGCCCCCGGGCTGTCGGAGGCCACCTCGATCCGCGAGGCGGCGGGCGACTTCTCCGTACGCGCGGTGGACCCCGCCGCACTCGACTCCGCCGTGATCGCCGCCTGCCATGAGGCGCTGGGCCACGAGGGCTCGATCGGCCTGATCGCGGCCGACGCGCGGATCCCGGTGCTGGCGGGCGCCCTGGACGCGGCGGGCCTGGCGTATCTCTCCCCCGGCGAGGAGACCAGCGCCGCCGCCCGCCTCACCCTCGTCCCGGCGACGCTGGCCAAGGGTCTGGAGTACGACTACGTGGTGCTGGACGAACCGGCCGCGGTGGTCGACGGCGAACCGGACGAGCGCACCGGACTGCGCCGCCTGTATGTGGCGCTGACCCGGGCGGTGTCGGGGCTGACGGTGGTCCACGCGGCGCCGCTCCCGGAGCAGTTGGTCTGAGCGGGCCGGTTCCGGGCCCGTTTACAACGCGTCCCTGCTCCACGGCATGGACGTGAGCAGCGCGTCGAGGAGGCCGGGGAACCTGGCGTCGAGTTCGTCGCGGCGCAGCCGCACATAGCGGTTGCGCCCGGCGACTCGCGTGGTGGTGAGCCCGGCCTCGCGCATCACCCGCATGTGGTGCGAGACGGTCGACTTGTGGAGATGGTCGAGGCTCACCGCCTCGGGCGCACAGCTGTGCTCCTCGCCGTCGCCGTAGACGCACAGCAGCCACAGGCGCACCGGATCACCGAGTGCGTGCATGACCTTTACCAGCTCGATGTCCTCGGCATCGGGCTGGGGCAGCCGTTCGTCCACCTCGCCCACCCTCCTCGCTCTCGCTCGCCCCGTCCTGTCCCGTCCTCCCAGAACAGTTTGACATTCATCAACCCGAAACAGTTTGACACTCGTCCAACCATCCCTATTGTTGGACGCATATCAAACCGTCTTTCGGGGAGGACACCCGTGCGGCTACGCCTGCTCCTGCTCGCCCTCGGCACCTTCGCGGTGGGCACCGACTCCATGGTGATGGCCGGAATCCTCGGCCTGATCTCCCGCGACCTGGACGTATCGGTCCCCACCGCCGGGCAGATGGTCACCGTCTTCGCGCTCGCATACGCCCTGCTCGCGCCCGTCCTCGCCACCCTCACCGCCCGCTGGCCGCGCCGCCAACTGCTGCTCACCGCGCTCACCGTCTTCACCGCGGCCAACGCGCTGAGCGCCCTCGCCCCCACGTACCCCCTGCTGCTCGCCACCCGCGTACTGGCCGCCGCCGGAGCCGCGCTCTACACCCCGACCGCCAACGCCGTCGCCACCTCGCTCGTCCCACCCGAACGGCGCGGCCGGGCGCTGGCCACCGTGCTCGGCGGTATGACGGTGGCGACCGCGCTCGGCGTACCGCTGGGCACCTGGATCGGGCGTACGGACTGGCGCCTGACGATGTGGCTGGTCGTCGCCCTCGGCGCGGCGGCCCTGGCGGGCCAGGCGCTGCTGCTGCGCGAGCTGCCGGGGACGCCGGGGGCGCCGTGGGCGCGGGCGGCTGGTGGTTCGGCCGGTGCCGCGCCGGGCGCCGGTGCCGCGCAGGGTGCCGGCGTCGCGGCCGGGCTGCGCGCTGCTGTTGGCGCGCCGGGCGCCGGTGCCGGGGCCGCGGCTGGACCGCGCGCTGCTGGTGGCCCGGCTGCTGGCACGCAGGGTGCCGCGGCCGCGCCGAGTGCCGGAGCAGGTGCTACGCCCGGTGCCGCATCCAGCGTCGGCACCCCGACCACGCAGCCCAGGCAGCCGACTCCACCCGGGCTGCGCGAACGGCTGACCCCGCTGCGCGACCGCCGGGTCGTCGCGGCAACGGCCACCACCTTCCTCTTCTTCCTCGCCTTCAACTCCGTGTACATCTACATCGCCACGGCCATACGCCCCGCCACGGGCGGCGAGGCCGGACGCCTGAGCATGGTGATGCTGGTGATGGGCATCGCATCGGTGGCGGGCAGCTGGCTGGGCGGCCGGGCGGTGGACCACTGGGGCGTACGCAGCGTCATGCTCACCGGGAGCGCGGTCACGGCCCTCGCCTTCCTGTCCCTCCCCTGGCTCGGCCGGACCATGCCGGGCGCACTGCTCTACGCCCTGGTCACCCCGGTCGCCGGCTGGTCCGTCTCGGTCGCGCTCCCCCACCGGCTGGCCTCCCTCGACCCGCCGAACGCACCCCTGCTGATCTCCCTCAACAGCAGCGCCCTCTACCTCGGGATGGCGGCGGGCGGCGGCGCGGGCAGCGCGTCCATCGCACTCCTCGGCGACCGCTGGTTCCCGCTGACGGCGACGCTGCTGGCCCTGCTCGCCACGGCCACGGTCCTGACGACGACCCGCACCCCCGACCGCTCGTACGACCGCTCGTACGACCGCGCGGCTACCGCTGGTTGATGTCCGTGCGGTCGTCGGGCTTTTCATGGATCCGGGTGTCACCGGGACCTCCGAAGTGGTGTGATCGGGTGGTGACACCACGCCACGAGGCACGGGTGGACAAGGGGGACGTGTGGGCAGAGCCGGGCGGCCGCAGGGACCGCCGAAGGGAAGCACGGAAGAGGGGAACGCCCTGGCGGGGTTCTTACGGGATCTCACCGCCGGGATGACCGTACGGGAGCTGGCCGAGCGCTACCGCACCAGCAAGACCATCTGGGGCGAGTACCGGTCCGGGACCAAGATCATCCCGCTGGGTCGGCTCAACGCCGTGATCAAGGACCGCGTCCGCGACGAGCGCGGCCGGACCACGATGCTGGCCAAGGCTCGGCGCCTGTACGAGGCGGCGATCACGGCCGAGCAGACCATCCGCTCGGCGGAGGACCCCGGCGCGGCGCGCCGTCAGGCCGAGGCGGACCGCGCCGAGTCGGAGAAGCTGGTCAAGGCGCTGCTGCAGATCATCACCGCGCTCACGGATCCGGACGAGCCCGTCGGGGCGGGAGCGGACGCGGAGTTGGTACGGCAGCACCTGGCGGAGGCACGCCATCGGCTGGGCGTCGTACGGGAGGTCCAGCAGGCCGCGGAGCGGGTCCTGGCGGACACCCCGGAGCGAGGAGAAGGGGAAGGCCGGGCGCACACGACGGGTGCTGAGGCCGAGGACGAGAACAGCGCAGAAGACCACGATGAGAACCGGGCTGAGGACCAGACTGAGGAACGCCATGAGGACCGCCATGGCGACCGTCTGCCGGCCATATCGGCCCGCGGGGGCGTGATCCTCCAGTCGGCTCTGGTGCACGACGAGATCGAGGAACAGCGAACCGAAGTCGCCCTCCTATGGCAGCAGATCCGCCCGGCCCTCACCGGGTCGGACATCGTCCAGGGCATTGTCCTGGAACGCCTGGACACTCCGCTGACCAGCGCAACTCCCGAAGCAACCGGGGTCGCCGGCAACGCCGACGCCCCTGTCACGGAGATCCGCCCCACGGCCGCCCGGCCGCACCGCCGCCACACCCAGCTGATCCTGGCCGCCGGGGTCGGGGCCGCCGTCGCGGCCGCCACGGCGGGCGTACTCCTCTACGCCCTCCCGGAACGCCACGACGCGGGCCCGGCCCGCACGCTCTCCTCGCCGCCGCAGCAGCCGCCCTCCTCCTCCGGGCCGGCCGCGGGCGGCCCTTCCGCCTCGCAGAGCAGCAGCCCGCCCCCCAAACCCTCCACCTCCTCACCCCGGCACGAGGACGCCCGTCCCGACACCGAGTCCTCGGCGCCCGCGAAGGGCGCGGACGTCACCGACCCGGCCGGCGTCTACGCCGTCTCCGAGGGCGGCAAGGTGCTGCAGTGGAGCGGAACCGGCAAGTCCTGGCGCTCCATCGGCAGCGATGCCGACAGCATCGTCGCGGGAGGAGCCGGCCTGTTCCGGATCAACGAGTCCGACAAATGGATCTCCCAGTACCGTCCGGCGTCCAAGAGCTGGAAACCGATCGGCTCTCCCGGCGCCCAATTCATCCAGCAAGGCAACACGCTCTACGGGCTCAGGCCCCTGCGCGACGCGGTCATGCGCTGGGACCCGGACAAGGACAAATGGACCCGTATTGGGATCAAATCGGCAAAGCTCTACGCTGGCCCGGCCGGACTGTTCTCCACCAACCCGGACACCGGAAGGATCTGGAAGTACAACGGCGCCCCGGACAACTGGAGCGACATCGGCAATCCAGGCGCGGATTTCGCGGTCGGCAATCACCTGTGGGGGATCACCCCCGACCACGCGTCGGTCTTCCAGTGGACCGAACACGGTGACGGGTGGTTCCGAGTCGGCGGCGCCGCCGACAAGATCTACGCCGGTGGCGCCGGGATGTTCATCGTCCGCGAGTCCACCGGACAGATCCTCAAGTACAACGATGAGCCCTTCTCCTGGACCACCATCGGCACCGCCGGCGCCGACCTGATCGTCACAGACCACAAGGTGTACCGCGTCTCCAGCGACCACAAGACCGTCTCCCGCTGGAGCGGCCACGGCTCCACCTGGACCACCATCGGCTCCTCCGCGACCAACCTCGCCGCAGTCGACTGAACGCGCCGGGGTGGCTGCGGGGGCGGCCCCGGAGTCACCCCACCGGCACCACTTCGTCCAGCGCGGCCCGCCACTGATGCACCGAGGCGGTGCCCACGGGCCCGGCCCACCCCGAGGGCCGCGCCGCGCCGCCGATATGGAAGGCGTCGATCCCCGCGGCGCGCAGCGCGGGCAGGTGGTCGAGGCGCAGCCCGCCGCCCACCATGATCCGGGGCCCGCCCGCGCCACGCGCCGCCTCCTCCGCCAGGACCGGAAGCCCCTCGTCGACCCCGGCGGCCGACCCGGCGGTGAGATACGTGTCCAGCCCCGGAAGGCCCGCGAGCTGCTGACGGAGCACATCGCGGTCGGCGGCCCGGTCGATGGCGCGGTGGAAGGTCCACCGGCTCTCATCGAGCCCGGAACCCGCCCCGACGACGTCCGTGAGCGCGCGGATCGCGGCCAGGTCGGCCAGCCCGTCGGGGCCCAGGAAGCCGAGGACGAACTCGTCCGCCCCCTCGGCCCGCAGCGCCTCCGCCCGCGCGCACAGCGCGTCGAGCGCGGCGGCTCCACCGCATGCGAAGCCGTCGGACGCGCGCAGCATCACCCGCAGCGGGAGGTCCACGGCCGAGCGGATCTCGGCGAAGGTCTCGCGGGAGGGGCTGAGCCCGTCGGCGGCCATATCGGTGACCAGTTCGAGCCGGTCGGCCCCTCCGGCCTGCGCCGCGACCGCGTCCGCCGCGTCGAGGGCGATCACCTCGAGAATTGGTCTAGACATGCTGAACAGCTTGCCACACCCCACGCGCCCCGAAACCCGCACCCCGCACAATTGGCCCATGGCCGACCCCGCACCCCGCCACCCCGCCCATGACACCCTCCTCACCCGCTGGGCGACCCACCTCAACAGCGCCCGCGAGCCCGTCCGCGCCCCCTCCCCCGCCCCGTACGGCGAGGACCTCCTCGCGCGCTGGGCCGAACCCCAACGCCGCTACCACACCACCGACCACCTCCTCGCGATCCTGGACCGGATCGACGAGCTGATCACCCACGCCGCCGACCCCGCCGCCGTCCGCCTCGCCGCCTGGTTCCACGACGCCGTCTACCTCCCCGAGCGCTCCACCAACGAGGACCGCAGCGCCCGCCTGGCCGAACGCGCCCTACCCGAGGCAGGCGTGCCGGAGCCCCGCACCGCCGAAGTCGCCCGCCTGGTCCGCCTCACCCGCACCCACGACCCCGCCCCCGGCGACACCAACGGCGAAGTGCTGTGCGACGCCGACCTGGCGGTGTTGGCAGGCACCCCCGACGACTACGCCGCGTACGCCGCCGCCGTCCGCGAGGAGTACGGCTTCGTCCCCGACGACGCCTTCCGCGACGGCCGGGCAGGTGTGCTGCGCGAACTGCTCGCCATGCCAAGGCTGTTCCGTACGCCCCAGGCCCGCGACCGCTGGGAGGACGCGGCGCGCCGGAATCTCGCGACGGAGCTGGCGCTGCTGAATGCGTAATGCGATCGTTTCGCGACCCGGGTCAGACGACATTGTGTGTCCTTCGATCACCGAAGGCTTCGAACTCCCTTGGTGGAGTACCAGCTTTCCCGGCAGGTCAGGCGCCCGAGCACTCTGCGCATATGAGGTCGGAGACGAACGACGACCAGCCCTGTGCTGAGAAGATCAGCGCCGGGCCGTGGGGGTTCTTGGAGTCACGGACCAGGACGGCGTCGTGGGTCCGGGTGAAGGTGCGGGAGAACTCCACGCACTCGCCGCCGTTGGCGTCGCTGTAGGAGGATCTGACCCATTCGGCGGCTGTGAGATCCAAGGCGGCACTCATCATGCGCGGTACTCCTTCGCCACAGCGAGCAAATCGTAATCATCCAGGGCGGAGGCGACCGTCCGAGCGGAGTCGTGCATCCGGCCTCCTACCCTGGTCTCGGTGTAAAGCACCGTGGGAGAGTCCGTGAAGCGCAACACAGTGAAGGGCTTCGCGTGTGCGGCCGGGGCGCCTGCCGAGAACGGCATGACCTGAAGCTTGACGTGCGGTGACGTGGCCGCTGTCAGCAGGTACTCAAGCTGACCGGCCATGACATCAGAGCTGCCCACGACCGTACGCAGGCAGGCCTCATTCAGAATGACCCACAAGAACGACGGCGCGTCCAGCTCGAACACCTCACGCCGACGCAGACGCGCTGCGACCTTGCCCTCGATCACCTCGGCTTCTTCTCCTGGATGCGACGAGCGGAAGATGGCCCGCGTTGCTCCTGGCGTGGGTGGGGTGGGCGGCCGTGCGGCGCCGCAGTGCCCGGGGGATCGCCGTGGTGGTGCTGGTCGGCGTCGGGACCGGCGTCGCGTACGCGGTCAGCGAGGCGCTGAAGCTGGTGGTGGACGAGGAGCGGCCGTGCCGGGCGGTGCGCGGGGTGGCGGCGGTGGCCGACTGTCCGGGGGCGGGTGACTGGTCCTTTCCGAGCAACCACGCCACCCTCGCGGCCGCGCTCGCCGTCGGCCTGGTCGTGCTGCGCCCGCGCCTGGCGGCCGTCGTGTTGCCGCTGGCGGCGGTGGTGGCGGTGGCACGCGTGGCGGCGGGCGTGCACTATCCGCACGACGTGCTGGCCGGCGCGGCGCTCGGGGCCGCCGTCGTCACCGCGGCGGTGTGGTCGGCCGCCCCGCCCGTCGCCCGGGCCGCCGCGGTACTGCTCGAACGGCGGGGGCGATCCGGCGCGGCCTTGGGTGACCGATAAATCCGCTGCCGGATGTCGGATCAAGATCGTGGTACGGTGCGGGAGTTCGTGTTGGATCAGGTTGAGGACGACAGGGAGGGTGAGTTGATGGCCGCGCTGAAGGTCACTGCGCCGCGCAGCGCCCGGACCGTCCTCACGTCCCGGGCGACGGCCTGATCCAGTCACCCGCCTCGCTGGGAGCGTGAGCTCGCGGGGCAGTCCCACACGAACCTCACCATGAAACGGATCTTCATCCCATCATGCGTACCCACAACCAGTGGACCGCCCGTGTCGAGACCGAGGCCGACATCCCGGCCGTCCGCGGTATCGTCCTCGCCGCCTTCGACACCCCGTACGAGGCCGACCTCGTCGACGCCCTGCGCGCCGACGTGTCGTGGATCGAGGGCCTGTCCGTCGTCAGCGCCGACGCGAACGGAACGCCCGTCGGCCACGCGCTGCTGACGCGCTGCCACATCGGCGATACCCCGGCCCTGTGCCTGGCCCCGGTCTCCGTGCTGCCCGAGCACCAGAAGACCGGTGCCGGTTCGGCGGCCATCCGTGCCGCGCTCAGCGCGGCCAGGGAGCTGGGCGAGTACTACGTCACCGTCCTCGGACACCCGGAGTACTACCCGCGGTTCGGCTTCGGCCGCGCCTCCGCCCATGGCATCGGCGTGACCCTCGACGTCCCGGACGAGGCCATGATGGCCCTCACCCTGGACGAGACCCACCCGCTGCCGAGCGGCACCGTCCGTTACGCGGCGCCCTTCGGGGTCTGACAGCCGGCCGTGCGAGGGGCCCGCCTCCGGGCCCCGGCCCCTCGCACGGCTGCTGCCCTAGCGCAGGAAGTTCTTCCACCCTCCGCAGGTGCCGTCGTCCAGGATCGTCCCGTACGTGCCGTCGACGTAGCCGTAGTCGCACTGGCCGTAGTAGCAGCTGTCCCAGAGGTCGGCCCCGACATGCTCTACGCAGAAGTCACGCAGGGCTGCCAGAGTGGTCGTCGGATGCATACGAGAAGTCAAACGACGTCCCCCGGCAGCACGACGAGCCTGCGGGAGGGCGGAATCGGATGTGGAACACCAAACTCCAGGCGGGAGTTGACCCTTGGCATGTCCCCCATTGACCGCGCTCACGTCCGCATGCCCGTCGCCGTCTATGTGCTCGGCCTGTCCGTCTTCGCCCTCGGGACCTCGGAGTTCATGCTCTCCGGGCTGCTGCAGCCCATCGCCCGCGATATGGACGTCTCCATCCCGACCGCCGGGCTGCTGATCTCCGCCTTCGCGATCGGGATGGTGGTCGGCGCGCCCCTGCTGGCCGCCGCCACGCTGCGGCTGCCGCGCCGGACGACGCTGATCGCGCTGCTGGCCGCGTTCGGGCTCGGGCAGGTCGCGGGGGCGGTGGCGCCTTCGTACGGGGTGCTGTTCGCGTCCCGGGTGGTCAGCGCGCTCGCGTGTGCCGGGTTCTGGGCGGTGGGGGCGGCGGTGGCCGTGTCGCTGGTGCCTTCGAGCGCGCGGGCGCGGGCGATGGCGGTGATGCTCGGCGGGTTGAGCGTCGCGAATGTCGTGGGCGTGCCCGCGGGGGCGTTCCTCGGGCAGCACGCCGGGTGGCGGGCGGCCTTCTGGGCGGTGGCGGCGCTGTCGGCGCTCGGGCTGGTGGGCGTGGCCGGGCTCGTACCGCGTACGGAGGCGCAAACCGGAGCGGACCGGCCGAGGCTCCGTGCCGAGCTGTCCATCTACCGTGACCGGCAGGTGTGGCTGGCGCTGATCACCACCGCACTCAGCGGCGGCGCGGTCTTCTGCCTGTTCTCGTATCTCGCGCCGCTGCTGACGGATGTGGCCGGGATGGACGAGGACTGGGTGCCGAGCGTGCTGGCGCTGTTCGGCGTCGGGGCGCTCGTGGGGACGGCGATCGGCGGGCGGATCGCGGACGCCCATCTCTTCGGCACGCTCTACGGCGGCATCACGGCCTCGACGGTCGTGCTGACCGCCTTGGCGCTGACCGCGCACCACGCGGTCGCGGCCGTGAGCCTGGCGTTGCTGCTCGGTGTGACGGCCTTCTTCACCGGGCCCGCGCTCAACGCCCGGATGTTCAATGTCGCGAACGCCGCCCCGACCCTCGCGGGCGCGACCACGACCTCCGCCTTCAACATCGGCAACACGCTGGGCCCTTGGCTCGGCGGGCTCGTCATCGACCTGGGCTGGGGCTACCCGGCCGTGGCCTGGACGGGCGCGGCGCTCGCGGCGGCCGCCGTCGGGACGACGGCGCTCGCCGCGCGGCTGCCGCATCAGGCGCCGGGCACTTCGCGCGTGATCGTCGGTTCGGAGGCGCGGGAACAGGAGCCTGGGAGCAAAGACGGGCGCGACGGTGTCGACCGGCACGACGGCCTTCGGAAGACGGGGTGAGCGGCCCGGTCGGACCATGACCGGGACCGCGAGCGGACGGCGCGGACGGCGCGGACCGCCGTCATACGAGGGCGGCCTCGGTTGCCCAGCAGCGCTGGACAGCGGCGGCGACTGAGCTGAAGTCCGCGCGAATCACCCCCGCGCCGCACCCGTCACACGGTCCCGAGCGCCCCCACCCGCGCCACCGCCACCGCCGTCTTGCCGCACACCCAGTGCGGATCCGGCCCCAGCTCCGGCTCCACGTCCAGCGCGTGGAGGTCGCCGCCCTCCGTGCACACCGGGCACAGCGGCCAGCGGCCGTACCGTTCGAGCAGGGCGTCCTGTACGTCCTGGGCGACCAGCCCGGCCAAGTACGCGGCGCCCTCCGGCCACTGCTCGACCCACCACCTGCGGTGCGCGATGGAGTCCTCGACGAGCGAGACGATGTCCGCCTGGGCCACTTCTCCCGCCGCGAGGTCGGCGAGCACCAGTGCCCGTGCCGCATGCAGTGCCTGTTCGAGCTTCATGAGACCCATTGTCACCTTTGAGCACAACTGGCGCCCGTCGGTCAGCGCGCACGACGGCAGGGCGGGCCCCTTGACGGCCCCCGGGCGCTGAAAATACCTTTCACCGGTGAGTAGCAAGCTGAAGGAAACTTTCACCGTGCCCGAAGCCACTCCACCCGCCCCCGCCGCCCTCGCGGCCAAGGTCCGCACCCTCGTGCCCTCCATGACCCGCTCGATGCAGCGCGTCGCCGAGGCCGTGGCGGGGGATCCGGCCGGTTGCGCCGCGCTCACCGTCACCGGGCTCGCCGAGCGCACCGGCACCAGCGAGGCCACCGTCGTCCGCACCTCGCGTCTGCTCGGCTATCCCGGCTACCGCGATCTGCGCCTCGCGCTCGCCGCGCTCGCCGCGCAGCAGGCGGCCGGCCGCGCCCCGGCCGTCACGGCGGACATCGCCGTGGACGACCCCATCGCCGACGTCGTCACCAAGCTCGCCCAGGAAGAGCAGCAGTGCCTGGCCGACACCGCCGCCGGGCTGGACACCAGCCAGCTCGAAGCGGCCGTCGCCGCGCTCTCCACCGCCCGCCGGATCGATGTCTACGGCGTCGGCGCCTCCAGCCTGGTCGGCCAGGACCTGGTCCAGAAGCTGCTGCGCATTGGCCTGATAGCGCATGCCCACGCCGACCCGCACCTCGCGGTCACCAACGCCGTGCAGCTGCACTCCGGCGACGTCGCGCTCGCGATCACCCATTCGGGCCGTACCACCGACGTCATCGAGCCCCTGCGCGTCGCCTTCGAGCACGGAGCCACCACCGTCGCGATCACCGGCCGCCCCGACGGTGAGGTCGCGCAGTACGCGGATTTCGTGCTCACCACGTCCACCGCCCGCGAGAGCGAGCTGCGCCCGGCCGCGATGTCCAGCCGCACCAGTCAACTTCTCGTCGTGGACTGCCTCTTCATAGGTGTGGCGCAGCGTACGTACGAGGCGGCCGCGCCCGCGCTGGCGGCCTCGTACGAAGCGCTCGCCCACCGGCATGACCCCCGGCCCGGCCCCCGCTGACCGAGCGTCGACCGAGTCGGGACACCCCCCGTATCGGCGGGGCCCCATTCCGGCGGGCCCCGTCACCACCCCGTACCGGAAAGAGCCGCTTCGTCATGACTTCCGCCGCTGAACAGGAACAGCTGCGCGCCCAGCTGGACACGCTCACCACCGAGGCGTTCCGCCCCGAGCTCGCCGAGATCGACCGGCTGGAGACCATCGAGATCGCCCGCATCATGAACGGCGAGGACGCGGCCGTGCCCGCGGCCGTCGCCACCCAGCTCCCGCGGATCGCCGCCGCGATCGACGCCATCGCCGAGCGCATGGCCCGCGGCGGCCGGCTGATCTACGCGGGCGCGGGCACCGCCGGGCGGCTCGGCGTACTCGACGCCAGCGAGTGCCCGCCCACCTTCAATACGGACCCGGACCGGGTCGTCGGGCTGATCGCGGGCGGGCCCGCCGCCATGGTGACCTCCATCGAGGGCGCCGAGGACAGCAAGGAGCTGGCCGCCGCCGACCTCGACGCGCTGGGTGTCGGCGCCGACGACACCGTCGTCGGCGTCTCCGCCTCCGGCCGCACCCCGTACGCGGTCGGCGCGGTCGAGCACGCACGCCGGCTCGGGGCGCTCAGCGTCGGGCTGTCGTGCAACGCGGGCTCGGCGCTCGCGGCGGCGGCCGAGCACGGTATCGAGGTCGTGGTCGGGCCGGAGCTGCTGACCGGCTCCACCCGGCTGAAGGCGGGCACGGCCCAGAAGCTCGTGCTCAACATGGTCTCGACCATCACCATGATCCGGCTGGGCAAGACCTACGGAAATCTGATGGTCGATGTGCGCGCCTCGAACGAGAAGCTTCGCGCGCGTTCGCGCCGTATCGTCTCCCTGGCCACCGGCGCCCCCGACCCGCAGATCGAGGCCGCGCTGGCCGCCAGCGACGGGGAGACGAAGCACGCCATCCTGGCCATCCTCGGCGGGGTCGACGCCCCCACCGCCACCCGGCTGCTGAGCGAGTCGGACGGCCATCTGCGCGCGGCCCTGGAGGCCGCGCAGGCGTAAGAACCGCATACAGCAACGCCGTCGGGGCGGCACCCTGGGAGAGGGTGCCGCCCCGACGTACCCGATGTTCCGGGCGGACAGCCGATCGACGTGAAGTCGTCGATCAGAAGTCCATGTCACCGCCCGGCATACCGCCCGGAGCGCCCGCCGCGGCGGCCTTCTCCGGCTTGTCGGCGATGACGGCCTCGGTGGTCAGGAACAGCGCGGCGATCGACGCGGCGTTCTGCAGCGCGGAGCGCGTGACCTTGGCCGGGTCGATGATGCCCTCGGCGATCAGGTCGACGTACTCGCCGGTCGCGGCGTTCAGGCCGTGGCCCGGGGTCAGGTTGCGCACCTTCTCCACCACGACGCCGCCCTCGAGGCCGGCGTTGACCGCGATCTGCTTGAGCGGGGCCTCGAGCGCCAGACGCACGGCCTGGGCGCCGGTGGCCTCGTCGCCGTCCAGCTCCAGCTTGTCGAAGACCGAGACGGTCTGGAGCAGGGCCACGCCACCACCGGCGACGATGCCCTCCTCGACGGCGGCCTTGGCGTTGCGCACCGCGTCCTCGATGCGGTGCTTGCGCTCCTTGAGCTCGACCTCGGTGGCGGCACCGGCCTTGATGACGGCCACGCCGCCGGCCAGCTTCGCCAGGCGCTCCTGGAGCTTCTCGCGGTCGTAGTCCGAGTCCGAGGACTCGATCTCGGCGCGGATCTGGTTGACGCGGCCCTGCACCTGGTCGGTGTCGCCGGCGCCGTCCACGATGGTGGTCTCGTCCTTGGTGACGGTCACCTTGCGGGCACGGCCGAGCAGGTCGACGCCCGCGTTCTCCAGCTTGAGGCCGACCTCCTCGGAGATGACGGTGCCACCGGTGAGGATGGCGATGTCGCCGAGCATGGCCTTGCGGCGGTCACCGAAGCCCGGGGCCTTGACGGCGACGGACTTGAAGGTGCCACGGATCTTGTTGACGACCAGGGTCGCCAGGGCCTCGCCCTCGATGTCCTCGGCGATGATCAGCAGCGGCTTGCCCGACTGCATGACCTTCTCCAGCAGCGGGAGGAGGTCCTTCACGCTGCTGATCTTCGAGTTGACGATCAGGATGTACGGGTCGTCGAGCGACGCCTCCATACGCTCCATGTCGGTGGCGAAGTACGGGGAGATGTAGCCCTTGTCGAAGCGCATGCCCTCGGTGAGCTCGAGCTCGAGCCCGAAGGTCTGCGACTCCTCGACGGTGATGACGCCTTCCTTGCCGACCTTGTCCATCGCCTCGGCGATGAGCTCGCCGATCTGGGTGTCGGCGGCGGAGATGGAGGCGGTGGAGGCGATCTGCTCCTTGGTCTCCACGTCCTTGGCCTGCTCGAGCAGCTGGGCGGAGACGGCCTCGACGGCCTTCTCGATGCCGCGCTTGAGGGCCATCGGGTTGGCGCCCGCGGCAACGTTCCGCAGGCCCTCCTTGACCAGCGCCTGGGCGAGGACGGTCGCGGTCGTCGTGCCGTCACCGGCGACGTCGTCCGTCTTCTTCGCGACCTCCTTGACCAGCTCGGCGCCGATCTTCTCGTACGGGTCCTCGAGCTCGATCTCCTTGGCGATGGACACACCATCGTTGGTGATCGTGGGGGCGCCCCACTTCTTCTCGAGGACGACGTTGCGACCCTTGGGGCCGAGGGTGACCTTGACGGCGTCGGCGAGCTGGTTCATCCCGCGCTCGAGGCCGCGCCGCGCCTCCTCGTCGAACGCGATGATCTTGGCCATGTGAAGTGGTCCTCCCAAGACGGGGTGGATTGCTCCGGACCGCGCCTGGCGCCCGCGACGGACGGTCTGTCTGCCTTGCGGTTCCTTGCCCCGCACGGTCCGACGGACCTCACCGACCCGATCCTTCTGTCACTCTCACTCTCAGAGTGCTAACGCCAATGATTAGCACTCGACCCCTTAGAGTGCAAGCGCCCAAAGGGCTACGGCGAAGGACTCGCTGGTCATGGGCGTGGGACAAGCCGACGACGGTGATCGTCTGCGGTCACGTCAAAGGGCCCGCTACCCCTGGGGGTACGGGCCCTTTGAACAGTCCAGTCAGCTGCCTCGCGTCGGCGCGCTTCAGCCAACAGCCACGCGGACCATGTCCGCCTGCGGCCCCTTCTGACCCTGCGAGATCTCGAACTCGACCCGCTGGCCTTCCTCGAGGGTGCGGTAGCCGTCCATCTGGATCGCGCTGTAGTGGACGAACACGTCCGCACCACCGTCGACCGCGATGAAGCCGTACCCCTTCTCCGCGTTGAACCACTTGACGGTGCCCTGAGCCATTCCTAACTCCCCTATTGCTGGCCCTTGCGCAGGACCGCACTCCGCGGACCCGGGTCAGACCTCACCCCCCGAGTCGAGGGGGGTGTGCGCCGGAACGCGTCGACCGCCGCTGAATGTATCTGTCCAACTGCCCTGTGCAACAGGTCAATCGGACGAGAATTCTGGCGACGGTCGAACGGTAATAAGTGGCAAATTCACGTGAATTCGGGGCAAGCCGGGTCGGACATAAGGGATTAACCCGGCAATTCACGCGCACACTTCACGCACAAGTTGACGAGTTCTCATATGCGGCCGACGAGGCGCCGACGCTAGGGGATCCCCTCAACTGTATCGCGATTCAAGACACGGAATCGCCCCGTCCGTTTCTATCAGGACGGGGCGATTCCGTTTAACCCGGGGTTATGGATTCCGTTTAAGCCGCGGTCAGGGCGGGGTCAGAACCGGCTCAGCAGCCGCCCGCGACCGCCGGAATGATCGAGACACCGGCGCCGTCCGGGGTCGCCGTCTCCAGGCCCTCCGCGAAGCGCACATCGTCGTCATTGACGTAGACATTCACGAAACGGCGCAGCTTGCCGGTGTCGTCCAGAACGCGGGCCGCGATGCCCTGGTGGTTGCGGTCCAGGTCCGTCAGGACCTCGGCAAGGGTCGCCCCCTCGGCACTGACCTCGGCCTGCCCGCCGGTGTAGGTGCGGAGGATGGTGGGGATCCGGACATTGACGCTCATGCGGGTTTCACCTTCTGTGGGAAGTGCTGCGGGAAGCGAGGGCGAATTCGAGGGGCGAATTCAAGCCAGCTGGTATGAGCCGAGCCAATTCAGCCCAGACCAGCCTCGCGGAACGCGTCGAGACTCGGGCGGATCACCGCCGTGGGCCCAGTCGTCGGAGCGACCGCGTCAAGCGTCTTGAGGCCGTCTCCGGTGTTGAGCACGACGGTGGTGAGGGTGGGGTCCAGCACCCCGTTCTCGAGCAGCTTCTTCGCCACGCCCAGGGTCACCCCGCCCGCGGTCTCCGCGAAGATCCCCTCCGTACGGGCCAGCAGCTTGATCGCGTCGACGACCTGCTCGTCGTTCACGTCCTCCACCGCCCCGCCCGTGCGGCGCGCGATGTCCAGCACATACGGCCCGTCCGCCGGGTTGCCGATGGCCAGCGACTTGGCGATGGTGTTCGGCTTCTGCGGCCGCACCACGTCATGGCCGGCCTTGAAGGCGGTGGAGACCGGGGAGCAGCCCTCGGCCTGGGCGCCGAAGATCTTGTACGGCTTGTCCTCGACGAGGCCGAGCGCGATGAGCTCCTTCAGCCCCTTGTCGATCTTTGTGAGCTGCGAGCCGGACGCGATCGGGATGACCAGCTGGTCCGGCAGCCGCCAGCCGAGCTGTTCGCAGATCTCGTACGCGAGGGTCTTGGACCCCTCCGCGTAGTACGGGCGGAGGTTGACGTTGACAAAGCCCCAGCCCTCGCCCGCCGGGTCGCCGATCAGCTCGCTGCAGAAGCGGTTGACGTCGTCGTACGTGCCCTCGATGGCGACCAGGTCGCCGCCGTAGATGGCGGCCATGACGACCTTGCCCTGCTCCAGGTCGTGCGGGATGAAGGTGCAGGAGCGCAGGCCCGCGCGGGCGGCCGCGGCGCCGACCGCGCCCGCGAGGTTGCCGGTGGAGGAGCAGGAGAGGGTGGTGAAGCCGAAGGCGCGGGCGGCCTCGACGGCCTGGGCGACCACGCGGTCCTTGAAGGAGTGCGTCGGGTTCCCGGAGTCGTCCTTGATGTGCAGCTCGCCGGTCACCCCCAGCTCGCGGGCCAGGTTGTCGGCCTTCACCAGCTTGGTGAAGCCGGGGTTGATGTTCGGCTTGTCGGCCACGT
This sequence comes from Streptomyces sp. NPDC020845, assembly GCF_044334165.1. Taxonomy (NCBI): domain Bacteria; kingdom Bacillati; phylum Actinomycetota; class Actinomycetes; order Kitasatosporales; family Streptomycetaceae; genus Streptomyces; species Streptomyces sp. NPDC020845. The sequence continues at coordinate 188,521 of NZ_JBIRSJ010000009.1, read as the reverse complement.
CCGCCGGGACGGGCAGCAGCGGGGCGTAGCGCCAGATGTTGTTCGGCCCGGCCTCGATCCGCTTGCGCAGCCCCTCGGGGTCGCCGGTCGGCAGGTCGTACGCGACTTCGAGCGGTCCGAAACACTCCGCACAGGCGAAAATGGGGCCGAGGGGGAAACGCTCCCCGCACTCGCGACAGGACAGGGCGACGGCGGGGCCGAGCGAGACGGAGGAACCAGCGGAACCGGCAGAACCAGTGGAACCGGTAGAGCTTTCGACAGCTTGCACAGCCATGGAGGCGAGGCCCTTTCTCCTCATCTTCCTCACGGCGCATCTCGCCGCGAGCCGGAATTGGCACCTTCCCTAGCCGGGCCCCGCTTCGCATGACGAATCAGGACTGGCTGGAGGGTTGCCGGGGCTTCAACGGGCCGTTCCCTCTGCCCCTCTGGATGAGCGGTATGACGCCGGCCGAACCGGCGTGTTTATCGCACGGGACCCCCGACATACAGCGGTCACGTGCGCTGTTCAAGACTGTAACCGAAGGCCCGGATGGTTGAGATAGTCGTCCGAAGCGCGAGATGGATCACAGCTGACGCGCGCGACCCACAACAGGGAGGCATGGCCGTGCTGGAAGATGTCGAGCGCTGGCTGAAGGAGCGGTCCTGGTCCGCCGACGACCGTCCGCTGAGGCGCCTGCTCGCCGCCAAGCGCGCCACGGGCCGGACCGTGAGCGTCGTCCTGCCCGCCCTCAACGAGGAGGCGACGGTCGGCGACATCGCCGCGGCCATCCGCCGCGAGCTGATGGGCGAGGCCGCGCCCCTGGTCGACGAGCTGGTGGTGGTGGACTCCGGGTCCACCGACCGCACCGCCGAGGTCGCCGCGGCGGCCGGGGCGAGGGTTGTGCACCGGGACTCCCTGCTGCCCGAGCTGCCGGCGCTGCCCGGCAAGGGCGAGGTGCTGTGGCGCTCGCTGCTGGCGACCAGCGGCGACATCATCTGCTTCATAGACGCCGACCTGCGCGAATTCGACGCCCGCTTCGTCTCAGGGATCGTCGGCCCGCTGCTGACCGACCCGGACGTACAGCTGGTCAAGGGGATGTACGACCGGCCGCTCGGTGGCGCCGTAGGCCAGGGCGGACGGGTCACCGAGCTGGTCGCCCGGCCGCTGCTCAATCTGCACTGGCCGCAACTGGCCGGTTTCGTACAGCCGCTCGGCGGTGAGTACGCGGCGCGCCGCTCGCTGCTGGAGCGGCTGCCGTTCCCCGTCGGATACGGGGTGGAACTCGCCATTCTCGTCGACTCGCTGCACACGGTCGGGCTCGACGCGCTCGCCCAGGTCGACCTCGGGGTGCGCATCCACCGCCACCAGGACCCGCAGGCGCTCGGCCGGATGGCGGCCACGATCTACCGCACGGCCCAGCTGCGGCTGGCCCGCGGGCATCTGGTGCGACCGCGGCTGACCCAGTTCGACCGGGGCGAGGCCGGTTTTGTGGCGCGGACCAGCGATGTGGACACGGTGGAGCGGCCGCCGATGATCGAGATCCCGGAGTATGTGGAGCGGCGGGCGGCGTGACGCCCCGGCCCTCGGCCCTGCCGGGGGCCGCCGACAGGGGCAAGAAACCGCACGCACGTTTGCGCGACGCATGAGGTGGCTAGGTACGCGACATGGCCTCTGAGCACAGTGCTGCACAGGTCCTCGTCGCGTCCAACCGCGGCCCGGTCTCCTACACCCTGCGGGAGGACGGTTCACTCGACGCCAAGCGCGGCGGCGGCGGGCTGGTCTCCGGTCTCAGTGCCATAGGGCCGGACGCCGGGGCCGTATGGGTCTGCGCGGCGCTGGGCGACGGCGACCGCGAGGCGGCCAGGAGGGCCGGGGCCGGGCATCTGGATGCGGGCGACACCGGCGGGCAGCTGGTGCGGATGCTCGACATCGCGCCGGAGGTCTTCGACGCCGCGTACAACGGCATCGCGAACTCGGTGCTGTGGTTCGTCCACCACCTGCTCTACCAGACGCCGCTCGAACCGGTCTTCGGCGCGGAGTTCCGCGCCCAATGGGACGCCTACGAGGCGTACAACGCGGCCTTCGCGGACGCCCTCGCCCAGGAGGCCGCCGACGGCGCGGCCGTGCTGATCCAGGACTACCACCTGGCGCTGGTGCCAGGACTGCTCCGCGAACGGCGGCCGGACCTGCGGATCGGCCACTTCTCGCACACCCCTTGGGCGCCCCCGGACTACTACCGGCTGCTGCCGGACGATGTGGCGGCGGGCGTGCTGCGCGGCATCCTCGGCGGTGACCGCGCCGCGTTCCTCACCGAGCGCTGGGCCCTGGCCTTCGCCGACTGCGCCGCGGCCGTGCTCGGCGCGGAGGTGGTGCGGGACGGCGCGCGGCTGTCCGTGCGCCTCGACGGGCGCGAGACCCGGCTGGGCGTGCACGGCCTCGGCGCGGACGCGGACTTCCTGCTCCAGCGGTCCCGGGCCGCGGACGTCGACGAGCGGCTGACGGCCCTGCGCGCGCAGATCGGCCCCGGGCGCAAAACCGTGGTCCGGGTGGACCGCACCGAGCTGTCCAAGAACATCGTCCGCGGGCTGCTGGCCTACCGGCGGCTGCTGGAGACCCGCCCCGAGTGGCGGGAGCGCGTGGTGCACATCGCCTTCGCCTACCCCTCCCGCCAGGACCTGGCCGTCTACCGCGACTACACCGAGCAGGTGCGGCGGGTCGCCGACGGGATCAACGCCGAGTACGGCACGGAAGGCTGGCAGCCGGTCGCCCTCCATGTGAAGGACGACTTCGCGCGGTCGCTGGCCGCCTACCGGCTGGCGGACGTGGCCCTGGTCAACCCGATCCGGGACGGGATGAACCTGGTCGCCAAGGAGGTGCCGGTGGTCTCCGAGCGCGGCTGCGCGCTGGTGCTGTCGCGGGAGGCCGGGGCGTACGCGGAGCTGGGCGAGGCCGCGCTGGTGGTCAACCCGTACGACATCGAGGCGACGGCGCGGGCGCTGCACGAGGCGCTGTCGATGGGGGACGGCGAGCGGGCGGAGCGTACGAAGCGGCTGGTGACCGCGGCGACGGCGCTGCCGCCCGCGCAGTGGTTCCTCGCGCAGCTGCGGGAGCTGACGGAGACCTGACACCTGGGGTTCGGTGAGGTCTGCCGCCCGCGGCCCGGAAAGGTCTGCCGCCCGCGGCTCACGCGGGGCTCCTCAGTGCCCGATCGCCTGGGCCAGGGAAGTCAGCAGGTCCACGACCCCCGCGGGGCCGTCGACCACCAGGTCGGCGCGCTGGGCCAGCTCGGTGACCTCGGTGCTGCCGCTGCACACCAGCACCCCGGGCACCCCCTGCGACCTGAGCCGTTCCACTGCCGCGAACGCGGCCAGGTCACCCAGGTCGTCGCCCGCGTACAGCACCGCCGTGGCCCCGGTCTCCCGTACGTACTCGGTGAGGGCGACGCCCTTGTCCATGCCCGGCGGGCGCAGTTCGAGCACCAGGCGGCCGGGCTCGACGATCAGCCCGTGCCGCTCGGCGAGGTGGCGCAGCGGTTCGCGCAGCGCCTCGAAGGCGCCCTGCGGATCGGCGGCGCGGCGGGTGTGGACGGCGACGGCGCGCCCCTTCTCCTCCACGGTGGCGCCCACGGTGGCGCCGCCCCCGCCACCGACCGCGGCGAGTACGTCCGGGAGTTCGGCCTGGGCCGCCGCGACGCCCGGGTGCGGGGGCGGGGCGGTGATCTCACGGTCGGCGGCGTCCCAGCGCTCGGCGCCGTAGTGGCCGAGGACCACCAGGTGGTCGAGGCCGTCGGTCTCGGCGAAGCCGCCGTACGCCACGGCGAGGGCGGCCGGACGGCCGGTGATCACCGCGACGGAGCGCAGCCCCGGGGCGAGCCGGGAGAGCGCGGGCGCGGCGCCGGGGTGGGCGCGCGCCTGGTCGGGGTCGGGGACGATATCGGCGAGGGTGCCGTCGAAGTCGAAGGCGGCGATGGCCTCTCCGGGCCGCTCGAGGATCGCCGCGAGGCCGTCACGGCCGGCCGCTGTCGTGGGTGCGGGAAGGTGGCTGCCCATGCGGCCGACCCTATCGCCGTGGGGGTGGGGAAGTGGGGCGGTCCGCGTCAGTGGCCGGTTCCGGGCCGGCGGCCGGTGCCCGACGCCGACATCCGGCGCCGGTCCTGACAGCTCCGGCGGGACAGCCAGGCGCTGCGCGTCAGGCCGAACCGGCGCGCGAGGCGGTGGCGCGGCGGGAGCGGTCGGGGTCAGCGGCGGCGAGGTCAGCGGCGGCCCGCGTCAGCGGCGTTCGCGCCGCGCCGCGCGCACGCGGCGCAGCCGGTTGACGGTCACCGGGTCGTGGGCGAGGGCGCGGGGGTCGTCCAGGAGTGCGTTGAGGAGCTGGTAGTAGCGGGTCGGCGAGATACCGAGCTGTTCGCGTATCGCGCGCTCCTTGGCGCCGGGCCCCGGCCAGCCGCGCCGCTCCACGGCGAGCACGGCCCGGTCCCGCTCGGACAGCCCGGCCGCCTCGTCTGGCGCGACTGCCTCGTCTGGCGCGACTGCCTCGTCTGGCGCTGCGGCAGCGTTACCGGGACCGGCCGCGTGTTCCTCCGCATGCCCGTCCCGGGACGGGCCTTGCCGACCGTGCTCGCCTTGCATCGCTAGCCCGCCGAGCTCTCCAGCGCGTCGGCCTGGCGCTGGATCTCGCTGAGCACGCCCGCCGGGTCGCCGCCCTTGGAGACGACCGAACCGAGCTTCTTCTTCAGGTCCGACTGGACCGTCGCCCAGGACGTCTTGTCCACCGGGTAGAACTGCGCCGTCCCCAGCTCGTCGAGGAACTTCCACAGCCGCTTGTACTTGCGGTCCCCGCGCATCGCGCCGGATGCCTTGGTGGTCACCGGCAGCAGGTCGTACCGGCTGGTGAAGTCGAGCACGTTCTGCTCGCTGTAGAGGAAGTCCAGGAACAGCCCGGCCTGCCGGCGGTTGCCGTTCTGCTTGAAGGCCATGACCCAGTCGGCGACGCCCATGGTGGCTCTGGACTTCCCGTCGCGGCCGGGCAGCGGCGCGGTGCCGTACTTGATGCCGTGGCCGTCCGCCTGCTGCATCAGGGTCGGGTGGCCGTTGAGCATGCCGACCTCGCCGCGCGTGAACGCGTCGAAGACGTCCTGGCGGTTGGTGCGGCCCGGGGCGTCGGGGCCGGTCAGGCCCTCGCCGACCAGCTCGTCGCGCAACCACTCCATGGTCTTGATGTTCTCGGTCGAGTCGATGGTGTAGCTGCCGTTGGCGTCGGCGTAGCCGCCACCGCCGCCGAGCATCCACATCAGGGCCTCGCCCTGCGACTCCTCGGGGCCGAGCGGCAGCCCGTAGGGGATCTTCACGCCGATCGCCTTGAGCTTGACGGCGGCGGCCTTGAGCTCGGCCCAGGTCTCCGGGACCGAGGTGACGCCGGCCTCGTCGAACAGCTTCTGGTTGTAGAAGAACAGCCGGGCGCTGGAGACGAAGGGCAGTCCGTACTGCACCCGCTTGACCTCGCCCGCCCGCGCGATCGACTCGATGAACCCGGCCTGGGTGGGGATGGAGAGCATCTGGTCGGCGCGGTAGAGCTTGCCCGCGGCGGCGAAGTCGGCGTACGCGCCGATCTGCGCGATGTCCGGGGCCTCACCGCGCTTGACCATGTCGGCGACCTTCTTGTCGATCTCGGTCCAGCTGAGGATCGTGACGTCGACCTTGATGTTCTCGTGCTCGACCTCGAACGCTCTGGCCAGCTTGTCCCAGTACTTCTGGGAGCTGTTGGCCGAGCTGTCGCCGTAGTCCGCCGCCACCACCTTCAGGGTGACCTCGCCCGAGCCCGGGCTTTCGTTTCCACACGCCGTCAGCGCGGGCGCTATCGCCGCCGTCGCGGCCCCCGCCGCCGTCAGACCCAAGAACCGCCGACGCTGCACTGCTCTTCCCCACCCTCGTGGATTGACTGTCCTCCTGGCTGGTCCCAGAAGGGTCGAGCGAGTCTGCCCCGCATACCTCCACAGGGTCTACACCATACGGATATCGCTTCGGTATCGAACTTCACCTTTACGCGAATAACCGGAGCCTAGGCGACCCCGAGGAAGTAGAGGCAGGCCCCCACGCCGACGCGGGAACCCACCCCCACTTCCCCGGGGCCGCTTAGTCGACCATCCTGACGGCGAGTGGACTAGACCTCTCACGGTCAATCGCGCCAGACTGTCCCCGTGAAACACGTCATCGCCCTCGATGTGGGCGGCACCGGCATGAAGGCCGCCCTCGTGGGGGCGGACGGCGCGCTCCTCCATGAGGACAGGCGGCCCACCGGCCGCGAGCGCGGACCGGAAGCCGTCGTCGCCACGATCCTCGACTTCGCCGCCGAGCTGCGCGCCATCGGCGAGCAGCGCTACGGCACCCCCGCCGCCGCGGCCGGGGTCGGCGTGCCCGGGGTCCTCGACGAGGACCGCGGCATCGCCGTCTTCGCCGCCAACCTCGGCTGGCGCGATGTGCCGCTGCGCGCCCTGCTGGCCGAACGGCTCGCCGGAACGCCGGTCGCGCTGGCCCACGACGTACGCATGGGCGGACTGGCCGAGGGACGGATAGGAGCCGGCGAAGGGGCCGGCCGCTTCCTGTTCGTATCGGTGGGCACCGGCATCGCGGGGGCCATCGGCATCCACGGACGCGTCGACCCCGGGGCCAACGGCTCCTCGGGCGAGATCGGCCACATCGTCGTACGGCCGGGCGGCCCGGCATGCGGCTGCGGGCAGTTCGGCTGCCTGGAGACGCTTGCCTCCGCCTCCGCGGTGGGCCGCGCCTGGGCGCGGGCGAGCGGCGGCGACGCCATGAAGAACGACGCCGCGGACTGCGCCAGGGCCGTCGAGTCCGGCGATCCGCGGGCGGTGGCGGTGTGGCAGGAGGCCGTGGGCGCGCTCGCCGACGGCCTGGTCACCGGGGTCACCCTGCTGGACCCCGAGGTGCTGATCGTCGGCGGGGGTCTGGCCGAGGCCGGGGAGACCCTGTTCGCTCCGCTGCGCACGGCGGTCGAGGAGCGGATCACGTTCCAGAAGCTGCCCTCTATCGTCCCGGCGGCCCTCGGGGACACCGCCGGATGCCTGGGCGCGGGCCTGCTCGCCTGGGATCTACTCTCCACGGAGGTAAGCGCCTGATGGTCGGACGAACGGCTCCAACGGCTCGAACGGTTCTCGCGGGCGCCCGGGTGGTGCTGCCGACCGGCGTGGTCGAGGACGGGCGGGTGACGGTCGAGGGCCGGCACATCGTCGAGGCGGGCGCGGGCGGAACGGCGACCGGCGGCGCCCAGGGGGACAACAGCGGCCCCGCGCTCGACCTGACCGGCCACTGGATCGTCCCCGGCTTCGTCGATATGCATGTGCACGGCGGCGGAGGCGCGTCCTTCTCGGCCGGCACCCCCGAGGAAGCCCTCACCGTCGCCCATACGCACCGCCGCCGCGGCACCACCACCCTGCTCGCCTCCACCGTCACCGGCGACCTCGACGACCTCGCGCGGCAGGCCGCGGCCCTCTCCGAACTGGTCGAACAGGGCGAGCTGGCCGGCGTCCACTTCGAGGGCCCCTTCATCTCCCCGCACCGCTGCGGCGCCCACCAGCCGTCGCTGCTGCGCCACCCGGACCCCGCGGATGTGCGCAAGCTCGTCGACGCCGCGCGCGGCACCGCGAAGATGATGACGCTCGCGCCCGAACTGCCCGGCGGCCTGGACTCCGTACGGCTGCTGGCCGACAGCGGCGTCATCGCGGCCGTCGGCCACACCGACGCGGCGTACGAGGCGGCGCTCGAGGCCGTCGAGGCGGGCGCGACGGTGGCGACGCACCTGTTCAACGCGATGCCGCCGCTGCTGCACCGCGAGCCGGGGCCGGTGGCCGCCCTCCTGGAGGACGAGCGGGTCACCATCGAGCTGATCAACGACGGCACCCATCTGCACCCCGCCGCGCTGCGCCTCGCCTTCCGCCGCGCGGGGGCCGACCGGGTCGCCTTCATCACGGACGCGATGGGCGCGGCCGGTATGAGCGACGGGGTCTATCCGCTGGGCCCGATGGAGGTCGAGGTCACCGACGGGGTCGCGCGGATCAGCAGCGGCCCGACGGCCGGTTCGATCGCGGGCTCGACCCTGACCCTCGACCGCGCCTTCGCCCGGGCCGTGACGCTGGACGGGCTGAGCGTGCCCGAGGCCGTACAGGCGCTGTCCGCCACCCCCGCGAGGGTTCTGGGCCTCGACGACCGGGTGGGCTCGCTGGAGGCCGGCAAGGACGCCGATCTGGTCGTGCTGGGCGAGGACTTCGGGCTGGTGGGCGTGATGCGCCGGGGCGAGTGGGTGATCGATCCCGAAGTGGGCTGATTCGACACCTCGGTCGGGCGGGCCGGCCCCGGTGGGGGTCTGGGCCCGCCGCCGCCGTTTTGGCATGATCCTTCACAGCCGCACACACACGGCATTCACAGGCGCACATCCGGTGGCACACTCGGCGCGCACCTGTGGGGCGGTGCCGAGGACCGGGCCGGGGGACGGGCCGGGGATGGACGAAGGGGATGCCAGGGTGATCCTGACGGTCACGCTCAACACCGCCCTGGACATCACCTACCAGGTGCCGCGCCTGCGCGCCCACACCACCCACCGCGTCACCGAGGTCACCGAACGGCCCGGCGGCAAGGGCCTCAACGTCGCCCGGGTGCTGGCCGCCCTCGGCCACCGCACCGTCGTCACGGGCTTCGCCGGGGGCGTGACCGGAACGGTCCTGCGGGAACGGCTCGCCGAACTCGGCGGCGGGGTGATGGACGCCCTGGTGCCGATCGCCGGTACGACCCGGCGCACCGTCGGCGTCGTCGACGCCGGCTCGGGCGACTCCACCCAGCTCAACGAGCCCGGCCCGGTCGTTACCACGCCCGAGTGGTCCGCGTTCCTTGGCTCGTACGCCGAGCTGCTGCGCGAGGCGTCCGCGGTCGCGCTGTGCGGCAGTCTGCCGCCCGGCGTCCCCGTGGGGACGTACGCGCGGCTCATCCGGGAGGCGAGCGCGGCGGGCGTGCCCACGCTGCTGGACACCAGCGGCGAACCGCTGCGCCGCGGCATCGCCGCCCGCCCCGACATCGTCAAGCCCAACGCCGATGAACTCGCCGGGCTCACCGGCTCCACCGAGCCGCTGCGCGCCGCGCGCGACGCCCGGCGGCGCGGGGCGCGCGCCGTGGCCGCCTCGCTCGGCGCGGACGGCATGCTCGCGGTCACCCCCGAGGGCACCTGGCGGGCCGCCCCGCCGCGCCGCCTGGTGGGCAATCCGACGGGGGCGGGCGACTCCGCGGTGGCCGGGCTGCTGTCGGGCCTGGTCGAGGGCGTCCCGTGGCCGGATCGGCTGGCGCGTGCGGTGGCCCTGTCGGCGGCGGCCGTACGGGCCCCGGTGGCGGGCGAGTTCGACCGCGCCACCTACGAGGAGCTGCTGGGCCGGGTCGAGGTCACCGAAGGCCCGGCGGCCTGAGCGGCCACCGGGCCCCGCGTTGTACGGCGGCGCCGTCAGCCGTTCTTACCGGTGAGCCACAGCTGGTCGAGGATGACGTCGCACTTGTCACCGGCCTCACAGGACACCTTGACGGTGTTGGCGCCCTCGTTCAGGTTGACGAAGGACCAGGTCTCCGTCCAGCTCTTCTCCCAGTCGCCCTGCTCCACCCCCGGCACGAAGCTCTTCATGTTGATCGGCCGGGTCGACCGCTCCCCGTTGACGGTGAGCGAGAGCGACTGGTTCGTGCCAGGCACGCTGTACCTCGCGTACACCCGGTACTTGCCCGCCTTGGCGACGTCCACGTTCCAGGTCACGGACGCGCCGACGGCGTTCAGCCCGCCGACGTACTTACCGCCCTCGGCCTTGGCTCCGGGGATGTCCGTCGCGGGGGCCGCGCTGCCCTCCAGGCGCAGGCCCCACGCGTCCTCGCTGGGCAGCTCGGACGGGTCCTTGGAGGCCCCGGAGGTCTTGCTGGGCTCGGCACTCGTGGACACCGTGGGCGAGTTGGTGGGGTCGGCCTTGTCGTCCTTGTCGTCGCCGCCGTTCGTGATCATCGCGATACCGATGCCGACCACGACCACGGCGACGACGGCGATCGCGCCGATGAGCAGCCCCTTGCTGTTGGGGCCACGACCGCCGGTGCCGCGCGAGGGGGCCGCCCGGCGGGAGCCGCCCCCACCGGGCAGGTTCTCGGGGGCGGCGTAGTGGGCGTTCTGCTGCCCGTAGCCCTGCTGCTGCCCCTGGCCGCCGTACGTCTGCTGGTTCGGGATCGGCTGGGTCTGCTGCGGGTATTGCTGCTGCCCGTAGCTGCGCTCGCCGACCGCGCGGACGTGGTTGTACGAGGTGCGGGGGACCCCTGGCTGGCGCGGGCCGGCCGGGCCCGGGTATCCATAGCCACCGGCCGCGGGGGCGGAGCCCGACTGTCCCGCCTGGCCGTCCTGTCCACCGTCCGAGCGGTACAGATAGGCGAACGGGTCGTCATTCTCCGGCGTGTCCGAGCCGTTGTTGCCGGCCGTCATCCCTCTCGTCACTCCCCTGTGCATATGGCCAACGGCGCTCAGGTGCGGAGGCGCCATGACAGCTCATATCAGGGCCGGGAAGGCCGCAACAGGGCATGCACTGTCCGGATGGCCAATATTCATGATCGATTCACCCTCGGCGGCAGTACCGCATTCGGAGCAGCCTACCGTGCCGAGGGCGGCGCCATTCCGCGAACGCTTAGACCGTCCAGCAGTAGGGCCCGCGGCGTCGCGTGCCGATGGGCGGCTCCCCGTAGCTCCGCACGGGAGGTGCCCCCAGCCGCACCCCGCTCGTCGCACGCAGGGGGCACCTCCCAGCGGTAGCTGGAGGAGCCTCCCCCGTAGCTTCGCACGGGAGGTGCCCCCTGCGCTCTCCTCACGGGGCACGCCCATGCTTGCCCCTCGACCCTCCCCCCAGGCCCTGGCGGGTGCCCCCTCCTTCACCCGCGCTCCCCACTGCCGGACGGTCTTATCCGGCGCGGCGGCGGTCCTTGGCGCGCGACCGCTTCTCGATATACATCCGCTGGTCAGCCGATTGCAGCACTTCCTCGGCCGTCATCCCACAACTGGCCCAGCCGATACCGAAGCTGCCCCCGACCCGGACGGCCCGGCCGTCGACCCGGATCGGCGGGGTGATCGCGTTGCGCAGCCGGACGGCCAGGTCCTTGGCGTCGGCCCGGCCGAGGCCGTCCGCGAGGACCACGAACTCGTCGCCGCCGAGCCGGGCAACGGTGTCCCCCTCCCGCACCCCGGCGGCCAGCCGGCGGGCGACCTCGATGAGGACGGCGTCGCCCGCGTGGTGGCCGAACCGGTCGTTGATGGACTTGAAGCCGTCCAGATCGCAGAAGAGAACGGCCAGCCCCTTGTGGCCGTCGTCGATGTCGTGGTCCTCCCGCGGCGCGATGGCGTGCACATGGGGCTCGTACGGGATGGAGCCGCCCGGCCGGTCGAACGCGCCCGGCCCGCCGAAGACCCCCGGCTCATCGAAGACGCCCGGCCCCTCGAACTCGTCGTAGCCCCGGAAGAGCCCGCCCGCCCCGGCGGCATCGGCCCCGAACCCGGGCTCCCCGCGCCCGGACTCCCCCGAGCGCCGCGGGTTGTCGCACAGCCTGCTGCCGAGGCGGGCACGCAGCTCGGCGCTGTTGGGCAGGCCGGTCAGCGAGTCATGGCTGGCACGGTGGGCCAGTTGCAGCTCGTTCTGTTTGCGCTCCTCGATGTCCTCGACGTGGGTGAGGAGAAAGCGCGGGCCGTCGGCCGCGTCGGCGACCACGGAGTTGCGCAGGCTCACCCAGACATAGCTGCCGTCCCGACGGGCCAGCCGCAGCTCGGAGCGGCCGCCCTCGGCGGAGGTGCGCAGCAGGGTGCCGATGTCCTCGCGGTGCACGAGGTCGGAGAAGGAGGAGCGGCGCAGGGCGGAGGCCGGGCGGCCCAGCAGCCGGCACAGCGCGTCATTGGCGCGCAGCAGCCGCCCGCGCTGATCGCCGCCCATCTCGGCGATGGCCATGCCGCTCGGCGCGTACTCGAAGGCCTGCCGGAAGCTCTCCTCGCTGGCACGCAGGGCCTGCTGTTCGCGCTCCAGGCGCAGCAGCGCGCGCTGCATATTGGCGCGCAGACGGGCGTTGCCGATCGCGGTCGCGGCATGAAAGGCGTACATCTGCAGGGCCTCGCGCCCCCATGCGCCGGGGCGGCGGCCGTTCCTCGGCCGGTCGACAGATATGACGCCGATCAGCTCGCCGCCCGAGCCGCCTGCCGAGTACATCGGGGCGAACAGGCGGTCCATGGGATGCCATCCGTCGGGAAAGCCGGGCGCGGGCCCCGGGGTGTGCCACTGCGGCACGTCGTCGTCATCGAGCACCCACCCCTCGCTGTACGGGACGAAGTGCAGAGCGCCCCAGCGGTCACCCATGGACAGCCGGCGGTCCCAGGCGTCACGCGAGCCGACCCGTCCCGCCATCAGGGCCTCGGCCCCGGGGTCGCCCCCGACGGCCGCGACGACCAGATCGCCGTCCGGGCGGACGAGATTGACGGCCGAGAATTCGTAGCCGAGCCCGGCGATCACCCCGTCGGCGACGGTCTGCACGGTGTCGGCGAAGCTGCGGGCGGTGTTCAGATCGGCGATCACCTGGTGCAACAGCCGCAGGGTCGCAAGGCGGATGTACGGCTCCGACTCGGTCTCCATCGCTCGCTACTCCCCCGAGACCTCGACAGCAACTCCTGGCTTCTTGTCGTCCTTCTACTCGTCCGACTTGTCGTCCGATTGCCATGGCCACTGAATCACAGCGAGCTGCTCACTCGGTACACAGGGTCAACAATTACTATCTGGTGTGACTGATGTCACAGACTGTATTCAAGCCTTGGAGACAGGCGTGGGAGCGCTCCTGATTTTTGTGAATGCAAATCCCGAAACGCCGTTCAGCCACTCATCCGAAGGCCGCGCACTGCCGCCCCCGGCGTACCGCGAATACGGCCCGCGACCTAGGACCGGCCTGGTCCCGGGGCCCGATGCGGGGCTCACCCGGCCCGCGTTAGCGTTCATTACGTGCCGCACCCATCGAGTTCCGCCGCCGCGCAGCCCGTCATCCCCCATGCTGGTGGGGTGAGTGAGGACGAGTTCCGTGCTGCCCTGTCCCGACTCTCCGCGGGCGTGGTATTGGTGACCGCCCACGACCCGGACGAAGGGCCGCGCGGCGAGGACGTCGGCATGACGGCCACCTCGTTTATGTCGGTGTCACTTGACCCGCCGCTCGTGATGGTGAGCGTTCGCAACGGCTCGCGGATGGACGACCTACTGGCCCGACAGCCCCTCTGGGCGGTATCGGTCCTGTCGGAAAGCCAGCGCCATATAGCGGGGCGATTCGCCATGAAAGGCCGCATCAGCGACAGGCTGCTGTTCGAGGACATCCCCTACAGACGCGGCGACGCCACGGGCGCACCCCTCGTCGGCGGAGCGCTCGCGGTCGTCGAGAGCCGCACCGAACAGCGAGTGACGGCGGGCGACCACACGCTGGTGGTGGGCCGAGTGCTGTCGGCGGGCACCCCGAGCGCGGACGGCGGCCCGCTGATGTACTTCCGGAGCCGCTACCGCACGCTGGGGTGACGCCCCCACTGGGGACAACCCCTCCTGCTCGGATAGCGTCCGAGCCATGGAAATCTGGATCAACCCGGCCTGCTCCAAATGCCGCTCCGCGCTGACCCTGCTGGATGCCGAGGGCGCCGAGTACACGGTGCGCCGCTATCTGGAAGCGCCGCCGACCGCCCAGGAGATCGAGGACGTGCTGCGCCGCCTCGGCCTGGAACCCTGGGACATCACCCGCACCGGCGAATCCGTCGCGGCCGAACTGGGCCTGGCCGACTGGCCGCGCGAGGAGTCCACCCGCGCCCGGTGGATCGAGGCGCTGGCCGCCCATCCGATCCTGATCCAGCGGCCGATCATCACGGCGGACGACGGCACCACGGTGGTGGCCCGCACCCCGGACGCGGTCCGCTCCGTCCTCCCTTAACCCCTGTCCCCTGCGGCATCGCCGAAGGCGGCGTTGAGAACGGCCATGACGTAGGGGCGTTCCGAGGCGGCACCCGTGGGGTTGAGCGAGTAGACGACGCGGCGCGTCAGATCACGCGTGGCGAACATGCCCGTCGTCCAGCCGGGCTGCGATCCGGTCTTGCCCCATACGGTCACACCGTTGTCGAGCGTGACCCGCATCAGTCCGCCGATGCTGAAGCAGGCGGTTCCGTTGATGCAGTTCTCGTTGTCCGGCGCGCTGGACGCTCTGGGGACGGTGAAGGCCAGCCGCTGCTCGGCCGGTGGCAGCAGCCTGCCGCGGAACAGGGCGGTCAGAAACCTGTCCAAGTCCGCGGCAGTGGAGATCATTCCCCCTTCGGCCCAGGCCCACGGGGACTGCTCGGTCACCTCGTCCCCGCCGAGACGCGGCCGGGCGTGAGGTATGGCGATGGAGGTGTCCGAGGCAGCGGGAAGGCTGGTGTCCCGCAGCCCAAGGGGCCGGATGACGCGCCGGCCGAGCTCCTGCGCGAAGGTGTGCCCGGTCACCTTCTCGACCAGCAGGCCCACGACAAAGGTGTTGACGCCGTTGTACTGCTGGACGGAACCGGGCCGCGGCGCCGTCCCGCCGCCCTCGGCGTTCGCAAAGGCCGCGCGGACCACTTCCCGCGGCGAGACGCTCTTCAGCCACCAGCCGGGCCCGTCAGCGGGCCCGGGTATGCCCGCGGGGGCGGGCAGACCGCTGGTGTGGTCCAGAAGCTGGCGCACGGTGACCTCTTGGTACGCGTCCGGTATCAGCTCGGGCAGATACCGCCGTACGGGGGCGTCGAGGACGATCCGGCGCTCGGCGACCAGTTGGAGCACCACCGTGCTGGTGAAAGCCTTCGTGACACTGCCGATTCGGAAATGGGCACCTTGGGGCACCTCTCCCGCGTAACCGGCCCACGGCCGCCCCGAACCGCCCTGCGCCACCCTGACCAGCGCACCGGAGACCACCGGATCGGGCAGGCCCGCCAGCAGCTCCCGCATCGCAGCGGGATCGAACGGCGAGAGCCGGGCGGCAGCAGCGGCCTGCGGCGGCCGCGGAGAAGCCGCGGCGGCCGTCGAAACGGGCAGGGCGAGGCCCGCCGTGACCGCGGCCAGGGCCATGCCGATGACGGCCGAACGGCAGAAGACGGAGGGACGACGACGCATCGCTCTGCTCCCGGGGACAGCTGGAAATGAACTGTCAGCCACCCTTTCGGGTTCCCCGTGCGCCCCCATCAGTGATCACCCTGAGCGCCCCCTCGCGAATCCCCTAGGGAGCCGACCGCCACGCCCCCAAGGGGCACCTGGAAGCCACAGGGATGTCGCTAGTGCCAGTCCCGCCCGGACCGCCCACGCTTGGTGTCGCCGCGCTGCTTCTTCTCCCGCAGCCGCCGCTCGTTGATACCGCGTGGGATACGGGTCGGACGGCGCGGCTTGGGCGGCGGTGCGGTCGCCTCGGCCAGCAGCGACGCGAGCCGGACCGCCGCCGTCTCGCGGTTGCGCCACTGCGAGCGGTGCTCGGAGGCCCGTACGGTAACCACCCCACCGACCAGCCGCCCCGCCAGCCGCTCCAGCGCGCGCTGCTTCCACACCGCCGGCAGCGCCTCGGTCGCGGCCAGGTCGAAGCGCAGCTCGACCTGGCTGTCGCTGGTGTTGACGTGCTGCCCACCCGGCCCGGACGACCTCGAGAAACGCCACATGAGCTCGGCCTCCGGCAGGGAGACCGAGCCACGGATGACATAGGGCCCGGACATGCCCCCATGATCCCGCGCCACCGCGGGACCGTCACCTGCTTTTGCGCGCACCAGGACGAGGGCGAATCGCTAGGCGCTAAGGATTGGCAAAGAAGGTAAAGGAACCTGGAACCGGTGGGCGGCCGACGGCGTTGTGGAGGGTGACGGTAGCTTCGTCCGGAGTACGAAGCCCTGAGGACTCGACCACGAAAGGGACTCCCCATGGCTGTAAGCCTGTCCAAGGGCGGCAACGTCTCGCTCACCAAGGAGGCACCGGGCCTGACCGCCGTCACGGTCGGCCTCGGCTGGGACGTCCGCACCACCACCGGTACCGACTTCGACCTCGACGCGAGCGCCATCGCCGTGAACCCGAGCGGCAAGGTCTACTCGGACCAGCACTTCGTCTTCTTCAACAACAAGTCCACCCCGGACCAGTCCATCGTCCACACCGGTGACAACCTCACCGGCCAGGGCGAGGGCGACGACGAGCAGATCAACGTCAACCTCGCGGCCCTGCCCGCCGACGTCGAGAAGATCGTCTTCCCGGTCTCCATCTACGACGCGGAGTCCCGCAGCCAGAACTTCGGCCAGGTGCGGAACGCCTTCATCCGCATCCTCAACCAGGCCGGCGGCGCCGAGATCGCCCGCTACGACCTCAGCGAGGACGCGGCCACCGAGACCGCCATGGTCTTCGGCGAGCTCTACCGCAACGGCGCGGAGTGGAAGTTCCGCGCCGTCGGCCAGGGCTACGCCGCGGGCCTGTCGGGTATCGCCAAGGACTTCGGCGTCAACGTCTGACGGACGTAAAGCACAAACACTGAGGGCCGCCCTGTCAGAGGGGCGGCCCTTGGTCGTTTCGGGGGTCAGCTCGTAAGGACGCCGTCGCCTTTGAGCTTCGGACACGATCTCTACGTGCCCGCCACTGGCAAGCGGAGCCACATGGATGCGCCCCTCGACCAGTTCCGCGCACCACCCCTCGGGGGCTGCCGCGCTCAACGCCACGAAGGCATCTTCGACCGATGAGACGGTGTTCCCGTCGGTGTCCGTGTGCGGCGGAGCGGGCTCGGGAGCCGTCAGTGCCACGGTGGACCTCTTCGTACGGAGCGACACTCCCAGCCTGGGCGGGCGGCCGATGGATCAATGGGCCAGATGTCACCTATACGAGGGATGTTGAGCGTTCCCGCAGGTCAGGGGCTTCGGGTATCGCCTTTGAGCTCCTACACGACAGCGGACCAAAGGAGGGGACAGGGAAGATCAGAGCAGGGAAGACCAGGGCGAGGCCGTCGGGATGCTCGGTGCTCGGGATACTCGCTCACGTACGCCCCGGCGCCAGGGCCCGCGCGACAAGGCCCTCGGCCAACTCGCGCAGCCTCCGCCGCGCCTGCGCGTCGTACGCCTGGGCATCCGCGCGGGATTCCTCCGTGCCGTTGAAGTACCGGCCGGACGGCACGCCGCGCGAGGGTGCGCCGAGGAGGTGAAGGACCGCTTCCACGCCCTCCTCGACCGTGCTCCACGGCGAGACACCAGCCTCGCGGACCATCGTCGTGGCCATGTACGTCGCGGGGTGCAGGGCGCCGACGAAGACGGTGGCGGGGTCGAGTTCGTCCGCCAGGTCGAAGGTGAACATGATCTGGGCGAGCTTGCTCTGGGCGTACGCGCGCGAACGGTCGTAGCCGCGCTCCAGCATGACGTCGGTGAAGTCGAGCGCCTGCTGGCCCACCGAGGCGACATTGATGACGCGGGCCGGGGCGGAGCGGGTGAGCAGGGGCAGCAGGCGGCGAGTGAGGTGGTAGCCCGCAAGGTAGTTGACGGCAAACCGGAGCTCGTAGCCGTCGACGCTCTCCTGGCGGGCGGAGCCGGCCGGGCCGCCGCCGAGGCCGGCGTTGTTGATCAGGACGTCCAGCCGGTCGTAGCGGGCCAGGACCTCGTCCGCGAGCCGGTCCACCGCCCGCAAGTCGGCAAGGTCGGCGAGCAGCACCTCGGCACCACCGCCACCCGCGCCCGCCCCGGCGCCAAAGCCGGGCCTGGGGCCAAACCTGGGCTCGGACTCGGCCCCAGGCACGGACGCGAACCCGGAACCGGACGCGGACCCTGCACCAACCCCAAATCCGGCCCCGGACCCGGCCCCGGACCTCGACCCGGGCCCAAAGCCCGAGCCGGACCCGGAGCCGGAACCCAAGCCGGAGACGGAACCCAAGCCGGAGCCGGAACCAGGCCCAGAGCCGAACCCAGAGCTGAAGCCCGAGCCCGAGCCGGAGTTCGAGTCGGAGACAGAACCCGAGCGGGAGACGGAGCCGACTCCAGAGCCGGACCCAGGGCCAGAGCCCGGGCCGGGCCCGGAGTCAGCCCCGGCCGTCGCCTCGCGGATGCGCTCCTGGACCTCCTCCGCCCGCCCCGCGTCCCGCCCGTGGACCAGCACCCGCGCGCCCTCGGCGGCAAGCCGTACGGCCAACTCGCGCCCGAGCCCGTCCGTCGAGCCGGTGATCAGTACGGTCCGGCCCGCGACTGCGGGACGGACCGTCACAGCGCTGCCGCGTTGAGCCGCAGACCGCCGTCGACCGACAGCACCGTGCCCGTGGTGTAGCTGTTGCCGATCAGATAGCCGATGGCGTCGGCGATGTCCTCCGCCGCGCCCACGCGCCCGGCCGGGGTGACCTTGGCGTAGCTGTCGAAGGCCTGCTGCCGCGCCTCGGCGGGCATCCAGTCCCACCACGGGGTGGCGATAACACCCGGGGACACGGCGTTGACCCGGACCGGCGCGAGCTCCACGGCCAGCACCGGAACCATCGCCTCGACGGCGGCGTTGACCGCCGCCAGCCCCGCCGTACCGGGCAGCGATGCGCCAGACGACCCCGCGGTGATGAAGGTCAGCGAGCCTTCGGGGGCGAGCACATCGAGCGCCGCCTGCGCGGCGACCGTCTGGGCGACGAGCTTGCCCTCGACCGCGGTGCGCAGTGCGTCGACCGTCAGGTCCTTGAAGGGGCCGCCCGCCGAGGCGCCGGTGGCGGTGATCACGACATGGTCGACCTTGCCGAGGCCGGCGAAAAAGGCGCGCATCGCCGTCTCGTCGCACGCGTCGACGGACTGGCCGGTGGCGGCCCCGCCCAACTTCTCCAGGGCGGCAGCCAGGCGGTCCGCGTCCCGCCCGGTGATCACGACCTCGCGGCCCGCGGCCAACTGCCGCTCGGCCGCGGCCAGCCCGATGCCCGATGTGCCGCCGATGATCACGATTCGTTCTGTCATTGCCTACTGCTCCTCAAGGCCATTTACGAGGCATGGTGACTCGTTAAATTTAATTCGAGGCACGGTGTCTTGTAAAGTGCGTTCCATGACAGGCACCCCGGCGCGTGGCAGACCGCGCAGTGAGCAGGCGCGGCGGGCCGTCCTGGCCGCGGCGCTGGAGCTGTGCCAGCGCGACGGCTTCCAGCCGCTGACCATCAAGGGCATCGCCGAGGCCGCCGGGGTCGGGCGGCAGACGGTCTACCGCTGGTGGCCGACGAAGGAGGCCGTACTCCTGGAGGCGTTGCGCGATCTGACGGAGCGCGAGGCCCCGACGCTCCTGCCCGACACCGGCGATCCGCTGCGCGATCTGGAGACGTTTCTCGTCGGCGCGTACACCATGACCGCGCGGCTGACCGGCCAGGCCGTCGCCGGACTGATGGCCGAGGCCCAGCGCGACCCCGAACTCGCCGACCGGCTACAGGCCGGCCTGCTCGCGGAGCGCCGCCGGGCGCTGCGCGAAGTGCTGGAGCGGGCGGTACGGCAGGGGAAGCTGAGCGAACACGCGGCCTCGCTCGACCTCGCGGTCGACCTCGCCTTCGGGGTGATGTGGTACCGGCTGATGAGCCGACACGCACCCGTAAACGCCGAGCTGGCCCACGAGGTGTCGGCCGCGCTACGCCGACTGCTCGCCTCGCCGGGCGAGGGCGCGTCGGCGGGCGAGGTCGGCGCCGGGTAGAGCGCCCGGCGGCGAAGGCCGACGCGGGGTAACCCTCGCCGGGCGAAACCGGCGCCGGTACAGCCCCGCTGAGCAGAGCGAAGCCAGTGCCACCGGGCCGCGGGGCCGCGGGGCCCTGGACTCGGTCGGCAGGGTCGAGCACGGGGAGGATCCGTTCGATGCGGTGTCCGGGGGGTCGCCGAGGAGACCGGCTGCGCCGCGGTGGTCGATCGCCTGCTGGGCGTGGACTCGAGGGTGATCCCCGCGGCCGTCGCACGGGTGGGAGTCGAGCACCAGAATGTCGGCATCTTCTACCGGGTCCGCCTGCGCCGTTCATCGCTGGTCGACCTCGGCCTCGCGCTGGCACAGAGCTTCATCCGGCGCAGGGGCAAGGGCGGCCGAGGTCATGCCTGGCGCGTGGGCAGCACGATCACCTGGCGCAGGTTCACATGGGCCGGGCGGCTGGTGACGTACGCGATCAGGTCGGCGATGTCCTCGGAGGAGAGCCCCCCGAGGGCGGTGAACATGTCGTCCAGCTGGCTGGTCGCCGTCGCGTTGTCGACGTGGCTGCCGAGTTCGCTCTCGGTCAGCCCCGGCTCGATGTTGGTGACGCGCACATTCCGCGGGCCGAATTCGGTGCGCAGCGACGCCGACAGCTGGGTGAGCGCGGCCTTCGTCGCCGAGTACACCGCATAGGTGGGGAACGGCACATGCGCCCCGATGGAGGAGATGTTGACGAGGTCGGCCGGCCTGCCGTCCGCCGCCGCGGCGAGCAGGTCCTGGGTGAAGGCGCCCACGACGCGCAGCGCTCCGGTGAGGTTGGTGTCCACCATGCGGGTCCACTCGTCGGTCCGGCCAACGTCGATCGGGTTCGGCAGCATCACCCCGGCGCCGTTGACCACCAGGTCCACCGGGCCGAAGGCGTCGTGGACCCGGGCGGCACCGGCGGCGACCGCGGCCTCGTCGGTCACGTCGACCGGGACCGCGAGGGCCTGCCCGCCCTCGGCGGCGATCTTCCCGGCCAGCTCCTCCAGCCGGTCGGCGCGCCGCGCCCACAGCGCCACCCGGGCGCCCCGCGCGGCGAGCAGCCGGGCGGTCGCCGCGCCCATACCGCTGGCGGCCCCGGTGATGACGGCCGTGCGCCCAGCGAGGTCGCCGGTGTTCGAGGCGGCCTCGCCGGTGTTCGCAGCGAGGGTGGCGGTGTTCGAGGCGGTGTTCACGGCGACGTCTGCGTGGTTCATTTCTGGTGCTCCTGAGGTGTCGTGCAGTGGTGTCGTGCCTCCCGGCACGTCCTCAAGGCTGCGGTCGCCGCGCCGCCTTACCCAGGGTGCTGCTTTTCCTGGGTCTGCCAGTACCAGGTTGGCGGCGGAGGGCTCACCTACCCTCAAGCCATGCACGACGACGGTCTCGGTGACTTCCTGCGCTCACGGCGCGCCCGTATACGCCCCGAAGAGGTGGGGCTGATCTCCCATGGGCGTCGCCGGGTGCCGGGGTTGCGCCGGGAGGAGGTGGCCCAGCTGGCCGGGGTCAGCGTGGACTACTACGTCCGGCTGGAGCAGGGCCGCGGCGCGAACGTGTCCGACGCCGTGCTCGACGCGGTCGCTCGGGTGCTGCGGCTGACCGAGGCCGAGCACGGCCATCTGCGGGATCTGGCCAGACCCAAGCAGAGCCGGGGCCGGAGCCGTGGGGCGGCGGCGCGGGAGGGCGGCGGGCGGGCGCTGCGTACGGGGGTGCGCACCCTGATGGACACCATGACGGGCACGCCTGCGTTCGTTCTCGGGCGGCGGATGGACGTCCTGGCGTGGAACGCCCTCGCGGACGCGGTGTCGGGCTTCTCCGCGATGGCCGAGGGGGAGCGCAACGCCGCCCGGCACACCTTTCTGGACCCGACGGCCCGCGAGTTCTACCCCGACTGGGCCACGGTGGCCGCGGAGACGGTGGCCTATCTGCGACTGGACGCGGGACGGCACCCGGACGACCCGCTGATGGCATCGCTGATCGGTGAACTGGCCATGAAGAACGAGACATTCCGCCGGCTCTGGGCCGATCACCCGGTCAAGGAGAAGACCCACGGGGTCAAGCGCATGCGCCATCCGGTCGTGGGCGATCTGGAGCTGGGATACGAAACGCTTGCGCTGCCTGGCGATCCGGACCAGCTCCTGGTCGCGTACACGGCGGTGCCGGGCTCGGCCGCCGCGGAGAAGCTGGCGGTGCTCGCGAGCTGGGCGGCGAGCCAGGGCGGGGCCGATTCGGCGGCCGAGGACGGCCGCGCGAAAGATGACAAGCCCTCACCTTCCAGGCGCGGTTGAGTGGCGGAAACCTGACTTGAATCGCCCCTGAAGAGACAACGCCAAGTCAAATTCTTGTTTCAGACCTGTCCGAACAGATCGTTCAATGACAATCTCTGCTCGGTCACTGTGCATGTCAGATGCACGTCAGATGACCGCGCGCCAGGTGCCGGCACCACCGAAGCAAGCACGACCAGAACAAGAACCACCGGAACAAGCACCACCGGAACAAGAACCGCCGAAGCAAGCACCACTCCTCGCACCACTCCTCGCACCACCGGGCGACCCACCCACGGCCGCCCGCACCCCCTACACAGGGCCGCGACCCCGCGGCCCCAAGGCAAGGAGACCGAGTGAGATCCATCGCTTCCGCCACCCGTAAGAAGTCTGTCCGCGCCGCGGCCCTCGTCGCCTCCGCCGCGATGGTCGTGATCGGCGTACAGAGCGGCCCGGCCAACGCCCAGGCCGAGCGCAGCCGTGAAGCCGGCGCGACGGCGCTGCCGCTCTCCGCCCAGGAGCGCGCGTCCGCGATCAAGGCCGCGCAGGCCGACGCGTCCGCCCAGGCCGAGTTCCTCGGGCTCGGGGCCCAGGAGAAGCTTCTGGTGCGGGACGTCATCAAGGACGCGGACGGCACCGTTCACACCCGTTACGAGCGTACGTACGCCGGGCTGCCGGTCCTCGGCGGCGACCTGGTCGTCCACGAGAAGGCCAGTGGCGCGCGCACCGTGACCAAGGCGACCTCGGCCACGATCTCCGTACCGAGCATCTCCGCCGAGGTGTCGTCCGCCGACGCCAAGAGCACCGCCCTCAAGGCGGCCACCACCGACGACAAGGCCGGCAAGTCGCCGCGGAAGGTCATCTGGGCAGCGTCCGGGAAGCCGGTGCTGGCCTGGGAGACCGTCGTCACGGGCATGCAGAAGGACGGCACCCCGAGCGAGCTGCACGTCATCACCGACGCCGCCACCGGGAAGAAGCTGTTCACCGACGAGGCCGTCAAGACCGGCACCGGCACCAGCAAGTACAGCGGCACGGTCACGCTCGGCACCACCAAGAGCGGCAGCACCTACAGCCTCACCGACAGCACGCGCGGCAACCACAAGACGTACGACCTGAACCAGGGCACGTCGGGCACCGGCACC
The DNA here is from genome assembly GCF_044334165.1 of Streptomyces sp. NPDC020845. Taxonomy (NCBI): domain Bacteria; kingdom Bacillati; phylum Actinomycetota; class Actinomycetes; order Kitasatosporales; family Streptomycetaceae; genus Streptomyces; species Streptomyces sp. NPDC020845. Next base: position 165,415 of record NZ_JBIRSJ010000009.1, on the reverse strand, counting down.
CTGTTCACCGACGCCGACGACGTGTGGGGCGGCGGCCGCCAGACCGCCGGCGTGGACGCGCACTACGGCGCCGCGGAGACCTGGGACTTCTACAAGAACGTGCTGGGCCGCAACGGCATCAAGAACGACGGTGTCGGCTCGTACTCCCGGACCCACTACGGCAACAGCTACGTCAACGCCTTCTGGCAGGACTCCTGCTTCTGCATGACCTACGGCGACGGCTCGGGCAACAACAACGCGCTCACCTCGATCGACGTGGCCGGTCACGAGATGAGCCACGGCGTGACCGCGGCCACCGCCAAGCTCAACTACAGCGGCGAGTCCGGCGGCCTCAACGAGGCCACCTCCGACATCATGGCCACCGCTGTGGAGTTCTACGCGTCCAACTCCGCCGACGTCGGTGACTACCTCATCGGCGAGAAGATCGACATCAACGGCGACGGCACCCCGCTGCGCTACATGGACAAGCCCAGCAAGGACGGGGCGTCCCGGGACTACTGGTCCTCGACGCTCGGCAACATCGACGTCCACTACTCCTCCGGGCCCGCCAACCACTTCATCTACCTGCTGTCCGAGGGCAGCGGCGCCAAGGTGATCAACGGCGTCAGCTACAACAGCCCGACGTACGACGGCTCCACGGTCACCGGCATCGGCCGGGACAAGGCCATCAAGATCTGGTACAAGGCCCTGACCACGTACCTGACCTCCACGTCCAAGTACGCGCAGGCCCGCACAGCCACGCTCAGCGCGGCGACCGACCTGTACGGGGCGAGCAGCACCGAGTACAAGGCCGTCGCGGCCGCCTGGACCGCGATCAACGTGAAGTGAGCTCGAAGCATCCCGAGCACCTGAAGCACCTGAAGCACCTCACGCACCTGAAGTAGGCCCGGCGCCAGAGGAGCGCCGTGCCGGCGACGGGCCGCACCGCAACCCGGTGCGGCCCGTTCCCGTCCCCACCGCCACCGCCGTCCCCTGCTGTCTCCACCGCTGATCGGCACATACGCTGCTGCCATGACTCAACACGTACGCGGTGTCATCGCCCCGGGCAAAGGCGAGCAGGTCAGGATCGAGACGATCGTGGTGCCGGACCCCGGGCCCGGCGAGGCGGTGGTGCAGGTGCGGGCGTGCGGTGTGTGCCACACCGACCTGCACTACCGGGAGGGCGGCATCAACGACGAGTTCCCCTTCCTGCTCGGCCACGAGGCGGCCGGTGTCGTGGAGTCCGTCGGGGAGGGCGTCACCGAGGTGGCCCCCGGCGACTTCGTGATCCTCAATTGGCGTGCCGTATGCGGCCAGTGCCGGGCCTGTCTGCGCGGCCGCCCCTGGTACTGCTTCAACACCCACAACGCACGCCAGAAAATGACCCTCACCGACGGCACCGAGCTGTCCCCGGCCCTGGGCATCGGCGCCTTCGCCGAGAAGACCCTGGTGGCGGCCGGGCAGTGCACCAAGGTCGACCCGGCCGCATCGCCCGCGGCGGCGGGCCTGCTGGGCTGCGGTGTGATGGCCGGTCTCGGCGCGGCGATCAACACCGGCGCGGTGGGGCGCGGCGACTCGGTCGCCGTCATCGGCTGCGGCGGTGTCGGCGGCGCGGCGATCGCCGGGTCCCGGCTGGCCGGAGCCTCGAAGATCATCGCGGTGGACGTGGACGACCGGAAGCTGGAGATGGCGCGCACCCTGGGCGCCACCCACACCGTCAACGGCAAGACGGCCGACACCGTCGAGGCCATCCAGGAGCTGACCGGCGGCCATGGCGCCGATGTCGTGATCGACGCGGTCGGCCGGCCCGAGACCTACCGCCAGGCCTTCTACGCCCGCGACCTGGCCGGCACCGTGGTGCTGGTCGGCGTGCCCACCCCGGAGATGAAGCTGGAGCTGCCGCTCCTGGACGTCTTCGGGCGCGGCGGTGCGCTCAAGTCCTCCTGGTACGGGGACTGCCTGCCCTCCCGCGACTTCCCGATGCTGATCGACCTGTATCTGCAGGGGCGGCTCGACCTCGACGCGTTCGTCAGCGAGACGATCGGTCTTGACGATGTCGAGGAGGCGTTCGCGAAGATGCACCGCGGCGAGGTGCTGCGCTCGGTGGTGACGCTCTGATGACTCCCCCGCCCGTGCGCATCGACCGGCTGGTCACCTCCGGCACCTTCTCCCTGGACGGCGGCACCTGGGAGGTGGACAACAACGTCTGGCTGATCGGCGACGACAACGAGGTGTACGTCATCGACGCCGCCCATGACGCGGACGCGATCATCGAGGCGATCGGCGGCCGGCGGCTGCTCGGCATCCTGTGCACCCACGGCCACGACGACCACATCGACGCGGCCCCGGAGGTCGCCGACCGCACCGGCGCGCCGATCCTGCTGCACCCGGACGACGAGGTGCTGTGGAATATGCGCCACCCCGACCGCAAGCCGGACGGGGCGCTGGCCGACGGCGATGTGCTCACCGTCGGCGGCACCGAGCTGCGGGTGCTGCACACCCCCGGCCACTCCCCGGGCGCGGTCTGCCTCCACGCCCCCACGCTGACCACGGTCTTCTCCGGGGACACGCTCTTCCAGGGCGGCCCCGGGGCGACCGGCCGCTCGTACTCGTCCTTCCCGACGATCATCGAGTCCATCCGGGAGCGGCTGCTGTCGCTGCCGGCGGAGACCGTCGTACGCACCGGCCACGGCGACCCGACCACCATCGGCGACGAGGCCCCGCATCTGGAGGAGTGGATCGCCCGCGGTCACTGAGGGCGTTCCGGGCCGGCCGACATGGGGCCCGTCGGCCCGCGTCGGCCCTCGTCGGGCTGCACCGTTCGCGCCGACCCGAATCGGCCCTCGTCAGCCCACGCCGGGCCGCGTCGGGCCGCACCGTCCGCGCCGGTCCGCATCGGCCCGTGCCGTCCCGCCCGGCGGGACCGCGCGGGCCGGCGGGCGGGACCGCCGTGACACCATCGGCCGTGTGATCGACCTCGGCTACTCCCTCTCCCGCCGCTTCCCCGACCCCCCGCAGACGGACTACCGCACCGCGGATGTGCACACCCTGCGCCACGACCTGTTCTGCGGCGATGTCTACCTCGCCGATACGGAAGCGGACCGCGAACTGTCCACAGCCTGGGGATGGGTGCCCGTGCTCGACTTCGCCTGGGCGCTGTGCGACATCGTGGAACGGCTCGACCGCGACCCGCTCGGCAGCCGCTCCGCGCGCTCCGTCCACGCCGAGCTGGACTTCACCGAGTCGACCGACCGGCTGCTCTTCGAACGGCGCTTCGGCTGGGTGGACATCACGGCCGACTGGGTGGAGGCCGAGGACGCGCCGCTCACCTTCAACCACACCGCGCTGCGCCGGGAGGCCCGCGACTTTCTGCACGATCTGATCGCGGACCTCACCGATATGCACGAGGGGCTGGCCGACAACCCGGCGGTGTGGGAGCTACAGGCCCGCTACCCCCGCATCTGATCCCCGGCCCGGACCGCCTCCTCCACCCGGATGCCCAGCCGGGCCGCGAGCGCCGGAGCCAGGTCGAGCAGCTGCGGCGGGCTGATCACCGCGCCCGCCAGATGCTCCATACCCCGCGCGATGTCCAGCTCCGTGACCGCGCGCAGATCGACGTCCGTCATCCGCGCCTGGGTGAAGTCCGCCCCGCGCAGCGCACAGTCCACGAACTCGACCCGCTCCAGCACCGCCCCGCCGAAGTCCGCCTCCGCCAGCACACACCCCTCGAAGACGACGTCCGTGAGCCGCGCCGTCCGCAGATTCAGATAGTCGATCTTCCCGCCGCGGACCAGCACCCGCTCCAGCACCGCCCCGTGCAGCTGGACCCCGCCCAGCCGGGCGTCCACCAGCTCCACATCCCGCAGCCGCGCCTCCGAGACATCGGCGCCCACGCCCCGCACGCCCTCCAGCACACAGTCGAGAAACCTGGCCCGGGACAGCCGGGCCTCGTCGAATGCGCAGCGGCGGAACCCGCAGTCCAGGAAGCGCGCGCCGCCCGCCCGCTGCCCGGCGAAGTCCAGGTCGGCGAAGTCCAACCCGTCGTAGTCCCCCTCCGGCTCCAGCTCCCCGCCCTCGTAAGGCCGCAGCTCGGGCAGCACCACCTCCGGCCGCCGCGCCGCCCGCACCGCGCCCGCCGCACCGCTCCTGCCGCGCCCCGCCATACCCGCTCCGTCCCGTCCGCTCGCCATGCCATGACCCGCCCTCCATCGTGAGCCACGCCACTGACAACGGCCCGATGTCACGTCTCGCCGCGCCGCCCCGTCGTACCCGTGAAACGCGATCCGACCTGGGTCGCAGTACGGGAAGGAGTGCTGCCCATGCGCCGTATCACCGTCGTCGGCGGCGGTCTGGCCGGCCTCACCGCGGCCATCGCCGCCGCCGAGGCAGGAGCCGTGGTGACCCTGCACGAGGCCCATCACTCACTCGGCGGCCGCGCCCGCACCGCCCCCGCCCCGTACCGCGTCAACGAAGGCCCGCACGCCTTCTACGCGGGCGGGCCGCACTGGTCATGGCTGAAGAAGCGCGGGCTGGCCGGCCCGCTTGCTCACCTCTCGCCCCTGGAGGCCGCCCGGCTGCGCTTCCACCGCGACGGGCGGCTGCGCCGCGTGCCGCCGGCCGCCATGATCAGGCTGCTGCGGGCCAAACGGGCGCCGGTCGACGCCGACTTCACCACCTGGGCGACGGGCGTCGTCGGCGCGGCCGGGGCCCGCGCGGCCGCCAACTACGTCGGCGTCGCCACCTTCCACCACGCCCCCGGGGAGCTGTCGGCCGCCTTTGTCCAGGAGCGGTTCCGGCGCTCCGCCAAGGTGCCGCCCGAGGCCCGCTATGTGCGCGGCGGCTGGGGCGCGGTCGTCGAGCGGATGGCCGACCACGCCTGGAAGCTCGGCGTACGGCTCGAAACCGGCTCCCGGGTGGACACGCTGCCCACCGACCAGGGCCCGGTGATCGTCGCGACCGCGCTGCCCACCGCCCGCACGCTGCTCGGCGACGCCTCGCTCACCTGGGACAGCGGCCGTACGGTCCTGGTCGATCTGGCCGTACGCACCCGTCGCGGCGACGCGTTCGCCGTCTCCGACCTCGACTCCCCCGGCTGGGTCGAACGCTTCACGGCCCAGGACCCCTCGCTGGCCCCGCCCGGCGAGCAGCTGCTCCAGGGCCAGGTGCCCATCGGCCCGGACGAGACCAGGGCCGACGGCCTCGCCCGCGCCGAACACCTGCTGGACCTGGGCTTTCCGGGCTGGCGCGAGCGTACGGTCTTCCGCCGGGTGGCCCTGGCGACCGGGCGTACGGGAGCGGTGGACGCGCCCGGCACCACCTGGCGGGACCGGCCGGCGATCCACCGGGGCGACGGGGTGTATCTGGCGGGGGACCAGGTGGCGGCGCCGGGGGTGCTCTGCGAGGTGTCGTTCAACAGCGCGCTCACCGCGGTCACGCTCGCGCTCGGCGGGCGGGCCGGAGACGGCGCCTCGGTGACCGCCGTCACGCCCGGGCATGGCTCAACGCCCCTTGACCTGAACTTTGGTTGAGGTTGGAGGGTGGCCGTACGACAGCCCCACCGGCCCAGGGAGACCACCCATGTACGCCATCCGCCTGCACGCCTTCGGCCCCGCCGAGAACCTGAGCTACGAGAAGACCGACGATCCGGTGCCGGGCCCGGGCGAGGTCCGGATCGCGGTCGCCGCGGCCGGGGTCCATCTGCTCGACACCGCCCTGCGCGCGGGCCAGACCACCGCCATCCACGCCGCGCCCGCACTGCCGACCATCCCCGGCCGCGAGGTCGCGGGCACGGTCGAGGCGCTGGGCGAGGGCACCGACCCGGCGTGGCTCGGCAAGCGCGTGGTCGCCCACCTCGGGATGGTGCCCGGCGGCTACGCCGAACTGGCCGTGGTCGCCGCCGGGAAGCTGCACGAGGTGCCCGCGAACCTGGACGAGGCTCAGGCCGTCGCCATGATCGGCACCGGCAGGACCACGATGGGGATCCTGCAGTTCGCCGAGCTGACCGCCGACGACGTCGCCGTCGTCACCTCGGCGGCGGGCGGGATCGGCCAGCTCCTGGTGCAGTACGCGGGGCATGCGGGCGCCACGGTCGTGGCGCTGGCGGGCGGCCCCGAGAAGGTGGCGCGGGTGCGCGAACTGGGCGCCGACATCGCCGTCGACTACACGGACCCGGGCTGGCCGGACCAGGTCCGGGCGGCCCTCGGCGGCCGGGCCGCGACCGTGTTGTTCGACGGCGTCGGCGGGGAGCCCGGCCGCGCGGCCGTGGACCTGCTCGGCCCCGGCGGCCGTCACCTCGTCTTCGGCTGGTCCTCGGGCGGGCTGCTCACCGGCGGTGGCGGCCCGCTGGAGTTCAGCGAGGAGGAGTTGACGGCCCGCGGCATCACCTCACAGGTCGTGCTCGGCCCGCCGATGCTGGCGAAGGCCGGCGGGCCGGACCCGATCCGCACGCTGGAGGAGCGCTCCATGGCCGAGGCCGCGGCCGGCCGTCTCGTCCCAGGGGTGCACCGCTTCCCCCTCGCCGAGGCGGCGGCCGCCCACCGGGCCCTGGAGACGCGCGCCACGACGGGCAAGGTCGTCCTGGTGCCGTAACCGTCCCGGCGCCGCCACCAGACCGGGCCCGCGGGGCCGGTGCCGCTGCACGAGGGGAGAGCGGCACCGGCCCCGGGCCCCCTCCCGTATCCGCTCCGTTCTCAGGCCACGACCCGCAGCTCCCGGGCCGTGTTGTTCAGCCGCCGCCCGCCCGTCTCCGTGCAGGTCACGATGTCCTCGATACGCACCCCGAACCGCCCCGGCAGATAGATCCCCGGCTCGATCGAGAAGCACATCCCCGGCACCAGCGGCAGCTGCTCGCCCTCCGCCATATAGGGCGGCTCATGCGTCGTGACGCCGATGCCGTGGCCGGTGCGGTGGATGAAGTACTCGCCGTAGCCCGCCTCGTTGATCACCTGGCGCGCCACCCGGTCGATGTCCTGGCAGGCCGCCCCCGGCCGGACCGCCTCGAACGCCGCCTGCTGTGCCTCGCGCACGATGTCGTGGACCTTGCGCTCTTCCTTCGTCGGCTCGCCGACGTGCACCGTACGCGTGGTGTCGGAGCCGTAGCCGTCCTTGAGGCCACCGAAGTCCAGCACCACCATGTCGCCTTCCTCGATCACCCGCTCCCCGGCCTCGTGGTGCGGGTTGGCGCCGTTGGGGCCCGAGCCCACGACCGTGAAGTCGACCTGGCTGTGGCCGTACCGCAGCAGCAGCGCGCTGAGGTCGGCGGCGATATCGCGCTCCCGCCGCCCGGCGAAGCGGACCTGCACGATCTCCTCGTACGCCGCGTCGGCCGCCGCCCCCGCGGACGCGAGCCGCTGCACCTCGTGGGTGTCCTTGACCGCGCGCAGCATGGGCAGCGCCTCGCCGATCGCGGAGTAGGAGGTGTCCGGCAGAACGCGCTGGAGGCCGAGCAGGTGGACGGCCCAGGTCTCGTCGGAGATCCCGTAACGGCCGCGCGGCGGCAGCATGTCCGCCGCCGTCCGGTACGGGTCGCCGCCGTCGGTCCAGCCGGTCACCTCGGTCGCGCCCACGCCGGTCGCGGCCAGCGCGTCCGGCCGCTCCAGCAGGGGGACCAGGAGCCGGGGCGTCTGCCCCGGGACGAGCATCAGGGCGGTGAGGCGCTCGGTCTCCGCCGGGGGGCGGTAACCGCACAGATGGACCATGTCCGGGCCGGGGGTGACCACCAGCCCGGCCAGCCCGGCGTCGGCGGCGGTGCGGGCCGCCCGGGACATCCGGGCGGTGTAGTCCTCAAGGGTCATGGGGGCGAGCTGCTGCTCAGCGGGCGTCGGCATGCGCACAGCATCCCGCAGCGGTGGCCACCCCGCGACAGGGGGCGGCCCCGGCGGCAGAGGGCGGCCCCGGCGGCAGGGGGCAACCCCGCAACAGGCGGCGGCCCCCGACCTCAGCGCTGGAAACCGCTGCCGAGCCGTACCGCCGCGTCGATCACCGCGCTGCCGTAGACCCGGCCCGGGGCGTTGGACATCCGCCCGATGGGCCCGGAGATCGATAGCGCGGCGACCACCCGGCCGCCGGGGCCGCGCACCGGGGCCGCCACGGCGGCTATCCCGTGCTCCCGCCCGCCGACGCTCTGGGCCCAGCCCTGGCGCCGTACACCGGAGAGCGTGGCGGCGGTGAACTGGGCGCCGCGCAGCCCCTCGTACAGATCCTCGGGCCGCTCCCAGGCCAGCAGCACCTGGGAGACGGGGCCGGCGTTCATCGGCAGGGCGGCGCCGACCGGCACCCGGTCCTGTGCGACCGGGTTGCCGGCCACCGCGGCCTCGGCGACGCAGATACGCATATATCCGCGGCGCCGGTAGAGCCGGGCGCTGGCGCCGGTCACATCGCGCAACTCGCTCAGCACGGGCTCCGCCGTCGTCGCCAGGTGGTCCCGACATGCCTCCAGGGCCATCAGCCCGAGCCTCGGCCCCAGGATGAAGCGGCCCTGTGCGTCCCGGGCCAGCAGCCGCAGCCGCTCCAGGGCGAGCACCAGCCGGTGCACGGTGGGGCGTTTGAGGCCGGTGGCGGAGACCAGCCTGGCCAGCGAGGCCGGGCCCGCTTCCAGGACACCGAGCAGCAGCGATGCCTTGTCGAGCACACCGACCCCGCTCAGCAGCTGCTCCGGGGAGGTCCGGTCCGGGGAGGTCCGGTCTGGAGAGGTCCGGTCTGGAGATATCCGTTCCGGAGTCATCCTTTCCGGGGCGGCGGGGGCGGCCGGAGCCGTGTTTCCCCGAGTCGTCTTCCGGTGACTCGTCACCAACATTTCGGGAGTTGAAATCGTCATAAGAGTGCCTCCTTGTCGGGCCGGTCACTCCCATGCGCCAGGACCGTCCGCAACTACGGCTTTCGTCAGGTCAGTTCATCATGTCTAGCCGGACGCCCAGAGCACCCGCAACGCGCCTACAGGAAGCTGCCAGCACCTCAACCGGCCACGGTCACCGCCCTCCTCGCCACCGGCTCAGCGCCGGTGGCGCGGGGGGTCTCGCGGCGGGTCCCGCTGGGCGTCCCCGGGGGGTGTGACCGGCAGTAGCCCCAGCTCAGCGGCGCGCACCCCGGCCTGGAACCGGGAGCTCGCACCCAGCAGGGCCATGATCTCGGCGACATAGCGGCGATATGTGCGCACCGAGACCGACAGCTCGCGCGCGGCGACCTCGTCGGTGACGCCGAGCCTCAGCCACTCCAGGATCGGCCGCACCATCTCCATCCGGGGGTGGTCGCCGAAGTCGACCCGCTCGTTCACCACCACCGCATTGCGCCAGATGCCGTCGAAGAGGGTCTGCAGGGTCTCGATGACCCCCGGGTCGCGGATGGCGGAGGCCCGGCGGCCGACCGCGGAGTCGGCGCACACCAGCGCGGCGCGGCCGTCGACGATGAACGCGGCGAGGAGCGGAATCCGGGCGACCCGGACCTCCAGATGCCGCCGGTCCCTGGCGTGCCGTCGCACAAAATTCCAGTCGAGTGAGTTCTGGGCGCACAGAACACGTGTTCTCACGTCCTCGCCGCCGGAGCGGAGCCATTCGCTCAGTACGGAATGCAGCGCACCGACATGCGCGGCCTCCGCCGCGAGCACCACGTCGACATTCCCCCCGGCCTCCCGGATCAGCTCTTCGGCAGCCGTTCGAATTTCTTCCTCGTCCGTTTCCACCGCCGCGACCCAGGAGTTCCCCCGCGGTCGCCCGGCGCCCTGGTCGGCCGCGGATTCGGCCGCCCCGGAATCACCGGAACCGGATTGACCGGCCGCGGATTGGCCGGAACCGGATTGGCCGGAACCGGATTCACCAGAGCCGGAATCACCGGCCCCGGAATCGCCGACGACGGATTCGGCAGCCGCGGCTGATGCGGCGACCGTGGATGCTATGAGCGCGCGTACCGCCAGGAGTTCCTGGGCGATGGCCTGCTCGGCCAGCTCGTTTTCGACGCCGCCCTCCTCGTGCCCGGTCACGTCAGTCGACGTCCGACAACAGCCCCAGTTCGACGGCGCGCACCCCGGCCTGGAAGCGGGAGTTGGCCCCGACGTCACGCATGATCGCCGCGACATGGCGGCGGTACGTGCGCAGCGAGACCCTGATCTGGCGCGCCGCCACATCGTCCGTGTGACCCTCGCGCAGGCGCTCCAGGATCATCCGTACCGAGTCCGAGCGCAGCCGGTCGGCCAGGCGCTGATGCTCGTCCAGCGGCATCGCGCTGCCCCAGGCCCCGGCGAACATCAGGTCCAGCGCGCGGACCGAGGCGGGGTCGTAGTTGAAGGTCGCGTACCGGCCGCCGCATTCGCCGCCCGACCGGCCGAAGGCGGCCCTGCCGTCGGCGATCACGGTCCCCTGCAGATCCACGTCCGCGACCCGGACCTCATAGCCCAGCGGGCCGCGCCGCGCGGCGGCGAGGATGCCGAGCGGGGCCAGGACCTGCGGGGCGCAGAGCACCCGCACGGTGACCCCGGTGCCCGCGACGGCGGTGAACCGGCCCATCAGCGGGAGGATCGGTTTGGCCCGCTCGAAGGTGCCGGGCACGATCAGACTGATGCTGTGCCGGGCGCGCGACAGGAGCTGCCCGATGGCCTGTCTGACGGCGGGGCCGTCGGTGGCCAGCACCATCGGCGGGGACTGGGCCGGGGCACCGAGCATGGACGCCGCCGGCTCTTCCTTTGTATTGGACATGGACAGTTTGGACATGGACAGTTCAGCCATGACTCCCCCATGCGGCACACGACCCGTCCGTCGCATACCCGTCGGTTGCTGCCGACCGTCCCAAGTCACCGAGAACGGCCGCGAAGGCGATCGGCGGCCGCCCCGTAATTGAATCCGCAATGACACAGCCGCCGATCAGAATCACGAACTTCCGCATCACGAACTTCCGCGCCACCGTTACCCACCGGTCCTCAACCCGCGAGTAGCCCTTCTTCCCCGCAGTCGAGAAGCCCGTGTCCAGTAGGTGGATTGTGGCTGGAAAGGCCGTACAAGCCCCTGCGGCGGGAGATTAGTTCGCCCTCAGCAAGCCAGTCAACGCACTACAGTTGGTAAAGATCAAGTAAAATCGCCCACTTTTGTGCCGCTTCTACTTAACGCCACGGCGCGGCAGCCACGGGATTGTCAACAAGCTGCACTCCGACCCGGAAACTCCGCCCCAGGTGACCCCGCTCCGAATGCGCAGCGCACTCGGAGGGCAACGGTGGGCGATCACGCGGGGGCGCGGCTGGCAATTTGTTGACAGCCGAGACGGGAACCCGGGGCACGGGATGGGTGTGAGGGGCGAGACGAACGGCCCTCCGTGGTTCGCCACGAAGGGCCGTGCGCTCGCGGAGCCGACTGTCGGGCTCGAACCGACGACCTTCGCTTTACAAGAGCGGTGCTCTACCAGCTGAGCTAAGTCGGCGCGTCCCCAGCAGTGTACCCACGCCGAGGGGGTGATCCGTTCGAAATTCTCCGCTCGCCCAAAGTTTGGTCAGCACAGGTAGAGACAGGGAGCCCCACTCCGAGTTAAGGTCGCGGCCAGTCCGCGCAAGTGGACTAGACCCCTGCCTTTACTCGGATCGTCCGGCACGTTCCTGCCGGTGAAGGGACCAGATCAGCATGGCCACGGTTACGTACGACAAGGCGACCCGGATCTACCCGGGCACTGAGAAGCCCGCCGTCGATCAGCTCGAGATCGACATCGAGGACGGCGAGTTCCTCGTTCTCGTCGGCCCCTCCGGCTGCGGCAAGTCCACCTCCCTACGGATGCTCGCCGGCCTCGAGGACGTCAACGGCGGCTCGATCCGGATCGGCGACCGCGATGTCACCCACCTTCCGCCGAAGGACCGGGACATCGCGATGGTGTTCCAGAACTACGCGCTGTACCCGCATATGACCGTGGCCCAGAACATGGGCTTCGCGCTGAAGATCGCCGGCGTCAACAAGACGGAGATCCGGCAGAAGGTCGAGGAAGCGGCCAAGATCCTGGACCTCACCGAGTACCTGGACCGCAAGCCCAAGGCGCTCTCCGGTGGTCAGCGGCAGCGTGTCGCGATGGGCCGCGCGATCGTGCGTGAGCCGCAGGTCTTCCTCATGGACGAGCCGCTGTCCAACCTGGACGCCAAGCTCCGTGTGCAGACCCGTACCCAGATCGCCAGCCTGCAGCGCCGGCTGGGCATCACCACCGTGTACGTCACCCACGACCAGGTCGAGGCCATGACCATGGGCGACCGGGTGGCCGTCCTCAAGGACGGGCTGCTCCAGCAGGTCGACTCGCCGCGCAACATGTACGACCGCCCCAACAACCTGTTCGTCGCGGGCTTCATCGGCTCCCCGGCGATGAACCTGGTAGAGGTGCCGATCACCGACGGCGGCGTGAAGTTCGGCAACAGCGTCGTCCCGGTCAGCCGTGAGGCGCTGAGCGCCGCGTCCGACAAGGGCGACCGCACGGTCACCGTCGGCGTCCGCCCCGAGCACTTCGACGTGGTCGAGGAGGGCGGTGCCGCCGCCAAGGCCCTCACCAAGGAGAGCAAGGACGCCCCGGCCGGTCTGGCCGTCACCGTCAACGTCGTCGAGGAACTCGGCGCCGACGGCTACGTCTACGGCACCGCCGAGGTCGGCGGCGAGGTCAAGGACCTGGTCGTCCGGGTCAACGGCCGCCAGGTGCCGGAGAAGGGCGCCCAGCTGCACGTCGTCCCGCGCCCGGGCGAGACCCACGTCTTCTCGACGTCCACGGGCGAGCGGCTCAGCGACTGACCGCCCGAGCCGATTGAGCGCGTGAGCGACTGAGCGCGCGACAATCCGATTGACTGCACGGCGCCGTCCGTCCGCCTCTGTGCGGACGGGCGGCGCCTGTTGCTGTATCGACAAATAGCCCGACAGATAAATACCCTCACAGATCGGGCATTTCACCCCAACCCGTCAAGGCCCACCCCCCTCTCTGGCGTATCTGGTCCCCCAAAACGGTGACTAAATGTCGCCAAATCATCGCTCCTCGCTACGATCGCCGCGTACCGCAGTCCCCTACGTACCGACCGTCCGCATACGGGCGGTCGGTACGGCCACGAACCGCGAGGAACGTCTTGAACACCGCAGCCCGCCGCATCGGCAGAACTCTCGCCCTCGTCCTCCCCGTCGTCCTCGTCCTCTCCGGGACGCTCGCCGTCACCCGCGTCCCGTGGGCCTCCCCGGGGGCCGGGTCGCAGATCCTCACCGCCTCCTCCGACAAGGCATCCACCCGCGCCGCCCACCGCGCCCCGCACGAGGCGCTGCGCGACCGGCTGCTCGCCGAACTCCAGGAGAAGGACCCGGGCGTGGCCCTCACCCATCTCCAAGTCGCCACATCCGAGCGGCCCTCGCTGGCCAGGCACTGCGCCTCCATCGCCCGCGCGCTCGGCCGCGCGGCGGTCGCCAAGTACGGCGGCACGGACCGCGCCCAGGCCTACTCCCGTCCGGTCTGCGACACCTCGTACGCGACCGGCGTCACCCGGGCCCGCCGCTGACGCGGCCGGCCGCCCCCACCCTTATGTTCTCGGCGGTCCCGCATATCGTGCGGCCCATGACAGATGACGCCCGCACCGCGGCGCGGCACCCACTGCCCGCGCGCCCCACACAAGCCGTCGTTCTGGCCGGAGGCCAGGGCTCGCGGCTGCGCCCGTACACCGACGACCGGCCCAAGCCCATGGTCGAGATCCCAGGCACCGGCACCCCGATCATCGGCCACCAGCTCGCCTGGCTGGCCGCCGAGGGCGTCACCGACGCCGTCGTCTCCTGCGGCCACCTCGCGGCGGTGCTCCAGGACTGGCTGGAGTCGGCGGATCTGCCGCTGCGGGTGACGACGGTCGTCGAGAAGGAGCCGCTGGGCCGCGGCGGCGGTCTCAAGTTCGCCGCCGCGTCGCTCCCGCACCCCGACCGGTCCTGGTACGCCACCAACGGCGACATCTGGACCCGCTTCTCGCTCCGCGACATGGCCGACTTCCACCGCGAGCGCGACGCCGTCGCCACGCTCGCCCTGGCCCGCCCGCGCATCCCCTGGGGCGCGGTGGAGACCGACGAGTTCGGCCATGTCCTCGACTTCATCGAGGCGCCGCCGTCGCCGTACCTCATCAACGCCGGCGTCTACGTCTTCTCCGCCGACTTCACCGCGCTGCTCCCCGACCGCGGGGACCACGAGCGCACCACCTTCCCCCGGCTCGCCCGCGAGCGCCGGCTGGCCGGGTTCCCGCTGCCCCACGGCGCGTACTGGCGCGCCATCGACACGGCCAAGGACCTGACCGAGGCCGCCAAGGAGCTGGCCGCCGGATCGCCGCCGCACGGCACACTGGGCCAGGCCCCCGCCGCACAGCGCGCATGAGCGCCGGCTCACGAGCTCACGCGCGTGATGATCCGGGCCGCGGCCCGGGCGCCGCGGTCGGCCGCGGCCCTGGAGCCGTGCGCTGCTGAGGAGCGCCGCGCCCCGCGGCAGCGGCCCCGCGGCAGCCGCGCCCGGACAGCGGTCGGACAACGCCCGGACAGCGGTCGGCCCGGCCCAGGCACTGCCTGGGCCGGGCCGAGGCGTCAGCCGGGTGGCGGCACATCAGCGAGACCGTGGCGCGACGCCAATATCGCGGCGCGTCGGCGCCGACCCCCGCGCCAGCCGACCGCCGCGTCAGCCGAGGAGCCCGCCGAGGGCCCCGCCGCCGCTCTCCGGGGAGCTCTCGCCGTAGCCGTACGAGTCGCCGGACGTGCCGCCGCTGCCCGTGACCGCCTCGGGCCAGGTCTCGCCCTCGCCGATGCCGAGACCGCCCCGGCCGCCCCGGCCGGTCCGCCCGCCCGCCGACGACGGCCCTTCCGTGGTCTCCGGGTCGGCTGCGGGCCGCCGCGGCTGCCCTGGGGCGGTCCGCGCGCCGCTGTGCGACGGGCGGGGGCGGTGGGAACTGCCTGCCGGGGCCGACGCGCTGGGCGAGCCCGTGGAGGAGGCCGCCGACGGGGCGGTCGGGCTGGTCCGCGGGGCGCGCGGGGACGGCGCCCCGCCCGCGCCGAGGGGGCCGCGGGTGGCGCCGCTGGGGCTCTCGTCGGCCCGCCGGGGCAGCGGCGAACCGGGCAGGTTGTTCGTCGGGGTGTCGCTCGGCGCCGGTCCGCGCACCGTCTCCGAGGCCCGTACGGCACCGCCGAGCATCGAGCCGAGCAGCAGCGTCATCCCGACCACGATCATCGCCATGAAGCCGCCCCGGCGCAGCACCCGCCGCCGCAGCGCCCACAGCCCGACCCGCGGCCCAAGCCGCCGCCACGCCTCGCCCGCGAGCCGGGCGTCCGTCGAGTACACCGGGGCGCCGGCAATGATCAGCGGGCTCCAGGCGGCGAGGTAGATGATGTCCGGCGCGTCGTACACCGGTACGGTCCGCCAGCTCACGGTCAGGATCAGCGCGGCCGACAGCGACGCGCCGAAGAAGGCCGCCAGCCGCTGCCACAGCCCCAGCACCGTCAGCACCCCGACCACGACCTGTAGGAAGGCCACCGTCAGACCCGCACCCACCGGATGCCCGAGCGCGAAGTCGCGCAGCGGCTCGGCGATCGCCCAGGGGCGCAGCGAACGCAGCCAGGTGACCATCGAGCCGCGCTCGCCGCCGTCGAAGTAGACCGGGTCGGAGAGCTTGCCCATACCGGCGTAGATGGAGATGAGGCCGAGGAAGACGCGCAGCGGGAGCAGCACCACGCCCAGGTTCATCCGGCGGCCGGGGTAGTAGCCGTGCCGTACGGACTCGGCGTGGCGGCGCGGTCGCGGCACCTCGGCGCCCCGGCTCCCGCTCCGGGCCGCCCGCCCTTCAGCGGTCCGCCCCCCGGCCGCCCGCCGCTCCCCCGCCTGCGGGGGCACTCCACCGGCTGCCGCCGGGGCGCGCCCCCGCTCGGCGTACGGGCTTCGGCGCGGGCCGATGACCGTGGGCGGGCCGTCGTCGAAGGCGAGCCGCGGCAGCACCTGGGTGGCGGCCACGTCATCGCCGCCGTCCCCGACGCCGGAGGCGCCGTCCCCCTTGGCCCCTTTTTCTGCGAGTCCCACCCCCGCGTACCGCACGGCCTGCAGCAGCCGGGTGGTGTCCGCGTCGCCGCCGGGCCGGGTGCGGCCGCTCCAGACCACGGGCGGGCGGCGCCGGGCGGCGGCCGGGACGCGGGCGAGCCGCGTCGTGTCCGCCAGCGCGTCGCTCACCACCGGGGCGGCGAGCTGCACCCGGAAGCTCGCGGGATTGACGGTGACCTGTGCCGGATCGCTCGGCACCTTGGCCATGGTCAGCCGTGGCTCGTCGTCAAAACCCGGTGCGCGTCCCCCCAAGGGCGTGCGGGGTGTTCTGGTCTCCACGCTCAACTAACCGAGTGACGCGCGGATAGGACACTGCCGTGACCGCCCCGAGGTGTCCGAGGCCCGTCAAGCCATGATCATGTGAGACCCCTCAGACCATGATCGCTTCAGCTCCGGGGGCGGGCCTGGAGCCGGACCCGGGGCGGCCCGGGTGCCGGATCGGGAGCCCGAACGGTGCCGGACGGGGTGCCGGACCGGGGGCGGGCCGGGAGCCCGACCGAGGGCCGGACGGGGTGCCGGACCGGGAGCCCGAACGGTGCCGGACGGGGTGCCGGACCGGGGGGCGGACCGGGAACCCGACCGGGGGCCGGACCGGAAGCCCGACCGCGGGCCGGACCGCTCAGCTCCGGTGCCGGACCACCTCGTACAGCACGACACCCGTCGCCACGCCCGCGTTCAGCGATTCGGCGCCGCCGGGCATCGGGATGCGCACCAGGACGTCGCAGGTCTCGGCGACCAGCCGGGACAGCCCCTTGCCCTCGCTGCCGGCCACGATCACCACCGGACCGTCCAGCACCTCGGCGTTCTGCACCTCGGTGTCGCCGTCCGCGTCGAGCCCGACCACCATCAGGCCAGCCTTCTTGTACGCCTCCAGCGCGCGCGTGAGGTTGGTCGCCCGCGCCACCGGCGTACGCGCCGCGGTGCCCGCCGAGGTCTTCCACGCCCCCGCCGTCATCCCGGCCGCGCGCCGCTCCGGCACCACCACGCCATGGCCACCGAACGCCGACACCGAGCGCACCACGGCGCCCAGGTTGCGCGGGTCGGTGACCCCGTCGAGGGCCACGATCAGCGCATCCTGGCCCTCCTCGGCCGCGGCGTCGAGCAGGTCCTCGGGGTGCGCGTACTCGTACGGCGGCACCTGGAGCACCAGCCCCTGGTGGTTGAGCCCGTTGGTCATCCGGTCCAGCTCGGGGCGCGGGGCCTCCATGAGGTGGATACCGCCGCGGTCGGCCGCGAGCTTCAGCGCCTCGCGCACCCGCTCGTCGCTGTCGATGAACTGCTGGACGTACAGCGTGCTGGCCGGGACGCCCTCGCGCAGCGCCTCGACGACCGGGTTACGCCCGACGACCAGCTCGTTCGTACCCTTGCCGCCGCCGCGCCGCGGGGCCGGGCGGCGGGCCGCCTGCTTGGCGCGCGCCTGGGCGACGCGCTGCTTGGCATGGCCCTTGCGCATCTCGGCGGGCGGGGTGGGGCCCTTGCCTTCCAGAGCCCGGCGCCGCTTGCCGCCGCTGCCGACCGTCGCGCCCTTCTTGTTGGCGGTGCGACGGTTCCTGCGCTGGCTGTTGCCGGCCATGGGGTTCACCTGTTCCTCATCCGTGGCCGCCCGCCGGCCGCCCGGCCCTGACGGGCCTCACGGCTTCGCGCGGCTGCGCCCCCGGGCCTGGTCCGGCGGCTGCCTGCTTGGGTCATGTCGTAGGGGTGTGCCGGGGCGCACCGCGTCGGTGGGTCGGTCGGTCGGGGCGGGGCCGCCGGGGTCAGCGCGAGCCGAGCTCCCAGCGAGGCCCGCTCGGGGTGTCCTCGATGACCAGCCCCGACTGCTGAAGCTGATCGCGGATGGCGTCCGCCGTCGCGTAGTCCTTACGGGTCCGCGCGGCCTGCCGCTGCTCCAGGACCAGCCGTACGAGCGAGTCGACCACGCCGTGCAGATCCTCACCCCGGTCCGGGCCGCCCGCCCAGTGCTCGTCGAGCGGGTCGAGGCCCAGCACGCCGAGCATGGCGCGCACCTCGGCCAGCCGCGCGACCGCCGCCTCCTTGTCGTCGGCGGTCAGGGCGGAGTTCCCCTGGCGGACGGTGGTGTGGACGACCGCGAGCGCCTGCGGGACGCCGAAGTCGTCGTCCATCGCCTCCGCGAACGCGGGCGGCACCTCGGGCGCGGGCGGAACGACCTTCCCGGCCTTCTCGGTGACCCGCTGTACGAAGCCCTCGATGCGCGCGAACGCGGACTCGGCCTCGCGCAGCGACTCCGCGCTGTACTCGATCATGGAGCGGTAGTGCGGGGTGCCGAGGTAGTAGCGCAGCACGATGGGGCGCCAGTGCTTGACCATCTCGGAGACCAGCACCGAATTGCCGAGCGACTTGCTCATCTTCTCGCCGCTCATGGTCACCCAGGCGTTATGCGTCCAGTACGTCGCGAAGTCGTCGCCGTACGCCTTGGCCTGCGCGATCTCGTTCTCATGGTGCGGGAAGATCAGGTCGACGCCGCCGCCGTGGATGTCGAAGGCGGAGCCCAGGTACTTATGGGCCATCGCCGAGCACTCCAGGTGCCAGCCGGGCCGGCCGCGCCCCCACGGGGTCTCCCAGCTCGGCTCGCCGGGCTTGGCCGCCTTCCACATGGCGAAGTCACGCGGATCGCGCTTGCCGTACTCACCCTCGCCGGAGGGCTGGCGCAGCCCGTCCAGCTCCTGGTTGGAGAGCTGGAGATAGCCGGGGTACGAGCGCACGTCGAAGTAGACGCTGCCCTCGGCGGCGTAGGCATGGCCCCGCTCGATCAGCCCCCGCATCATTTCGATCATCTCCGGCACATGGCCGGTGGCCCGGGGCTCATAGGTCACGGGCAGGCAGCCGAGGATGTCGTACGCGGAGTTGAACGCGCGCTCGTTCTCATAGCCGATCGCCCACCAGGGGCGGTTCTGCTCCGCCGACTTCGCGATGATCTTGTCGTCGATGTCGGTGACGTTGCGGATGAACGTCACGTCGTAGCCGCGGTAGCTGAACCAGCGGCGCATGATGTCGAAGTTGAGCCCCGACCTGATGTGCCCGATATGCGGGGCGGCCTGCACGGTCGCGCCACACAGGTAGATCGAGACGCAGCCCGGCGTGAGCGGGTTGAAGTCACGGATCTGCCGGGCGCTGGTGTCGTACAGGCGAATAGTCACGCATCAAGGGTAGACGGAACGCGGCAGTGCCCCGGGACCCTAGGGCCACAGGGACACAGAAGCGTGACACTTGGGACGCTCCGGCCGCGGAACCGTCCGGCCGAACCGCTCGCCGGAGCGACTTCCCTTGCCCATGCCGGGGGCGGCTAGGCCGTCCGCACCACCAGGGCCGTGGCGATCGCCGCGAGTCCCTCCGCACGGCCGGTGAGACCCAGGCCGTCGGTGGTGGTGCCCGAAATCGCCACGGGCGCCCCGACCGCCGCCGAAAGGGCCTTCGTCGCCTCGTCCCGCCGCTTGCCGATCTTCGGGCGTACGCCGATCACCTGGATCGCCACATTCCCGATCTCGAACCCCGCGGCGCGGACGATCCGGGCGGCCTCGGCCAGCAGGGTGACCCCCGAGGCCCCGGCCCACTCGGGGCGGTCGGTGCCGAAGTGCGCGCCGAGGTCACCGACCCCGGCGGCGGAGAACAGCGCGTCACAGGCGGCGTGCGCGGCGACGTCGCCGTCGGAGTGCCCGGCCAGGCCGTACCCTCCGTACTCATCGCCCTCCCACAGCAGACCCGCGCACCACAGCTCGCGGCCCTTCTCGAAGGCGTGCACATCCGTGCCGATACCCACGAGCGGCATCCCGGCGAGGGACGCGCCATGGACCTCAGAGGGTCCGGAATCCTCAGAAGCCATCGGTGGCCCTCCTCCTGGCGAGCACGGCCTCGGCCAGCACCAGATCCAGCGGCCGGGTCACCTTGAACGCCTCCTCATGGCCGGGCACGACCACGACCTCGGCCCCAAGACGCTCCACCATCCCGGCGTCGTCCGTCGCGCCCTCGCCCTCCAGGGCGATCTTCTCGTGCGCCTCGACCAGCGTGGCCCGGTCGAAGCCCTGCGGGGTCTGTACGGCGCGCAGCAGCGCGCGGTCCGGGGTGCCGACCACCGGCTCGGGCTCCCCGGCCCGGTCGCCGGTGCGCGGCTCGACCTGCTTGACGGTGTCGGCGAGCGGCAGCGCCGGGACGACGGCGGGTGCCCCCTCCCGTACGGCGGCGACGACCGCGTCCACGGTGTCGACGGGGACCAGCGGGCGCGCCGCGTCATGGACGAGGACGCAAGCGACGTCCTCGGGTACGGCGGCCAGGCCGCGCCGCACGGACTCCTGGCGGGTCTCACCGCCCGGCACCACGACCACGTCGGTGGTTCCGGTCAGCGGATAGGCGTCGAGCAGCCGGCGGACCTCATCGGCCCCGTCCGGCGGGGCGACCACGACGACCAGCGCGACGGAACGGGACCGGGCCATCGCGCGGACGGCGTGGATCAGCATCGGCGTACCGCTGAGCGGACGCAGCGCCTTGGGCGCGCCGGGCCCGAGCCGCACCCCGCGGCCCGCGGCCGGGATCACGGCGGCGGTACGGGTGGGGCGGGCGGGGCTCTCGCTGCCCCCGGGATTCACGGACTGCCCTGAGACGGACATTGAGTTGGCGTTCAGGTTTGCTTCCTCGACCGAAATGGGTATGGCCACAGCGTGCCGGGCGCGATGCCCCGACCAGCCCCTTCCGTGACGACTGGTCGAGTCAGCTGCCCGGGCCCGGCACACCAACACCGTCGGCGCGGAGCCGGCAGGCAGTCGGCCGGAGCATCGGCCGTGGTGACAGTGGGCCGGATTTCAGGGCACTTCAGGGCACCGGAATCTTCGGCGACACCAGCATGCGCACATGCCGCAGCGCCCGGCGACAGACAATGTCTGGATCACTCGGGCACCGCGGCATCTATGTGTCAGGACGCGAGGACCTCGTCGAGCAGGGCCTCGGCCTTGTCCTCGTTGGTGTTCTCAGCGAGGGCGAGCTCACTCACCAGGATCTGGCGTGCCTTGGCAAGCATGCGCTTCTCACCGGCGGAGAGTCCGCGCTCCCGCTCTCGGCGCCACAGGTCGCGCACCACTTCGGCGACCTTGATAACGTCGCCGGAGGCGAGCTTCTCGAGATTTGCCTTGTAGCGACGGGACCAGTTCGTCGGCTCTTCGGCGTACGGTGCGCGCAACACCTCGAAGACCCGGTCCAGCCCGTCCTGGCCGACCACATCACGCACACCGACGAACTCCGCATTGTCCGCCGGCACACGAACCGTCAGATCACCCTGAGCGACCTTCAGCACCAAGTAGGTCTTGTCCACGCCTTTGATCTGGCGAGTTTCGATGGCCTCGATCAGCGCGGCCCCGTGATGGGGATAGACCACGGTGTCGCCAACCTTGAACGTCATGTGACAGGTACCCCTTCCGTGGCTATCCAGGGTAACACGGGAACGCCTTCTTCTGAATGGCGTTTTCGCAGGTCAGGGCATATCTCGGGGCTTGACAACAGCGGGCGGAACGTGCTGGGCGGGGCCTGCGGAAGCGGGTATTCGCAGGTGGGAGCGGCTGCACGGGCGTAGCGAAACCCGTACGTTACACCCCTCAACAGCCCCTCACGAGTGACCTTACGTCCCGTTTTGCCGGAGTCCAGTCGAAGGACTTCCGCTACTCCGTTCGGGCCTGGAGCGAGTGATCCCATCGTCTTTCCCGAATTGATCACGCCAGAGTGGATCAGGGGTGGATCAAGAGTGGATCAAGAGTGTTGATCAATTCTCGGACGTCCACACATTCCTTACCGATAATCGCCCCTTCCACCACCGGACCGATATTCGCCGCGCACATCAGACGTGCATCAGACACGCACGTCAGAAGTGGATCCGGGAAGCTGAAGATCGCATCGCGCGGCGTCCTTGGCGACGGCCTCTCTGCGGTCTCTCCACGGCCGTGGGCGGTGCCCCGGGCGGCGGGCCGGGGCACCCGCCCACGGTGCCCCGGGCGGCGGGCCGGGCGCTGGCCGGGCGGCGCGCCGGTCGGGCAGGGGCAACCCCGGGTGGGTCGGGTGCGGCCCCGGGTGGGTCGGGTGCGGCCCCGGACGGGGGGATCGGTAACCTAAGCCCGCTGATCCAACTTTTACCTAGCCCTTAGGAGATGCCGCCGCCGTGAGCAGCAGCCTTCGACGCGGCGCCCTCGCCGCCGCCGCCCTCGTGGTCTCGGTCGCCCCGCTCTCCGCCTGCGCGGCCGGGGACAACGCGCAGACGCTGCAGGTCAAGCCGGACAACGCCGCGACGTCCATCGGCGATATCAAGATCCAGAACGCCACCATCGTGACCCAGCCGGACCGCAAGGCGAAGGGCCCGGCCGTCATCACGGCCAAGATCTTCAACAACGGCGGGGACAACCAGACCCTCAAGGCCATCACCCTCCCCGGGACCAGCACCAAGGTGAAGGTGTCCCCGGCCAAGGGCAGAGGCGCGGTCATCATCCCGGCCGGCGGCTCGGTGCTCCTCGGCGGCAAGGGCAACCCTTCCGCGGTCATCGAGAACGGGCGCGAGGCCCCCAGGAACGGCGACGCGCAGCGGATCGTCTTCGACCTCAGCAAGACGGGCGATGTGCCGATCACGGCGTTCGTGGTTCCGGCGACGCACTACTTCGAGGACTGGGGCCCGTCGCAGATGCCGACCGCGACCCCGACCACCACGGCGCCCACCACCCCGGCCGGCAAGCAGACCGGCACCAAGAAGCCGGGCTCCACGGCGTCCGGCAGCGCCACGGCGACCAACAAGCCGTCCGGCGCGGCGGAGAACGAGAGCGGCACGCCGACCAACGGCATCGCCTCGGGCGAACCGACCCCGACGGGCAACTGACCCGACGGCACCGACAGCAACCACCGAGAGGGCCCTGGAAGCGACTTCCAGGGCCCTCTCGGTGAAGCCATACGGCGGCTTGTAGCGGCTTACGGCTCGAACTTGCAGCCCAGACCACGCACCGTCACCAGATAACGCGGCGCACCCGGATCCGGCTCAATCCCCCCTCCCCACGCGCCCCTCGCACCGCTCGGCCCAGAGGGCCTCACAGGCTTCGGGACACTGCGCCGGACTCCGTCCGTCGGTCTCGGGCCGGGACACCGAGGCCGGGGTTTACGGCTCGAACTTGTAACCCAGACCACGCACCGTCACCAGATAACGCGGCGAACCCGGATCCGGCTCAATCCCCCCTCCCCACGCGCCCCTCGCACCGCTCAGCCCAGAGGGCCTCACAGGCTTCGGGACACTGCGCCGGACTCCGTCCGTCGGTCTCGGGCCGGGACACCGAGGCCGGGGTTTACGGCTCGAACTTG